>JAIBBM010000017.1 GCA_019694685.1 Leptospirales bacterium
CAGCTCCGCGGCAGGGTAGGCAGAAGCGACAGGCAGGCGTATGCTTATTTCTTTTTCAGGGAGAAACGGGCGCTTTCTGAAACTGCGATGAAACGCCTCAATACGATTCTAGAATATCAGGAACTGGGAAGCGGATTCAAAGTCGCCATGAGAGACCTGGAGATTCGTGGAGCAGGGAACATTCTGGGAAAAGAGCAATCGGGCGATATCATGGATGTTGGCTTCGAAATGTACATCAAGCTTCTCGAGGACGCGGTGGCGCGCATCCGCGGGGAAGAACACAGAATCGATGTGCACACTGGAATCAATCTGAACCAGGATATGTATCTTCCGGAATCGTACATCCCGGATACCAGGCAGAGAATTGAATTCTACAAGAGATTCGAAGCTGCAGACAGCGAAGAGGAAATAGACGAAGTGCTGGCTCTCATGCAAGACAGATTTGGCGAAGCGCCAGCAGAAGTGACTACATTTGTTGCTACCGAGCGCATTCGTGTCCTCGGCAGTCTGGCAGGATTCGAGACCATCTACCAGGAAGATTCAGGCCGCGTCCAGCTGAAGGCAGGCTCCAGATTCCGGGTCCCACCCACGAAATTACTGGAAGCGCTTCAAAAGAGAATTGGATTTCAAGTCCAGGCAGGCAATCCCAACGTGCTTTATTTCGAGGCGAAGGGTGACTTCTTTAAAGCGTTTGTAGAGGCGTTACGCGGCATTGCTCCGCCACCGGTTGTTGTCCCCGAAGCTCCTGGCCCAAAGAATCTGCGCGGCGTGCGCAGCTAGACTGACTGGCCCGGTTTTCATTTCAGACTTGCCGCGTGCGTTCGAAACTCGATTCTGCCCGCAGATCAGGGATTCGCCTGACAGGAGACATTCATGTTGCAACGCATTCTTATGCTGTTGATCCTTACTCTGCCGCTGGCCTGTAAAGATGGAGAGACCATCGAAGATATCGGCAGCTACTCCATCACCACGAAGGATTTCGAGAACCATTATTCCGTTCTCGTGGAAAAAGTGGCTCAGCTTCGCAATGGAGACAAAAGCACTTTCGCGCGTCTGATGTGCCATCCAGAAAGAATGCCGGATGATCCATATCTGCGTGAAGTGGTTCGCAACCTCGAACCAAAGGAATTCTACGAACGCTACCGCGAAATGAGAATCATTGAGCAGGCGGCACGCAAAGAAAACTTCCAGGATGATCCAATCGTCAAGCGTATGATGGAACAGGCACAGCTAGAAGTGCTGACCAGCCTCTTTGTAATGAAGAAACTGGAGAAGAGAATCAAGATTTCAGATGAAGAGTCCGCGGCCAAATGCGTGGAACTCCGTCAGAAACTTCCAGACCAGCTTGGTCCTCTCACACTCGACGAATGCAAAAAGATCGCACAAGGTTTTATCCGCGAAGAGAGAATGCGCACTGAAATGCCTCGCGTTCGCGAAGAGATTAAAGAAAGCGTAACTATTTCTAAAAACCAGAAATTTGATCGCGATGATTTCCTCGCAAACAAGCTGGAAACATACAAAGTGCTCAAGAAGACTGGAGGCTGCGACGCAGATAGCGCAGGTCCGGCCCTCGAAACTCCAGCAAAACCAAAGTAAAACTCTCTTAACTGGCGGCCTGAATCGAATAGAAGAAGGCTGCCAGGAATTCATCCACTTCCTGTTCCGTTGTAAAAAGCCCCGTACTGATGCGGACTGCTCGCATGGAATCCTGTTTGCTATATCCCATTGCCTGTAAACTGCGCGAAGGTTGTCTGGTTCTGGATTTACAGGAGCTTCCAGTGGATACCACGACTTTCTTCTGATCCAGTCCAAGAAAGAGAAAGTCAATGTTCTCTAGCTCCGGAAATACAAAGTAACTTGTGTTTGTAGCGCGAGGCGATCCTGCGGCCGTGAGCTCTCCCGATGTTTTCTCCAGAATCGATTCTTCTATCTTCTTCTGGAATCGGCGAAGCCTTTCATTCTTTTCTGCAAGTAGAGCTGTTTGCATTTCAAGTGCGCTCGCTGTGCACAGGATAGAGAAAAGATTTTCAGTACCTGCGCGCCTTTCATCTTCCTGGAGTCCGCCACCAAAGAGAGCGACCGGTTCTTTTCTGGACGCGAGGACCGCGGTGCCAAACCCCGCTCCGAATTTGTGGCCATTGATGCAAAAGGCGTCAAACAGCGCGTAGTCGATCTCGAGCTTTCCTGCTGCCTGGATGCAGTCGCAAAGAAAAGGAATCCCTTTGCGTCGCGTGATTTCAGAGATGCTCGATACGGGCTGGATGGCACCTGTTTCGTTAGACACCGCAAGAACTGATACGAAGGAGTGCTCGGGTGTGATGAGTCGATTCACTTCATCCGGATCCACTACACCGGACTTATCCGCGCGAATCATATCAATGGAAAGATTGGCCTCTTTGCACGCTGCAATCATTGCTTCGTGCTCGTAAGGAGATAGAAGTGCGCGAGTCTGCGGTCGCGCGTAGGTGCGAACCATTTGATGGAGCGCTTCTGTTCCGGTGGATACAAACGTCAGATTGGACGGCAGGATTTTTTGCGTGGATTTTGTGGAGAGAGAACCTGCGATTTGCTCGCGCGATGATTCTATTCTTCGCTGATTTTCCTGAGAAAGTGCTGAAATTCCGCTGGAATTGGCTGGATTTGAGACATAGATTTCCAGGCATTCTTTGAGAATTTCCTGAATGGGCGGGTGTGTTGCATTGTAGTCAAAGTAAAGAGTGCCTTTCATTGGAGTTTGAATCCGACACAATAGTCTCTTTCACCGCTGGGTAGATCCGAATAGTCTGAATAGCAATCTGCTTCGCGAAATTTTCCAGCCTTCATCAACACGGACCTGGCAAGTTCGCGAAACTCATTGTCTGTTCTACCGTGGTCTCGATACAGAAGCGATGCCTGTGCGATTTGTTCGTACGCGCGATCTACTTTGTCGAGCGCCATATAAGCTCTTGCTAAACCTGCGCGCGCTTCTTTCTCTGTTGAGATTTCTCTAATCCCTCCATAGAAATAATCGAGTGCCCGGGCCTTGTGGTCTTCTCCTGCGCCGAGCATGTGAAGTTTTGCGAGATTGATGAAGAGGGCAGGCAATTCCGCGGAGTCTGCTACATAAATTCTCTTTCGCATCACAATCGCTGCTTCCTCTGGCGCTACACAGGCGAGCCTGTATTCTCTTCCAGTACATGCTTTCTCTGTGATTGGTACGGGGCCGCCCATGTAGGATGCGAGCGCTCTTTTATATGGATCGCTGTTTTTTAACGATTCTAGAATGTAGAGTTCCTGGTCTTGCATGGAAGGATGGTTGAGTTCGAAGTCCTTGTCTGCTTTGACGATCTTCAGGCGAGCACGTGCTTCTAGATGTTCTGCGTAATCGCCATACATAAAAACGATGATTGGATCCATGCAGGCGGCGCGCGCATACTTTGCTGTTTCATCTGCTACGTTGATTCCCTCTTTTGATCCTTCTGCAGGAGGAATCTCAAATGCGAACACGGATGCGGCCAGAGTGTCTTTGAGCGCGCGAATGACGTGCGGCCTATTTTCTTTCCAGTAACTGTCCGGTTCTACCACATCATCCGTGCGAGGTGGAATTTCGCGATTCGTTTGCAGGTTCCACTTCTCATATCTTTCGAGCCAGTGCGGTTGAAATAGTTCCGACTCCCCGCGGTATCGCAAAGGGATCTGGACGCATGCTTTCTCCATCAAGTCCAGGCGAATGCCGTGGGTCTCTTCCCGGGCGTGCTCCACAAAGGGTCTAGCTTTTTCTGGAAACTGTTCCCCCGCAGCCGGCTCTTTGACTGCGAAATGGGCGAGGGATGTCAAAATAGAGTGCTTATTGTGGAATATGTAGTAGCCGCCTGCGATCCACAGCAAGAGAACCGGAAGCAGTCCTTTCCAGTGTCGCGCGATTTGTCTGGCGAGTAGTTTGAGCACTGGAGTTCCTTAAAAAAAATGATTGGAAGCGAGGCCGATTCTAGAAATACTTTCCAGCAATGGCACATTCCAAGACCAAAAATGTAAATAAAAAACATCGCAAAAACATCCGCCGCATGAAGGAAAAGAGAGCGGCTTCTCTCCTGAAGAAAAAGAAGAAGGGTTGAATTTGAAACGCGCTCTGCTCGTCGGCCTGGTCTTCGCATCGGGTCTGGCGAGTCAGACTATGCCCGTGATCCCGCCGCAGCCGGATTTGCTGCTGCGCGCCGCCTATGATGCAGAAATCAAGGAGGATCGGGAAGGTGCCCTGGCCCTGTACGAAAAGTATCTCTCGCAAGGGGAGGAGAGCGCTTTTGTTCGCGGTCAGGAATCCAGGCTCTACGCCGCTCTGGGCCGGAAGCAAGACGCAGTGCGTCTCGCAAAAAAAGCAATCGATCTTGCACCCGATCGCAAAGAGTACTACGTTCTCTACGCTGAACTTCTGCGTCAATACGGCAGAAGTGAAGAAGCATATAAGCTCCTGAGAGATGCCGTTCTTAAATTCCAGGATGATTCAGAAGTTGAATTCTTTCTTGCGGAAGCGTGCAATGAAACTGGTAGAATCAGTGAATCGATTCTGCACTATCATCAGACTCTCTATTATCCGGCCACAGGAAGTACTCGTTATCCCGTCTATAGAAGTGTGGCGTTGCTTCGTCTTGCAGTTTACAAACTGAGACGGCAAGAGCGCGAAGCCGCGAGGAAATACCTGACCCGTTATCTGGATTTGAATCCGGATCGGCTCTATCCAAGGTACCTGCTGGCAACGGACGTTCTTTTTGATATGGGCGATTTCGAAGGCGCGATGCGCGAAATGGAATTCGTCTGGCACTCTGACAGAAGTCTGTACAAAGACGCGGCCATCGAAGAACCAAGACTTCGCGGCGCTCTTGCACTCGTTCATTTTTACTTTGATACACCGGAAGCAGAAGGTTTTCTTGCGGCTTCAGCGCGGGACAACCCCGGCCTTTTTCCCGCGCTTCTTGCAACCCAGCAGAAAAAAGATCAGGAAGCAGCAGCTCTGCTTCTGCCCATTCTAAAAGCAAATCCGGCACAGCTATTTGGAAGAATTGCTTTGTATCGCATTCTTTCGCGCAGGGGAGGAGAATTGACAGGAGAGAGAATGTCTCTGGCAGCCATCCTGATGCAGAATAACCGGGTGAGAGATGGGATTGCACTTCTGGAAGAATCTGCTGCGGAAGCAAAATCCGGAAAAACTCAAATTCCTTTGTGGAAGATTGAGAGAATGATCGCGCAATCGTATTTGAAATTGAAGCAACCTTATCGTGCACTTTTATCACAGCGCGATGCAATGGCTGGTGTTCCGCAAGATTCTCCTTCTATGGCGGAGATGCAACTGGAGCTTGCGAAGATATTGTCTGGCAATCCAATCAATCGAGATCAGGAAGCAGTCAGTATCCTGGATGGGTTGATCGCGAATGGAAATGAAAACGCTCTTTACCACCGGGCTTTGATTCATCAATCTCTGGGTGCCTGTCAGGATGCAAATCGCGACTGGCTGGAAATTGAACGCATGAAAGGACCACAAATGGAGGCCGCATTTTTACGCGGCGGCTGCGCAGAATCCATGGGAGATTTTGCTGAGGCAGAGAAGGCCTTTCGAGAGGTTTACTCCAAAAGATCAGATCTTCCGCTGATTCAGAATTCGCTCGCATACGTTCTCAGTCTACAGGGCAAAGAATTGCAGGAAGCCAGATCCCTGATCGAAAAAGCGGTGGCAGCAGATTCGGACGACGCGCATTTCCAGGATACATACGGCTGGATTTACTTTCAGACTGGAGATCATCTGCGCGCACGCTACCATCTGCAATTCGCCTCCCGGTTGCTGGATGAAGAGGGAGATCGCAACGCGGAAGTATTTGATCACCTTGGTCATGTGTATGAAGCTCTGGGCCAAAACGAAAGGTCCCTGTACTATTTTGACAGCGCCTATCGCATTCTGGCGGAAAAAGCAAAACGAATGCCGTTCGAAGAGAATCTAATGAAGAACATTCAGTCTAAAATGGAGAAACAAAAAAAGTGAACAAAGCTCTCATCCTGGCATTCTGTAGTTTCATTCCTGGTCTGGGATGCAAGACTCCTCAAACACAGGAACTTCCTGTCCAGGAGCTCTCCGTTCGCGATCGGCTGGAGAAGATTCGCGCAGCATACGCACCCGCACCTTGCTTCTATGCCAGCTTCGGAGTGGAGTCCTTTCAGCCTGGCAAATCCGGGCAGAAGGCGGACGGTACAGTTCGCGTGGACAACGCCAACAGGCGCGTACGTTTTTATTTTACAGACAGCATATTCGGAATCACCCTTTCGCACATGACCATTCGCGATGGCTTTGTATACATTGGTAGTCCAAGAGATCCAGTGCAGCAAATTCCAGTGGATCGATTTGTGGTGGGAGGGCTTGCGAATAATTCTATTCGTCTTCCATTCCGTTTGTTTGAAGATCTCATGTATGGTCGTGTGCCCGAGCAGGTGTTTGCGGACAAGACTCACTATCGCACGGAAGGCGCCAGATTGTTTGCAGAATACGAAGATCGCGAAAGCAAATCCGTTTACGAGTTTGAAAATGATCGCATGCGTTCAGTGACTTATCTGCACAAGCAGGATCGTGCGAATGCGAAAGCAGAGATGACAGGCACCTACCCCCGGTCCCCTTTTCCTCAGAAGATGGAATTGAATGGTTGGATAGATGGGCCACCTGAGAAGATGATCGTAAATTTTCAGGGCGTAGATATGACTGCGGTTTGCAAAGAAGTCCAGTTCCCTGTGAATTGATCGCTCCTCATTCTTTCTAGAAAGGCAAGCAAAACCCAGTAGATCACAACTACTTCATCGTCCTGAAAGTAGCACTGAGCTACGCCTGCAGCAAAGAATGCAATGAGTGCAGAGCGTGAAAGGATTGCTTCTGATTTCTGGGAAGCCACGGTACGAACAGACAAAGCTACGATGGACAAAAAGAAAAGGCAGCCGGGGATTCCTCCGATCGCCGACAGGTGAAGTAGATCGCTGTGCGCATGTCCTGATGGAGTACTCTCTACATAGTACCAGCTCATAGGATGGGAGAGATTGAACGTCTTCTTCCACTCTAGAATGGCAGAAGCGAATCCTCCAGGCCCAGTGCCAATCCAGGGATGGTTTTCGAAAATGGCCCCGGCTCCGGTCCAGAGGATCGGTCTTTGAAAATCAGTCTGTCTTCCGGAAAAGTCACCATACAGATAGACCAGAGAGATGAGCATGGTTGCAGCAATGGCGGCCGCAAAAAACAAACGGCGATTGGTGCGGAACAAAAATTCAGCTGCACTTACACAGAGTGCGAAGGCAATTCCAATCTGCGCGGATCGGGTGCCGTTGGCCACCAGAACTGCCAGAGAAAGAACAAGGAGAGCGATCCAGCCCATCTGGTTTTTTCTTCCTGTGGCTTCTCGTGCGAAATGAAACACAAAGGGAATGACCATGATCAGGATACCCGCGTAAGTTAGCCGCGTGTTCATGAATCCAATGGGTCTGTAAATAGCGATCCCTCGCACCACAGCGAACAGGTGTTGCGGGGTTGTGATGGAAGTGGCCAGGAAACCCTTTCCGTATATGGCTCGTGCCAGTCTTTGTTCGCTGAACACGGATAGTGCACCAGAGATCACGATCACAATGGCGAATAACGTAAATCCCTTGAGTATGATAATGCGATGTCTGTCATCATCCAGTAGAAAGTATACGTGAAGGCCAAACAGGAACAGAAACACATCTCCCGTTTCCCCGCGAACCAGGTTGTGCAGATTTGCCTCTCCCATGTATAAGTGAATACACCAGTCTAAGAGAAGCCACGCGTACATCAAGATCGCCGCCAGGAATGGCGGTGGAATTTTCCCTTGAGGTTTTCTCCATTCTACGATTCTAAAAAAAAGACTGAGCCCCAGAAAAGAGGCAGTGTAACTCACAGAAAAAGACGCGCAAAAGATAGCGCATGCTGCTGTGCGCGCGGACAGGCTGTATTTGCGCGCGATCTGCATACAATCAGGTGTCTACTCTGGCTGGAGCGGGTGGGGCAGGTGGGGTGGCCGGAGATTCCCTGGGTAAGATTGTGATGTCTGACTGCATTCTTTTTTCTAGCTTTGATCTGGCTTTTGCAATGAGATCGAGCGCAGTGGATCTCATGATTCCGCGGTAGCGCAATTTGAATTCGGCGTCCGGAACATCGCGCACGTATGGGAGCGCATCCGCTGACTCTTCCTCTGTTGCTGTATAAATCAAACCTGAGCCAGGACTGAATATTTGAATTTGAATGGAGGAAGTAACCGATGCTGGTTTCAGGAGTACTTTGGTGGTGCTGTGATCTACAACAATCACCACGAAATATTTTGCGCCCAGTGCATTGGATGTGCGCATCATGAGTTCTTGCTCTGCTTCGTTTCGCACAATCGGGTCGAGCTCGGGGTTGATGTAGTATGGTTCGTGAAGTGGAAATCTTCCTGCCCTGTAGAGGTCCTGTGCGCGAATTTTCTCTCCGGGCACCAGTTCAAACTTGAGTACCCGTTCCAGATCTTCTTTTAACGTTGCTTTCACTTTCAGAGCGTCATCATCCGTGAGCTGGGAAAACCATGGCGCCCCTTCTGATCTGCTTACGGACACTTCGCGCACCAGAATGGTGAATACGGCCGCGCGTGATGCGGCTGGAATGGAAGGCTTCCCATTTCCTTTCGCAACTCCAGGTGCGATCGGTGCGCTCTGGCACGAAACAATCCAGGAAAGCAAAATCAACATGAGTACGCGCATAGGTTGAACCTGAAAAAACCGGCGCGCCCGTCGACGACTTCTGTTGCTTGACAGCCTCTGTTTTTATTTTTTGTGGAGGTATGATTGTAAATGGCAGCGAGATAAACACGGGTGCCACCAGTCTGGTGAAGCTTCTAGAGGATCTGGGCATTCGGCCGGATACAGTTGCCATTGAACTGAACGGACAGATCGCGAAGAGAGACACCTGGAAAGATGTGCTTCTAAAAGAGGCAGATAAAATCGAAATCATCAAGTTCGTTGGAGGAGGATGAAGTGCTTCCTCCGGTCTATCCGATCCTCGATGTAAGCACAGTTCGCGCAGAGAAACTGAACGAACTCGAATTGCTCGAAAGCTGGATTCGCAGCGGCCTGAATTTCGTGCAGATCAGATGGAAGGAGTCGGGCCTCGCAGAGTATGTATCCTACGGACAAAAACTCAAATCACATTTTCCTGCTCTGCGCATTGTAGCCAACGATCACTACCGCGCAGTGATGGAAAGACCGGATGTTTTTGAGCTGGTTCATCTGGGTCAGGAAGACTACTCGCGAATCCCAGAATTGCCTGACCGGGTCCGTTTTGGAATCTCCACACACAATGCAAGGCAGATGGAAGTGGCAATCGCCATGTTTAAGAGAGGCTTGCCTGGTTCCTACATTGCACTCGGGCCCGTTCGTCCAACAAAGTCCAAACCTACCGGAACCGATCCTGTCCTGAGTGAATCTGAACTGGCGGAATGCCTGCAGTTGTTTCGATCGTCCTCTCTTGATCTGGTTCTGATCGGTGGAATCGACTCGGAGAACATTTCTTCTATTGTTTACCCTGGTTTTGCAAGAGACTACGGTTTTGTTCCCACAGTAGCAGTCATCCGGGGTGCCCTGGGTTCTGGCCTGACTCCCATAGCAGAAAGGATCCGCCAGGAGAGATCGGGGCTGAAAGATCGTTGACTGGATGGGTGCGCGACATAATCTGATTCCCATGAACGGCGTGATGGAGCCAGAAACATATTCGTCTGCCCGGGAAGACCGGGACTACCTTCTGGAATACAAATCGGTCGATCTGCGCAGTCTCAGACGCGAAAGCGTTCTGGACGTTCCAGTAGATAACGTCACTCGCGACGAAGCAGTGGCACTTCTCCTGGACCTCATTGAAAAAAAGAAAGGTCCTCACGCAGTCATGTTCATGGATCCAGTGAAACTTTCTGCGATCCGTCCTGGAATGAAGAATCATTGGATCGCAGAGCAGGCCAGAGTGATCCTGCCGGACGGCGCTGGCATGCTCTGGGCTTCGAGAATGCTTCGTCATCCTCTCAAAGAAAGAATTCCAATGATCGCGTTTCTCATGGATATCGTTCGTCTTTCCATGAAGAAGGAATTCACGATCTATTTGCTTGGTTCCAAAGTAGATACAGTTGAAAAAGCATTTCACAATTTGAACAAGAGCTTTCCTGGAGTTCGAATCATCGGACGCCACGGTGGGCATTTTGACGCGGAGCGTGGAGAGCTGGTGCGCCAGGCTCTGCGTAAGTCGTCGCCTGACGTTATTTTTCTTGGGATGGGTTTTCCCACTCAAGAGAAATGGTATCGAGACAACATTGACTTCTTAAGCCGTTCTGTAGTTGTCTTCGTGGATGGAGCTTTTGATGTTCTTTCGGGTAACGAGCGTAAGGCGCCGGATTGGGCGCAGGTGCGCGGGCTTGCCTGGTTCTGGAGAACCATCACCAGGCCATACAGAGTCCTTCGCTTCCTGAGGATGATTCGTTTCTACGTTTCCGTGGTCTTCAGAAATCTGAAGATGCGAAACAGCGGCTGATCTTATTTCTTTTTCTTCTCAGTAAGACCTGGGAGGGCAGGCGAAATCCAGTCGTCGAGAGCCGGGTCTGATTTCACAGCAGACCTGAAAGCCTTCTGCAAATTCGTGCGCGCAATTTCATTGTCTTCTTCTACTTTGCGCGCCGATTCAATCGACTTCCAGTAGTACTTCAGAGAATTCTTCTCCAGATCTTCCAGGCTTCTCTGAGATGCGCCGCGTTTTTTCGCTTCATTGAATTCCTTTTCATAAACAGCACCCAGATTGTTGTACAGAGCTGCGAGAGTCAGGAACACTTTCTGGTGCTCTGGATCTTCTGGCACCGCGTGATCAATGGATAGAGCGCGTCTTTCCAGATCGTTTTGCAGTTTCAGATAGTCTCCGAGAGCAGAACGATTTTGATCCGTGTAGTAGTAAGAATTTGCGCGAGCCATGAGCAATACAGGGTCAGAGTAGTTGCCAGAATATATATCCTGGAGGCCTTCCCATTCAACGAGCGCGCTTTCAAAGTCAGAGGAAATGTAGTCAATCCAGCCCATCCAGTAAATGGACTGCACTTTTGCCTTTTCGTCGCGGATCTCTTCTTTGAGAGCCTGACCGAAGTAGTCGCGAGCCTGAGACAACAGCTCTCGCCTCTTCTGAGTTTCTGATGTTTCCGCGTTGCGCCCGCGATCAGGATAGATGCGCGAATCTGCGAATGCTTCCTTGTTTTCTCTGGGCGTTCCCGCATATTTCAGGAAGAGGAGGGAGCCCATGTCGTAGAACAGTAGCCCACGGTCTCCGGCGATGAGCGTTTCGTCTTCCGGTTTTGCGCCGTAGTCATCTTTGTATTGATTGTAGAGCTCCAGAGATTTCTTGAAATATTCCTCTGCTCTTGCGAAATCCAGGTTATCTCTATAGTATGCGCCCATTTCGCGCACGGCAAGATAGTGGCGTGGGTCGTGCTGATGCGCATTCTGGAACTGACGCAGAGCGCGAAGAGTTTCTTTCTGTTTCAGGAGGAAGCGGCCGCGTTGATAGAATCCTTCGCCGTAGCTGGCTCCGTTGATGATTTCTCCGTCTCTTTCGTCTTCTTTCTTGAAAACAAGTTCGAGTAGATGAGTTGCATTGTCTTCTAGACCCAGTCCCGTCACAGAGTTCACTGGATCTACCTGATAACGAATGCGAACGTCATCTTCATTCAGATCAATGTAGAATCCCGCAAGCTTTGTGAGCAGGTAGATGGGTAGATCTTTTTCAAGTCCCAGCCTTTGAATGAGACGATGTTTTTCGAGTACGTATCGCGGATCCTGGTTTTCGTGCCAGATCTGGATGTAAGTGTTGAGCAGGCCCGCGTGTCCTTTGATTTCGTTTGGAAACTTCTCTATGATCTTGTTGTATTCACGCGCAGCAGATGCGTACTCTTTTCTATTGTAATAGACTTCACCAATGCCTGAGCGTGCATCCACGTCATCCGGCATTTCCATGAGTGTGAGAATCAAACGATAGTAGTCGATTCCCAGGTCGTCGTTCTTGTACTTCTGTCCTTCTGGTCTTCGAGTAAAGCTCTGCGCATTGTGTGAATGAAACTTACCAAGAGAAAGTAATGTGCGCTTGTCGAGGTTGCCGTCTCTCAGACGAGTGACTGTGTAGGCACCGGGAACTTCCAGTTTGCGTTTTACGTTCTGTCTATCGAGGAATTCGGCTCTGTCTCCCTTTGCCTGTTGCTCGGGGGAGGGAAACTTGCTTCCATCTTTGAGTCGGATGAGAGGCGCGCGTGCAGCTGGATCGGCCCAGTCGTAGGCTGGCTCCACGCGTCCAAATAGTTTTTCGAAAGCATCATCGTAGTATCCGGCACGCAGATAGGCCAGGCCGTACTTGTTCATTACTTCCGGATCATAGGTTCCGCTCGAAGAAAGTGCTTTCTGGTAGAATGCTTCCGCGCGCTTTCTGTGCGCTTCTCTTTCATTCCCTGTAGTCAGCGCTGCCTGGGAGAGTTCTGCCAGGCCGTCTTTGTATCTGCCCGCGATGGAAAGCTTGTTGTAGAGCAGAACAGAACCAAAGGCAATCAACGTGGCAACAACTCCACCTAACACTGCGAAGATGGTAATCCTGACTTTCTTTCTGCGCCCGGCGATTTCTTCCGGACTCATGCCATCCGCGTAGATGATCTGTACGCCGTCCTTTCTGTACTGGGGCGGAGTCAGATCCGGACGATATCCGATTCTTGGTTCGAGGAAATCTGCGATTGCATCAGGCGTTGCCTGATCGATCAGCATATGCATGATGAGTTGCTGATCGCTTCTCGATACTTTTTCGTCTACAGTGGCGGTGATAATTGCTTTTTTGAGGCCAGGCGGAATCTCATCCAGGCGTGCCCGAATTTTTGCGAGTTCTTCATCCGTGAATTCGTCTCCGATTCCCTGCGACAGGTTTGCCTGACGCGTCATGTCGGAGAGATCACCTGTATCAAATGCGCCTGAATCCGAATCCGAATCAGAAGGAGCCAGATCAGATAGACCTGTCAGATCGGTGGTAAGATCTCCTAGATCCGACTCGTCTGCAGTGGCATCAAAAGACGCAACTCCTGCATCTGGAGCGGGTGTTGAGCCCGCAGATTCTCCTGCTGAAAAATCGGAACTGCCAAAATCAGAAGTTGCGGAAAAGTCAGCGCCGCCGGCGTCAAAGCCTGTATCAGAAGAAGAAAGAGAGTCGCCGCCGAATGAATCTGTGTCCGGAGCGATCGAATCGGTCAGGTCAAACGAAGAAGTAGCTTCTCCGCCGCCAAACGCATCATCGCCACCGAGGGAAGGGGAGGATTCAAAATCAGAGAAAGAAGAAGTCTCCCCGCCAAAGTCCATGTCAGATGTGGCCGGTGTTTCGGAAGGAGAGCCAAAATCAAAAGATTCGGCCGCCTCTGCTGCTGGCTCATCCGTTTGTTCCGCGAACGCATCGCCAGTAGATTCTGTGGATTCTGCCCCGAATGGATCCGTTTCAGTGGAAAGACCGCCGCCAAAATCTGTGTCTGCATGGGCTTCTTCTTCTGATCCAAAATCAAAGTCAGTCGCTGGAGTGGCTGGTTCTTCCGGAGTCGCCAGATCTGTTTCGCCAAAATCGAATGTCTCTGCAGGTGTTTCAGTGGCGGGTTCTGTGACTTCTGCGGATGGTTCTTCTCCGCCTGGTTCAAATGAAAACGAGTCGGATCCCAGATCGCCTGAATCTGCAAATGAATCTGAAGAGGTCGTGGACTCTGGTTCAAATTCAAAGCTGGATTCTGCGCCTTCTTCTTCGGGGCTTGCTTCGCCTCCATCAGGAAATGCAGATGCGTCCGGCAGGCCGGATTCGCCTGCGTCTAGATCCAATTCCCCTTCTTCTCCGGGTCCGCCGTCTGCCATGATGCGGTCGAGGTCCGTCATGTCAGACTTGAACTTCTCTTCCATGGGAAAGAGAGGTCTGCCCGCCTGCGTAAGCGGTTCGAGCAGTGTGCCAACCTGCTTTAACTCATCCGGGGTAAGTTCGATCTTTTCTTCGGCCACGGTGCTCTGCTTAAAGGAAACTACTCAGGGAAACCTATTTGATTATCGACACTTTTAGGGAGATGATCCGCAAAGCATTTCTTACAGCTGCCCTGTCCTCCATTTTTTGCGCGCCTCTGGTGGCCGAGGACTGGGTCGGATCCTACGATTCGTCCGTCATTGCAGAGACGCCCGAAGACCCTGTAGTCTATTCTCTCGAAACCATTGAAAAACTGCGTAGATCCGTGAGTCCCAGATACGTTCGTGTGCTCGATTGGCGTTCGGGCCAGGGCAAACCGGGCCTCGTCAAGGGGATTCTTTTTACATGCGAAGCCCTTCGTTCGAAGGATGTGGCCGTGGCAGGAGACTTCAGTGGCTGGAAGCCATTGCAGATGAAACGCAATCGGAATGGCATTTTCTTCTATATTCTGCCAATTCGCGAAGTAGAAGAGGGAAAGAGAATCCTATCGTATCGATACAAGTTCCAGTCTGCAGGAATCTGGTTTCATGATCCGCGAAATCCAGCGCGAATCGACGATGGCCTGGGCGGCTACGTCTCCCATTTCGAGCTGGAGAAAGAGGACGTAAATCGTCAGGCGGCCTTCCGAGTTCTGCGCGAAGCGCATCCCGGAAAGGAGAGGCTGGTTGAGTTTGCAGTTCATGAGAAAGCGCTGGGTCGGGCCGCGAAGAGAAAGTCTGTGACGAACGTGGCGATCGTTGGCGATTTTAACGGTTGGAACCCGGATCATGACTGGCTGAAGAGAGACGAAGACGGAATCTACAGGCTGCGTCTGAGGCTCCCTCCTGGCGAATATCCGTACGTTCTGATTGTGGACGGCAAATGGGTGCTTGATCCTTACAACCCGCAGACACGCAAACATTCGCGTCTCGATGATCTGGTTTCATTTGCAATCATTCAATAGATTCAGATTCGCACTGCTGGCTCTGTTTGCACTGGCATCCTTCTGGATGATTGGTGCCGATCCCCATACGCCCGTACTCGAGCCCCCTCTGGATATCAAGCTTCGGATTTCAGGAAGTTTTGGAGAGTACCGTCCTGCGAGTCGGTATCATCATGGTGTGGACATCAAGACATTTGAGCAGAATGGGATTCCAGTGCATGCACCGTTAGACGGCTTTGTTTCAAGAATTCACACATCTGAATACGGATATGGAAATGGATTGTTCTTTTCGAGTGGAAAATACGAATTTACGTTTGGCCATCTAAACGATTTTAGAGGCGTTCGCCCGGACCTTGAAGAATACAGGCTGGCCGTGCGAATTCTACAGCCAGATCACATAGCAGTGGTTACACCACCTCCCTGGTTCACATTCAAAAAAGGAGACCAAATGGCTCGCACTGGCGAAAGCGGGCTCGGCGCGCCTCACCTTCATTTTGAAGTGCGCGAAAACGGTACGTACAGAAATCCTCTCGCCTTCTCGGGTATGGAGATTCGGGATGATACGGCTCCTGAGATTCTCGACGTGATTGCGGAGACTCCCACTGCTCGTTTTAAAATTCCAGCCATCAAGAACGGTGCACACTATGATCTTGCGTCCGCTCTTCCGACCGGGCCAGTGCGTCTTTTGATTGGATGCGTTGATACGCAGTCTGCGCTCAACCGAAACGGAGTTGCCTATTTACGTTTTGAAGTGAACGGCAAAGAAGAATACTCTAGAACCGTGGACTCCATAGAGCCGCAGCAGCTACTCCTGGCAGATGGTCTCTATCACCCGACTCTTACGATCATCGGAAAAGTTTACTATTACTATCTTTATGCAAGACCGGCGGAATATCCAGATCGTACGGGAAAAGCACTTGTGACTCTGGCGGATGTAACAGGAAACACTGCGGATCTTCGAATTGAATTCCAAAAGGGGGCAGATGTTACCCGTTATGCGTTGATGGAAGCTCCGCAGAGAGGAAATGCGGCGCATGCATCGGCACCTGGCGGTTTGATCGATGTGACGACGTACGGCCAGAACGCCACGCTGGGTCTGGTGGCCGCACCATTGCCGTCTGGAGTCTTAAAGGAGGGTCTTGTGCAGGCTGGCCCATCTTTCTATTTGAGCGGCAGGGATCTAACCATGCGCGATGGCCTCAGGTTGCAGTATCACGGGCAGTTTGCGAATGCTTCTCTCTACGTGGTGCATCCTGTTTCCAGAGCAGTCAATCTGATTGGCGCGGGGAAGGCTGCGGGTGCTTCCACTGCATTTGATTTTCCCATGTACCGCGGAGAAGGTTGGATTGTTCCGCTTTATGACAAAATTGCGCCTCGAGTGGAACGTGTGATGCTTTACGGTGGTCTAACGCCTGACACAAAAGAGGATCGTGATCCAGAAACCGGAGGATGGTTTCGCGAATACTATATATCTGACGCAGGCAGCGGAGTTCGTCCGGAAACTTTGCAAGTCTTGCTGAACGGAAATTCGTACCCGTATACGTGGAAGGCGGATCGCAGTGTGGTGGCGGTCAGCGTTCCCAGGTCCTTCGCGCGCGATGGCGCGCTTCTGAGCATTCGCATGGAAGATGTTGCAGGCAATCGGTCCGATTGGTTTTTGGACACGATTGTCCCATGAGTTACCCACGACGAGAGATCGCACTCGGAATTTTCTATCAGTATTCTTCTTACGTGATCATGCAGACGTTTTGTCTTCTCGCGGAGACTACGCGCGGACCCACTTTGCCGGATCGACTTCACGAGTGGATACACGCCGATCGCACTCTTGCTGTATACAATTCAACCATCTGGCTACCTGGAGTACTGGTCTTCATTGCGTTTCTGGCGATTCGCAGTCCCATGGCCTGCGTGAACTATATGCGCGTGGGCGCAGTAGTCACTGTATTTCGCGGACTCTTCATTTTCGCAACCAGTCTTGGTCCACCTCTCGCTGTGATGTCAGATGCGCCACCCGCCATGCTTTCTTTGACCCGGGAATCGATCACTCTTCCCCTCCTGATACGGCAGTGGATTCCTCTCGATGTTCTGTACGGAGGAAGTGGTTTGTCTGCCGCCTATTTGACCCAGGATCTTTTCTTCTCAGGGCATACCGCAACCACATTCCTTTTTTGTCTCGTAACCCGGGGGTGGATCAGGACGGTATCTGTGTTCTTTCATATAGTCACAGTTGCTTTACTCATTTTAACGCATGAGCACTACACGATTGATATCTTGGGTGCTTACTTTGTAGTCTATGCTGTTCATTCATTCTTCGAGCGAAGAGACTTGCTCTTATCCGCCTGAAAAACGGTGGATTCCTTGTGTCCGCCGGGGAATTTGACAGATTATGTTTCAGAAGGCTCTGACGCTCATCTTCGGCTCAAAGCATGAGCGCGATATACGCAAACTCCTGCCCATCGTTGAAAAAATCAATTCACTTGAACCCTCACTGAAGGCTTTGAGCAATGAAGAGCTCGGTGCAAAGACGGCTGAATTCAAAGCACGACTTGCCAGAGGCGAAACACTCGACGACATCCTCCCTGAAGCATTCGCATGTGTGCGCGAAGCATCCGTTCGAACTCTGGGCCTGCGTCACTTTGATGTGCAGTTGATTGGTGGCATGGTTCTTCATCAGGGCAAAATCGCTGAAATGAAAACGGGAGAAGGTAAGACTCTCACTGCAACCAGCGCTATTTATCTCAACTCATTGTCAGGTAAGGGAGTTCACATTGTAACAGTCAATGACTACCTGGCCAGACGCGACGCCACCTGGATGAAGCCCATCTACGATCTGTTAGGTGTGAGCGTGGGAGTCATTCAGCACAACCTTTCTACGGAAGAAAGAAAGCAGGCCTATAACAGCGACATTACTTATGGAACGAACAACGAATACGGCTTTGACTACTTGAGAGACAACATGGTTTCTGAACCTGAGTATCGCGTTCAGAGACCACATAACTTTGGTATTGTGGACGAAGTAGACTCGATTTTGATCGATGAAGCTCGCACGCCCCTCATCATCTCGGGTCCGACGGATGAAAATACGGACAAATACGCGAGCATCGACAAGGCCATCATTCGCCTGATTCAGGAAGAGGATAAGGCTCCAGAACCGCCGCCCCGCGAAGTAGAGCCTGGGAAAGAAGAGCCTCACGTTATTTTCGGTTTCTACTACGATGTGGACGAAAAATCGCGCAACGTGACTCTCACAGAAGCCGGTGTTCACAAAATGGAAGAGATTCTCCAGGTAGAGAATCTGTACGCTCCGGAAAACGTGGAGCTTGTGGCGCATACGACTCAGGCGCTGCGTGCTCATCTTGTATACAAGCATGAAGTGGACTACTGGGTTCGCGAAGGCGAGGTGATGATCGTCGATGAGCACACTGGGCGTCTCATGGAAGGCCGCCGGTACTCAGACGGTTTGCATCAGGCCATAGAGGCCAAAGAAGGCGTGGAGATTCGTCAGGAAACTCAGACGCTGGCTTCTATTACTTTTCAGAACTTCTTTCGCATCTATAACAAACTTGCAGGCATGACCGGTACTGCGGATACGGAATCAGAGGAATTCAAGAAGATCTATCGCCTGGAAGTCGTTGTAATTCCGACTAACGTTCGCGTGCAGAGAATTGATCATCCGGATCGGGTCTATAGAAGTGAACGTGAAAAATTCAATGCAATCGTTCAGGAACTGGCGGCCCTTCATGCCAAGCGTCAACCAGTTCTGGTTGGAACAATTTCGATTGAAAAATCCGAGATGCTTTCTGGACTTCTGAAGAAGGCTGGTATCCCGCACAGTGTCCTCAACGCAAAGCACCACGAGCGCGAAGCTGAGATTGTAGAAAACGCCGGTGTGCCGGGAGCGGTCACTGTGGCCACAAACATGGCGGGTCGCGGAACCGACATTGTTCTTGGTGGTGCTGCGCGCTATCTCAAAGATCTCGAAGAGCTAGAAGAAACAGATGAAGCATCTGCAAAGTTTAGAAACGCAGTTTTAAAGAAAGAATTCGCGGAAGCGCGAAATCTCATTTCCACACTGGACACAGCTGCTCGCAAAGATCTCGCCAAGGCCATTGCAGATCGCGCTGAAATCTGGCTGAAAAGTCACAAGGAAGTAAAAGAACTGGGTGGCCTTCATATTCTGGGAACGGAAAGACATGAAGCTCGCAGGATTGACAACCAGTTGCGCGGTCGTTCTGGCAGACAGGGGGATCCAGGATCCAGTCGTTTCTATCTCAGTCTAGAAGATCAGCTGATGCGCCTCTTTGGCGGACAGCGTCTGATGAATATCATGGAACGTCTGGGCATGACCGAAGGGCAGGAGCTCGAAGCAGGCATGGTGGATCGCGCGATTGCCCGCGCACAGAAGCGTGTGGAAAATCACAACTTTGACATGCGTAAACATCTTCTGGAATACGATGATGTGATGAATCGCCAGCGCGAATTCATTTACGCGGAACGCAACAAGCTCATGAGCAACGAGAATGTTCGCGCGCATTTGCGGGAATGGATGAACGAAGTCATTGAGAACAAAGTTCTTGAGTTCTGCGAAGGATCGGATCCCTTTAGATGGGATCTGGAGAGCCTGAAAGAATGGACGCGCACGGTGCTTGGCCTGGATCTGAATCTTGACGCGGATGACTACAAACGCGTTCGCAATCCTCTGGAAACCCTCTACGATCATATCGTGGAGAAATCTATCGAGCACTACGATGCCCACGCAGCATCGATTGGCGGAGAAAACTTTAGCTACATTGAAAGAAGAATCGCCCTCGATGTAATTGATGCGCGCTGGAAAGATCACCTCTATGCGATGGATCACCTTCGCGAAGGCATCTGGGCCATTTCGTATTCTGAAAGAAATCCTCTCGTAGAATACAAGATTCAGGGATTCCGTCTCTTTGATGCGCTCGTTCAATTGATCAAAGAACAAATCACTGAATTCCTGTTTCGCGTGGAAGTTCAGGGGCCCATCCAGCAGACCAGCAGGCGTCAGCCGGTGGGTCAGGAACAGCATCAGTCTCTGGGTAGCTTTGAAAGCACTTCGGGCCCGGGTGTAGGCCCGGGAGGCCTTCCCGCTGCGTCGCAGAAAGCTCCAGAGATCACCGTTTCAGGCGGTGGCGCGTCCAGAAGGAAATCGTCAAGAAAACGGCGGCGTTAGGCGGCATTGATATGTCGAGTCCGGAAGAGTTTCTGCGCAAACTCGAAGCGCAAAAGCTGCGCTTTGTCATTGCGCTATCTTCCGTTGTTTTTCCGGTCACTGTAATCCAGAGTATTATACGCTGGAATGCCGGCTTGAAGTTGCCCGCTCTCATCAACTGCGTGCTCATGGTGGGTGCATTGATTTCACTTGTGCTTGCACTGAAACGGAAGCTGAATCCAGCAGCGCATGCACTGGCACTCCTTGCATCGATCACAACCGGTCTCAATCAATTTGTTACTTCCTCCGGGACAATTGCTCCGCTGCTGAATGTCCTCGTTCTATTTGCGGCCTCTGTCTACATGCTACCGCTCAAATGGGGCATATTCTACGGAGTCCTAGCTTTTGTTCGAGCCATCACCATCAGGCTTTTGTCTGACGTATGGGGCATTCGAGGAGATAGCCCCATTGTCCCTGTGACTGAATGGTATACAGCCATGTTCGTTTCTTTCTTTGTTTTCTTCTACGTTATGGTAGCCCGCGAGACAAGCGCTCACAGACTCCTTGATACATATCGCCAGGCAGCGCAGACACGCGCTCGCTTTCTATCCAGAATGAGTCACGAGATTCGCACGCCGCTCAATGGCGTTCTTGGGATCGGAGAAGTCCTCGGAGAAAAACTTCATGAGCCAGAGCAGAAAGAATATCTTCGCATCATGATGAATTCCGGTCGGCATTTGCTGCACATTGTAAATCAGGTGCTCGAGCTGGCGCGTACGGAAAATCGCATCACTCTCGTGCGAGAAAATTATGAGCCGGCCCTGGTACTGAATCAAGTAGCGGAGCTATTTCGAAGTGCGCTGACGAGCAAGGACCTCGGAGTCCATATTGAAGTGGATCCAGCTTTGCCTCGAGTCGTGTCAGGAGACGAGGGAAGCGTGCGGCAAATTCTGGTGAATCTAATGCACAATGCAGTGAAGTTTACCGAAAAAGGTGGAATCTCTCTGCGAGTGCGAACGGATGCATCCGGAGGGTTGGAAAGAATTATCTATTCAGTAGAAGACAGCGGCCGTGGAATCAGTGCGGAAAAAGTGACTTCTGTGTTTGATGCGTTTGAACAGGGAGACGTCACAACAGCAACGGCGGACGGGACAGGTCTTGGCCTTGCGATTTGTCGTGAACTCTGTGCGCAAATGGACGGCGTCATTGAGCTGCGCAGTAAGAAGTCGGAGGGTAGCGCATTCATAGTGAGTTTGCCTCTCTTCATGCCTGTTACTGGCGTAGTTCCAGTGGAGTCAAAGACCGGTATTAAGAGTTTTCCGGAAGGCTCTGTTGCTGTTTTGTATGTAGAAGACGACGGCGTGAACAGAACCCTCATGGAAGCATTCTTAAAGCCTCCGCAGTTTTTACTCACAGTGGCGCCTGACGGAGCCACGGCCATTGAGTCTTTCTCAAAAAAGAAATTTGATATCGTGCTGATGGATCTCCATCTTCCAGATATGAGTGGCTACGAAATTCTATCTGAAATGCGAAAGATCGAAAACCAAATTGGTCAGAAGCATACACCGGTGATCGCAGTATCCGCGAGCGTCATCGCAGAAGAGGTGACGCGGTCACTCGAAGCAGGTTTCGCACATCATCTGGGAAAACCAATTTCAAAGTCGGGGCTCATGGCGGCCATGCACAGGGTTCTGGATCCGGAACTCTCGTGATCAGTTGAGTCCAGGATCCGGGTTTGTGTCTGCGAATACGCGGTAGATGCCGCCTTTGTCACGTAGAGCGTTGGCCCAGCCTTCCTCCGGATTCTCGTGAAAGACGATCTTCGCAGATGCAGGGTGAATGATCCAGCTTCCGCGATCCATTTCCTGTTCCAGCTGGCCTGGCGCCCAGCCAGAATATCCAAGGTATAAATGAATTCTCGGGCGATCATCTGCTGGAATTGCATTCCAGTTTTCTTCGTTGAAGTAGTTTTCGATTCGTCTGAATGCGGGTTCGAAATTGACTCCTTTGACTGGAATGCTGCGATACTCTGAGCCTGCCTCCGCGTCCGGAAGATCCGAATGCAATACAAAAAGATATTCCTGTTGCACCGGGCCGCCGACGTAGATGGGAGTGCTGGCCCCGCGGTTATGCGCGAAACCAGGAAGGATGTCAGATAGAACGAGTCGTGATCTTCTATTTACCACGAGGCCAAATGCGCCTTCCGCATTGTGTTCCACCATGAGAACGACTGTCTGAAAAAAATTGGGATCAGACATGTTCGCTTCCGAAATCAGGAAATGTCCTTTCAGTGAATCGGGGCGTTTAGTCATTCAATCCGCCTGAGGAGGGTGATCGTAAACCGGAATATCAGCATTTGTCTGTAGAAAACTCTTTAGACGATATTCGCTCTTAAATAGCACAACTGTTCGCCCTTTTTCATCTTTTACAATCCTGTCATAAGAGCTGAATTTGTTCGCGTCAGAAGGACGAATCCACCTGGAGCATTCAAACGGCATCACCTCGAGTCTGCAGGGCGCACCATATTCATCTTCCATGCGAAAACGAAACACTTCAAACTGAAGCTGGCCCGCAGCCCCGATGACCACACTGCCATCCTGTGTTGAAAATATTTGAACGACCCCTTCCTCTGCCAGTTCCTGAATTCCTTTCTTGAACTGTTTGAGTTTGGATGTGTCCGTTGGAATGAGGCTTGCGAACATATCCGGCGCGAATCTGGGAAGATCTGGAAATGCGGGCGGCTTACCGGTGGATAGAATGTCCCCAATGTGATAGGTGCCCGGATTGATCATCCCAATGATGTCGCCTGGATAGGCGTCGTCAATCGTAGAGCGTTCTTGCCCGAAGAATGCGACGGGGTTTGTAAGGTGAACCTGCTTGCCGAGTCGCGGAACAAACGCAGTCATCCCCCGTTCGAATTTCCCGCTTGTGATCCGAAGGAATGCGACACGGTCGCGATGAGCGCGATTCATGTTTGCCTGAAGCTTGAAAATGAATCCGGTGAAAACCGGGCTCGATGGAAGTAGATCTGTTCCGTCTGTGAGATGCACAGGCGGTGGTTGTGGGGCAAGAGTCAGGAAGTTGTTCAGAAACAACTGCACCCCGAAGTTTGTAACAGCAGAACCAAAGAACACAGGAGTAATTGTACCTGCGATGAAATCTTCCTGACTGAAGGGCGGCAGTGCGTTCTGCACCAGATCTGCACCTTCGCGGAAGACGCGGGCGGTATATTCGTCCATAATCTCATCGAGAGTCGGGTCATCAATGCCGCCTACCGTTACCGGAACCTGGGAAGCGCCACCTGCTACTCTTTCGTAGCGATGTACCTTCTTTTCCACCAGATCGTAGACTCCGCGAAAGTCTTTTCCTGAACCCATGGGCCATAGAAGCGGAATCGCGGTGATTCCCAGGACCTTTTCCACTTCGTCCAGGAGAGAGAATGGATCTTTGGCGGGAAGGTCCATCTTGTTGATGAAGGTGATGATCGGAATTCCTCTTTCGCGGCATACCTTGAAGAGCTTGATCGTCTGTGGCTCTACACCGCGAGAAGCATCCAGAAGCATGATAGCGCAGTCCGCTGCCATCAGCGTGCGATACGTATCCTCGGAAAAATCTTCATGGCCCGGTGTATCCAGGAGATTCATTCTGTAACCGTTGTATTCAAATTGAAGCGCGGCCGTGCTGATGGAGATTCCACGCTCTTGTTCCATGGTCATCCAGTCCGATCTCGTTTTGCGTCTGTCCCTTCTTGCGCGTACATGACCCGCCAGCTGGATGGCTCCTCCGTACAGCAGCAATTTTTCCGTTAGCGTGGTCTTCCCTGCATCGGGGTGAGCGATGATAGCGAACGTGCGACGACGCGAAATCTCTCTTTCCAGAGGTGATGTTGGTTTTTCAGTGGACGAAGCGTCCATGCGGGACACGATTTCTGGAAAAGCGGAGCGCACAAATGAAATCCTGGGAACCGGATCAGGAGTTTGAACGGGCGGATTTTCCCCGTGCGGGCAAGAAGCCAAAAGACGCGCCTCAGAAACGCGAGGCGACGCCGGGCCGCGAAGTAAAAGCCTGGAAGCCTCGCACTGTTTCTGAGGCGGCCGCTACACCCCGCGCCTCGTCCAGCGCTCCGGCAGCGAAATCTCAGGCACCTCTTGCAAAGAATCTGGACGCGCAAGGCGGCAAATCAGAGCCGCGCGTGATTTCTAGTTCCTCCGGATATGCTGCGGCCACCCTGGGTGCTGCTATTCTGGAAAATCTGGAGGCTACGGGGGCGGAGCTCAGACATCTGTACTGGCAGAAAGAGCAGACGGGCATCAGTTCTAAGATGAAGATCAAGGTGATCATTCAGAAGGCGGGTGCTCAGGCGCTCGGCGCATTGAAATCTGTCATGACTACTCTGGAGCGCTCTCAGATGGCAGAGATAGTAAAAACAGAAGCAGATTGCGATGGAGCCACGCAGGAACAGATTTGCAGGGAATTCATCGCGCGGATCAGGCGGGCAAAATGATAGAATTCGCAGGTTACGTGGTTCTCGCTCTCGCTCTTACAATGGATACTCTGGCGGTCTCCGTGGTTTGTGGGAATTTTCTAAAAGAGTTTCGCGTACGCGAAGCGCTTCGTCTTGGTTTGAGCATGGCTCTGGTCCAGGGGGCCTTTTCTCTCATTGGCGTTCTGGCCGGATCTTTCGCTGCCCGCTATCTAGAAAAAGTGGATCACTGGATCGCCTTTGTGCTGTTAGTCGGAATTGGCATTAAGATGATTCGAGATGCCTATAAATCTGATGATGACGAAGAGGCACCATCTCTGGCTTTGCGAGTCATTTTGCTCATGTCTGTGGCAACGAGCATTGATTCGATCATGGCTTGCGCAGGACTTGCCCTCACGGATCCTCATCTAATCAACGCAGTTCCCGTCATCGCAGTTATGACACTGTTGATTTCACTGGTTGGCACGTATGCGGGAGCAAAACTGGGAGCGGCGATTGGTTCTCACGCCGGGGCACTCGGTGGCATTGTGCTCATTGGACTCGGTTCCAGAATTCTCTATTTGCATTTCGCAGCCTAGCTGCGGCGCTTATTTCTTTCTGAATTTCTTTTCCCAGTTCCAGGCAGTTTCCATAATTCGCTCAATGTGAGGGAATTCTGGTTTCCATCCCAGTAGATTTCGCGCCTTTTCTGCCGCACCCACCAGAACAGGAGGATCTCCGGCTCTTCTTGGGCCGAGTTTGTAGGGAACTTTCATTCCTGTGATTCTCTCGCCTGTCTGAATCATTTCCAGTACAGAGAACCCTTTACCATTTCCCAGGTTGAAGGCTTCTGTTTTGTTGATTCTTCTTAAATAATCGATTCCGAGTATGTGAGCCTGTACGAGATCGTTTATGTGAATGTAATCGCGAACTGCGGTTCCGTCTCCATTGCCGCCCGGAATGACGTAATCAGAGCCAAATACGGTGAGTTCGGGCACTACACCCAGAGTTGCCTGGAAAATCAGAGGGATCAGGTGCGTCTCCGGTTCGTGCCATTCACCAATGGCGCCTGACGGGTCCGCGCCTGCAGCATTGAAATACCGAAAAAACAAGGATTTCAGTCCGTATGCTTTTTCGTAGTCCAGGAGAATCTGTTCAAAGAAGTATTTAGATCTGCCGTAAGGATTCACCGGATTCTGCGCGCAATCCTCTCGCACTGGAATGCTTTCCGGAGTGAGTTCTCCATACGTTGCGCACGTGGAAGAGAAAATGAAATATTCTACTTTGTGCTTTCGCATCGCATCAAGCAAGACGAGCGGCTTTTGCACATTATTCTGGTAGTAAATATCCGGTTTTGTGACTGATTCTCCCACGTAAGCCAGTGCTGCAAAATGCATCACGACTTCAATTTTGTGTCGCGAAAAAATCTGATCGAGTAGATCCGAATTCCCGAGATCTCCCTCGTACAGAGTGCCCCATTGCGCGAATTCTCGATGACCCCGGCTTAGATTGTCGAGGTTGATTACGTTGTAGCCTTTTTCCGAAAGAATCTTGCATGCATGCGAGCCTATGTAGCCGCATCCGCCTACAACCAGAACGTCCACTATCCTTTTACCAGCCCTGTTTTGGTGATTTTGGAGGATTCCTGGTATTCGTAGTCAGTGTTGATATCCCACAGATTGTTGTTTTTGCCGTGAAGAATGTTTTCAGAGGCCAGGATTCCCATAAGAATAGAATGATCCTGGTTGTTGTACTTGAACGCGCCATATCTTCCGATGACGCTGAGGTTCCCAACACTCGAGAGATAGTCTTCCACTGGCTTAAGTCTTTCTTTGTAACCACGGTCATAGACAGGATAGCAGCGATGAATGCGATGAACATGCCCGCGAGGCATTTCCGCGTTGCCGATGAGCCCGGTGGATTTGAGTTCTTTTTTAGCGAGCTCGATTAAGTCTTCATCTGTGCGAGTCCAGAATGCGTCTTCGTCATAGCACCAGTATTCGAGAACCATGATCGTGGATTCTTCTTTGCCGTAGAGTTCTGGTACCCAGTTGCGAAAGTTCGTCAGTCGTCCCATGAGTAGATTGTCTGAATGCACATAGAGCCAGTTGTCCGGAAATAGATCTTTTGCTTTCACTTCCACGTAAACGAGCACTGTGTTTCTGAATTTTAGTTTTTTCGAAAATTCTTTGATGGGCTCTGGAACTTCTGGAAGTCTGCTCACGAGCAGAGTGATGGGCATAGAGGAAACTACATGATCATATTTCTCTGTGCGTCCGCCTTCTGTTTCAATGGCAGTTGCTTTTCCGTTTTCTGTGATGACTCTCTGCACAGGAGTCTTGAGCATTACGTTACTGCCTTTGCTTCGAATGAAATCTGCCATGCGTTCGTAGATCATTCCAGTGCCGCCTGACGGGTATGCAAACTGGTCCACGAGAGTTTTATGTTTGTTTCCGCGACCTCCGAAGAGAGCGTTCTTCACTGCTTCCCACAGAGAGAGTTTCTTAATTCTTTGCGCGGCGAACTCTGCATCCAGGTCTTTGCAGCTGATGCCCCAGAGCTTTTCGCTGTAGGTCTTGAAGAAAATAGAAAACAACTTTTTGCCGAATCTTCCGGTCACCCAGGTTTCAAAAGATCCGTCATCCGGCGTTGGTTTTACTTTTTCTTTCAGATAGCTGAGAAAGCACAGTACAGATTCAATGGGCCCGAGATTGAACAGCGCGTTGAATGGTTTAAGAGGATAGAAGAAGAACTTATTTTTGTAAAAGATGCGCGTGAGGCGATCCACCATTTCAAAGTCCTGGCGAGCCAGTTCCAGCCACAGTTCATTGACGCGTGTGTCGCTGGAAAAGAAGCGGTGAGGGCCAAGATCCACTCTCTGATTCCACAGGTTGATGGAACGGGCCAATCCACCTACGTCCCCGCTGGCTTCGTAGAGATCTACCTGCGCCCCGCCTTTTACGAGCAAATATGCCGCCGTGACTCCCGCGGGACCGGCCCCGATGACTGCAACCTTCATGCGGTCAAAATGGATGTTAGAGTCTGTGTCTCAATTACTTTTCCCGTTTGCGGAATGCATCCCACAGGCCTGTTTCGCGAAAAGAAATGAGCTTGTGCCCGATGAAGTTCGCAACGAAACCGGCCCCCATCCCGGCGACGTGAGCCAGGGTGTGGTATAGCTCCACTGAGATTCCAAACGACCATCGTTCGAAAAACCAGACCGCGCCCATGGAAACGCCGTACGTAACTACGAGCCCCAGGGAAGCCACTGCGATGAACTTTGTGAATTCGCGCCAGGTTCTACCCGAAGTGCGTGCGTCGAAGACAAAGAGCTTGCTGAGCGAAAAGTTGACGAACATGCCGGTGCAATAGGCAAGCACTACACTCGTCCCGAATGTGAAGAATGAATCATATACAAAACGCGATCCAAAGTTCACCGCGGCGGCCGTGCCCGAGGCAATGAAGTAAAGGCCCAGGCCTCGGGTGTGCTGTTTCATCCAGGCAAAACTGTCAGAATCGACTCAGGGATCAATCCAAAAGCCGATCCCGGCTCAGTAGATGTCCACTGATTTGAACGATACGATTTCACCGAGCTTTCTTCTCGATAGCTTCTGATTCACTGCGAGGCCTTCCAGGATGAACTCCACTCCGCATGCAAGAGTCTGCGAATCCGAGTCCCACCCTCGATCCCGCATAAAGTCAAACAGGGCCGGAACTTTTTTCAGAATGTCGCGATACGATTCCACATTCATTGTGTCTGATATTTCGAGGCCTTTTGCTTCGAAGATTTGTTTGGCGACTTGATCCATGGTTGGCTCATACTTCTTTAGAGGAAAGTACTCCAGGAAGACTTCGCGGATTGCCTCATCTATGATTTTCTGAATCACCTGAAACTCAGTCACAGCTTCATCGCGGTATGGATCGAGTTCGATCTTCCCAGAGCTAGAAGCAAAGAGGTTGCCCAGGTCCGTGAGTCTTACATGGCCTGGATTTTCTCCGAGGAGAAGGGCACGTCTTCTGGCCGAAGCGGTTGCAGTTTCATAGTTTGCAATGCTCAGTCTCGCAGAAACGCCTGACTTCTGGTTCACCACTGGAGACATGCGTGCCTGGATTGTGATCTCTTCAATAATGTTTTCCATGAACTCCGGCACGATGATGCGTGGATCTACGATCAGGTTTTGGATTTCCTGGCGAGTGATGGCCAGACCAACGGAACGCGCTTTCGGATAGTGAGTTCTAATTTCAGCTCCGATTCTATCTTTCAGCTGTGTGATGATTTTTCCTGATCTGGAATAGTCTGCAGGGTTCGCGGTGAAGCATACAAATACATCGAGTGGAATTCGAATGGGTAGGCCGCGAATCTGGATGTCGGCTTCTTCTAGAACGTTGAAGAGAGCGACCTGCACCAGATAATCGAGATCCGGCAGTTCATTGATGGCGAAGATTCCGTGATTCATCCTTGGCAGAAGTCCGTAGTGAAGAGCGCTTTCGCTTCCCAGGGATTCTCCGGCAATGATGCGCGAAGGATCCAGGTCTCCAATGATGTCTGCGATTCTGCTTCCAGGAGCAAGTCTCTCTCCGTAGCGTTCATCGCGCGAAAGCCAGCGAATCGGAGCGGAGTCGCCGGCAGCGACGTGCTGTCTTCCGAGTGCGGTGATAGGATGAAAAGGGCTCTCAGGAATTTCCGTCCCGGTGAGAACCGGGAATTCGTCATCGAGCAAAGTGGTTAGAGAGCGCATGATGCGAGATTTCGCCTGGCCTTTTTCTCCGAGGATGGCAATGTTATGACCCGACAGAATCGCGTGCGTCAACTGTGGAATGACTGTATCTTCATAACCGTGGATTTCAGGAAAGATCTGTTGTTTGGAACGGATTTTCGCGGCCAGGTTTTCAGCCATTTCCGTGCGAACGGACCTGTATCTGTATCCCTGTGACTTGAGTTCTCCGAAGGTGGTTGCTTTCATATGACTCCCGGCATCCTGGCCGCTGGCTCCCGAGGGAAAACCGAATTTTGTTGTGTTTGACGCCGAGACCGTTCTCCCGCCCTCTCTACCAATGTCTGGCCGACCACTGAAGTATGGTGTGATTGCAGCCGCGGGCAAAGGCACCCGGGCGTATCCAAGAACGAGTTACGTCCCAAAGCCTCTCTTCACATTTGAGAATCAAACGCTTCTTGAGAAGAACGTCTACATACAACTGAAAGTATTGAAAGTCCCTGAACTCTACATCATCGTTGGACATTTGAAGGAACAGGTTCTTTCCGAAGTGGAGCGAATCCGCCGCCATTATCCGCATGCGAAGATCCACACTGCAGAATGGACTGGAAAAGGCCTTGCGTCGGACATTGCTGCTCTTGGAGACAGGATTGACGGCGATTTTTCGGTCATTCTCGGCGACGAATTCTACATGGATATGAACCACCAGGCTCTGGCAAAGCTGTGGAGCCAGAAGAAGAAAGCAGAGGCGATGATTGCTGTTTTGAAATCGGATCTTTTGTCTGAGATTCGCAAGAACTACTCTGTAGAACTCGAGGGCACCCGAGTCATGAAGCTGGTGGAAAAACCGGACAGCCCACCGAACGATCTTCTGGGGCTAGGTACTTACATTTTTAGTCCAGAGTACTTCAAAGCATTCAGAGAGACACCTCCATCTAACAAATCAGGCGTCGTGGAACTCACAGATGTGATCGATTTGATGTCTCACAAATACGAAGTTCATGCGGGGCTCGTAAAAGGCAGATACTATAATATCAATTCTCTTGCGGATTACTATTCCGCGACCTGCAGAATTCGCTCAGAAAAATTTCACAAATTCCGCACCACTCTGGTCGTTCCTGCATTCAACAATGAGCGCACTCTTCCGGATGTTCTTCAGGACTTCAGAGGTCGTGTAAATGAAATCATTGTAGCGGATATGGGAAGTTCGGATCGCACCGTGGAGATTGCTCGCAAGGCAGGTGCGAAAGTCATTCAGGCAACAGAATCTGCCGGCAATCCTCACGGAGCGCAAATCATCTACCGTGCTTTCAGAGAGGCATCCGGAGACATACTGGTGCTGGCTACTGCAGATGGAAATTTCCGTGCGAACGATCTTCCCAAACTTCTCGAATACATGAAAGACAGTGATATGGTTGTGGGTACGCGCACTACCAGACAGCTCATGGAACAGGGAACGAATCTTGGACCGCTGTATCGCTGGCTCAATGTGGCCCTTGGCAAACTTCTTGAGATTCTGTGGTGGGATCTGGAACCACGCTTCACAGACATTGGCTGTATTTATAGAGCCATCTGGAAAGATTCATTCTTGAAAATCGCAGAGGAGCTTCGCGCCACGGACCGCACGTATCTTGCGGAAATGATGATAGGCATTCTTCGTTTCCATATGAGATGCATTGAAATCCCTGTGTCTCTATACAGAAGGTATGGTTCTGTGCGAACCGAAACCACATCGGAGCAATGGCAGTATTTCTTTTCAGTCTTGCGCTTGATTTTTGGACGCAGGTTCACCTTGCTCGGAAAACTCTTTCGCGTTTCTTGAATTCTAAATTTTTGCTTCCATAAACGTGCTTTGTGTCGCAGAATTGGCGCGAGGCCGTATGAAAAAGATTCTGTACTTCGTTGTAATTCCGCTCTTTGTCATCCTTGCGCTCGTTTCAGCCAGTGCCTGGTATGCCCTCAAAGTAGTTTTGAATGAAAACTTCCTCGTGCAGCAAATAGAATCGAACTTAAACGTTCGAGCGGAAGTTCGTAAGCTAAACGTGAGCCTGTTTTCCGCCATGTCATCTGTGGAACTCGAAGGAGTCAGTCTCGGGGCCCGGGACTCTTTTGCAAATCAGGGCACACCTCTTTCGGAGAGGCCTCCTATGAAAGGTTCCGTCGTCACGATTGGCAAGATTGATCTGAAATTTAGCCTTCTACCTTTGCTTCGCAGAAAGTTTGAACTCAATCGATTCATGCTGAGCAGTCCGGTTGTTTCTATGACGTTATTCGCCAATGGTGGTAACAGTCTGAAGCCATTGTTTCAAAAACCGTTGATTGTGGGCAGAAAGCCAAATCCGGCGCTGGCTGAAAAGCCAGCGGAAACAGCAGCGAAAGAAGAGGAGAAACCCTTCAGCGCAAAAGACCTTCCTATATCCGCGGATTTGCGCGAGATCGGACTCAAAGATGCTACTGTCAATTTATTGATGCAGAAAACGGGGCAGCTCATCCGAATCAGCGGCCTGGCTCTAGTAATTGATTCGATCGATATTGATCCGGCAGATCTGGTCAAACACAACAATGCACATCTTGATTTCGATGCCAACGTAAATGTTATCAGCGCCAAACAGACGGACGCTGCGAGTTTTCTCATTCGCTCGAGTGGCAATGTGACTCCGTTTGATTCCAAAACCGGGGAAGTCAGTACAGGAGTAGAGTACGCCCTCGTGGTTAAGAAAGATTCTTTCATCACTGGTATGGCGATTTTTGATCAGCTCGCCGGTGAACTTCCCGTTCTCAGTCAGGTAGGATTCTCCTGGAAAAAGCTTTCTGAAAAAGCAGTTCTTCTTCGCGACGTAAATGTTAGAGTGAGATACTCTCACGCACTCGTTACGTTTCTGGATGACACAGTGTTTCCAACCGCGAACTACGATCTACTGCTCAAGAAGGGAAGCACAATCAATTGCGCGACGAACGAACACAATTTCAACGCGTCTGTGCGCGCCACGGAAGCAGAATCAAAAGAGATCCTCGCGCGATTTGACAGGGGCATTGAAAAGAAACTCAAAGGGCAGAGCGTAGAGGACGTGCGAAACAGGGTTCTTGGCAAGTTGATCCAGAACGGACAGGTGGATCTGCCATTTGCATCCCTGGGAAATTTCGCGAACCCGAGTGTGAAGCTTCTGGCAGAACTTCCGAGTTTGACGGAAGTACTTACAGGGAGCGTCAAAGATATTTTGAAAAACAAACTGGATCAGAAGATTCCGGGCGTTGGCAAAGAGCTACTCAACAAGCTTCCCTTCTAATAAGGGAAGCTTGCAAGCGAAGCGCTCATAGGGTCCGAGGTTGAAAGGGTTCAACCTTCGGCTGTAGGTTTTTGATCGGAGAAGAACCTATCGCCAAGGCGCGGGAACAATCTTTTGACAATGTCGCCCACGCGGATGTGAATTCTCTCTTTATTGTATTCCACCTGTAAGTCTGCGAATTGTGAGACTGCGTACTTCAGACGCTCCATGGAATTTCCAAAGTAGTAGCGACTGATCGGATCAATTCCTCGCACGAGGGCAGGAATCAGATGCACCCGCTGTGGCTTCATGCGTTTTACGTATCGCGTGATGGCTGTGATTGTATCTGTGCTTTCGGGTACGTCTATGTTCTTGTACCAGGCCGGAACCTGTGCTGGCACATCTTCGTCAAAATCCGTGCGAAAGTGAACTACAAGGGGGATGTGGCCGCTTTTCACATAGTTTTTCAAGAAGTGAATCACGCCGGGATGGAACTTGGAAACTAGAACAATGTTTTTATAGTCTACCTTGCGATCGTTGAATATGGGATACCACAGACCAAGTTCGAGCGGCACTACGTTGAGTTTTTCCAGCCAGATGGCGTAGATCGCTTCTGATACAACGAAGATTCCGAGGTATGCGAACAACAGTACTACCACGAACCACGCGCCGTCAAAAAACTTGTTGTACACAATGTTGAAGAGCATGACTGTCATCACGAGCATGCCGATGACAGTCATGCCGTTGATTTTGTGAGCGCGAATTTGTCTGAGCAGGTAGGCGAAGATCCCAATGTTCATGGTTAGAATCACAGCCAGACCATACATGCTTTCGATCGCATGACTGGATGGGAAGAAGTAGACGATTACGAATGTGAGCACGCCCAAAATCACAGTGGCGCGCGGGTTATAGACTCCTTCGTGTCCGCCCAGTACACCAATCTTTACTGTGCGTTTCCAGGCCATGTCTCCGATTCCGCGAGGAAAGAAGTTGCTGCGCGAAGCGCGAAGCATTTCGAGCGGAAAATCTGTCTGAGCCGTTTGCGCCGCGAGAAGAAGCATCACTGCCGTGAGTGCTCCAAATGCGATAGCGCCGTACTGGCCTGTTAAATGGTCCGCAATCAAGATGGGCACTGGAGGACTGTTTGCATCGAAGGTAACTCCGAGACCCAGGAAGTTTACAATCTGCAGAGTATAAGTGACCAGAACGATAGCGTAAAGCACCCACATAGAAACGCGAATCGCTCTGTCTTTGTGATGCGGAATGTTTACAGAGGAATAACCTACTTCCACTCCAGTGATCAGAGTGGCTCCATTTGCAACTGCGTGGAATATGACATAGAGAAAGTGATCTGCAGACAGAGATTCCATCCCCGAGATCGTAGGCGCTTTCCATCCATGAGACAGAATTGTGGCCACTCCGTAGCCGTTGATGATGAGATTGACCGCATAGAATGCGATGACTGGCCAGATCATATATTTGGAGAGATTGCCCAGGCCAAATCTCTGGATAAACGAGAGCGCGAAAATGAAAATGATTACGCTTTTGAATTGAAAGTCAGCAGGTATGATGTAGTGAAGCGCTTCTACGCCGGAAATCAGTGAAATGGCCTGGGTCGCTGGGAAATCAGAAAGCAAACTGCCAGTTCCAATCTTGCCAAGAAAATGAACGAATCGCTTGAGACGCGGATGATGTTTGATGGACTGCGAGGTGATGAAGGCAGAAACAAATGCGCCGCCGCCCAGCACACGGTGCGTGTGATGTTTGGACATGTTGTTGTAGACCAGGATAGCGATGAAATACACTCCGAGCACGATGCCGGCCGCAATGAACGTCGCCTGGACTCCCAGAGTGTAGCTCGAAACAATCAATCCGATCGTAACATGAATGAGGGCATCTGCGCCGTAAGCCAGTGAGCTTCCCGGGTCTGTCAGAATCGTGGCAAAGATGATGCGAATGTCTTCAAGGAGAGTGGGATCGCGGCCGGTCCCATCTGTGGTTGCATGTTCCATAGAACACTGCAAGGCTACGCGAGGCATGTGGCAACGCAAGTGAAATCGTTGATTTCTCGCGGCAGTGTTTTCCTTGACACATCGCTCACCTGATGCGTAGAGGAATATGCTCTCGGAAGAACAATTCAGCAGCCTTGCGTTCCTTGCCAGACTCGATCCTGAAGATGCGGGTCTCAAAGGCCTTCGCATGGATTTCAACAAGATTCTTGATGCAGTCAAGACGATTGAGGAGCTTGATCTGCACGGCGCAGAAGGGACATCTGTTCCCGGTCCCGCTGTTACGAGGCCGGATGAACCGGTCGGCGAGCTTTCGCCGCGCGAAATTTCAAAATTTGCCCCTGAGTGGGAAGCGGGTCATTTCGTTGTACCCGGCGTGATTCAGTCGGAGTAATCATAATGGATATTAGAAAAACGGCGTTCGCTCACGCAGAATCTCTGCAGCGCGGTGAATACACGGCGCTTGAGCTCGCACAAAGTTGTCTGGCAGAAGCAAAAAGAAGATCCAGCTTGAATATTTTTCTCGCTCTCGATGAAGAGAGGGTGCTTTCGCAGGCCCGCGAGTCAGATGCGCGACGCAAGAATGGAAAATCACTGGGTATTCTCGACGGCATTCCGGTTGCGATCAAAGATAATATTTGCGCGAAAGGGGAAAAGACAACTTGCGCCTCCAAAATTCTTGAGAATTTTGAAGCGCCTTACGATGCGCATGTGATTGAACGTCTTCGTGCGAATGGAGCAGTTCTTTTTGGTAGAACCAATCTTGACGAATTCGCCATGGGTTCCTCGACAGAAAACTCTGCCTTCATGATTACAAAAAATCCGTGGGATGAATCTCGCGTTCCTGGCGGATCCTCTGGCGGATCTGCCGCAGCAGTAGGTGCGGGCATTGTGCCTCTTGCGCTCGGCTCAGACACAGGCGGATCGATTCGACAGCCTGCTTCTTTCTGTGGCATTCACGGCCTCAAACCCACATACGGGGCCGTTTCGCGATACGGCCTGGTTGCGTTTGCATCCAGTCTTGACCAGATCGGACCTTTCGCTCGCAGCGCGCAGGATGCATCCTTGTTGCTTGCGGCCATCGCCGGGCGTGATCTGCGAGATTCTACATCAAGCGCGGATTCTTCTAAAGTAGTTGCACCGTTTGGTGGCGCGCATTCAGACGCTGAAATTCGTAAACTCAGAATTGGATATTACCTGCCGGAGAAGAAGGACGGCTATGCCGCGGAAGTTCTCGCCGCGGTTCAGAAATCCGTAGACTATTTTGCTTCGAAGGGCGCGAAGATGGTCCCCGTCAAATCAGAGTACTGGGAATATTCAATTCCTATCTACTATATCCTCGCAACTGCAGAAGCTTCCAGCAATCTGAGTCGCTTCGATGGAATCAGATACGGACACCGCGCGAAAGGGGAAGAGCTCAAAGAGATCTATATTCGATCAAGAACGGAAGGGTTCGGTCCTGAAGTCAAAAGACGCATTCTGCTTGGAACGTTTGTTTTATCCGCCGGGTACTTTGACGCATACTACGGCAAAGCGCAAAAAGCAAAAGCTCTCGTGCGCGCAGAATATATAGATTTCTTTAAGAACCTCGATTTCATTCTTCAGCCAACGTCTCCTACGACTGCCTTCGCAATCGGCGAAAAAGCAAAGAACCCGATCGCTATGTATCAATCGGATATCCTCACCATTGCAGCGAATCTGGGCGGTGTGCCGGCGATGAGTGTGCCGGCGGGAAGGGATGGCAAAGGATTGCCCATTGGCATTCAGATCACAGGAGCCCATTTCAGCGATCCTGACGTACTGCGTTTTGCGGAGACTTTGTCCTCCATTCCGGGCTTCGCCATCGAGGCAGGTGCAAGTCCAGAGAAAGCGCCTGCTGCAAGACCACAGCCATTGGCGAAATCAAAGCCAGCTACGAAGTCAAAGCCAGCCGCGAAATCAAAGCCAGCCGCGAAATCAAAGCCAGCCGCGAAGTCAAAGCCAGCCGCGAAATCAAAGCAAGCTACGAAGTCAAAGACAGCTACGAAGTCAAAGACAGCTACGAAGTCAAAGACAGCTACGAAGTCAAAGACAAGCCGGAAGAAATAGAATTTCCCGCTGATTTTTGTAAGACAAAAATCATGCATCGCCCGGGTGGAAAATGGCTGACGCGGGTGGTCGTTTCTTGCGTTCATCGAACATGCGCACGCTGATCGCATGCATCCTTCTGGCTCTTGCCTCTTGCTCCGTCCGCACGGGTGAAGCGGAGCAGGGTGTTCTCGATCTCAGATCCTGGGATTCTCAGAGCGACGTCATCAGTCTGGACGGCGAATGGTTATTCGCCCCGGGGCTATCTCCGCGCCCGGCTGACTTCCAGGTCGTCCGACTGCCCGCGGACAGCGATTTCCATTCTCAAAAAATCGAAACCGGCTGCGTCACTCTGAAACTCAAACTGCGACTGCCTGAGAGCGTGAATAAGGTGGGTTTGATTTCAGGGAAGCAATTGAGCTCTCATCGCATCCTCTGGAACGAACGCGTCGTGGCCGGTGCGGGAACGCCCGCCTGTTCTGCACCTGAGTATGAGCCTTCTCTCGAACCATCCGTATCTTTCTGGAATGTGAAAGGTGGAGATTCTGAAATTGTCTTACAGATTGCGAATTTTGATAACTACGAAATCTCAGCGGGGAGAATTCTCCTTGGTTCCGAAAAGACAGCTCAAACTTTTCTTTTGAGAAGAGTGGCGGGGGAAATTGTAACCCTCGGCGCTTTGATCATCGTTGCGTTCTACCATCTGGGGCTTTTCGCACTCAGGAGACGCGAGCTTTCGCATTTGATGGTAGGAGTTCTTTGTATTACAGGGCTTGCTCATTTTGCATCTTCCGGAATTCATCTCGTGCCACTCTATCTGAACCTGCCATACTCCATGTACGTTCGCACGGACTATATATCGTGGTTTTTTGCGGGATCTGTTTTTGTGCACTACACGGTGCTCGCTTTGCGCCTGACTCCTCCTGTGTGGATTGTCCCGGCAAACTATGCCACATCCGTTGCTCTGACTCTCTTTACTCTTTTTACAAAACCAATCCTGTTCACCCAGATCACTCCATTCTTTGAAGTCGCCTTCGCGGTGCAATGCGCCTACTCGCTTTATCTGCTTTTGGACGGGATGCGGCGCGACAGGGAAGGCGCGCGCCTTCTGTTTGCGGGTGCGGTGATTCTGTTTGCTGCCATCGTAAACGACGGACTGAATGAAAAAGACATCATTCATACGCAGGCTTTTGCTCCTGCCGGGCTCCTTATGTTTCTCGCGTTCGAAGGCCTTGTCACGGCGCGCGGCTTTGCCAGTGCGTTTGGAGCAGTGGAAGATTTGTCCGTTCGTCTCATAGATACAAACCAGGCATACACCAGGTTCATGCCTGCGGAGTTTCTGGGTTACATGGAGAAAGAGAGCATCACGGATGTTCGTCTGGGAGATCATATTCAGAAGGAGATGACCGTTGTCTTTGCGGATATTCGAGATTTCACTGCGATGTCGGAGAAAATGACACCAGCAGAAACGTTTGAATTCTTGAACGGATACCTTTCGCGTGTGGGACACATCATTCGTGACCATGAGGGCTGGATTGATAAGTACATCGGCGACGGCATCATGGCTCTATTTCCAAGGAGCGCAGACGACGCGGTCAAAAGCGCCATTGAAATGCAACATGAAATTCTTCGCTACAACAAGGAACGAGCGACCAAGGGCAGGTCCCCCATTCATGTGGGAATTGGCATCCACACAGGCACCTTGATCATGGGAATCATTGGGGAAAACGAAAGAATGGAAGGCACTGTGATCTCTGATGTGGTCAACGTTGCATCTCGCATAGAGCATTTAACCAAGGTGTATGCATCTTCGATTCTAATCAGCGGAGAAACCCTCGTAAATTTGGAAGATTCTCTTGCGTATCACTTTCGCCTCCTCGGTCGAGTTCCAGTGAAGGGAAAAAGCAGACCGGTATCCGTGGTGGAAATCCTCGACGGCCGACCGGAGCTTGAGGTGATGCTTGCAACCAAAGTCGAATTTGAAAAAGGCTTCAACGCACTCATGATTGGACATGATCAGGATGCGATTCGCTGCTTTGAATACGTTCTTTCCCAGAATCCCGCAGACGGTGCGGCCGCGCTCTATCTGTCTCGCCTTCGCGGTACTGAGGATCCTTCCAAAGCAATCTTCATCCCAAGTCTATAGCTTGTGTTTGATCGCATAACGGTTCTGAAAGTGATTCATCAGATCCGACTCTACAGGAACCGGCATTCCGCAGGCAAGAGATGCAATCACCTCGGCCGCAAGTGGTGCACTTACAATTCCCCTGGAGCCGTGAGCGGTGGATAGAAACGCATGATCGCCTAACTGCCCGAAGATGGCAAATCTGTCTTTCGCAGATATGCGATATCCAACTCTTCCATCCAGTAGAGTTTCAAAATGAGGCACATCCGGGATGGCGTTTCGCAATTTCTCGAGGATTTCATTCTGGCCTTCTATGTGAGGCGATGATGTGGTGTCTGTCCTGCTGTAGGTAGACCCGGCAGTCCAGAAATCGTTACCAGGAATCAAGTATCCGTCCGCGCAAATCACTGTTCGTAGAGTTTCGTTCCAGGGCGGAATGTAGTGTATTTGTCCGCGGGTGGCGCTTACCGGTGCGTCTACGAATTGCGGGGTGCCCGTTCCGGCGCAGTAGAAGAGGCAGTCTGCGTCGACTGTGGTTTGTGCGGTTGTGATGCGAAAACCGGAATCCATTTTTTCTACGCGAGCTACCGATTGGCCGTATAACGTCTGTGCATTGGATTGTAGGATCAATCTCTGAGTTAAGTCGGAAGGGGAAAGGAATCCGGCTCCGGGAAACAGAACTCCAGGAAATGGAATGTCAACCCCTGTAACTCTGGATGCTTCCGGCCTCGAAAGGATTCGTCCCAGTTCCGCAGGCCAGACAGAGATAGCTCTTTGCATTCGCTGCAATTCCTTTTCATCTTCCGCCGCCTGGAAGACTCCGCAAAAATTTGTGGGAAAATTCAATGAGCGCAGAAGAGAGCATAGATACTCAAATCCAGCCAGAGTCCATCTGCTCCATGGCGTAGGCGAAGCGGCCAGAACCGGCTGGAAGACTCCTCTTCTGTTTCCAGAACCTTCCCGCGCAGGCTTGTCCTGTCTGTCTATGATCGTGCAGGGCACTCCTCTTTTGGCCAGGGAAAAAGCAGTGCTCGCGCCCGCAATCCCCGCTCCAATTACAACTGCATGCGAAGGGGTCTGCCGGCGTGGCGTTCCAGGCATGGACCCTCTGATCATCTCTCTCTTTGTTCCAAAGCCTGGAGTCTTCTCTACTGCGAACCCGGCTTCTATGAGCGCGCGGCGAACATGTCCCGCAGACGTAAAGGAGGCGAGTGTGGTTCCAGGACCAGAAATCCGCGCAAGCTCCAGAGCAATTTCGCGTGACCACATATCTTCATTCTGTCTGGGCGCAAAGCCATCCAGGAAGAGCGCATCGAATCTTCCGCGGACCAGCGGCAGGATTTCCGACACATCTCCAATCATCAGAGTCAGAATCACGCGAGGGGAAAGAACGATGTGATGAAATCCATGAGTCCATGGCGCATAACGTTCGATGAGCGTTTCGCATGGAAGCCCGGGATAGGTGCGAAGTGCTCGGATTAGATCCTCTTTTTTGAGAGGATGTTTTTCCACGGAAAAAAAGTGAAGAAGGCCGGAGGGAGAAGTTCTCTCAAATAGATCAGAAGCGATCAGAAAATTGAGGCCAGTGCCGAATCCGGTCTCCAGGATGGAAAAGTTGCCTGGCTGTTTGAAGCGAGTTTCTAGATCATTTCCGCGGATGAATACTGCAGTGCTTTCTTCGATTCCTGCTTTTTTAGAGAAATAAACGTCCTGATAGACAGTAGACCAGGGTTCATCGTCGCGCCATTCTATGATCGCTGGAACGACCGGGGCGCTGAAGAGCGGTTTCACCCCTGAACAACCAGGTATTTTTTCTTTCCGATTTTGAAAGAGTAAGTACCTGGCAGTTTCAGCACATAGTCTCTGGACGTAATGGTTTCGAGATCGTCTCCCATTTTTACAGCGCCCTGCTCAATGAGTTTTCGCGCTGCCGTAAGACTGGCCTCCACTCCGCCGTCCACCATTGCCTGAACCAGGCTGATTTCTGATTTTCCTTTCAAGTCGAGCACTTTTGCGTCTGGCGGCAAAACCAGTCCCTTTCGTTCGCTCTTTTCTTTTTCCCAGAGCAATCGCGCTTCTTTGCCGCTGCCAGCAGGATGGTAGTCATCTACGATGGTAGCCGCCAGGATTTTTTTTGCCTCGAACGGATCTGCAATCCAGCCTTCAATTTGTGCAACCGTATAATCCGTAAGTAGTACGAAATAGTTTCTCAAAATAGAATCTGGAATCGACATGATTTTCGCAAACATGCTGTAAGGTGCTTCCGTAATCCCAACGTAGTTCCCGTAGGACTTGGACATTTTCTTTTCGCCGTCGAGGCCTACGAGTAGAGGGACAGTGAGGATGGACTGACCCTCTTTTCCAAATCGTTCCTGCAAGTCGCGTCCAACGAGTAGATTGAACTTTTGATCCGTTCCTCCGAGCTCCACATCTGATTCGAGCGCAACCGAGTCATAGCCCTGAACAAGTGGATACATGAACTCGATGAGGCTGATGGAATCGCCTGCCTTGAGCCTTTTTGTGAAGTCGTCGCGCTCAATCATTCGAGCCACTGTCATTTGTGCGGTCAGACCCAGAACATCTGCGAAAGTCATTTTATCGCACCATTCTGAATTAAAGCGAATGGTTGTTTTGGATTTGTCCAGAATGCGAAATACCTGATCTGAGTAAGTCTTTGCGTTTTGTTCAATTTCCGCGCGAGTCATCTGCTTTCGCGTCGCAGATCTTCCCGTTGGATCACCGATCATTCCTGTGAAGTCGCCTATGAGAAACAGTACCTCATGACCCAGTTCCTGGAAATGTTTCATCTTTCGCAGAAGCACAGTGTGACCCAGGTGCAGATCCGGTGCGGTTGGATCAAAGCCCGCCTTGATCCGAAGCGGTTTGCCAGTCTTGCTGCTCTTGATCAGCTTGTCTATGAGAGCCCCTTCAGGCAGGATTTCGTCTGCGCCCCGGCGGATTTTTTCGAAGGCAGCCTGAATGGCGGGAGGAATCTTTTTCTCTGTCATGGGTCCTTTCACCGGGCCGATCTGAGGGCAGTTGTCAAACCAAATCCGCTGTGACCTGCCGATAATCGAATATGACCGCCGAGGAAGCATTGCAACTGTTCAAAGACTACCTCATCGTGGAGCGCGATCGGTCACAGCATACAGTTCGAGCGTATACTTCGGATGTGCGAGAATTCATGGAGTTTGTTTCCCGGTCAGGAATCGATCTGTTTGAGGTAGAGCACACGGACCTCCGCGCCTTTTTTGCTGAAATCACGGGTGCCGGAATGCACAACGGCCATGCCAGAAAACGGAAACTGGACGCAAGATCGCAAAGACGCAAACTTGCAAGCGTGCGTACATTTTATTCGTTTCTGGTTCTGCGCGACATCATAAGCAACAATCCGGCAAAAGAAATACGATCTCCTCGCATGAAAAAGAATCTACCAGGCTTCATTCCTTACGAAGAAATGCGCACTCTATTGGAAGATGGTCCGGATCGTCAGGGCAATCTGGCGGCGGAAAGAAAAATTCGAGACACAGCACTTATGGAGATTCTTTATTCGAGTGGAATGCGAATTTCCGAAGCACTCTCTCTGAACGTGATGAATGAATCGGAAGATCTCACTCAGCTTAAGATTCTGGGAAAGGGTAGAAGAGAGAGAATTATTTTTCTGGGCGACTCTGCCAGGGCTGCTCTCGTGCATTACCTCAAAGTGCGCGATCAGTTTCGTCCGGCAACGCAGAAGTTGTTTGTGAATCGCGACGGCGGCCCACTGAGCGATCGCGGCGTGCGAAAGATCATGGTAGAATTGCAGAGAGCTTCAGGACTGCAGAGGCGAGTTCATCCTCATCGGTTTCGTCATAGCATGGCTACTGATTTGCTCAACGAAGGCGCGGACATTCGCGCAGTGCAGGAGTTGCTTGGACACCGCAGCCTGGCAAGCACTCAGGTATATACAGGAGTTTCAAAGGATCGTCTCAAAGAAGTGTATCGACGGTCTCATCCACACGGCCGGTCTCTGGACTGAACCTAAAACGGTTTGCCCGCCGGAGAGACTCTGTGAAAAAGGACTATGTCCGATTTTCATTCGACTACAATTCTATGTGTGCGCCGCGACAATCGCACTGTGATTGGCGGAGATGGTCAGGTCAGTCTTGGCCCCACGATCATGAAAAGTGGAGCGCGCAAAATTAGAAAACTCGCCGGCAGAGAGATACTTTCTGGATTCGCCGGTGCGTCTGCGGATGCTTTTACTCTCTTTGAATTGTTTGAGAAAAAAGTAGAACAGTATCAGAACAATGTGGGTCGCGCTGCTGTGGAACTGGCGCGGGAATGGCGCACGGACAGAATGCTGCGAAGACTCGAGGCAATGCTCGTCGTCGCGGACAACAAAGAAATGTATCTGATCAGCGGAACAGGGGACGTCATTGCTCCAGATGACGGAGTGCTCGCAGTGGGCTCCGGTGGGAACTATGCTCTTGCTTCCGCGCGTGCTCTAGTTGCGAATACTCAAATGTCTGCCAGAGAAATCGTGGAGAAATCGTTACAGATTGCGGCGGATATCTGCATTTATACAAATCACAACATTGCAATTGAGGAACTATGAACGATCTCGATCATTTGACTCCCGCGCAGATCGTAAGCGAACTCGATAAGTACATCGTCGGGCAAAACGCAGCGAAGAAGGCCGTGGCCATTGCGATTCGCAATAGAATCAGAAGACGCAAACTGCCTCCGGAGATTCAGGAAGAGATCTATCCCAAAAACATTCTGATGATCGGTCCTACCGGATGCGGAAAAACTGAAATTGCGCGAAGAATGTCACGCCTGCTCAATGCTCCCTTTTTAAAAGTGGAAGCAACCAAGTACACGGAAGTGGGCTACGTGGGTCGGGACGTTGAGTCCATGGTGCGCGATTTGCTCAACACTGCTATCTCTCTGGTAAAGAAGGAATACCGCGAGAAGGTGGAGGTGGACGCAAAGAACGCAGCAGAGGAAAGACTGCTCGATCTTCTACTTCCATCTTCCTCTCACCATAAGGAACCCGCCGCAGGATCTAATTTTTCGGACCTGGTGGCCAATATCTCTAACATTGGTGCGCGCATTCAAACTGGAATGAACGTGGAAGAAAAACAGAAAGATCCAGAAGAAGAATCCAGGCACGCCCGTGCTCGCGAACTGATGAAGCAGAAACTGGCAGATGGTTCTATGGAAGACAGAGAAGTGGAATTTGATGTGCAGGCTCAGGCATCTCCCATGGTCCAGGTTCTGTCCGGCCACAACATGGAAGAGATAGACATGCAGGTGCAAAACATGCTGGGAGATTTTCTTCCAAAGAAAAATCGCAAGCGAAAGCTACCCATTTCAGAAGCGCGCAAGATTCTACTCAACGAAGAAATTGAAAGACTTGTGGATCAGGACCGCGTGATCGTGGAAGCCATTCGCAGGACAGAACAGACTGGAATCATTTTCATCGATGAAATGGACAAGATCTGCGGAAAATCAGCGGGAAGTGGTCCTGACGTTTCGCGCGAAGGTGTGCAGAGAGATTTGCTTCCGATTGTAGAGGGAGCCACCATCACTACCAGACACGGCCCCGTAAAGACGGATCACGTTTTGTTCATTGCTGCGGGTGCATTCCATCAATCCAGGCCCTCTGACTTAATTCCTGAAATTCAGGGTAGATTTCCAATTCGAGTGGAGCTGGAAAAACTCACTGAAAAGGATTTCAGGCAAATCCTGGTTGGTCCGCGCAATTCGCTCACAGAGCAGGCCCGCCAGCTTCTGGCAACAGAACAGGTGGAAGTAGTATTTATGGAAGATGGCCTCGATGAGCTGGCTCAGTTTGCGCATCGAGTCAACGAAGAAACAGAAAACATTGGCGCGCGTCGCCTGCACACGATTCTGGATCGTCTTCTTGAGGATTTATCCTTTCGCGCCCCGGATCTGGCGGCGGATCAGAGGAGAGTTGTGATTGATCGTGCTTTTGTTCTTGAGAGGCTAAAGCCTGTGATGGAAGATCGTGATCTTTCTCGCTACATCCTTTAAACAGGGCTAAATGCCATCTCCATGATGGCGTCTGCTCTGGTCCAGGTGCCCGCGGATTCTTCCGAGTATGGATTGTGGAATTCCGATCCCGAGCTGAGAGAGTCTATCCTGATATTTCATAAGCGAATAGTTGTGTTTCGAGCTTTTGACCAGCTCGTCGAATAACGTCCACAAATATGGCTTCATCTTCTCTACCAGCTCCTGGTTTTCGAGAAGGGCTTTGTGGTATGGTCTGAGCAATCTGGCGTTCACTCCGCGGCATACACTGCGATAGAATGCGAATCTCAAAAGGCAGCTGGATTCAGGATCTCCTTTCTCCAGATCTCTCTTCAGTAAATTCAGATTAATACAGTCCACTACCTGCACCGGGTAAGGCGAATCGCTGATTCCGCGAATCCACGTGTGGATCAGTAAATTTTCCACATATTGCTGAGTGCGGCAGTGAGGAGAGGGGCATTCGCCTTCGTATCCATCTTCGCAGACTACGTAGAGAACCAGATCCACGTCTGAGTTCTCTGTTGCCAGACCAAAGTTCACGCTTCCCATGACGTCAAAACCTACGGGAAGACCTGCCTCTGCAATCACGCGTGCGAAGGAGCGAAACTGTTTGATTCTGCGACGAGAAGCTTCTGTTTCGTGCTGCCTGAAATACTTCTTGAGTTCGTTGAACTCTTCTACCAGAGGGTGATCCTGAAACGGAGGAATCATTGTGCGATTGGCCTCCCGCTTGCGTCACGAACGAATGCAGTGAGGTCCAGGTGAGAAAGCTCTTTGGAATGCGGCATCATCACTGCGTGGAGTCCATTTTCATCCACATTGATGTCCATCAGCGGAATGCTTTCTTCTCCCTTTAGAATCATCAAACGCACCCGATGCACGTTCTTGTTTTCAATGTATATCTCCGCGTACGTTCCACCTGGCTGGTATCCTTCAATGGAATCCACTCCGCCAAAGTTAGACGGATTCAGGAGTATCGTTCCGTTCTTTTTCGCTATGCCGTAATCTTCGTGCACATGCCCGGAAACGGCAAGAAGCGGGGAATGATCGTCCAGGTAATTGCGCAGTCCCTGAGATCCTACGTGCCCCATGGATGGGATGCGGTCAAAAAAACCGTAGGCCGGGTTGTGAATCACACAGATATCCGGGACAATGTCATCAAAGAAATTCTCCGGTTCAGAATAGAGTACTCCGTCTATGATTCGTTCGTGAAATACAACAGAGAGTTTTTCCGGTATTCCAGATGTGGCCACGGGAGCTCCGCCATACCCTGCAATCGTAAGGCGATCAAATTCACGCGTGGCATGATGGATGCTTCTGGCACTCAGTGCAGTGTAGCGCAGGTCAATGTCGTAGTTGCCTGGTAAAACGAGAGTCTCCGCATTGCTGTATTTTTCAATGAGGCCTTCTATGAGCTCGTACTTCTCTTTCATGGTTTTGGCCGCGATCTGAAACAATCGTCTGTAGTCGGCCGCCTTTCTCACGAGGTCTGCTTCATGATTTGCAGAATACTTTTCCGGGAAGCGAAGTATCTCAGTGGCGAGATCATACGGATACATCTTCTCCGGCATTTCTTTGAGGATTCCGTAGAACTCGTCCTGGATACAGACAAAGTCGTATATATTGTTTTCGTCGTAGAAGGCTTTGTAGAGGATATCGCCAGAAAGCAAATACAGATCCGCTTCTGTATTCGAAAGCAGGATGCGAAGCTCTTTGAGGGCGTCGTGTATGTCTGTGGCGTAAATGATTTTCATGCGCGAAGGAGTTTTTTGATCTCTGCACTCATTTTCGATAGGAAGATGTCATTTGTAAACCTGCCGACGTTTTTTCGGAAGTTCTCCGGTAAAAAACGCCGCTTTTCGCATTCCAGAACGGCCGCTTTCAGTGATTCAGGGGATTGCTCGTGGAAGAACACACCTGTTTTTTCAGTGACAGTCTCAAGAGCACCTCCGCGTCCGTAGGCGATGACGGGGCAGCCCTTTGCCTGCGCTTCTACCGGCACAATGCCAAAGTCCTCGATGCCTGGAAATACAAGTGCTCGCGCCTGCGAATAGAGGCGATCAATTTCTTCTCTCGAGACTTTGCCGTGAAACTCGATTTCCGGACCTGCCATGGATTTGAGTCTTTTTAGATCCGGGCCGTCTCCTACAATGATCAGCTTCCTGTTTAGATTTCGAAATGCATCAATGGCCAGATCTACTCTTTTGTAAGGAACGAGTGCACTTACGATCAGATAGAAGTCGGACCTTTCTTTTGGCAGTGATCGCGGGATTTCTTCAATGCATGGCGGGTGAACGACTCCAGCAGATCTTCCGTAGTACTTACGAATTCTTTCTGCGACAAAGCTGCTGTTTGCGATGTATCTGTCCACGCGATGCGCACTTGCTGAATCCCACATTCTCAGGTAGTTCGCAAAGAACGGAAACACAAATCGATTGAACAGACTTCCAGGAGAGCCATCTTCGAACTCGTAGGGGAAGTAGTCCTGGGTCATGTCCCAGACGTAGCGCATGGGACTGTGTACGAAGCAGATGTGAGGAGTCCCAGGTGGAACAATCACTCCTTTCGCAACGCAGTGAGAGCTGGATATGACCAGGTCGTAGCCGCGAAAGCTAAACGTCTCAATGGCTGTTGGAAAAAAAGGCAGATAATTGCGATACTTTCTGGATTTGAATGGGAGGCGGTCTATGAAACTGGTGCGAATCTTTCTTTCTTCTACGAATTTACTGACAGAACCTTGGTTGTGAAGCAGAGTAAAAAGATCTGCGTGCGGATAAAGTGCAAGCAGCGATTCGAGCACTGCTTCCCCCCCGCGCATTCCTGTCAGCCAGTCATGTACTACTGCGACGCGAAGTTTGCTTGTCATTCAGGAAGATGATTTCATTCGGACGTATGGCGGAAACCACATTTCATATCCGTGCGCAGGATGGCACCCGGCTGGCTGGCAGCGCGTGGGTCCCACGCAGACCCAAACAGGTGATCGCCTGGATCCATGGCTTTGCGGAGCATCGCAAGCGATATGCTCACTTGGCCAACTGGATGAACGAAGAGCGAGTTGCCCTGGTGGCGATCGACGTGCGCGGGCATGGGGAATCAGACGGAAAGCGCGGTTATGTGCATCTGTTTTCAGATTACTTCTGGGACGTATCTGCTCTACTGCACTACGTTCGAGAAAACTTTCAAAAAGTTCCTGTATCCATTGGATGTCATTCGCACGGAGGTTTGATTGTATCCAGGTATTTGGAGGAAAACCCACCTCCTGTGGATTTGAAGTGTGCAGTGTTCAGCGCTCCGTTCCTTGGACTTCCTCCCGATTTCCCGCCCTGGAAAAGAAAGCTAGGAGATGCAGTGGCCGGTCTTGTTCCAGGGCTATCCGTTCCAACCGGAATTGATGCTAAATACATTTCGCATGATACAAAGATCCAGGCTCTCTATGCAGGAGATCCAACGATTTTCAAAACAGCCACCGTTCGATGGTTCAGTGAAGTGTTGAATGCACAGGCAGCCGCTCTTTCTAGATCACCGCGCATTCGCCTGCCGGCCATTGTGCTTCAGGGCATGGCTGACAGGATTGTATCTGTGGACGCATCCAGACGCTTCTATGAAGATCTTCCTTCTGATAAAAAGAAATGGGTTCCCTATCGCGGGCTCTATCACGAAATTCTGAACGAAACTAATCGTCTTGAAGTATATAAGGAAATTTATAAATATATTAAAAAATTTGGAAGATGAAATCAGGGCACAATCCGAATGCCAATGTGATTTGCCACCGGTCTTTCTGTGCCTGGCCAGTGGTGCTGGATCATTTTGATTTTAATTGGACGATGGACGGAAGATACATCTCCGGTTTCTGAAATCCAAGCAGCGTGAGTACTGTGGCCGCCAGATTCGCGAGACCCGGTTTTCCAGCAGCAATTTCATAATTCTCTGACGCAGTCCCGGTCAGAATAAAGGGAACCGGATTGAGAGTGTGGCTTGTCTTGGGAACGTAAGCGCCTTTTTCATCTTTCACAGCGTTTCCTTTCTTATCCAGCATGATCATCTCATCGCAGTTGCCGTGATCCGCCGTAATGAGCACGGTTGCTCCTGCTGCTTTTGCACCTTCGAGCAGTCGTGCGATGGCCTCATCCACATACTCCACTGCGCGAATGCTGGCAGGAAGATTTCCAGTGTGGCCTACCATATCTCCATTTGCGTAGTTCACTCTCAAGAATCCAAATTCTTTCGTGGAGAGAGCCTTGAGCGCCGCGTCCGTGATTTCTTTGGCTTTCATTTCTGGCTTAAAATCAAACGAAATTCGATCCGATGGGATTTCTTCCCAGACTTCGAGTGTCTCGGAAAATTTCTGAGAATTGTTTCCGTTCCAGAAGTAGGTTACATGGCCAAATTTCTGAGTTTCAGAGCAGGCATACTGCTTCACTCCCGCATCCACCAGGTACTGTGAAATGGTGTGATCGATGGCCGGCGGGGAAACCAGATAATCTTCTGGTAGATTTAGATCCCCATCGTACTGCATCAGGCCGGCGTAGTGTACAGAAACTTCAGGATCGCGCTTGAAAGGCTTGAAATCTTTTTCTGTGAAGGCGCGCGAAATTTCAATGGCACGGTCTCCGCGAAAGTTGAAGTAGATGACCACATCTCCGGACTTGATTGGACCAACCGGCTTTCCGTTTTCAAAAATTACAAACGGTGGTAGATCCTGGTCAATGGCATCCGGCAATTCCTTTCGCATGGTTGCAATTGCTTCCTGGGCGGAGCTGAATGGTCTGCCTTCTCCTTTGACATGAGTCTTCCATCCAAGTTCCACCATGCTCCAGTTCGCTTCGTATCGATCCATGGTGATCACCTGACGTCCGCCCCCCGATGCGATCCTCCATTTTCCGTTTTCAGGAGCCAGAGAAGAGAGTGCTTCAGTGAGTTTGTCTATGTAGATTCCGGCACTCGCTTTGGCAACATCGCGTCCGTCTAGAAGAGGATGAACATAAACTTCCTTAACTTTCTGCGCGGAGCATTCTTGTAGTAAGCTGATCAACTGATCTATATGACTGTGTACGTTTCCGTCTGACAAAAGGCCAATGAAATGGACCGCGCTTCCTTTGAGCGCAGCTCCGGGTTCGCTTGCATTTCCGATCAATTTCTTCCAGACTTTTCCGGCAAACAGGCTCTTGTTTGCGATTGCCTGATTTACAAGGCTTGCTCCCTGGCTAAAGATTCTACCGGCACCCATGGCGTTGTGACCCACTTCGCTGTTTCCCATGTCTTCATCCGAAGGCATTCCTACTGCAGTTCCGTGAGCCTGAAGAGTGGTTTGCACGGGCGCGCTGGCGAGTAGTCCCTTGATGCACGGTGCGTTGCTCAAATCGAGTGCGTTTCCGGGGTAACCTTGCGCCTGGCCTTTTGCCAGAGCCACTCCGTCCATGATTACAAATACCAGCGGGCCCGGGATGGATTTTTCGAGGCGTTTGAGTGGTTCAAGTTTGCTTTCGCCGGATTTCATTCTTGATTTCTGGAGACAGTGAAGTACGCGTCAAGGAAAAACGACCCGGCGGGAGAGTGCAGATGGACCAGTATAAAGAAGAGAAAAAAAGAATCCGTTTGGTCCGAGCGGACATCACAAAGCTTTCTGTGGATGCAATTGTAAATGCAGCCAACGAATCTTTGCTGGGTGGAGGTGGTGTGGACGGTGCGATCCACAGTGCTGCCGGGCCAGATCTGCTGCGGGCCTGTGCTGCACTCAAAGGATGCAAGACCGGCCAGGCAAAGATCACTCCCGGCTTCCAGCTTCCGGCAAAATATGTGATCCACACAGTAGGACCAGTGTACAGGGGAGGGATGAACAAAGAAAGCGAGCTGCTTGCATCCTGTTACCAATCTTCTCTTGCGGTTGCATCGCATAACAACGTGAATACGATTGCATTTCCCTCTATCAGCACCGGAGTTTATGGATATCCAATCGAGGAGGCATGCAGAATCGCCATTGTGGAGACTTTGCGCTACTTGTCCGGCCACTCTGAGATTACGGAAGTTACCTTTGTTTGTTTCTCCGACAGGGATTTGAAGATCTACGAACGAGCGATGACAGAGTTTTAGTCCACACCCCATTCAAATATCATGGCACCATAGGTGAAGCCTGCACCGTAGGCAGAGGACAGAACCAGATCGCCTTTTTTTAATTTTCCGGCGCGATAGTGTTCGTAGAGTCCGGTTGGAATTCCGGCTGTAGAGATCCCACCGTATTTGTCCAGAGTGTAAGGAATCTTTTCTATTGGAAATCCAGCAAATTCGCACAAAGACTGCACCACAAGTGCATTCGTCTGGTGTGGCGCGTAGAGTGCGATGTCTTCTTTTTCAATGCCCATAGCGCGCGCCTGAGATAGGACAGATGCTATAGATTCTTTAGTTTTCGTGAGCGCGTATTTCATGGCAGTTCGACCTTCCATAGAAGGAATGGGTCGATTGGCCAGAGACATGTCTTCGCGCGCAAGATACTTCTCCATCGCGTTTTCTTTTTCAGTGTAGATGGTTTCAAGAGCCATCGCGCGCGAAGGCAGGGTGCCTGTATCAAAGATAGGAACGGGCAGTCTTCTTGCAGTATACGATGGGTCCAGGTCCAGAATGCAAGAGCCGCTTCCATCTCCAAAAAGCATGTTGTCGCGATCGTAATAGTTCAGAAACCGGGTGAGCGCGTCTGACCCGACTACGAGCACTCTTTTGGCCTGGCCGGAACCAAGCAGACTCGTTCCTAGTCGAACTCCAAAGAGCCAGCCAGAGCATCCTGCCTGAAGGTCCAGGGATGTGGTTTTGATCCCGAGTCTTTCCTGAATCTTGGCCGCGGTGGATGGCCACAGATCGTCCTGAGAATTCGTAGCGCATAGAATGAAGTCAATGCTCGCAGGATCTACACCCGCCGTCTCAATGGCGAGCTTTGCAGAATGCACTCCCATGTCCGTTGTAGTCTCTTCCGGCCCGATTCTAGATCTTTCGCGGATTCCTATGTTCTTTTGGATCCATTCGTCTGACGTGGAAACGAGGCTTTCCCAGTGCTGGTTGGTGATTCTGCGAGAAGGGATGTAAGAGCCGATTCCTCTGAATCTAATGCTTGCATTTGGCTTGCTTTCAGGCGACATAACTTTAGATTGGCCGGCCATGCCGGAACTTCAGGCTATGATTCCCGAGCGTCCAATGGATGTCAAACTCGTCGATGTAACCGACGTACCTTTTGATTTGTCGATCGCGACCGCACGGACCTGCTATTCTTCCAAAGGAATCATCACCCCGGAAGACGTTTCGAGAACTCCTGAATCTCGCGCACTCAGAGATCGCATCGCGAGGTCCACTCTGCAGGCGGGGCACCTGACAACGCGCCAGCATGTGCACTTTGTCTTTGCCATAGACAACGCCAGTCGGCACCTTGTGTGGAGCTTCCTGCATTCGCATCCGTTTTACAATTCAGAACAGGTCAGCCAGCGTTACGTGGAAGTGAAGCCGGATCGTTTTTACGTGCCACTTTCCCTGAGACAGCCCGGTAGAGAAAGGCATGCGTCCTTTTATATGGATGCGGTTCAGTACGCAGTGGGGATTTACCAGGAACTACTTCGAGAACTCGATGTTCCGGCTGCGGCTGAGTTTTACAAGATCTTTCCGGCGCGCAAATCCAGAGCAGAAGTCTGGCAGAAGACTGTTCACAAAAAGTCCATGGAAGCGGCGCGCTATATTCTGCCCACTGCGATGCACACGTACTTCTATCATACCATCAACGGATTGACTCTGCATCGCTACAGCAGGTTGTGCGAAGCTTGCGATGTTCCAGAAGAAGCGCGCAATCTCGTGGAGTCCATGGTCCGCGCTGCGCGCGAAATTGACCCGTTATTCGCCGCTGAGATCCCCGACTCCGTTCCGCTGGAAAGCACTCCGGAATATCAGTTTTTTAAATCATACTACGGGGAAGAATCTGCGCCTGTTTCTTCTCAGTTCATTCGTGAGTTTGATGAATCACTTGGAAAGAGAACTTCTAAGCTGGTGTCCTATGATCCAGGTGCCGTTTCTGTTCTAGCTTCTTCCGTTCGCGCCGTGCTCGGCGCAACCAGGGAAATGCTGTCTGATGAATCTGCAGTGGATCTTGTATTGAGTCCTGCGAAGAATTCGCATCTCGCCAGTGCACTCAATGAAACTACTCTTTCTCGCATCACTCGAGCCTTGCAGAATGTGCACTACACTTTTGCAAAGAAGATCTCCCACACCGCAGATTCGCAGGACCAGCGTCATCGTATGGTGCCCGGTTCTCGTCCAGTTCTCATGAAGCATTTCACAGGGAAGCCAGACTTTGTTTCGCCTGCTCTGATTTCCTCTCATTCTGCGTCTCGCGAGAAATACGAGGAAGCAATGAGTGTCTACTTCGAAAAGATCGAGCGATTCGTAGATGCTGGCGGCACAGAAGAAGAAACTGTGTATCTTCTCCCCAATGCGTTTCCAGTACGCTTTTACGAGTCAGGCGATTTGTTGAATCTGCATCACAAATGGAAGATTCGCACGTGCTACAATGCCCAGGAAGAGATCTTCCAGGCTTCCGTAGACGAATTGCAGCAGGCGCGCGAAGTGCATCCAGAAATCGGCAAGCACATCCACGCGCCGTGCAGAATTCGAAAAGAAGCTGGAGTAAAACCATTCTGCCCGGAAGGAGACCGCTACTGCGGTGTTCGAGTCTGGGAGCAGGATCTTTCCGAATACAAAAGAGTCATCTAGTTTCCATCCGGGGAAAGGTTTCGCGCAGAAGGGTCTGTCAGACTTTTTAAGAATGCCTCTATCTGCGCCTGCTCGGTTGCGTTGAGTCCAAGCGGACGTACCACTCTTGGATCTCGCGCATTCAGACGAGCCTGTATGTGGGATGCATTCGTATCCACTGTGGCCGCATAATCTGCTCTCAGTCCCGCTCCATTGTAGTTTCGCAGACCAGTCGCAGTGTCGCTGTAGTGCGCAATCACCGCGGCAAGGGTCGTGTATGCTCCAGCATGAGTGTAAGGAGCCGTGAGCTCTACGTTTCGAAGAGCCGGTGTGCGAAAGTGGTAGTTGTCATTTGCAGATCCCGAAATCAAGAATCTACCCTGATCATCTCCACCGGAAGCACCCGGGCCAAGCTGAGGTGCTGCGATTCCGTGAAAGTTCGCGTCAGACAGAAGCGGTCCGCGATGGCATCCACCGCATCCTGCTCGGCCAAAGAATAGAAGCCCTCCTGCTTTCGCATCCGCACTGAGAGCATTTGGATTTCCTCTCAGGAATTCATCCAGGGGCGAGTGGACGGCGGCGTAGCTTGCCGTTTCGAATGCAGCGATGGCTCTCGCCGCATGGCCAAAGTTTAGATCATCATACGCAACACCGGGGTAGGCTGCACTGAACAAGGAACGATAGGCGGCCATTCCGCCTGTTGTCCCGTTGTTTGTTCCCACAAGGCGTGCCATGAGGGCCGCCCAGACCGCTTGATTGTCAGCGGCAGCTCTGATTTCATTTCCAACAGCTCCTCGCATTTCTACGTCCGATGCTACAGGAAACATTGCCTGAGCAGCCAGAGCAGATGTGAGCTGAGAGGCGACGTCTGCTCTAGCTGGAGTGATGCCGTTTAACGTTGATTCGGGAGTGGTCAGAGCTCCTGTTGCGTTGTCACGGCTCACTCTGCCGTCCCAGAACATTCGCGTATTGCCAGCCCCCAGATTGAAGAGAGGCGGGGCATTTCGCGCAACCATGGATCCAGATGAAACGACGCGAAGTTGGTTTTCGCCTGTTCCGCCTGCACCAATGGAAGTAGAGAGTGCGTCTCCAGTAAAACCAGCCGGGCTGTGACATGTGGAGCACGATATGTTTCTATCTCCGGACAGTTCTTTGTCAAAGAAGAGACTGCGCCCGAGCGCAACGAGAGCAGGATCCTGGGCGGGCGGAGCACTGAGTGCGGTGACTCCGGCGTTATTCAACGCTCCGAGAAGCTGTGCATCGCTTGCGCCTCCGAGAAGCAGCGGAGCAAGCGCTCCTGCATCTGTTGAGCTATCCTGCTGCTTGCAGCTTTCTGCAACGCAGAACAATAGTAAGAGTGCCAGTGCTCTCGTGCTTTTTCCAATGTGATTCCGCATGGCGGACCTCCACGGTGCGACCCGGTAATTTGGGCCTACCACGAGATAACCATGTGGATGGATTGATTTGCGATTAATCCCTCTTTTTTCCCAAAAACTCACGCCAAAAAATCGCCATTTCTTGTCGAAAAATGACTCTAAAATAAAAATCACAGAGTTTTCTTCGTCATGCGCTTGACGTTGCAGATTGATGGTTCTAGAATCGACGTTATGCGCTATTCTAGAATTCTACCACTTGCATTCGCCCTTGGTCTTGTACTCACCCATGGTAGCGGATGCGTGACACCAGGTGGCGCCGGTGGACTGATCTTGAACTACTATGACGGTCCGTTTCTAGTAACTGGAAACAATGTAGGAACGAAGAGGGGAGAGGGAACCATTCAATGTTTTCTTGGTCTTGCCTGTTTCGGAGATGGTGGTATCTCGAACATTGCTCGTCGGGCACAGATTCAGAAAATCTCCACCGTAGATTACGAATACATTAGCGTTATTTCCTTTCTCTATACATCCACTACGATCATAGTCACGGGTGAATGATGCCTCGTTTTTTCAGTTTGATCCTGCGCTGTCTCTTCCCGGCGTATGGATTTCTTGTCCTTTCGTTTGTTTCTTTCCCGAGTTGCAGCACGGTGCTTCTTCCGCCGTTCAATGATGCCCCCTTTGTCGGAGGTCGACAATCGGGCGCCACACCTTACAGCACCCGGGCTCGATCCATGGCTTCGGGCGGAATGGAGTCTGCCTATCTCGCTCTCTCTTCTCTGTTCAGCACCAGTTATACACCCGCCCGTGGATGTCTGTTCAATAGTTTTACAATTCCATTGATCGTTACAGAAGTCCCTCTCGGTGACATGCAGTTTGATTACGTTACCTACTGCATGTTCGGGGTCTGTGCTGGAAGTGCAAAGGCCGCCTGGCGTGAGATTTCAGCGCGGCGCGTAGTCGCGATTCATTCGATCGACGTGGAGAGTATGGATGCAGGCGGTTTCTCTTTGATGAAAGTGCGAGTGTCCGGGTGGAGCGAGAGTGCTTATCGGGCTGCCTTTCCCCAGAAAGCTGAGAGCGAAATGGGGGCGGCAGCTGAGGGGTACAACGAAACAGTCGAATTGTTGGACAATACTGTCTTTCGCAACGTCAAGACTGTCATAGGTGATGAAGCAGTCGAGATCCAAACACGTCGCGGAGAAAAGATGTATTTCGGAAAGACTGAAATTCTGCGCATTCTCAACGAGAATAAACAATGAAGTATCTTGTTTTCGCCGTGTGGGTCATTTCTTGCGTGCGAGATGTTAGCGCAGAAGATACGATTCGCCTCAAAACCGGCGAGCAACTCACCGGAACGATCAAATCGGACAATGGCACGACGATTATACTTTCCACAATTGATGGAGATCGAACGATCGAGAGAACTGACATTTACAGAATTGAGTTCCTGGATGCGAGACGCCTCCGGTCGAGCGGAATGATATTTGTAGAAACCCTGTCTGGACCGGGCGTGGTTGTTTCTCCGGCTTTCGAAAACCTGGGAAATCCAGCCATTGGCAATTTATCGTTCCTGAACTACTTTTCGCCAAACCCTGCGCGCGCGCAGATCGCCATGCTTGAGATCCTGGACACGAACAAACCGCGGGCTTACTCGCGCAATGTTGTGTTCAGGACTGGCTACGGACTGGGAGAGACAATAACGGTCGGGCTCATGGTTACGAGCACCTGGGTTAGAATCAACGGATACAGGGGAGCCATTGACGATCCCCTGCTGAGATCATACATCAATTTCCCTCTCAATCCTTTTGTAAGAGTAGACGCACCCAATCTGCTTGATTACGCCTTTTTAGTTCGTAACAAACAAACGTTTCGCGCCAGCGGCACTGGCGGAGTCGATTTGAAGGTCCATACTGCGAAAGGTCCGTTTACACCCTATCTTGATATCGGCCTGTTTAACAGAGGCGGCAGCGCATCGCTGGGTGCGCGCTACGTTTTTGGAGCGGGCGTGTATTTCACCGCCGAAGGCTTCACGGAAGAAATTGCCACGTTTGTTCCCGCCCGGGACTTGCGCGGCAAAAGCTCGCGATACATTGACAACAATGGGTGCCGGTTCGGTGTTGGGCTCGTGGTTGATTCCGGCCGTTAGGCGCCACTGAGAGCTCCCTCAGGGCAGCATGCGTTCTGCCATCATGTAGATCTTCCAGAAGTTTGGTTGAATCGAAAGATCCGGATTCCAACCGCGTTCCAGTTCTCCGTCCACGTTCATCCACATTGGATGGGCATGTCTGATCCCAATGTTCTTTACAAATCCTGTTCGCATTTGATCTGAATTTACATGGGTTCCTTTGAATAGCTCTGGAAATTTTTTCAGCAGAGTGAGTTTGCCCACGTATCTCGGAACAAGGTAGAAAAGTTGTCCATCATTGACTCGAACAGACGGCGCGATGTGCATGGCCCCGCCTGTGTACTGAGAATTGTGCACGCTGATCATATTGCATGCCATGTCTTCTCTCTTGCCATCGATCGTGATTTCAAAGTTATACAGATTGTGCGAAAAGATCTTCCAGAGACTGGCTACTGTGTAGTTGGCCGCTCCCATCCACCTCATCTTGACAGCCATTTCCGTAATATCCGCAATGATACCCACACCGAAGATATTGAACGTTATGCGGCGAACAGAGGATCCGGGTTGATCGGGTCTCTCCGGTTTATATGCCTGGTATTTGATGATAGCAAGGTCCGCGTTCTGAACAGACTTTGAGCGAAGAGCTCCAATCAGATTGTCTCGCGCTTCCTCGTAGTTCGTAACACCGAAATCGCGCAGGAAGCTGTTTCCAGTCCCACCGGGCAAAAGGCCAACCGGTCGATCAATTGGCTGGAAGTTCTGGTGCTCCGCGATTCCCTGCACACTCTCGGACAGAGTCCCGTCTCCGCCCATGAATATGGGAACCATTTCAGGATCCTGGATGGTTTCAAGGGCGGCCACGCGGATGTCGGCCAGGGATCGAGTAGGGCGCAAAATCAAATCATTGCCAAATTCGTTCTTCCAGACGGAGGCGAAGTTCGTGGCACGTTCTTTTGCTTTTCCCTTGCCGCTGTTCGGATTGAAGACCAGTGTGCCCTTTTTCATGGTGAATCAGGGGGCTTAGTTAAACCTCCGTGTCAATCTAATATCTTCGCATGGAATTTGTACACGTATCAGTCATGCCAGAGGAAGTCATTTCCTGGGCCCCGCAGGATGCCCGTCTCATCGTAGACGGAACCGCTGGAGAGGCCGGTCATACGCTCCTTCTTGCCAGGCGCTGTCCGAACGCCCGCATCCTTGCATTCGATCGTGATCCAGAGATGCTCGAGCGAGCCCGTAAGAAGCTTGGGTTAGCCGGGATGGAGAACCGCGTAGAGCTCATCCGTGGTTCGTTTGGTGAGATCCCGGAACATACGCGAGAAGCGGATTTCATTTTGCTCGATCTGGGTGTATCCATGCATCATTTTAGAGGGGCAGGCAGAGGCTTTTCCTACACCGACGATTCGCTGGACATGCGCCTTGACCCTGATCTGGAGAAGACTGCCGCGGACATCATCAATCACTCCAGTGAAAAGGACCTGAAGCTGATTTTTCAAAACTATGGAGAAGAAAGATTTGCAGGTCGAATTGCAAGGGCGATCGTTCAGAAAAGGCCCGTTCGCACGGCCCGCGATCTTTCTTCTATAATACTGGGCAGCGTTCCCAGGTCCAGGTCGCATCCGGCCACAAGAGTCTTCCAGGCCCTTCGAATTGCGGTGAACGATGAACTGGGAGAGATCGAAAGAGCCCTTCCTCTTCTCGCCCGTAGCCTTGCCCCTGGCGGAAGGCTGGCTGTGATATCCTTTCATTCTCTTGAGGACAGAATCGTCAAGCATGGCCTGCGTGCCCTTGACCTCAAAATCCTGACAAAGAAGCCTCTTGAGCCCACGGAAGAGGAGGTGCGTGCAAACCCTGCTTCCAGGTCTGCGCGGCTCAGAGTGGCAGAGAAACCTGCCGATAATGCAGGCGAGGGTCCATGAAACGCGGCGGTATTTTTCAGCTTTTGCTTGTTCTGGCTGTGTTTCTGGTTCCGTTCGGGGTCGTTCATTTCTATACCCGCAACATCGTATCTGCCTCCCTGCTTCGCCGTGACATTCATCTGGCCGGACTGAAGAAAGAGCAGCTTGTTAAAAAAAACATGGCGCTGAAGGAAGCCCTGGGGAGACTCACCGGCAGGGACCTGGTTTTGCCCTCAGAAGGCCTTCCGTTCTCTGAGAACAATAGAATTGTGCGGCTTCGCATGTCTCGCGATTCTGAGGCCGCAGAAACACGCTCAGTGCCAGACCAGCCCGCATTGAACTGAAGTGAAACTGATCGATATCTGCTCCGGAGAGTGCGTCTGTCCTCCCGGATATGCTCAAATAGAAATCATACGTATTACGGATGATTCGCGCGATGCCCGTCCTGGTGTCCTTTTTTTTGGAACACCTAAATCCACATACCTTGCAGCTGCAAAATCGGCGGGCGCGATCACGGTTGGTGAGCCTGGAAGTGGCGCGGATATAGAAGTGGAGAATGTGTCTGCCTGCATGGGCAGACTTTCTTCCAGGTTTTTCGGAGATCCATCGCTTACAGTTCACGTCGCAGGCATCACTGGAACGAACGGAAAGACATCCACTGCCTGGATGGTGTATCATCTCTGGAGAGCATCTGGAATCAAGGCGGGCCTGATTGGAACTCTGGGAGTCAGATACGATAGCCCGGAGGGAGAGGTTTCGTTAAACACCGGTTATACGACTCCAAGATCCTATCAAATTCAAGAATTGCTTCGCAAGATGAAAACCGCCGGGGTGACTCACTGTGTGATGGAAGTTTCATCGGAAGCTCTCGCTCTGGGTCGACTGACCGGGACCAGGTTTGCCGTAGCTTCTTTCACTAACCTTTCGCGTGATCATCTGGACTTCCACGGCACCATGGAAGAATATTTTTCTGCGAAGAAACTTCTCCTGGCACAGGCTGCTCAAGCTGGAGGTCGCCTGGTGGTGTATGAATCGCAGGATCGCTCCGAGGAAGGAAAATTTTCCAGACGCATGTCGGACTACGCAAGCTCCCTTGGAGCGCGCGTGAAGGTTTTAACAGAACCCGTGGCTTTTGGCTTTGCCGCCAGCTTTCAAAATATAAATGCTACGATTGCCATTCACACCGCTTTTGATTCCGGGCCTGAATGTGAAGATGCACTAAGAAATGTTTCTAAAATTCCGCCAGTACCTGGTCGATTTGAGCCTGTGGACATTGGCGCCGCGGCTCCCGGTTCGATCGCCATTGTGGACTATGCTCATTCCCCCGATGCACTAGCTACTTTGCTTACTGAAGCACATGCAACCGGTCGCTATGTGATTGTTGTTTTTGGATGCGGCGGGAACAGAGATCCAGGGAAGCGCCCTATCATGGGAGAAATTGCAGGAAGACTTGCGGATTTTGCGATCATCACAGAAGACAATCCGCGAAAAGAAGAGCCCGCATTGATCCGTTCCCAGATTCGCGCCGGAGTCAGAGTGCTCGACCGATCCTACGTGATCGAAGTGCCTGGCAGGCGAGAAGCAATTGAGCATGCGATTGTTCTGGCAAAGGAAAAAGGAAATAGCATGGTCGTAGTCGCTGGGAAAGGGCACGAACAGGTTCAAATTCTAGAAGATAGAACAGAAGAGTTTTCCGACCGCGAAGAAATACTGCGCGCTGTTTCGCGCATTACACAGGGAAAACATCATGCGTGACTTTACGCAGGCGGAACTGGAATCTTTGTTTGGTCCTGCATCGCATGCATACCGCGCAGCGATTGGCGTTTCCACGGATTCAAGGACTGCTTTGCCGGGGAATCTCTTTGTTTGTCTTCAGGGAGATGCATTTGACGGGCACAATTTTGTGGCTCAGGCTCTTGAAAAAGGAGTCAGTGCCATCATCGCAAGTGAACAGAAGAGGATCGCCTTGCAGCCAGTATGCGATCAGTCCAGCGTTCCGTTTTATTTTGTTTCTGACACTCTTCGCGCACTCCAGCACCTTGCTGAAATGGCGAGATCCTCTTTGAAATGCAAAGTGCTCGCAGTGGCAGGATCCAACGGAAAGACTTCTACGAAAGATATGCTATTTACAGGTGCTTCCGCTGTGAGGCAGAATGTGCACGCAACTGCCGGCAATTTGAACAATCACATTGGACTGCCATTGACCCTGACCAATATCCCGTCTTCTGCGGGACTGGTGATTCTAGAACTAGGAATGAATCACAAAGGGGAGCTTGCAGAGCTTTCGAAAATCGCGCGGCCGGACCACGCGATCGTCACTTCCATTGCGGAGGAGCACGCAGAATTCTTTGAGAACATCGAAGAGATCGCGGAGGCAGAGCTAGAAGTAGCTGCGGGAATGAATGGTGGCATTCTACTCTATCACGCACAGAGTGCAGGGCAGGAAGTGGCCAGAAGAATTGCTGAGTCGCATGGGCTGTCTCTCAAGATCTTTTCCGCTGAAAGTCCGTCTGTAGATGCATCTGGAATTCATTTTACGTTCAGGGGAAATCGCCTTACCAATTCGAACTATTTGAATCTTGTGATGGCAGAGAATTTGACGGGTGCTCTAGAGTTGCTTGCGGCAGCCGGGTTTACCGGGGAAGAACTGACTGCGGCAGCTGTGGCCGCTCATCCAGGAGCAGCGCGCCGGTTTGAAGTGTTTCGCAGAGTCTCAGGCGGGCGCGAGATCCTGCTCATAGACGATTCCTACAATGCAAACCAGGCAAGCTTCGAGGCGGGAATTTCTTCTCTGCGCGCAGTTTTGCCTCACGGAAGACTCGCACTGTTTGCCGGGGAAATGGCAGAGCTCGGCCACAAGAGTGACGAGGCTCACGCACAAGTCGGGATTGCCGCGGCCCGGGCAGGATACACAATGCTTTTTGCCTGCGGGAGACGCGAAGCAGGGTTGATGGCGTCTGCTTACATGAAGCACAAGCCGGACGGAAAAGTAGTGAGGGGAGAAAAACCAGCTGAATTGCTCCTTGCCTTTTCTGCCGACGATTATGATGGAATTCTCGTCAAAGGGTCGCGTCGCGCAAGAATGGACATCGTAAGCGACGAGATCAAACGCACAGGGTTTATGGGCAGGTCTTATGTTTGAATTTCTATACTCCGGCGGCCATATGCCGGGCTTCTTTCGTCTTTTTGGTTATGTTAGCTTCCGGGCTCTTCTCGCCGGGCTTTTTGCCATGGCCTTTTGCTTTCTGTTTGGCGCTCCTATCATCGCCTGGCTTCGCAGACTGAAGTTCGGAGAACAGATTCGAGGCGATGGGCCGCAGAGTCATCTGAGCAAAGCAGGCACTCCCACTATGGGAGGCATCATGGTTTTGGCCAGTATGACTGCTGCCTGTCTCTTGTTTGGAAACTTGAAGAACACTTCTTTCGTCGTGACTTTGCTTTGCACTCTATCTCTCGGTGCGATTGGCTTTACGGACGATTACAGCAAGGTAGTACTCAAGAAAAAAGGTGGGATGAATGCTCGCATGAAGATGTTGCTCACTCTGGCCGTGGCATTGTTCTTCTGTCTGGCATACAACTTCATGGTTCCCGCTCCCAGTGTAAGTGCGAAGATTGAATACTCAAAGACAGGATTGTTTTTGCCTTTCATCAAAGGACAGGTGATTGATCTAACACCGTGGTTTGCTCTTCCTTTCTGGATGGTAGTGATGGTTGGCTCGGCCCATGCTGTGAATCTCACAGACGGACTGGACGGTCTTGCCATTGGAAACGTTTGCATTGTTGCGGCAACGTTAGGCGTCCTTGCTTACATCACCGGAACACCCAGAGTGGCCAACTACCTCAACGTTCCTGCCGCGGACGGAGCTCATGAGATCGCCGTGTTTCTGGCCGCACTCGTAGGTGCGGGTGTAGGATTTTTGTGGTTCAACGCGGCGCCGGCACAGGTCTTCATGGGAGATACAGGTTCGTTGTCTCTGGGCGGTGCGATAGGAATGTCTGCGATTTTGCTCAAGAAGGAAGTTCTACTTGCTATCATGGGTGGCGTGTTTGTAGCAGAGGCGTTGTCCGTAATGCTTCAGGTGGCGAGCTTCAAAAGCAGAGGAAAAAGAATCTTCAAGATGGCACCTCTTCATCATCATTTTGAATTGTCTGGCTGGCCTGAGACCAGGGTGGTCATTCGATTCTGGCTCATTGGCGTGATTCTGGCTTTGATTTCACTTTCTACTTTGCGCATCCAGTAATGGATCTAAAAGGAAAAAGAATTCTGGTGATGGGCGCGTCCGGTAAATCCGGAAGATCAGCTGCGCTCTGTTATGCGAAGATGGAAGCAACGGTTCTCCTGGCGGATGCGGACGCAAAGGAGTTGCCGGACCTGGCGGGCGTGGTTGGAATCCAGGACATGCGTCCCCGCGACGATGCAGGACTGCTTGATTCCTCAGTGGATCTCATCGTCACGGCACCTGGTGTTCCCCTCAGCCTTGATATCTTTTCTAGCGCACGCGAAAGAGGAATCCCCGTATTCGGAGAGAATGATCTGGGAGCGCACCTGATCTCCACTTCCTGGAATCCGCCTCCGTTTGTATGTGCTGTGACAGGTACGGATGGCAAATCCACTACCACTGCATTGATCGATCACATGGCCCGGTCTGTTGGAATTTCCAGCGTCGCCTGCGGGAACTTCGGCACCCCCCTTTCTTCTCTTGTGTTTGATCCGCCAGTGCGGATGCTTTCTCTGGAATGTTCTTCGTTTCAACTGGAACCGGCTCGTTTTCTTCGCGCTCATGTTGCCATGATTTTGAATCTGAGTCAGGATCACATGGACCGTTATGCGACACTGGAGGACTATCTGCATGCGAAGTTGAACGTGACTATGAATCAGACCGCGGAAGATCTATTCATTGCTCCGAAATGGATCCTGGACAGATCCACGACGCCAGCGCGCAAGATAGCCCTTGAGTCTCTTCAGTACGTGCGCGATGAGATCTGGTTTTCTGGAAAAGCGGTGGCAAGACTCGCGGACTATTCTTTGCCGGGCGCGCACAATCGGATCAACTTGAATTTTGCTCTCGCCGCACTGGAGAATGCATCAGGGCGTCTGGGTATCAGCGTTTCGGCGGAAAGCATTCGATCTGCCATTGCGTCTTTTCGCGGATTGCCACATAGAATGGAGTCAGTGGTCACAGTGCGGGGAATAGAATTTGTCAACGATTCCAAAGCAACGACAGTGCAGGCTGTGTGCTCCGGTCTCACTGCTTTTGCGGGGCGATCTGTGGCTCTTTTGTGCGGCGGTTACGACAAAGGGCTCGACTATTCGGAACTTGCGAAATTTGAGGGAGTGGTGCTTTTGCCATTTGGAGAAGCGGGCCCTAAAATTGCGCGCGATACTGGAGCCGCTCGCGTTTATGCGACTCTTGAAGAAGCACTTCGCGCGGGTGCAGATTTGTGCAAAAGTCAAGGGCAGGGAGTGGTTTATCTCGGGCCAGCCTGTGCTTCGTATGATGCCTACAATTCTTATGAAGAAAGAGGGGAGCACTTTCGTTCTCTGGCAATGGGTCTTGCAAAGGAGTGGAACGCTTGAAGTGGGGGCCCTCATTTTCCGAAATTGAAGCGGCCGTGACTGCAAAGCGCGACGTCGTATTATTCGCTCTGATTTTGCTTCTGGCGGGAATGGGATTGTTTGCTCTTCATCCTGCTTCTTCGCTGCAGGCTCGCATTGATCAGGGAGATGGAGACTACTACTTCACGCGCCAGATGGTGTTCGCTTTGCCCGGGCTCGTAGGGCTCTTCTTTTTTGCCTACGTGCCGCTCGATTTCCTGAGACGTTATTCGCTCTTGTTCCTGGCGGGATGCGCGTTTTTGCTCCTGCTTGTCTTTGTTCCTGGAATCGGGCAGAAGGTATCCTCCAGATCGGAGAGTTTTCATAGATGGATTGCGTTTGGCCCTGTACGATTTCAGCCATCCGAGTTTGCGAAGGTAAGTCTGATCATCTATGCGGCGCATATCCTGGGAAAATTCAACCTGGCGAGTCCGGATGCGGATTTGCGTAAATTGATCTGGCCTTTTGCGTTGATGGGGATTTTACTCTTTTTGATTTTGATCGGGCCACAGTATGGGACCACCATTTGTACGCTTTCGGTTCTCGCTGTGATGATTTATCTCTCCGGCTTTCCCATGCTTCGCCTCATGCTCGTTGGTCTTGCGTCCTTGCCGCTCATTGGCCTTGGAATCTTTCTGTGGAGCTATAGACTGGAAAGATTTAGAGTGTGGTTGGATCCTTATTCCTTTCGCCACGAAGGAGGCTATCAGCTGGTGACCGCCTTTCGCGCCTTTCACGATGGAGGGCTCACTGGAGTGGAGATAGGAACTGGATTTGCACACCGTTATCTGACATTCGGCCATACGGATTTTATTCTGGCTTTGTTTGCAGAGGATTTCGGAATCCTTGGGCTTTCTTTGCTTTTTCTACTGTATGTTGCATTTGTCTGGAGATCTGTTTCGCTTCTTCGCCGTGTGAATCATCCTTTCTATTTCATGCTGGGTGCGGGTTGTCTGGTCATGATCATTGTGCAGAGTCTTTTGAATATAGCAGTTGTGACGGGCGTGGTTCCAACCACAGGCGTGAGTCTTCCATTTTTCAGTTATGGTGGAAGTTCGCTGATTGCAACTTTCTGTATGACTGGACTTTTACTCAACGCATGCGGGCAGGTGGATTCATGAGAGTATTGATTGTGGCTGGAGGAACCGGCGGGCATATTTCACCTGGCGTTGCTCTGGTTCAGGAATTCGTTCGACGCGGAGTGGAAACAGCCATCCTCACCCTTCGCAAAAATGAGAAATATCCTGACATTGGGTCCGCTGGCGTTCCTGTGCTTCTATACAATGCTCCTCCCTTTCCGTCTTCCATACTCTCTCTGATTCGTTACCCTTTCAAAATGCTTGGCGCATTCCTGTACGCATTTAGAGCGCTTCGGACATTCGATTGTGTGATTGGTCTGGGCGGATATCCAACGATCCCTGGCTTGCTCGCTGCGCTCACGCGAAGAAAGCAGATCTATTTGTGTGAACAGAACGCAGTTCCTGGTCAAGTCACAAGACTGTTTTCTAGATTTGCGAGTGCGGTGTTTCTATCTTTTCCGATCGAGCGCCGCATTCCCCGTTCTGAACTGGTTGGAAATCCAGTTAGATCTCAGCTGATTGCGAATCGAAAAAGAAACGCACAGAACGGTCTGATTCTAGTACTCGGTGGAAGTCAGGGTGCGCGTCAGATCAACCAGATGCTCACGGCTCTTCTACTGGATGAGAGCAGGCCATGGACAAAAGAGGCAACCTGGCTCATTCAATGTGGGGAGTCTCACCTGGAATCCATGCGCGAAATGCTAGGAGCCAGGGACAATGTGACGTTATTCGGCTTTCATTCTTCGATTCAGGAGCTGTATGCGAAGGCGGCGGTTTTGATATCCAGATCAGGTGCAGGCATTCTGACAGAAGGAACGTTGTTTGGACTTCCTCTGGTTCTGATTCCTCTTCCAACGTCCAAAGACGATCACCAGCGTGCGAATGCGCGCGTGGCTGAGGCTGCCGGAGCTGCCATTACGATCGACCAGAATGGAGCGGACCATCAGAGGCTGGCAGATGTGCTCGGGAAATTGCTCACGTCGCCAGAAATCCTGGAAGATATGTCCAAAAAGAGTGCGGCACTGTTTGCTGCGGATGCAGCTTCGCGCATCGCGGAGAGAGTCTTAGCGTGAAAGTGTACTTCATTGGAATGGGCGGATCCGGCATGCTTCCTCTCGCAAGGCTCGCGCGCGAATTCGGTCATACTGTGGCAGGGTCGGATCCCAGAGGAGCCGCAGATCTGGATGTGTTTTCGAATGTTGATCCCTCGCGCATAGACGCATTTGACTCTGTGGTGTACAGTTCTGCGATTCCGCCAGAGCATCCGGAATTGCAATACGCACGGTCTCGCGGAGAATTTGTAAAAGTTTACCATCGAATGGATTTTTTAACGGAACTCATGCGATATTCGGAAGTTCGCATTGGAATTGCGGGAACGCATGGAAAGACCTCTACCACTTCCTTACTAGGCTGGGTTCTACTGGACCAAGGGCTTGATCCTACCATTTTCGCGGGCGGAAAACCTCTCTACTTGAAAGAAGGAATGAGGAAAGGGAATGGCCCCGCTGTGTTTGAGACGGATGAGTCGGATGGTTCCTTTCTCAGATCCAATGCAAATTTCAAGATATGTTTGAATGTGGACGAAGACCACCTGGAACACTACGGCACCTATCGTCATTTGATCGATGCGTTTAGATCCTTTGCTTCTTCCGGAACCGTAGTTTTGAATGGGCTGGATTCTTCTCTCCCAAACATTCCAGGGGCGATTTATTTCGCAGCGCTCGAGGCTGGGCAGGAGTCGAGGGCCGACTACACCGGGCGCTTTTTAGATGAGACAGATGCACTCGTAGTGTCTGCGCGAGGGACGGAAGTGGGCCAGCTTTCTATTCCGCTTCCCGGTCGGCACTTTGCATCGAATGCTCTCGGAGTGTTCGCTTTGCTCGACACAATGATCCAGCAGGGGCTACTCTCAGGCCTCAATAGAAAAGGCATCCTGGAATCCATGTCTCGTTTCCCCGGAGTAGAAAGAAGAATGGAGCGGATCGGCACAGCTCAGGGTTCTCCTGTTTTTGACGACTATGGGCATCATCCTTCCGAAATTGCAGCCGTTATTCGCGCACTCAGGGTTCGATATCCAGACAAGCGAGTGAAGATCGTATTTCAACCTCACCGTTATACGCGCACGAGAGACCATGCTTCTGCCTTCGCAGAGGTGCTGAAACTGGCAGATGAGGCTTCTATTCTGCCTCTCTATTCTGCGGGAGAAAAGCCAATCGATGGGATTGATTCAGAAATGATTGCCAGACAAACACAGGCTCGTTTGATCCAGGAGGCAGATATACCAGAATTGCTCGATCGTGCGGGGCCAGGCGACGTTCTTTTGTTCCAGGGAGCAGGAGATATCTCCGCTATGGTGCGAAGAGCAATCGCAAGTCGCAAGAGCACTTGAGTTTTTCCAGGCCCTTTCAGGGCAAACTGGTTTTTTTGGTTGCGCATGCAATGCGACATAATATTTTCCGAACGCATGCTAGAGCAAAACAGCTCAAGAAGACAGGTCTACGTGGTTGCTGGTCTTGTATCCGTTCTGTTGATCGGTGCCGGCACCGGGCTTGTTTTTTACTACGGCAAGACCTATACGAATGTTAAGCACATTCGCGTGGCCGGGAATGTCATGCTCTCTGCATCCGAAGTTCTCGCTGCGGCGGGCATTGATCTGGCCAGACCATTCACGCGCGGCGATATGTACAGCGCGCAGAATCGTTTGCTCTCTCATCCAGCAGTTGCCAGCGCCACCTTACAGGAAGAAGGCGAAGAAGTAATCATACGAATTCGTGAACGGGCGTGTCTTGCTGTCCTCAGAGTGGACGGATCTATGATCGATGTGGACGAGACAGGACGGATTCTGTTCTATGATGGTCGTTGCAGTGCTTCGCCCCTGGTCAGTGGAGCGTTTCGCATTCAGGACAATCGAGTTCACGGCGAAGGTATGGCGGATGTTTTGTCCGCTCTTCGCGCACTGCGAGATGGAAGGCCTGATCTCGAAAATCGAGTTTCTGAGATTCATCTTCGCAAAGGTTACTATACAATTTACGTAGTAAGGCCGGCCATTCAAATTGACGTGCCGGATTTGTCACAGGAGAACATTGAGCGCATAACGGCATCCCTTGCATTCTTCGAAAAAGAAGGGCAGCACCGCGGCAGAATCGATCTTCGCGGCAAAAATGCACTGTATCTTCCAAAAACATGAAAGAATTTGCATCCATTGACATAGGCACTTCATACACTCGCGTTTTGATGGGGCGAATGGGCGATGATGGCGTCATCCAGATCAACGGCGCGGGCGTGTCTCCTTCGCAGGGAGTGCGAAACGGTGGCGTTGTGAATATAGAGCAAACCGTTCAGTCCATACAAACCGCGGCGCGCGAAGCCGAGCTCATGAGCGGGCTTGTAGTAGAAGAAGCAGTTGTAAACATCACAGGCAAACATCTCAAAGGCGAAAACTCGCGGGGAGTGGTCGCTGTCACGAATCGCGATCGAGTTGTTACAGAGTCGGACGTGCTAAGAGTCATAGAGGGCGCGCAGAACATTCGCATTCCAGCAGACCAGGAAATATTGCATGTTCTTTCGCGCGAATTTGTAGTGGATGATCAATCCGGAATTCGAGATCCAATTGGAATGACAGGCGTTCGCCTCGAAAGCGAAGTGCACATAGTCACTGCCGGAAAGACCGCGCTCACCAATCTTCGCAAGGCAGTCAACGCAGCTGGCATTCGTGTTACAAATCTGGTAATGAGTTCTCTTGCCAGTTCAGAAGCAGTTCTTACGTCGGGGGAAAAAGACCTGGGTGTCGCTGTGGTGGACATCGGTTCGGGCGTCACGGACATCATTGTGTATGTGGACGGTGGAGTCTTTTCTTCTGCAACTTTGCCCTGGGGCGGAAGCCATGTAACGCAGGATCTTTCTTTTGGTCTGAAGATTCCAATGGAAGCCGCGGAGCTAGTGAAGCGCAACTCGGGATGCGTGCAGATTGCAGCGGTAGATCCAATTGAAAAAATTGAGCTGCCTGCGATGTCCGGCAGGCCACCACGCTGGGTACTGCGTCAGGAAATTGCGGCCATCATGGAGCCGCGCATGCGAGAGATCTTTGAGCTGGTGGACCAGGAGTTGATGCGATCTGGCAAGAAGAACGCTCTTTCTGGCGGTGTTGTGATCACGGGTGGCGGCTCCAGAGTAGAAGGGGCGGCCAGCCTCGCTGAAGAAGTTTTCTCTATGGCCGTGCGAAAAGGCAATCCTTTGCCTCTGGGTGGATTTTTTGACAGAGTGGACGGGCCAGAATTTGCAACGTCTGTGGGACTTTTGATCGGAGCCGCCCAGTCTACGGACACAGCTCGTAAAGCACCGCGAGAATCTGGCTCTGGATGGATGCAGAAACTTCGCTCCTGGGTCTCCGAAAATTTGTGAAACAGAGAAACGCAATCATAAAGAAATTTGAAAGTATAGAAATAGATACAATATATATAGAGGAATGAGATATGATGCAGCTTGTGGAAGATGGAACATCACCGGCATTGATCAAAGTGGTTGGAGTCGGCGGTGGCGGCATGAATGCAGTCAATCGCATGATTGATGCTCATCTGCGCGGCGTGGAATTCCTGGTCATCAACACGGATGAGCAGGTTCTCAGAAAATCCAGGGTGGAAACCAGAATCGCCATTGGACAAAAGACAACCCGCGGCATGGGTGCAGGTGGAGATCCTGAGATCGGTCTTCGCGCGGCCCAGGAAGATAGAGACAGGTTGCTGCAATCTCTGAAGGGAGCAGACATGGTATTCATCACCGCCGGAATGGGAGGTGGCACTGGAACGGGTGCAGCTCCGATCATCGCGGAAGTAGCTCGCGAGTTAAAGGCGCTGACTGTCGGTGTGGTCACAGTTCCCTTTGAAGTAGAAGGAAAGCGAAGACGAGAGCTGGCTCTTAAGGGCCTGGCTGCACTTCGAGACAAAGTAGACACACTGATTGTAATCAAAAACGATTCTATCTTCAAAGTGATTGATCAAAACACTCCAGTGGATGTTGCGTTTCGCATTGTAGATGAAGTGCTCCTGGGTGCTGTTCGCGGCATTTCTGATCTGGTCAATGAAGCGGGCCTGATCAATGTAGATTTCGCGGATGTTCGCAGTGTGATGGCGGAGAAGGGAGAAGCAGTGATGGGTGCCGGCGAAGGCATGGGTGAAAACCGTGTAGTAGAAGCAGTGAGCCAGGCAATCAACAATGCTCTTCTCGAAGAACACAGTGTGGAAGGCGCGACAGGTGTTTTGATCAACGTTTGCGGCGGCGAAGATATGACCATGAAAGAGTGGCGCGACGTAAGCGAACTCATCACTCAAAGAGTGGATCCGGGAGCCAATACAATCATTGGAATGACCATTGATCCAGCATTGCGCGACCGGATTCGCGTTACAGTCATCGCCACCGGTTTTAAGCGAAACGCAGCTCAGGGTGCGCCCAGAAAGAATTCCATTTTTCCCGAGTCAAAGAAACCAGAAGAGCCACCCGTTCGCAGGCCATACTTTCCTGCAGCTACGGCCGCTCCGCTTAAGAAAGCAGTGCCAGATGAGCATCTGGCTGAAGTTCAGGCTGAACCAGAAGCAGAAGAGATTCCGTTTTCTATCGGTGGAAAAATCGACTTGAACAACATGAGCGTGCCCGCATATCTTCGTAAGCAACAGAGATAATGCACTGGCTTGTTTGGATTGTTGGCGGACTGGTAGTAGCGTTCGCGGAACTCGCGATTCCCGGATTGATCGCCCTGTTCCTGGGCGGTGGTGCTGTGGTCACGGGAGTGCTCGTCTACTTTGGATGGCTGGATAGCATTTCTTCTCAACTTTCTGCGTGGATTTGCATTTCTCTGGCGCTCTTCTTACTCTTTCGCGATCAGGTGATGAAGCGTTTTCCGTCTCTGGAGAAGAGAGACGCCATCACAGAAGATCAGGTGATGATCGGGAAAATCGTTCCTGTGATAGAGCAAATCACGCCGGAGAAGCCCGGGCGTGTTTCCGTTCATCAGAGTTCCTGGAAAGCTGTTTCTTCTTCTACAATTGAGAAGGGTGAGAACGCTCGCATCATCGCAAGAGATCAACTTGTTCTGACGGTCGAAAAAGCAAATTAACCAAAAGCAATTGACGATTCATCGGGCGTCCACAGAACACGCTTCGGAGAATATGATGTTTCTTGCTGCCGTTGGACTGATTCTATTTCTATTGTTCTTAAAGCTCACACTGGTGATTGTGCCGCACCAGCACGCGTACATCAAAGAGAGACTCGGCAGTTTTGCCGGCGTGCTCAATTCTGGTTGGCACATTCTAATTCCAATCGCAGATCGCATCGCGTACAAACATCTTCTCATGGAAGAAGTGATCGATGTTCCACCCCAGATTTGTATCACCAAAGACAACGTGCAGGTAGAAGTGGATGGAATTCTCTACATTCGAGTTCTTGATCCAAAGCTTGCAAGCTACGGAATTCAGGATTACAAGTTTGCGTCCATTCAACTGGCTCAGACCAACATGCGTTCCGAAGTCGGGAAACTGGATCTGGATCGCACCTTCGTGGAACGCGAAAAAATCAACGATGCAATCATTCGCAGTCTCGACCACGCAAGCGAACCATGGGGTGTGAAAGTCGTTCGATACGAAATCAAAAACATCATCCCGCCCAAAACAATCCTCGTAACCATGGAAAAGCAGATGACTGCAGAGCGCGACAAGCGCGCGGACATCGCTCATTCAGAAGGAGAGCGGGCGGCTCGCATCAATCACTCTGAAGGTGAAAAACTCGAAGCGATCAACCTGTCAGAAGGAGAGAAGCAAAAAAGAATCAACGAAGCCGCGGGGAATGCCGCTCAGATCGAACTGGTCGCGTCTGCGACTGCAGATGGCCTTCGCGAAGTAGCGGGAGCGATGCAACATCCTTCCGGAGCTCGCGCCGTACAAATGCGCATTGTGGAAGACTACATCAAGCAATTCGGCGCTGTCATATCCCAGGCGCAGACATCTGTTGTGCCTGTTGGTCTGGCAAACATTCAGGGTATCATGGCCGGAATGTCGGAGCTACTGAGCAAAGGGCAGGTGGTCACTCCACCTCCGGCACCTTCTAAGGACGCATAAGGAGAAAATCATGGATGCTGTTGGACAATTAGTATTTACCGCTTTTGCAATTTACGTCCTGATCAAATTTGCTCTGTCGATTCGGATCGTTCCGGCCCAGCAGGTGTTTCTTGTAGAAAGGCTGGGCAAATTTCACAAACAACTGGGCGCCGGCTTTCATTCTATGATTCCTTTTTTGGATCGAGTGACTTACAAACTCAATCTGAAAGAGGAAGCCATCGACGTTCCCGCACAAACCTGTTTCACGGGAGATAACGTGCAGATCCAGGTGGATGGAGTCATCTACATGAAAGTAGAAGATCCGTATCGTGCTGCCTACAACGTAACCAATTATCACTATGCATTGATTCAGCTGGCACAGACCACAATGAGAGCGGCGCTCGGCCATCTCGAACTGGACAAGACATTTGAAGAACGCGAATCATTGAATGCACAAATTGTAAAGGTTGTGGATGAAGCGGCGGAACCATGGGGCATCAATATCATGCGCTATGAAATCCAGAACATCACTCCTCCTAAATCCATTCTGCAGAGCATGGAAAAACAAATGACTGCGGAAAGAGAAAAGCGCGCGACGATTGCAAGATCGGAAGGCGAGAAAACGGCGCGCATCAATACATCTGAAGGTCTCAAACAGGAATTGATCAATCGTTCTGAAGGTGAAAAGCAGAGAACGATCAATCAGGCGGAAGGTCAGGCGGCTGAAATTCGTGCGATCGCTCTAGCCACTGCGGCCGGATTAAAGAAAGTGGCGGATGCTGTGGCGGCTCCTGGTGGCGCGGAGGCAATGCGTTTGAGTCTCGTCCAGGAATACCTGAGGATGATGGAAGGTCTGGCAAAGAGCGATACAAAAGTAGTTCTGCCAGTGAATCTTGCCGACTTGAAAGAAACGTTAGGCGGCCTTGGTCTGAAGAGCAAAGCTCAGGAATGAATTACACGGTGGAGGCCGGCGTAATAACGCTTGGCCCGCCCGAGTCAGAGCTTGATTCTCTCCGGCAAAGAGCACTCTCTCTGGGACCCTGGAGAAAGGGTCCGTTTCGCGTGGGTGGTCTTCTGATAGAAGGCCACTGGAAGTCTGATTTAAAATGGAATCGCGCCATTCGTGCCGCCGGAGATATTCGCGGCAAGACCGTCATCGACGTTGGCTGCAATAACGGATACTACCTGTTTCGCATGCGAGAGGCGGGAGCGTCTCACGCGATAGGCTTTGATCCGGTCGCGCAATTTGAAAATCAATTCCTGTTTCTAAACGAGTTTGCCAGGGACCCTTCGATCGACTTCATCCGATCCGGCTATCAGGAGATGGGCGCTGCAACGGCAGACATTGTGTTCTGCATGGGTGTAATCTATCACCAGAAAAACCCAATGGATGTTCTGGAGAAATTACTCGGAGCGCTGCGTCCTGGTGGGCGAATCATCCTGGAAACCATGGGACTTGACATCGGTGAAAACTGTCTGGTTCCATCCGGGCGTTATGCGGGGAGTTCCGGCATCTGGTTTGTTCCGGGCCCGGGAGCGGTTGCAAACTGGTGCAAGCGAACTGGCCTGAAATGCACTCTGGCAGACGTCTGGGATGCAAGAGATGAACAGCAGAAGACACAATTCGCTGAACTTCCGCTCACTACTGATTTTTATCATGGCGAAAAAACGAGCGAAGGCTATCCATTGCCGCTGCGCTATCTTTTCCTCGTCGAAAGGTAGAGGAAATTGGTTGTCAAAGGTACTTTGGCACTAAAATAAGGGAGCCAAAAATCCAGTCTGTCCGTCCAAACACTATGAAACAACTCTCAATTGCAGTTACAATTTTCCTCTTCGCATTTTCCATTCATGCGGAAGAAGAGAGCGAGGCACGCGTCATTGCACCTATCAAGAAGTTGATCGGCAGTGTGCGATACAGCGAAAAGGCAAGCACGAGTGCGGAAAAGAAAACTCTAGAAGATCGCGCTCTGGAATACATTGGGTCCGCGCAGATGGCAGATTTTCTGCTCGGGGATTTTTCTGCAAAGGCCACCCCGGAGCAAAAAGAAAAGTTCGCTTCTCAAATCCGCGAATACACTCGTTACAAAGCATTTCCACTCGTGAACAAGTATTTCAAAGACATTGATCTCACCTATGAACCACCAGTCATCAACGGAGACAAAGCGCGCGTTCAGTCTTCTGTCGTGTACGCCGGATCGGAGAGACTCACATTCTCCTGGGTTCTTACTCGAGTTGGAGA
>JAIBBM010000115.1 GCA_019694685.1 Leptospirales bacterium
CGCGACTTCTGTCATGATGGATCAAGGTACCAATGCTGTTTCGCAGAACAACATTATTTTCTGATTGTGCCCGATCGCGCAAAACGCACGGAGGTTGCGTGGCAGATCGCTTCTTAATCATTGGCCTTGGCAATCCCGGGAAGAAATATTCAAAAAATCGACACAATGCCGGATTTCTGGCCCTGGATGGCGTAGCATCCGCCTTTGGCGCAGGCTCGTTTACGAAAGATAAAAAAGGTGAATGGGCACTCGCCCAGGGCCCGGACAAGTCTGAGATTTACTTTTACAAACCTCTTGAATTCATGAATCTTTCTGGCGGTGGCGTGAAAGATTTCACAAAAAAGCATCCTGTGGAGACTGCCAGAGTGGTTGTACTCCATGACGAAATCGAACTTCCATTTGGCGAAGTACGGTGGAAAGTAGGAGGTGGCCATAAAGGACACAATGGTTTGCGCGACATCATTGCGCGTTGCGGAAGTCCGGACTTTCACCGCGTAAGACTTGGAGTGGGCCGCCCGGATCACGATGATGTAGCTGAGTATGTTCTATCCGATTTCATGCCGGAAGAGTTCAAATCCTTTTCTCTTATGACAGACAGAGCAAAGAGCCTGATTGAAAAGTGGCTGGTCAATCCAGACAAAGCGCCGGCCTGAAACTAAAATTTCTTAACTAAAAACACGACATTGCCTGGAGCAACAAAGCGAACCGTGTCAAAAATATTCAGAGTCATCAGGATTCCTCTGCCATGCGCCAGATCGCTGTCCGGTTGACTCTGATGGATCCTCGCAAATAGCGCGTCAAAATCAAATCCCTTGCCCTCATCCTCAATGCGATAAATGACTCGTTTGGTATTCAAGGAATAGGCCACTCTCACCATGCGTCCCTTAAATTGAGAAAGACTGCATCTCTCCTGGAGGTAGGAAACATAGTCTCCCCCCATTTGCGTTTCCGTCTTCTCATCGAATGATACTTCTAGATTTCCGTGCTCAATCGCGTTGATCAGAATTTCGCGCAGGCCCAGGCGAATGTAGGATGCCTTTTCCAGGTCTGCGTATCGCGCGAGATGTCGAGTGAGACGATGCGCGAGTTCTTCTGCCTCCGTCAGGCTATTGCCGATCGCATAACGTTGGTGCTCACGCACAAAACGAGGCAGCAGGCTGTCTGAAAGATCTGTTTCTGCACGCCCGAGCATCTCCCATCTGTCCGCGAGCTCTACAACTTCGAAGGTAAACAGCGAGATGATTGGACCATCTCCAATCACCTGCACCAGACCAATGGAGAATTGCGCTGGCTTTTCGGATCCTGCAACATCTTCTAGCTTCTGTCGCACGAGCGCGCGAACGTTTCCATGCTCGGACGCATCTTCGTAGATGAAGTCCAGAAAGCTTCTGCCTACGAGTTCTTCCTGACTCAGGCCAAGCGTACGGGAGACGGTGCGATTCGCAGACGTAAATCTGAATTGTCTGTCCAGAGCAAAAACCATGCGGCGCGAGCCTTCAATCATGATGCGATAGCGACTATCTGATTGAACTAACAACTTGTAGGTTCGCATGAGCATGTGAGACAGAATCAAAGAATGCGCGATAATCACAAAGAACAGGCCATACGGCCCAACCTGTGCCGTTCGAATGACTTCATTCGTGTAGAGCAAGTCATTCGTTACGCAGGCAACGGCAACCAGGCTTGAAAACAGAAAAGCGGCCGCCCCTGGATGTCCTTCGCGCATCGCCGCCCACGGGATATAAATACATAGAACCAGAACCGCAACGGACAGTATTTGCGAAGGAAATACTACGTAGCTATAGAGCGCCGGTGGCAGAACCAGGAAGAGAGACTCAAGAATAGCAAGAACACCAAAGACCAAATTGGTTCGGGACGGAATTCTTCCCGAGAAAATGCGAGAGGTGTATTCCAGGGCAAGGGGCGGAATCCAGAACCAGGAGAGAAGCTCTAGCCTGTTATAAAATTCGAAAGGGAGGAAGGGAGCGTACTGAGTCAGAATTCTAAAGTTCGTAGAAATCGTGCGTAGAAACACGGCGAAAGCGAAAAGTCCGAACACGAGAGGCACAAGATCCACACGACGATAAACATACAACATCACGTGATACATGCTCATTACGAATAGCAATGCACTGAGCATCAGTTCGAGGTCTCGCCGCAGATAAAAATCACGACGCACTGCATTTACCGGACCAATAACAGGCGCGTTCCACATTCCACCTTTGCGGTAGTTAAAGTTTGCAATTTCCAGAGTCAGAGTGAGGGCATTGGAGACACGACCAATGTCGCACAACAAAGGAACTGCGTGAGCGATTGTTGTGTCGCGATTGCTTCCGGGAGCGCCTGCCTCGCAAATCAATTTACCATTGGCATAAACCCGCACTGAGGTTCCCTGTTCCATTGTGGAAAGCGCGAGATCCTGATCCGTTGTGCGGATTTGTATTCTATACGTGCCAAATCCTTGTCCCCCACCGATCGCCGCGGCAGGGTAGTACGAATTCCAGGACCCGGGTACCTTGACGTAGACCGGAGTCACATCCGAAGCAGCGTTGGACAGAAAGCTTCCCGGAAAAAATTGCCAGTCCCCGCGAAGCTCGACCGCCGATCGGGACACGGAAGTGAGATCAATCGATGCGCCGGACACTAAACCGCGAACGCGACTATCGCACTCCGTAAGACAAACGAAACTTGCAAAAAGTAGAACAAGTCTGGCGAGAGTGCCACCTGGCCGCATGTGTCTCAAACTCTGTCGCGCGTTGCCTGTGACAACATTTTATGCGAAATCAAGCAAGGACGGACGACTGGCTTTTTTAATTGCCATCTTCTCCGCGAAACAAAGCCTGAACCATGTCTCGAGCGTCCATTGCTACAATCCTGCTGATTTGTTTTGCGTCGATTTTCGCGGCCGCTCGCGTGGACAAAGATCAGTGCTTCTTCATGGACAGTCTGGCCAAGTATGCTCAATCCCGGTCTCTGGCTGATCAGAACTTCCAGAATGAGGAATACTACTATCCGGCACGAAACAACATGGATCCTGAGTTTCATTTCTTTCCGTTTGGCGGGATTTACCTGGTAAAAACTCCTGCAAATCAGTATCTGGGACAGTACCCCATCGCATTCACATTCCTGTCTGCCGTCGTTTTGAAATTCTTCTCAAACGGAGCGCTCTACTACATTTCCATTGTCGCATTACTTCTGTTAGTTGGTCTCTTTCAATTTGCTGCGAGACCAAACTGGTTGTTGCTGCTTGCTTTCGCTTTTGGGACACCACTTCTAGTCATGGGTCTGGATTACTCCGAACAACTCCCCTATGCGCTGATCAATGCCATTGGTATCGTTGGATTCGCATCCAGCTTTGCAAAAAATAAACCCTGGATCCTGTTTTTTTCAGGTTTGCTCATCGGACTTTCAAGCTTCCTGCGTCTGGAACATTTAATGTTCTGTCTCGCAATGGGCATCACGGCCTTATTGCTTCCGGCGAAAACGTGGAAAGAGCGCTTTCTTCCCATCCTGCCTTTCGCCATCGGCGCGGCGGCAGGACTCGGTTTATTCATTCTATTTAATCAACTTCGTTATGGAATCCTGCTCGGCCCCAGGATGATTGCAAACTCGGGACTGTTCTGGACCGG
>JAIBBM010000062.1 GCA_019694685.1 Leptospirales bacterium
TCATTGGATGCAAAGATAGTGTGTAAGATGGCGTCTACGGAAACATAGACTGGCATTTCAGACTGATAGATTTCGTGAAATGCAAAGCCATAACCTGGAACATCCAGTCTCTCTGGAACCACGAATCCATTTTTTTCAAGGAGCTTCTGATCAGAACTACTGAGCGCGAATCTGCGCGAAACCAGATCCATACCTTTCACCAGGCTAGAACCGGAAGGGCGGATCACTGGCCCACCGTTCGATTTTAGAATTTCAGCAAGACTCTTCTGAATGTTTGAGTCCGCAGTTTCGCATGGATCGCCGGGATGGAGAGGTCTGGATCTTCTTGCCAGTGGAGCGCCGGGATCTTCTTCCGAGAGTTTTAGGGGAGCGACGCAGGGCTCAGCGGCCAGAGAAAAGCCGGAGTAGAATAACAGGAAGGCAAACAACGCTCTCATGGCCCACATTGCTTTTAGATGACCGGGCGTTGCAATCGTTCTGAAAAAAGGGCAATAAAAAACCGCGGCACTTTTGATACCGCGGTTTTATTCGAGTGGTCTTTACCTCTCAGTAACGACCGCGGCCCCCGCCGCCTCTGTGGTCACGGTCACCGCCGCGTCCGCCGCCTCTGTTTTCCTGAGGCTTGGCTTCGCTTACAGCGATCTGGCGTCCACCGATCTCTTTTCCATCAAGCTCTGCAATTGCAGTGCGTCCCTCTTCAGCGCTTGCCATTTCGACAAACCCGAATCCACGCGGACGGCCTGTTTCACGATCCGTAATGATCTTAGCGGAAAGCACATTGCCGATGGCCGCGAACTGATTATGTAAGTCATCCTCCGAAATTGAAAATGGGAGGTTTCCTACGAAAAGTTTCATCTTATCTAATATCCTTTTATCAATTTGACACTCGACATTTCTATGATCACTGCAATTCGACTGACAAGGGCATATATGCTTGATGGAGGAGGTTGCGGGGAAGAGGAAAGGCCGGATGCTAGACAACATTGTACCGCCCCCCACGGGATTTGTCGAGCCCAAAAGGAAAAAAATTGCAGGTTCCTTACTGACTTAGATCAATTCGGCCCGGCCCAATTCCGACGATCCTTGACCGCCTGAAAGCCTCCCCCATTCCATGCTCATGCAGCTCAAAGGCAATACTGTACTGATCACGGGAGGAGCCAGTGGAATCGGCCTGGCGATCGGGCAAAGATTCCTCGCGGCGGGAAGCAAAGTGATCCTGGCAGGTAGACGACTGGACAAACTTTCAGAAGCCAGATCGGCACATCCAGAAATGGAAATCATCCAGTCAGACGTGGGAGATGCAAATCAAAGGATCCGACTGATAGAGGATGTCACAGCCAGATTCCCGGATCTCAATGTCCTCGTAAACAATGCGGGCATACAGAGAAGACTCGATCTAACAAGACCAGAACCATTTGATGCAACCAGAAGCGAGATCAGCATCAACCTGGAAGGGCCGATTCATTTGTCCATGCTCGCCCTTCCCCATCTCATGAAGAAAAAGAAAGCGGCCATTGTACAGGTGACGAGCGGACTTGCGTTCACTCCTCTTGCATTTGTTCCAGTCTACAGCGCCACCAAGGCTGCGATGCGATCTTTTACTCTTTCTTTGCGCCATCAACTTCGCGGATCGCCGGTGGAAGTCATTGAAATCATTCCTCCTGCAGTGCAGACAGATCTCGGAGGACCAGGACATCATGATTTTGGCGCACCACTCCAGGAATTCGCAGATGACGTTATGCGACGACTGGACCAGGGAGAGACTGAAATTGCATATGGTTTTGCCATGCAGGCGAGCAAGGCATCCAGGCAAGATCTAGACGCAATCTTCCAAAGAATGAACTCGCCGGCCGGCTCTTGAAATGACTGCACGCAACAGACTCGCGGGTCTACTTGCCAGACAGATCCACCATCACCTGCGCGAAGAGCTACAAAAGCCCTCCTCCGCAGTTGAATTCATTACTGTAGAAGGCGTTCCGTTCAAGGATTTGACTGCGAAGATGATCGCAGACCTGGAAAAGGAATTTCCGGAACTGCTCACACCTCGTGAACTCCCGTTTTCCCTCATGCAGGCCTGGTGGGACGAATCCAATCCAGCCGTGCCTTATGCGCAATCCACATTCAAAACATACAACCAGCTGATGCTATTTCGCGTCCTGGATCTCAAACACAATTCTGAATTTCTGCGAAAGAAGTTTGAGGAAAAGATGATCGCGAATGGACACGCACTCATAGGCCGCGGAAGAAATCTAGGGTTTGAAACTATCTTTCCTGCAGAAACGCGTATGCTGCAAATGATTTCACGCCTTGCGCGCATCGAAGGAATTCCGGACGAAGAAACCATCCCTCTCCTTCTAGATCAGCTCATTCTCACTACTCAAACTGCATACAGGATGTTTGATTCCCTGTTTCGTGAGTCACTCAACCAGACGGATAAAATACTCAAGTCCGTTCTTCCAGAAAAGATTGCAGATGAACTCAAAAAAACGGGAAAAGTTGCACCGGTTCATGTAGATTCAGCGAGCGTGCTGTTTTCAGACATTGTTGGATTCACCAGAATTGCAGAGGAACTTCCTCCAGCACAGCTCCTGGCAGAACTCGATCGCACATTTGCTCATTTCGAAGCCGCCATGAAACCCAACCATCTTGAGAAAATCAAAACGATTGGCGACTGCTTCATGTGCGTGGGCGGGATTTCAGAAAGAAACAGATTGCACGAAGTGGATACAGTGCTCGCCGCTCTTCGCATCCAGGAATTCATGCGAAAGTACCAAAAAAGTAGAGCGAGAACAGGATCTCCCTCCTGGAAACTGAGAATTGGCATCCATAGCGGACCGGTAGTTGCAGGAGTTCTTGGACAAGAACGATTCAATTACGATATCTGGGGAGATACAGTAAACGTTGCAAACAGAATGGAATCTGCGGGGGAACCAGATACCATTAACATTTCAGAAGTGACCGCGCAGGCCGTGCAAGAGTTCTTTATTCTCGAACCGCGTGGAAGAATCTTCGTTAAGAACAAAGGAGAAATGGAAATGTATTTTGTGCGCGGGATTCTGCCGGAATTGTCTGTCAACGGTGGTTCCAGAGTCCCTTCGCACGAATTTGCCCGACGTTATGCGACCAAACGACGCGCTATCCGTGCGAAAAGCTGAACTGTTTTTTGATTGATCAGGTTCGCAACCGGCATTTCAATGCGAAATGCCTCGCTGGCTGGCTGCCGTCCCGGAAAAAGTACGGCGCGAAATCACAAACAACAACCTGAGTCGGGCCTGGATTGCGGGTCTGGTCATGCTGCCGGTGCATTTTGCTCATGTTCTGCTTTTTTACTTTCGCGTAGTCCAACCGGAGGAAGAATCCTGGAGATGGGGTATCATCCAGTCACATCTCCTGGCGGCTGCATTCTGGATTCCGGCATTACCTGTGCTTCGCTTTTTCATGAACAGGCGCGAAAGATGGATTGGGCCCGCGCACTTTCTAATATTTGCGGCTGTCATAGGTTATGTTTTTCTGGGCGCCATTGTTTGTGCTGTGGATCAGCAGGTAGCGCCAGCGCCCATGGCGTACTTTGTAGCAGTCATAGGAGTGGCCATTCTACTCCGCCTGCCTCCAGTGGAGACTCTTGTGATTTTCGCCGCCGGTCTCATCTTCGTATGGATGGCTGTGGGCATCACTCAAACCAATCCCACTTACAGATTGTTCGTCAGAGTCAATTGCATCACTGCCTCTGGAGTGGGGTTGATCGTGGGCGCGTCTCTATGGTACTATGAAGTGCGCACAGTGGAACAGCGGCTTCAAATCGAAGAACAAAACAGCGCTCTGGAAACTCTTGCAGTGCGAGATCCACTCACAGGGCTTTTCAATCGCAGAAGGTTCCTCGAAGCGCTCGATCTTGAAATCGCGCGAATCCGAAGAACAGGCCAGGGCGGCGCCATTCTGTGGCTCGATCTAGACGACTTCAAAGCGATCAATGATAAGTTCGGGCATCCGGCGGGAGATGCAGTGTTGTTGCACGTCGCGGCCATTCTGACTGGATGCGTTCGCGTGACAGATACTGTGGCGAGATTCGGTGGAGAAGAATTCATTGTACTGTTGCCTGACACGGACCAAAAGGGAGCCCTCGAAACAGCCAGTCGAATCCTGAACACCTTGCGAGAGACGACCGTTACGTTTCGCGGGGCTGAGCTTTCCGTAACTGCCAGCTGTGGAGCCGCAGCCATTGAAATCATTCCTCCGGATCCGGCAGGAGCCACGATCCAGAAAGCAGACACAGCACTCTACAGAGCAAAGAAGACCGGAAAAAACAGAGTGGAGCATTCGTTTTCGTGAAGCCGAAGAAGAAAAAGGAAAACGGGCTTAGGACGGCCACCTACGCTTCTCTCGCCAGTGCGGTGATCAGCGCTGTGGCCAGCTACTTTGTTCCTGCTTACGGCCGCGCACCGCTCGACTCTGCACTTGTGGGCGCGTTGATTGGATTTCTAATTCCATTCAGTCTCTCAGGAATCGCAGCTCTGGCTCAGGGAGGCGCGTCATTCAAGAAACTTCCTTACGCGGGTTATCTGGTCACGATCAGTCTACTCATCGCTGCAGACACTCTTGTGATCTATTTCATCATTGGCCTTCTTTTGTTTCCGGCTAACGTCTTGGACCAAAGCCAGCTCATCCTTGCGGGAGGTTTGTCCGCGGGCATCTCCGTTACCTTCTCAGTGGCCAATGTGCTGCGTCAGTTCATTGGAGGTTCCGTACTTGCTGATATTTTTCTGGGCCGCTACCATCGCGCGAAAGAGGAAATTCGATCTTTCGTTTTCATTGACCTTGTATCTTCCACCGCGCTTGCAGAGTCACTTGGATCGAGTCTTTTCTTTCGCATGATCAATGATTTCCATTCAGTTGTAGAAAGAGCTACACGCGCAAACAAAGGGATTCTCTATAAATACATGGGAGATGGACAAATCCTGGTCTGGCCCGGCACTCTCGAAGGAAGAACCTCCGCGATCCTCGCATGCCTGGAAATACAAAGAGAACTGGCGGAACTGCGTGAACGATTCGAAAGCAAATACAATCATGCGGCGGACTTCACCGCCGGTCTTCACTGCGGCCCGGTGCTGATCGGAGAAATCGGAGACGAAAGAAAAGAAATTGGATACTGGGGAGACACAGTCAACACAACTCAGAGAATCCAATCATCTTGCAAGACTTACCATTGTTCTATTCTCGCATCCGAAGCGTTCATGGACCAGATCCAATCCCTGCCCGCCAGACTGTCTGTGGCGCAGAACGTGCCGTTACGCGGTAAAAGCAATCCGGTGAACCTGATCCGAATCGAATCACTCACTGCGAGTGAGACTGACTCGCATAGTTAACCCTGCTGACCCCTCAAATGCACGCACGACTTGACCAGGATCAAGTCCGGACTTGACCTGGCGGAAGTGGACTTTGACCGGGCCGTTCAGGCACAACATACAATGGAGAGTGCGCGCACGTGCGCACCTGCGCGGGCAAGAACTTGCAGTTCCGCTCGAAGGGATAGACGAGTGCTTCTTAACCAGGTGGATTGATTCCAGACCGGATCTTGCGAACAGACCTCAATGTGTTTCTCTGAAACGTGCACACGAAGCCCTCCACAAAATCGTCGCAAAAAAAGATTCAGGCCCGGCCACGACAGACCTCCTTCAAGATTTTGAAATCCAGTCGCGCGCAGTGATGACGGCCATCGAAACCATGCGCCAGGCAATTCGACCATGAACCTCGAAACACAACCCGCGGGAGAAAACATGTGAAACTACTGATTGTAGACGACTCAAACATCATTCGAAAAGCGATTCAAAAATACCTGGCCGAGTTCGGGCTTGAAATCGTGGGAGAGGCAGGAGATGGGCGAACTGCTCTGACTCTATTCAGGGAAACATCTCCAGATGTTGTGACGATGGACATCACGATGCCAGAGATGGACGGACTGGAAACACTCAGCGAAATGCGAAAGATCAGCGACTCTCCTAAAATCATCATTGTTACAGCACTCAAAGACAAAGCAACCGCACTCGACGCACTCCAGAAAGGAGCGTCTGGATTTCTGGCAAAACCGTTCACGGAAGCACAACTCAAGGAAGAGATCGGCCGCGCGATCGGGAGAGCATCATGACTCAAAAGGATCTTCAAATCTTTGTAAATGGAACCGTAAACTACTTTAAGCAGCTGACTGATTCAGGAGCGCAAATGGACGTTCCCTTCCTGAAAAAACCAGGCGAAACCGTTGCACTCGATATCACGGGAGTGATTGGGATCTCGGGAGTGAAGAAGGGGATTATCTATTTTACTGCGTCCTCAGATATGCTCAGGGATGTAGTCAAGACAATCCTCGGAACTGAAAATCCGGATCTCGCATCGATTGTTGATATCGCGGGCGAAATCGCAAATACGATTGCGGGAAACGCAAGAGAGGCATTTGGAGCGGACTTCATGATCTCCATTCCGCTCGTTGTGGAAGGTCCGCCAAAGAATATTCGCATCCCGAATGAAGTGCCCGTGTTCGTCATTCCGATCCGGTGGAAGGACCATCGATCTTTTCTAGTGGTGGGAATCCAGTGAGCGCGGGAGCAGCCTTTCCAGTTGTAGATACGGATCACGCGGTTGAAATCGCGCCAGAAGTATTCTGGACCGGGTACTACATGGAAGACGAAGCGCTCCATTGCAATCCGTATCTCATTCGAAACGGAACTGAATCCATTCTGATTGATCCAGGCTCTGTACCTGACTTCCCTGTAGTCGGACGAAAACTATTCTCCGTGATCAAACCAGAATCGGTCACAACGATCATACTCAATCATCAGGATCCTGATCTTTGCGCGTCCGTGCCGATCTTTGAAAGTCTGCGCGAGAACTTTGACTACGATGTAATAGCCCATCGCAAGACTATTTATTTGCTGAAGCACTATGGAATCAAAGGAAAATTCCACAGACTGGACGACGGGGAAACTGCATACAAAACTCCCGGTGGCAGAGAGCTCAAGTTCATCACAACTCCTTTCGCGCATTTCGCGGGAGCAGTAATGACGTACGATGTAAAATCAAAAGTTCTTTTTACAGGAGATATTCTCGGCGGAGTCGGCACAGACTGGGAGCTGTATCATACGGATATAGCACTGGCAAACATGAAAGCGTTTATGCAGGGATTCATGCCATGCAACAAGGCGCTCCGTTATGCGCTCTTGAAGATAGAATCGTCCGGAGCAGAACTTTTTGCGCCCCAGCACGGACAGATCATTCATAGAGACCAATTTCCCTCCATAAAGGAAGCGCTCTGGGATCTAAAGTGCGGACTCGACTTGATAGAAGACGATGCCATGAAAAAAGCGATGGTTCATGCGGTATGACATCGCGCGAAGAAATCACGCGCGCGGAGAATTATTATCGAGCAATCAGTGAACTGACCGTCGCCAGACATCGCGAACATCTCATCAAAGAGTTGCTCAACTACATGGCTTCTCTTCTCAACGCCGTCGAAGAAGCTAACTCCAGACTTACTTTCAGTGAGGCTCGCATCCGGGCCATTGTCAATACTGCAGCAGACGGGATTCTCACCTACGATGAAAGCGGCAACATAGACAGCATCAACCCTGCCGCCGCCGCCATGTTTGGATTGAATCCTGAGTCCATACAGGGCCTGCACGTTTCCTCTCTCCTCGAAGGCGAATCCGAAGGACACCTGCGGACCGTAAACGCCAGGCAAGTTGGCGGCGGCTACGAAGATGTGGCAAAGAGGGGAAACAACACCTTCCCCGTCTATATCGCAGTTCAGGACATGCGACTTGCTGATCGCATGTTCCACGTGGCCATTCTCAGAGACATCACAGATCAGAAGAATGCACAACGCCTCGAGGCACAGGCGAGAGCAAAGGAAGAGACAGACAAGATCCTTTCTGCCATTGATCAGGGTCTGTTCTTGATTTATCGGGATGGAGCACGATTTGAAATCGGGTCACAGTTCTCCAGAGCCACGCGAGACATTCTGGGTGTGGACCTGGAAAGCCAGAAGGACTTGCTTTCCATTCTGGGAAACAGAGTGGCTGAAAGCACGATTGCGGCCGCAAAGAATTTCCTGGAGCTGATGTTCAAGGATTCGGTGCGCGAAGAAAGCCTTCGCTCTCTCAATCCTCTCTCTGAAATTCCATTCGCCTCCCAGACCGCAGGAGACACGCGCACGCTTCAGTTTACGTTTCGCAGAGTCACGACAGACCAGAAGATCACTCACTTGATGGCAACCGTAAGTGACGTAACAGAGGAAGCAGCACTGCGAGAACAACTCAAACAAAACGAACAGCAGTCCAGAACGCAGATGGAAATGCTTTTGAAGATCCTGCACGTAGACTCTGATATGCTCGATGAATTCATAGACGAAACTCGTCTCGAAATCGACATCATTGATACCATTCTGAAAAAGGAAGATGGAGACCTGCGAAAGAGATTGGAGACAATCTTTCGCACTGCGCACAAGATCAAAGGGAATGCGGATTTGCTCGGTCTTTCTTTCTTCGCAGAACAGATTCATAGCTTTGAAGACACACTGTCGGTGCTCTTGCGAAATGAGGAAATCTCTCCCGCTGATTTCCTTCCGGTCCTGTTTGCATTCAATAAAGTGACGGAAATTGTGGACGCAATTGACGCCCTGGTGGAGCGCCTGCTCGATTTCAAAAGTAGATTTGGACAGAGCAATAGCGGAGATGAATTGATTCTTCGCTCAGCCCGGGCGCTCATCAACAAGCTGACGGATGAAACAGGTAAGCTCGCAGAACTTCATGTTCGTGTATTCGAAGCCCGCACTCTTGGCACGCCTAAACGCAAATTGATCCGCGATGTCATCACTCAGCTCATCAAGAATAGCATGATGCACGGAATAGAAACTCCGGAAACGCGCACTGCCGGCGGAAAACGAAATCCGGCAAGAATCGAACTGAACCTGCGTTCAGGTAAAGATGGAATCTTCCTCAGCTATAAAGACGACGGACAGGGTCTTCATCTTTCACGATTGAAGGAGAAAGCAATCAAGCAGGGAATCGCCACAGAGGCTGAAATCGCAACCTGGCCACCCGCGAAAACGGCGGAACTCATATTCGCCACAGGCCTTTCCACTTCACTGACAACTGGAATCCAATCGGGACGCGGCATTGGAATGGGTTTGATCCGCGAAGCAGTGCACGACGTTCAGGGTAAGATCAGAATTCTATCCGCGCCTGCAAAGTTTTTCGAAGTACAGATCTGGATTCCGGTCGCATGATGTCTTTCCAGGGCGCAGCGTCTATCCTGAACCTGACTGCGACCGGAATGCTTTTGCTCTATGTCGCAGTTAAGTTCATTCGGAGCAGAAGCTATGCTGCGGCACTTCCCTGGCTTCTGATTCGCCTGGCAACAGCTGCAGTCACAGCGACCACCGGCCTCATGATCCACTGGCCTCCCATTCTCATTACGATCATCTTCTTACTACTCATTCTGGAAGGATTGGCCGCTGCGTTTACTGCGACCAGAGTCACAGTGACCAGACCACATGGTAGAAGACTTGCAGTGTCCATCGGCATCGTTTGTATCATTGCATCCATTGCCATGATTGCTTTTCCGGACTCGGGATACACCGCGTTCCCATTCATTGTGACAGCCGCGTGGAGTGCGGCGTTCGTATGCCTGGTGCAAGGCGGAATCAGAAAAGAAATCCACGGATCCCTCTTCTTCGCGCAGGGACTTTCCCTTGCGGGAGCGCTCCTGCATTTGTATTTACTGCGTTGCAGCCAGGAGGCCATCCTCTTGATTGCAGCATCTGCACTTCAGTGCCTGAGTTTGCTATTTATTTTCCAACGAGTGGCGGATGCTGATCTAGTAACATCAAGTCTGAAGTCCCGTGTATTGTTCTCAGGGACCATTGTCTCTCTCATGGTAGCTCTCGCAGGCCTCGGAGCGGCGGACGCCTTCTATCAGAAACTCCATGCAGTAGATAGAGAACACCAGTTAGTCGAAATGTCCAATGAGCTTCAGGAAAATGATTTTTCGCACATGCCTGAATCCATCGAGTACATTGTGGATTCGGAGAATTCTGAAATTGTCTTCGCTCGCAATGTTCGGATTCAGAAGATCCCCTTCCGTGAAACCAGAAGTGACATTGTAAAATGCGAAACATGCAAACCGGAGACTCTTTGCAATCTAATCCAGTGGTCCTCTCCCAGACATCTGCGGATATTTGGACCGGATTTATCCTTCGACATTCGCACGGTAAATATTAACTCTCATACATACGAAGCGGGCATTGACGTTCTGGATTACAGAAAGTACGAAAGCGAACGATCGACGCGAACCTTGCTGTTCTCTTACGCGGCTCTGGTGATCGTAACCATGGCTCTCTTCTTTTTCCTCAGGCACACGGTCCTGACTCCGCTCTCTATTCTGATGGAAAACCTTCAGAGTCTGGCAAAAGGAGAACCTACCCGGCCCATGCCGCGAGATGAACTGGGGGCGGTAAACAAGGTGATGACAAGACTCATGCATCGCCTGGCAAAAAATAAGGACGCACTGACAAGGGCCAACGCGCAACTCCAGAAGGAAAAAAACATACTGGAAAAATTCTTCTCCAATGATTTTGTAGAACAACTTCTACAGGAGAAGATTTCGCATTCGCTTGGAGGGGCGCGCGTCCCGGCCACAATCGTCTTTCTGGATATCCGCAATTCAACGGCAATCGCTGAGAAAATCGATCCGCAACAATTTTCAGATTTTATCAGCTCGATCTTCACGGATATCATGGATCTGGTGTACGGAAATCATGGATCGGTCAACAAGCTCATTGGGGACGGAATGCTCGCAACGTTTGGCTGCCCCATTCAAACAGAAGATGACAAGGGCAATGCACTGCGGTTTGCGCTTCAAGTGCGCGAATACATGAACACATTCAACGACGTGCGACCGGACTATCTGACAGAGCCAGTGCGAATCGGAATAGGAATCGCATCAGGGAACGTGTTTGCTGGCAATACAGGTTCAGTTCGTAGAATGGAATACACGGTTCTGGGCGATGCAGTCAATCTGGCAAGTCGTCTGGAGTCTCTTACCAAGCTGAGCGGCGTGGACATACTGATCGATGGAGTCACCAGAGACGCCGCAGGAAACAGAATCAAGGTAAAGAGAGTGAGACTCAATCGAGTGCGCGGCAAGATTCAAGAGGTGCGTCTCTACTATCTGGAATCCATGTCTGACCCGGAAGAATGATTCGCCGCGGGTTCTAGCCTTGACAGTTCCGCAAATGCCCTGAAGACTCAACCGCGGAGACGGAAATGAACATTCAGATCATAGATACAAAGCCTTTTGCAGATCAAAAGCCCGGGACCTCTGGACTCAGAAAGAAAGTGCCCGTGTTCAAACAGGAACACTATCTACAGAACTTTGTTCAATCCATATTCGATAGCATAGGCGCGCCCCCTGGTTCCGCACTCACTGTAGGAGGAGACGGAAGATACTTCAATCGCCAAGCCATCCAGATCATTTTGAAAATGGCGGCGGCCAACCGATTTTCGCGCATACTCGTGGGCAAGGATGGCATTCTATCCACCCCGGCCGCTTCCTGCGTCATTCGTAAACACGGCACGTTTGGCGGAATCATACTTTCTGCCAGCCACAATCCTGCCGGCCCATCCGGGGATTTCGGAATCAAATACAACACATCCAACGGCGGTCCCGCGCCTGAGAAAGTCACAGATGCAATTTTTGCAAAAACAAAAAGCATTTCGCAGTACAAATGGATAGAGGTTCCAGACGTAAACCTGGGAAAGGTCGGGGAACAGACGTTAGACGACATGATTGTGCAGGTGATCGATCCGGTGTCAGACTATGCGGCCTTGATGGAGTCCATCTTTGATTTTGATGCAATCCGCAGATTGTTTTTCAGCGGCTTCAAAATGAAGTTTGATGCCATGCATGCAGTCACAGGACCCTACGCGGTCGAAATTCTACAAAAGCGACTGGGAGCCTCGGCTGGAACGGTGATGAATGCCGTTCCACTCGAAGACTTTGGAGGGGGTCATCCGGATCCTAACCTCACCTACGCCCATGACCTGGTTGAAATTGCCTACGGAAAAGACGGGCCAGATTTTGCCGCGGCTTCGGACGGTGATGGAGATAGAAACATGATTCTCGGAAAAGGATTCTTTGTAAATCCTTCCGATAGCCTGGCGGTGCTCGCGGCGAATGCAACACTGGTTCCTGCATATAAGAAGGGACTGGCAGGAATTGCCCGGTCCATGCCAACGAGTGCGGCCGCGGATCGAGTGGCGCAGTCTCTTGGTCTGGCCTGTTTTGAAACTCCTACCGGATGGAAATTCTTTGGTAACCTCATGGACGCGGGAAAAGTAACGTTATGCGGCGAAGAGAGCTTTGGAACAGGATCAAACCACGTGAGAGAGAAAGACGGACTGTGGGCGGTTCTATTCTGGCTCAACATTCTGGCAGTAAAGCACCAGTCTGTAGAAACTGTGATGCGGGAACACTGGAACAAATTCGGGCGCAATTTCTATTCTCGTCATGACTACGAGGGCATTCCTTCCGAGGCGGCCTCTGGCCTGATGAAACATGTAACAGAAAGCTTCGCAGAACTTACAGGAAAGAAATTTGGAAAACATGAAATCAGATTCTGTGACGATTTCAGCTACACCGATCCAGTGGATGCAAGCGTGAGTTCAGGTCAAGGAATCAGAATCATCTTTGTAGACGGATCGCGGATCATCTTTCGTCTCAGTGGAACCGGAACAGAAGGGGCCACTCTGCGTCTCTATCTAGAAGCTTATGAACCCGATCCGGCCAGACACAATCTGGATGCCCAGGAGGCATTGAGCGATTTCATCACGATTGCATCTCAGATCTCCGGCCTCAGAGAGAGAACCGGAAGAGAGAGGCCTACAGTCATCACCTGATGAACTACTGAGCGCGAAGAGACTTAATGATGCCTTCAAAGACACCAGGATATTCTCCGGCGTAACTTTCTGGAACATTCGTGGTGATCACAAAAGCCCTTTGACCCTTCACAAAAACCCAGATCTTGCGGCGAAGGAGCACTCCGTTCTTTCTCAGTGCATACTGACCAATGGCACAATGCTGAGCATTGCTCTCTTTGAGAAGATTTGCATCCAGAGTGCGACTGCTTTCAGGAAGCGAATTCTGCACTTCGAGTTGTTTTTCGATTTTTCCCAGAATGTCTTCCGCTGACTTTCCAATCCTGCCCTGCTCTACGATGCGAACTCCGGCCAATTCATCTTCTGACACTGCCTCAAGGGTCACATCGTCTGGTCTAACAATCTTCCACTTTTGAGGAAATACGATCGTATAACCGCCAGCGCTACCGCGAATGGCGCCCTCCTGAACGGGCGCGCCCGAACATGAGAGGAAAATCAAAAGTGAACAAAAAGCAACATGGCGCATGCTCGCATTGGAACTGACCGCCCGAAATTAGAAAAGCAAAAATACGAAAAACGATTGTCTGCCCGGGCAAACACCCACGCGGTGAACTGTGAGATTTCTAGAAAACAGGGTCGTTCTCCCCACGTCGATTCCGGGAGAGCTGAAGCTTCCTGCAAAGTCAGCACTGATGGCGCATATGGACCGCAAAGTAGAATCATGCGAGAAGATAGATGATCGCATAACGTTCCGGGGTAAAATGTACGGCGCAGGCAGAAACCCATGGGCCAACTGTGATGGAGAAATCACACTCAGCACTCCGGGCAAATTCATATTGATCACGGCTTCCATCAGCCATTTGCGGGCTGCATTCTGGCAATTGCTGTTTTATCCGGCGCTGGGGTCGTTGACTCTCACTCTGATTCTGCGCTACTTTTTCGGAAGACCGTCCTGGATGGTGCCCGCAATCATTGCGGCCCTGTTTTGCATTGGTGGCATTCGTACGATTCGCAGGGCACCAGGAAGATTTCGCGAGGCCATGATTGATTCTTTGCGAAGCCTTCCTCGCGACTCAAGTAGCTGGAACGACGAACTGGCAGGAATCTAGAAATCGATTTTCTTTTCTATTCCAAGAGAAACATATTGTACGCTATCATGCCGATTTAGTTTCTCTGAAAAGCCAAATCCATTGTAGACTACGTTCTGTAGAAACAACGCGCTTGCGAAATCTGGCGGACTGGCTCCGCCCAGGAAAAGAGGCATCGTGGCTCTTCGAATCTGATAAGAGGCCTGCTCAAACCTGGCAGCAAGACGAATTGAAAAACCCGCGAATACTTCATAGCCTGCCGCGGGAGACAGCACGCTGGTGGTTTTGCGGATGGTTCCTTCCGTATCCACGTACAGAGGAGCAAATCCGGGACTCCCATTGCTTCTTTCCGTTTTCTTATATTTCAATCCCCACGGGCCATGGAGCCGATAGGATTCCAGATCTATCGATAGTTTCAGTTTACCAACATTATAAATTGCCGACAATCCTCCGCCGTGACCGTACGCGCGATGTCTCACTCCGTCGTCGTAGTTGAAATCGCCGTAGAAGGGTCTCGTAGAGTCGGTAGAAACAGAAGCACCCGCAGAGCGAATGCTTGCATTCATGATTTCATCTCTAAAGAGAGCCAGGGCGCGAAGTTCAAAAGTGGGTGTGCGAACGAAAGAATATCCTGCGGCCGCACCCGCTTCGCTTCTCTTCAAGTCCATAGTCAAATCGTCACGAGTCAGAACCGGACCAGACTGACTCGAAGGCATCAGCCCCTGAATCAACTTTGGCTGTGCGTGAAAAGAAAGATAGCTTCCGCGAAAATAAAGACGATTCCAGGTGAGAGATCCAAATGCTTCTCCCCCTTTTAAGTCCCGGTCGTGTAAATCAGAAGTAAAGACTGCTCCTGGAAAAATCCCACCTCTCTGCACTGTCATGAGGACGTGCTGCGTGTACTGCTCTTGAAAAGCTGCCTGGTAGAATCCGCGAACGGCAGAGGCTCCCACGATGGCAAATCGTCTGCGCATGCCAGCTTCGCGCGCTGCATCCGCCTCTTTTTCTTTCTTCTTTCGCTCTTGCTCTGCTTCTTTTTGCTTTGTGACGTCCGCGTTCTGGCGTCTGGCTGCTTCTTCGCGTGCCACGCGCTCCGCTTCCAGTCTACGCGCTTCCTCTTCCTTCTGCTGTCTTTCTATCTCCGCCCTGTTGTCGCCGTATTGAATTCGTCGGATTGCTTCCTTCTGCAAAGTGATGACCTGACCGTTCACATTGATCTGCACATCCGTGCGAGTCTGGCCTACGATATTTCCAAAAATCGTCTGGCCATTCTTTAGAATGACGGTATCCGCAAAGAGGGCGGAAGCGAGAAAGAAAACGGCTGCGACAAGAGAAAAGCGCATGTCTACGGTTGAGCCAGGTGGGTTCAGCCGCAATCGAAAATACTTCTTGTTTGCGAGCGGGCCCCTGGTTGTATCGAACGATGCTCGAAGAAATTCTGAAAAATATCGAAGTCTTTTCCGCACTTGATTCTGCGTCTCTTTCCACAGTTGCCGCACGCATGAAACAGATTCAATTGAAAGCGGGAGACGTGATCTGCAATGAAGGAGAGCCCGGTCACAGCATGTTTGTTCTGGAATCGGGGGAACTGAGCGTACAGAAAAGGGGCAAAGACAAAACGCTCGTCGAGATCGCGCGCTTGAGACCCGGCGAAGTTGCGGGGATCATGAGTCTATTTGGCGACGAAAGTAGATCAGCCACTCTGATTTCTACAGGAGAGGCACGGCTCTGGGAAATCAGCAATGAAGACTTCCAGGCTCTCGTGCAATCTACGCCGCAAATAGCGCACCAGCTTCTCAAAGTGCTCAGCAGATATCTGCGCGAAGAAACGCGCATCGTAGCAGAACTGCGTACGAGAGATGTAGAAAATAGACTGAAGATCGCCTTTTTTGATTCAAAGCCATATACAGAAGAAGCATTCAAGGACAAAAACGAAGACAAGTATGCACTTCAGTTCTTTGAATCTCGTCTCAGCATGGAGACCCTGGTCATGGCGGAAGGATTCAAGATTGTATGTGCATTTGTAAACGATACTCTAGACGCACCCGTGGTAAAAAAACTCGCAGCCATGGGAATTGAAATGATTGCAATGAGATGCGCGGGCTACAACAACGTGGATCTGGCTGCGTGCAAGGAACACGGCATCACTGTGGCCAATGTTCCAGCCTATTCCCCTCATGCAGTGGCAGAGCACGCAGTGGCTCTGATGCTTTCTCTCAACCGCCACATCACGCGTGCACACAGTCGGGTGCGCGAGGGCAACTTTTCACTCAATGGCCTGGTCGGTTTTGATATGTATGGAAAGACAGCAGGTGTAATTGGTGCGGGTAAGATTGGCCAGTGCGTGATTTCGATTCTCGCTGGATTTGGGTGTAAGGTGCTTGTATACGACAAATTCCCTCGCGAACAGACAATACCGAATGTGCGAAACGCAAGCCTCGACGAAATTTTCACACAGTCGGATATCATCACTCTACACGCGCCTCTGATTCCGGAAACGCGCCACATCATCAGCCGGGAATCCATTTCGAAAATGAAACGCGGGGTCATGATCATCAATACAAGCCGCGGCGGACTTCTGGATGCTCATGCCCTGGTAGATGGTCTTGTGAGCGGACAAGTCGGAAGCGCGGGCCTGGATGTATACGAGGAGGAGAAAGACTATTTCTTTGAAGACTACTCAGACATGATTCTTAAAGACGACGTTCTGGCGCGGCTGACCACTTTTCACAATGTGATCGTGACCGGGCACATGGCCTTTCTCACGCGCGAAGCGCTTCTCAACATCGCAGACGTAACGCTGAACAACGTGCTCGAATTTGAAAATGGTCTAAGAATGGGCTCTATGAAAAACGGACTGGCTTGATTTAGAAAATCTCTTCTAGAACGTAAAAGTAGTTCTTGTCCGTTCCAAACATGATTCTTTTTCCCGAAATTACAGGGGAGCTGAGAATGGCTCCCTCTGTATCCATTTGCCAGAGAATATTTCCGTCGCGAGCAGACATACAGATAAGCTTTGGTTTTTTTCCAGTGACTCCTTCCACCGCCTCATCGCCGCGCATTCCAAAATAGATTCTATCCCCGGCTACAGTCACAGCAGAACTTGTCGCATAGGGTAGATTCTTTCTCCAGGCCGGACTTCCAGTCTTCGTATCAAACGCGCGAACCACTGAGTCGCCGCTTGTGTAGATCACGAGATCCTTGTAGAGAGCTGGCGCAAGATAGTCGAGCAGCTGCACATGCCGCATAAATACAGTTTCGCGCGTGGGAGGAGTTCCTCCCATATCAATGGAGTCTTCATTCTGCCAGGTTGCCTCTCCCGTCAGGCGATCATGAGCGTAAAACGTGAGCTTCACAGGATCGTCTCCGCCCACAAAATAACTACTCGAATAGTAGATCTGCTTTGAATCGATCGCCGGAAAGGAATACCATACAGCGTAAGGAACCGTTACATCTACGCTCCACAAAAATTGCTTCGTGGCCATGTCATAGGCGCCAAAGCTCCGTCCGCGCGGTGCCCAGTAGACAACACCCTCATAGACCTGAAACGTGTGATGGGACCAGACTGGATTGGGCAACCTTTGCTGTTCGTGACCGTTTAAATCCAGAAAGAAGGTGGCACCTGTATCGCTTGTAAAAATGATATTATCTTTGTATCGAAGCACGAGAGACTGGACTGTATTTCCGGTTGGAAAACTCCAGCGCTGCTTTCCATCCTTGAGGTCCACGGCGTAGACGCTACCGTCGTTGGATCCAAAATAAACTGCCTGATCATCGGCAAAAGGAACTGAGTTCACAGCACCGCGCGTCTTGAAATTCCACTTCATGTACCCTGTCTCTGTATCCAGCGCGTAGAAGTTCCCATCAATGGAACCAAAGTACATCATGTCTCCGATCACCACGGGAGGATTGAAAGCTTTTGCTTCTTTTCCGGTCTCATCATGCAATCGCAGTTTCCATCGCAGGCCCAATGGAGGATGAAGTGCGTTGGCCGTGCCTCCTGAACCATTTTTCCCCCTGTATTCGATCCAGTCTACCTGGCTCGAACAGGCTGACAGAAACAGAACGGATGCGCAAAAAACTAGACCGCAGCAGAAGCGAAAGATTCCAGACCCGGTCATATCCAGATCCCGTTGAGAGTCAAAAGACGACGAATGCCGGCCCAGGCTCCCGGCTTTCTGATTCGTTTCATGACGTCTGCAGATTCAGCGCGAAGTACATTCCAATCACGAATCTTACTCTCTTCATCATAGTGCTCGCGAAAACGAAGTGCGGTGAAGACCGCCGCAAATGCACCCAGTTGCGGGTAGATGCGCGCATACTCTGCATGAGTTAAAAATGGTGGGCGAACATCATAGCCTTCTCTTGCCATGCGAATGATGATCACGCGAAAGAGTGCGTCCAGACCTCTTGTGGTCATAGAACGAGCCACTGCCTTCAAATACATCAACCG
>JAIBBM010000018.1 GCA_019694685.1 Leptospirales bacterium
GATTCTGGTTTGGACTGCCAGTCTGCAATCCGGGAACGTTCACCGGCTGAGAGAGAATTACCGTCGAAGGAAACATGATCCACATGATCATGGGAACAAGCAAACCTGCCCCTGTCATACGACGCCAACCTGGAGACTTTCTCTTCTTTGTTTCCCCTGCTGACATCTTTCTCTCCCCCGAAACGGTTCCCTTACTCATCTTTCTCTACAACTTTGACCATCACTTTTTGCTACTTTTATGTCATGGCTCGGGAAAAAATTTGACCCGCAGGCCGTAGCTAATAGTCTAGCCACTATTGTTAAATCAAGAAATGGGGAGAGACTCAAATGTCATATCTGAACAAATTCATGAAAACCGGGTTAATTCTGGCCGTAATTGGAACCACCTTACTTTCCTGCAGCAAAAAGAAGGATGACGATACTTCCCTTCTGCTGACCGGCTTACTTGGAGTAACTACATACAACACCGGGTTCGTTGCCTTTAACTCAAGCTGCAATGTCGCGGGTTCGTCACTTTGCACCAATTACTTTGGCTCCATCGGCCAGAGCAATACGTCATCGTCATGTGCCACCTCCAGCGGCACGTATGCCACGACTCCATGCACGACTGGAGGAAATTTCGGTGCTTGCACAACCGTCCGCCAGCAAATTGTCTTTTATACGGGCAATGCGCAATGCGCAAGTAGCAGTGCTTGCCAGACTAGATGCACAAACGTACTCTCCGGCACTTACACCGCTACCTACTGACCTCCTGAAAGCACAAAGAGGATAGTAAAGACAACGGAAACGGGAATGAGCCAGGCCCCCCATACAAGGGGAGCCTGCCATTTCGCTATTTGATTCGGCGCTTTCGCAATCCAAATCGCTGCATCCCAGATAACCCCCACAATCGGCAAGCCCAGCCAGATCGGAGTGCGAAGTAACAATTCTATGGATGAGGTATTCTGATTTAAGGGTCGCAGGCTGGTAAAGATTCCATTGATCCCAACCAGGACAAGCAGTGGTAGGGCACTCGCCGCGGACCGCGCCGCAATTTCTGCGATCGGGACGTTAGAGCCAGTAACCCGAGCAACGAATCTTCTTGAGGGAACAATCACCAGAAGTGCAGCACACCAGGAAAGGCTAAAGGCAAAACCCCACAATGGTTTCTGGCCAAACAATCCTTCCACTTTTCCCCAATTGCTCAACTGGTATGAAAGCATTCCAGCGGATTGTAGGATCGAAATGACGAGTGTCAAAGCCGCGAAAATCCCCAGCATCGGCCTGAGCGGCGGTAGCTCCGAATGCCCTGAGAACGGTTGAACAAAACGAAGAATGAGACTTAGATAGTGCCTTAACTGGCCGGACAAATTCATAGTCGCAGCCTCTCTCAATCCTTGTCGCTATGGCAAGCAATTCCACGATTTAGCCACGATCATGCTTGACACAGAATCCATTGAAAGACCATTCATGTGGATCATGCGATTGGCGAGTCTTATACTTATGATCACTCTTTTTGGCTTTCTTTCATGCAAAGCGAAGATCGACCCCGATTCAAGCGGAGCCGGCATATCGGAACGTACACCCAATGAAAGGATGCGAGAAGGACTCAGACAATATACACAGCGCAACTATCTAATGGCAATCCACGAATTCGAAGAGGCAGCCAAACTCGACCCCAACTCAGCAGAAGCAAAAAACAATGTGGGCATGTGCAATTTGATGATGGCTCAATCCGCAAAGGCGGAGCAAGCGTTCAATGAGGCAATCAAGATCCAGCCCGCCTCCAAGTTCTACGTGAACCTTGGCAGTGCAATGCTGCAAATGAACAAGACAGAAGCAGCACGCGATGCATTCAAAAAAGCCCTGGCCATCGATGGTGAGAATCATCCGGCCCTGGTTCAGCTCGGAAATGTACAATTTGGCCTGGGGGAGTACGCCGAAGCGAAAAAAGCCTGGGAAGCAGCCCGGAAGGTGCGTGAAGAGCCCAGTGTAATCACGAATCTAGGCACCCTACGGCTCCAGGCGGGAGATTTTAACGAAGCGGAAAAACTATTCCGGGACGCTCTCAAACTGGATCCAACCTACGCCGTCGCGCACTTCAACCTCGGAGTCATCTATCAGAAACAGGAAAAGTGGGACCTGGCTCGCAAGAGCTACGAAACCGCAACGCAGAACAATCCTGATTACTATCCCGCTTACTACAACCTCAGTTTAGCAGATGAGGCCCTCGGAAAAGTGCCGGACGCGATCAAGGATTTGCAGCAATTCCTGAAAGTAGTTCCTCCTTCCCTTCAACAACAAGTCGCAGACGCGCGCAGCAAGATTGAATCGTTGAAAAAGAAGCAGTAATGTTCAGTTACCGAACAGGTTCATCGTTCTTCCACTGACCAGAAAAGACGGTCCCACCGGAGGCATCCAATTGCGTTCCGCGGCCCTCTCTCTTACCGTTTTGCCATTGACCAACATATCTGGCTCCGTCCGGATAGACGCGAACACCCGCACCGGAATAAATCATCCCATCTTTGTAAACGCCGAGAAGCTTCTCTTTGGTGGGTAGCTCAAGAACAACCCGGCCCTCCGGCTCCCCGCGGTGCCACGATCCCCTGAGGGTTGTTCCATCCGCCCAGCGATAAGTCCCAAATCCCTCTCGGACGTTTCTCACGAATCTGCCTTCGTACTGACCACCGTTTGCATATCGATAGACACCGTTGCCGTCTTTGCGACCAGAGTGCCATTCGCCCATGTAGGAATCTCCGTTAGGAGCCCCGAACGCTCCGAATCCCTCGGGATCACCGTCCTTGAACGTCCCCTGGTAAATATTGCCGTTGCGATACAGCTTCTTCCCTGTCCCGTTTTCGCAATTGCCAGATTCGCAAACCCCGCGACCTGCCCAGTAGTGCCTGACCATCATAACAGCCAGAAAGACCACGGGTACGGCAACCAGCATCGCCAATAACTTCTTCCAATGTTTTCGCAACACAGCACAACGTGGGCTTTGAAAGGTTGCAATGTCAAGCTTTCATCAATGTTTTCGTATTGACATGTTAGTCAGGATTGCCTCGATTCTTTAAGAGGTGCATATGGAAATCACTCCGGGCTGGAAACAAATAATCCGCATTTGGTGGGCACTTACCTGGAGAAACATCTGCGCCATTTTTCTGGCAACCTGCCTGATTTTCTTTCTGACTTACATTGCTACGGTTGCTCTGGGCTTGCTTGGCGTTTCAGAGTCAATCGTGTATATTCTGATGCTCCCGGTGGGAGCCCTGGTTGGACTCGGGATTTCCATTTTTCCGATTCGCATGCTGGTCGGAAAGAATCTAGGGGAGTTCCGTCTGACAATCATCAAGAGCGACTAACGTTTCAACGCTTTGCGCTCCTGAGCGATTCGTTTTGTCAAGCCCTCATCCCCTCCAGCGCAAACAGTGGCGGCCGCCAATTCCTGTTCCGCTTTTTCTGGAAGATCAGCTTTAGCATAAAGGGCCGCCAGCTTGAGATGAACCAGTGTCAATTTCTTGCCCTGTTGCACACCGTAGCGCCAGGCAGCAATTGCTTCCGCAGTTTTGCTTTGCCCCTCCAGAATGATCCCTTTGAGATACCAGGCCTCGAGATTGTCGCTGTCCTGATCTAGAACTACGTTGATATGTTCCAGTGCCTCAGACTGCTTGGACGGATTTCGAATCAGGACCTTGGCCAGCCAGATTCTAGCATTCAGATTCGCCGCGTCCCGTTCAAAAGCCCGACGAAAAGATTTCTCGGCTTCTGGAAGGTTTTCCGAGTAGTAAAGAATCTTGCCGCGCAACACTAGAACATTTACAAGCGACTCGTCCTTTTTTAGGATCTCATCTACTTCCTTCAAGGCATCTGCGGAATTTCGAGCGTCAAATTGCCCAAGAGCGTGCTCATATTTCTTCTGTAACTCAGGATCCGGCTTTCGACTGCAAACAGCAAATAGCATCAACAAGAAACAGGAAAACAAGACGCGATTCAACCCCGGGAACAACGAGTGACCGCCCCGTGTATTCCTTGCTCCGCACATTTCAGTCATTGTCACCACCCTGGAAGAACACACGGGTGCCGGGTAATACTGCAATGCAAGTAGTTTTCCTCAATGGGTCAATAGAAGCGAATAGCGGGAAAGATGGATCGGTCGCTCGGATTAAGACTCCAGATTTTCACCTGTCTGTCTATTCCACCGGTTGCAAGCCACCGGCCGTCCGGGCTAACTGAGATAGTCTCCAGACTGCGTGAATGCGCGTGAAAAATATGAACGAGCGCGCCATCCGGGATGCTCCATTGCTCAAGGATACCTTTGGCAGTTCCAGCAAAGAGAAATCTACCGTCAGGCGACGTAGCCAATGCTACGGCTGAATCCGCAAAAGAATTCCAGATCTGCCGCATAACCTTCCCGGAGTTGATATCAACCATCCAGACAACTCCGTCACGACCGGCCGGATAGAAGACGGATTTGGAATCGGCGGCGAAAACAACGCTCTGACTTCCGAACAAAATCCCCGGGGCGACAAGTTTGACCATACGATCGGGTTGAAAGACATTCCAAACACGAACCTCACTATTCTCTGCTTTGCTTCCTTTACACGGATAGCATGCAGCTGCAATGGACATGCCGTCCGGGCTCACGGCTACCGACGTTATCGGGCCAGCATGCTCAAGTTTCTGTACTTGATTGCCCTGTCGCAAATTCCACACTCGAACGTAACCATCCGAACCTCCGAAGATCAAATGATCCGATCCTGGAAAAAACGCAATGGATCCGATACGTGTACCTGCTGCATCGAAGTCTTCTGGGCCTTTGATGCTCCGCATCGATTGATCTGAACTTGTATCCCAGACTTGGATCTCGAGTCTACCCGCATCAAAGAAAGCAGTCGCAAACGATTTTGCCTCTCGATCCAGCCCAACTGCCTTACCCTGAACGACCCATTCTCGCAATCGCCTGGGTTCCGCCGCGTCCCAGAGGGAAACATAACCTGTATTGCCGGCTACCAGAATCACCCGATCTTCTTGCCCACCAAACGAAAGCGTCGCAGGACTCCATTGCTCGCTCAACACATGGCGCGAACTCGCACATGCCCATGCGTGCACAAGACAGATCACACCCATCCAACGCCAAATCATGCTTCAGTCACAGGGTAAGGTCACTGACCAGTCAAGTCGAAAGTCTTGACGTTCAAAGCACAGTGCCTGAGCTAACTGCAATGAGACTCACTGTGATCCTGGGGGCCGCTCTTTTGTCGAGTTGCGTTGGCTTCACTTCATACGATTGCATACCTGGAACCCCGGCCGATCAGACAAGCGTCCTCATGTTGCAGTCATTCTTCTCCGTGGTCGCAATAGACCGGAATAAGGTTTCAGGCAGCTTCCTCCGTGTCCCTCCGGGAGAACACAGCGTAACCGTTCGCTATTCTGGCGAAGGCATGCGCCCATTGTGGGAAATCCCGATCAACGCACCGGCAGGGGGAACAGTCTATCTCTGCTTCAGCGGAAATCCGGATTTGATAACCTCTTTCGTTTTGACTCGACAAGGACAAATAACGGCACCAGGATTTGCCGCCATGAAAGCGCGAAAAGATCACAGCCGCGCATGCGACACGTACAGACACGTGATTAGAGGCGATTATGAACAAACTCGCAAAGACTTACTCGCTGGTGCAGATCCCAACTTGAAGGATGGCGATGGGAATACCCTTCTCGACCTGGCCATCAAGACGAACAACCACTCATTGATTGAACTTCTCTCCGCGAAGCACTAGTTCCCTTTCCGCTTTATCCGATCCTTGAACCGCAGCATCGATGCGCAAAGCACGGACAATGACCCCATGCTTGTCTGCTTTACTGCATTTCGGATCAGAGTCAATTCCGCCAGGAGCTTAAAATCTCTATCGCTCTGCCACGCGGCAATCCATTCACGGGGATTGCCCGGCACAGAGGAAATGATACGAACCCCAATGGGAGCAACCAGGAGTGCAGACAAACAGGCAACGGGCACAGCAGAAACAAATACGATCGCGGCAGAGAGGAGAAGGCCCCGACCTTCACCCGTGACAAAAACAAACGGCAAAAAGAAAACAATCCATACTCCAGCAGCCAACAAATAACGTTGAATTCGCCGAACGAAGAAATTCGCATCCAATTGTGATTGCGGCGCAAACGGCCAGGCGCTTGAGTCACCCAAAATCGATACGGTGAGCATGGCCGTGAATGCAGACAGCATCAAGACCGCGGACAATGCTGGAATCGTAAGTGTCAGACCACTCACACGCAGCACAATCATTGACCACAATACGGGAACGGGCAACGGAAGAAGAACGTAGAAGGGCTTGCGAAGCGATTCGAACATGGACGCGAGAATCATATAGATGAGCAAAGCTGAGATCATGGCTATGGAATAGAACTGCTTTCGAGTGCGCAGAATTTCAGCAAAGTCACGACTCAGATCCACCCGATATCCAGGAGGAAATGGTGAATCCGCAAGGTTTGCGAAGATCTTCTGCACCGAATCGTAGTCAAAGTTCACAGGGCGGAAAGAAAAGGAAAAAGTGCGCTTCTTGTTTTTTCGATAAATTTTTACCGGGACTTTGGCCTCATGCAAGGTCGCAAGCTCACGCAATGGAACATAGCTCCGTTCTGGAGTCACAAGAAATATTTCATTGATACTATCAGGATTGTCGCGGAAAATTTCTTTGTAACGAACCCGCACATCCATCTCTCGGTTTTGATCAATGTACTTTGTTGCAACACCTCCCTGAATCGCGAAGCGCAACATTTCGCCGATCTGGCGCGATGAGATTCCAGTTCTTTCGCTTTTCACTTTGTCCACTACAACCTGGACCTCGGGGCGAGCTGATTTGTAGCGCAGAACGACATCGCGTACTCCGGGGATCTGCTGAGCCTTGTTGGCCAATTGCTTTGTGATTTTGTCAAGCGTTGCCAGATCCGGGCCATAGCAATCAACAGTAACTTCGCGCAACGCACCCGACTCTCCCTGACCGCTGATGTACAAAAACGCCGGATCCGTATCTCCCGCGCTCTGGCGCAAATAATCAATGTACTCATTGTCCACGGCAAAACCTCGATCCAAATGCAAAATGATCGATGCCTGCGCCTGCTCAACCTTTGTCGTGATCTGGCGGACTCCGCGCAACGTTTTCAGGCGCTCCTCGACTTTGCGCGTTACGCGATCCGTTACAGGAAAACTTGTCCCCGAGGAAAACTCCAGGTGGATGTTCACCTCCCCTTCTTCGAGGGGGTTCGAAAAATCCTGATGCAACCCGGAGGCAATCCAGCCGCCCAGCAACACGACCAAAATGTATATCAAGCTAAACGCTCGGGGCATTTTTCCACCAATGCTCACGAATTGATTGATTGCCGCAGGCACGTGCGAATACCATCTGCGCAGGCGCCCTGCGCATCGATTTCGAAATTCTCTAAACCGCACAATTCGCCTAACAATGTGTAAACGAATGCGCCTGAACGCGCGCAGCTGTATCCTGAAAAGTGGTCGCTGATCTAACCGTGCGCGGACAAACCTACCCCAGGACCGAAGCAAGTTTCTTGCAGCATAGCGATTGCGAAGCAGGACAGGAAAAAGGGCGAGTATGCTGATATAGGCCAGCACTACTGAGATCACGATCGATCCTGCCAGGCTACCGTAAACAAGACGAGCTTCGCGGCTTGAAAACACAATGGGAAAAAAGGTGGCAATCACAATGAGCACCCCGACAAGAATCTCGCCGCCGTACTGGGATGCATCCGCCAGGGACCTCCTTCCAAGCTCGTACCTTCCGCCAATCAGAACAGTGAAGGCCAGGGCAATCCCCACCGTGAGGAGCAAACCTGCGATCGTTAATAGATTCAGCTCGAAGTGAAGCAGGTACAGAACGAGGCAAGAAACAATGAAACTGATCGGACGGAGCATCACCGCGACCATGCCGACGAATCCTCCTGCCCACGCGCCGCGCAAAAACAGGAAGGCAAGAAAAAGGCCGGCAACAGCAGCGATCGTGAACGTTCGAAGGCTGGCCCGAACCCGCTCGGCCTGGTCGTAGATGATTTTGAAACTCACGTCGGCCGGATGATTGTCGGCCAACATTTCGCGCATCTGAGAAGAGATGTCCAGCAAGCTCGCTCGACTCGAGCGGTACACGTACAGGCCGATTCGATCTTCGCCGTCCACGCGCGAGGCAGAGTCGGGTTCGCGAAAAGAAAACCCCACGCTTGCAACATCCGACACGCGCGCAAGCCCTCCTTGTTTTCCTCGATGCAATGGGACAGATGCTACGTCCGATATTTCGCGAAACCGCTCATTCGCGTAGAGACTGTACCTCCCGCCTCCGTCCTCTATCATCCCGAGCGCCTTATCCAAATTTGCACTCTGCAGGGATTGAATCAATTCCGTCATTGAAACACCGTACGATTGAAGAAGCTGACGATCACAATCCACGAGGATTTCCCTGACCTGGCCGCCGGCTACCGACACCTCGCTTACACCATTGATGCCTGAAAAGTGTTTGGCGAATTGGCGTTCTGCCAGTTCTCGCAACTCTGATAGAGTCCGTTGTTTGCTCTCAATCACGATGATCATGACGGGGTGCTGGTCCGGATCATACCTCAGAATTACGGGCTTCTGCGCTTCCCTCGGAAAGTTTCCTGCAATCAGGTCGATACGCTCACGAATCTCAAGCGCCTTTAGATTGATTTCCGTCCCATGCGAGAATTGAATATTCACGCGAGTCTTCCCATCTTCGGATGAGGAGAAAATCTCCTCAATTCCCCCAACCGTTGCAACTGCATCCTCAATGGGTCTGGCGATGATCTCCTCAATCTTGTCTGGAGTTACCCCAGGGTACTGCACCTCAATGCTCAAGCCAGGGTATTCATTGCCGTGTCCCAGGGTAATTGGAATCTGAAACAGCGACACCAGCCCTAGCAAGAGGAGACTGGATGTAACCATCAGAACCGTGAGTGGATTCCGATTGCAGTATCGGATCAGCGCATTCATTGCGTTTTCGGCCGCATCTGAATAAAGAAGAGAACGGGAATGATAAACAGAGAGAGAACGGCAGAAGCAAAAAGTCCGCTGATGACGGTAATCGCAAGGGGAGACTGAAATTCCGATCCTTTTCCAATCTCGAGGGCCACCGGAAGCATCCCGAGAATTGCAATCCCGTTGTTCATGATGATTGGACGAAGGACAATACGCGCGGCATTCACAATACTCTCGCGCAATTCGTACCCCTCGGCATGCATGATCTCCATGTATTCATATAACAACGCAGCATTATCTACAACAATCCCGAGAAGGAGAATGAGGCCGGTGAAAGAGCTGTCGTTCAAACTCTTACCCGTGAGAATCAACGCGGGAAAGACACCGATTACAATCAGGGGAATCGTACCCAGCATGATGAAAGGATGCGTAAACGATTCGAAATGCGACGCGAGTAACATGTAGATCAGAACGATCGACAAACAAAAAGATTGCATCAGGTCACGAAACGATTTTGCAATATTTTCCTTTTCTCCGCCGTAGGAAATCTTGTAACCCTCGGGCAATTTTGTTTTCTGAATGTACGAGTCTATTCGATCATGCACATCATTTGAATCCGCTCCGCTTATGTCTGCGGTGATCCGATTGACTCGCGATGGACCCGATCGTATGATCGATGAATAACCTTTGTCCGGCGTGAGCGTCGCCAGCTGAGACAAATATGTAGTTCCGTTTTCACCCGACTTCAAAGGAAGTTCCATAATGTCTTCCAGGGTTTTTCTGTTTTCTTCTCGAAGTCTCAATCTGATGTCCACTTCCTCATCGGAGATATGTAACTTAGTTGCCACAGTTCCACGAATGGCCGTCTTTAAGTATTCAGCCAGATAGGTATTGGTAAAACTATTTGTCGCCATCTGCACATCATCGAAGGACACATGGTATTCGCGACTCTGGTCTTCCATGCTAGTGACAATCCCCACTATGCCAGGAATCTTCTCCAAATCTGTACGGATATGTTTGCCCAGTGCTTGCAGAGTTCCAAGATCGTCGCCTGCCAATTCCAGAGTAATCCCTCGGGATCCCGGCGAAAGGACGCCTGACATTACATCTGATTTCACAACGAAATAGAGATCAACATCCTTGCGCACCTGAATCTGTTTTTGCAAGCGTTCTGCCAGCGCGCGTGCCGTAGTACTGCGATCGCCGCGCATGAAGACTCGTATTTGAGCGAGATGTGTCCCGACATCGGCAGTCTTGGTTGCTATCAAGGCATCCTCATCATAGCCCACGCGAGAAAGCACGTGTTCGATTTCAGGTTCACTCTGCAATTGCTGTTCAATAGCTCCCGCAACTTCCGCCATGGCGCCTAACGTTGTTCCTTTGGTGGCTCGCACATTTATCGTGAACTCACCCGTATCAACACGCGGAATGAACGCTCGCTGAATGAATGGAAACAACGAGCACGCCGCAAGAAACATGATACCCACTGGCACAAACAATTTTCGCGGATGATTCAGGAAATGCTGCAATCGACGCTCGTACGCTCCGTCAAGCCAGGCCTCGAATCTCCCGATACGACGAACAAATTCATATTTTTCAAGATTTACACTTGTAAGTCTGGTCATTGGCAAGGAACAGAGAGTCGGGATCAGGGTAAGGGAAACGACAAGGCTTACCAGGGTGGATACCGTAATCGTCAAAGCCATTTCTGCGAAAACGACGCCCACCACACTTTTCAAGAATATGATCGGAATAAAGACCACAACCATGGTCAGAACCGCGGACGTCACTGAACCGGCCACCTCCGCGGACCCTTTGAGCGCGGCCTCTTTTGGCGCCAACCCTGTATTGGTGTAACGCTGGATGGAAGTTAAAACTACGTTACCGGAATCAAGGAGCATGCCAATCCCGAGCTCCATGCCCCCGAGAGACATCATATTGAGAGATACTCCATAGAAATACATTGGAATGAACGTTGCGATAATAGAGGTCGGGATGATTGTAACCAGGATGATTGGATTTCTCAGGTTGCGTAAGACGATAAACAAAGCAAGAAATGCGAGGATGGCCCCCATGACAATTTCGCGAAGTAGGTTCTGAATCGAAAGCGTGATGAAATTTGATTCATCATACACGATATCTCCCTCCACTTCGCGAGGAAATTGCTTCTCGATCCCTGCCATCTCTGCGCGAACGTTAGCCGCAACGTTCACCGTGTTCTTGCCTGCCTCTTTGTAAAGAGACACAATCACGCATTCCTTTCCGTTGTACCTTGCCAGCCCTGTTCGCTCGCCGTAACCTGATCTCAATTCTGCCACAGAAGAGAGAAGAATCGGCGTACCGGATTGATTTCGCCCGACTATGGTCCGCTTAATATCCTCTACTCCTTTGTACTCGCCAAGGGAGCGAATCAATACATCCCTGCTTCCCACTGTAATGTGACCGGCCGGAAAATTCAGATTCGCCGAACTAATCGACTCCCGAATCTCCGGTAGAGAAAGGTGGTGCGCTGCGAGAGCCTGGGAATCAACATCGACCTGAACCTCTTTCTTGAAACCTCCAGAAAACTGGACCATGGCAACGCCATCCGCCCTTTCCAGGTAAACCTTTACTTCATTCTTGAGGAATTGCCGGAGATCATTGGGATTGCCCAGGCCTTTTGAAAAAAAAACAATCTCCATAAACGGGGCTTGATTCGGATCGAAACGCGTCACAACAGAACGGCCGGCATCTTGCGGAAGATTCCCGCGAATCAGGTCTAGCTTCTCGCGGACCTCCATGACAGCAAAATCGACATTAGTACCCCATCCAAACTGGAGCGTCACGAACGAGACACCTTCTAGAGATTCCGACTGAATCTTTTGAATTGAGCTTACTGTACCAACAGCTTCGGAAATCGGCTTTGTTATGAGATTCTCCATCTCCTCGGGTGCAGTATTGGCATACAATGTAACAATGGTAACACGGGGATATTCAATGTCCGGGATCAGGTTCACCTTCAAGTCGCGGAAAGCGATGATCCCCATCAGGATCAATCCCAGATAGAACATCGCCGTTGTTACTGGACGAGCGATGCAGAAACGCTGGATTGCTCTCATGTTACTGGCCGAAAACCGGCTGGGCGCGCATTCCTTCCCTGAGCTGGGACAGTTTCTCGGTCACCACGACATCTCCTGGCTTGATGCCCGACTCAATCTCAATCCTGTCATCCGAATGCTGACGCCCGGTAGAAACATCTGATCTAAATATCACCCCATCTCGAATTACAAAAACATAAGCCTTGTTTTCCTGGAGCGGCAAGACGGCGCTCGAAGGAAGCAGAATCACCTGCTTGGGAGGACCGGTGATCACGCTGGCTCTGATGAACATCCCAGGACGCAGTCTCAGACCGGGATTCTTGAGAACGGCTTTCACCTCAAGCGTATGAGTCTTTGGATCTATGACTGGATTGATGATCTCGACAGTGCCATGGAATGAGTCTTTCGGATAAACATCCACCTTGAACTCCATCACCTGTCCTTTCTGAAGATCCTTCAGGTCAGATTCTTTCACATTCATTACGCTGTAGACGTTATGAATATCCACAAGGACAAGAATCGCCTGTCCCGGGGAACCGGTCGCGCCGCCTGCAACTTGTTCGCCGACACTCTTGTTGCGCGCTGAAACAACACCGTCGACAGGAGAAAGGATGGTGGCTTCTCGAAGCAGGGTGCGAGTTGAATTCATCGCAGCAGATGCAGATTGCACCTTACTTCGACCCAGATCCAGTTGAGCCCGATCGACTCCAGTATTCAAATCAATGAAAAGGTCCGTCTTCTTTCCTGCATCCTCGGGAACTGCGATCCCCCGCTTCTTCAAGTCCTCGTCCCGAAACCCAATCGTAGCGATTTCTAGATCCTTCTGGGCCATGCGATACGCCGCCTCGCGGGCAATGAGTTCCGTGCGTATGGTAGAAAATTCCTCTCTTGAAATTCCACCCTCGTTAAAAAGGATTTCCTTCCCCTCAAAGGTTGCCCTCATCTTTTCAAGTTCTGCAAAAGCTCGCTTTACGAGAGTACTCTGTTTCTCTATTGCCTTGAGTCGCCCCTCTACTTCTCTCCGCGCAGTCAAGTATTTCTCTTCGGCAAGTCGTAACTCGGACTTTGCGCCTTCAAGCGAAGCCTCCTGTTGGGTCAACTCGAGCTCGAGAAAGACCCTTTCCAGGTCTAACAATTTCTGGTAACGCGTAACTACCTGACCCTCTTTCACGTAGAAGCGGCTTACTCTGCCAGAAGTCTTTGCATTGATTTCAACTTTTTCAAAATAGTCGATCGAACCGGCGCCATCAATACGCGGCAGCACTTCTTCCGTTTCCACCCGTGCGGCCTTCAGGGAAACCACACTCAAATCCGAGCCGTTTTCATCACCGCGCCCAAAGAAAGCCATGGTGCGATCCGCGGGAAAGAAAATCATTTTCACAAAGGACCCCAGCGGGCCTTGCAGGTGCTTTGAGAGCGCCCGGCCAACCAGGAAATAGGACGCAGAGTAGACAACGAGGAACGATACAAAAATGATTGCAAACCTGCGGCCTGGACGGAGGGCCTTCGGAACACGGTCAAGAATACTCATGGTTCAACAAGATCCAATCTGATGTGTACCAACGCGGACTCCCTGGATTTATCCACGGTTGGATAATCGGTCAATAATACTGCCTCCAAAAGAAAAATCATCCAGCTCCTCAACTCGCGGGCTCTGCCACGAAGACCGGATTTTCTAACTGACAGGCCCGCTTGAACGCAATGATGCCGGCTTGCTCAAGAAGCATCTCCCCTGAGGTCGAACCGGCTGAATCCCCGCGCATTCCACGATACATCGACACTGGCTTCAGCATGGCTGCGCCAAAAGCAAGATCGGAGGAGAGAGACGCAATTTTGGCGTCGGCGTTGTCCACAATCCAGGTGTGCATTCTTTGCGCAACGTGCCGGGCACCCGCACTGTCAGTCTCGGAAAGAATTGCAAGCAAGCAACCGATCGACGTGCCCAACGAATCACCGGGTCTGTGAAGACATTCCGCGAGGGCCTTATGCAATCCCGGCGGAATCGATGCGCCAGACTTCATGCCCACAACAACGCACGAAATAGGGCGATCATACCGCAGGCATCTCCTCCATTCTTTGTGCAACACACCTAATGTCTGGGAGCGGGTTAGAAGAGGAGAAAATTCCTCCTGCGGAGGTAGCCCGGTTTCAGGTCGCTTAACGTCTGCTTCAAACGAAGTGGCTCGCCGGGCCATGTCCATGTGATCAATGAGCGCAGAGACCCTGATTTTCACCTCAACATCCTGTAACGGACGCGCGAGTACATCTAAACGATCGAGATTTGCAAGATCCACGAGCTTGCTCATTCGGGCGCGATCAACCAGAAGCAAAAGGTACAATCCGGCTTCATCATGAAGCGCCTGAATATCTTCTAGCTCGATCCCGCCTGATAGATCTACGATTGCGGCGGCAGGCCCTTCGCGGTGATCCCTCAGGGCCGTAAGAGCCACTAGCTCGGACCAGGACTGAGCAGGGATGATCCGGTGACTCGTCCGGAGTTTGATCACCTCAGAAAACGCGGCCAGAATTTTCGAATCTGATACAAATACATAAAAGGACATTCGATCAACCTTTCGGGATGTTTATCGGCTCAGCCCGGGAATCGCCGGCTTGAAAAACCGAGAAGTCAATTTTGATGGAGCCTTGATCGAAGCATGCCGACGTTTTGCGTAAGCTTCTAATTTGTAGAAGGATCCACACTAGAAAAATGAAGCGCGCCATAACCTATGTGTTGATTCTATTCCTGCCCCTCTCGTACAGAATGAATGCGGGACAGAATCAGCCCATCGAGCTTGACCTCGAAACAGCCGTTCAGATTGGGACGACCAACCACTTTGCAGTACAGGCGGCCAAAAACAAACAACTGGCGGTCCACAGGTTGATTACCGAGCGCTGGCTTACCTATTTGCCGACACCAGGATTAAGCTACCGTCGGACCAGCACGGTGCAAACAGGTGCTGCCGATTCAGGAAGCGCAGAAGTGCGTTTCACTCTCGAACAGGTCATCTATGATGGAGGCAAACGCAGCCTGGATCTGGACCTGGCCAAAATTGAGGCCCTTCTGGCGAGCCAGGAATTCCGGGTAGCATACAACCAGGTCAGACTGGAAGTGGAGCGGGCCTTCTTCAAAGTGCTCGCAGCCAAGGGAAAGGTTCTGCTGAATTCGAAATCCCTCGAGCGAGTCCAAATTCAACTCAAAGAAGCAAAACGAGAAGAGACTCTCGGATTCGCAACACGTGTGCAGGTGTTGACCGTTGCAGCGAGAGTCCGCGAGATTGAACTCGCTCTGTCCCAGGCGCGGCATGAACACACTCACGCGCTACAGAACTTCAAGCTGGCCCTGAATCTAGATTACAATGCGGAAATCTCCGTAAAGGGCGATTTGTTCTATGATTACTTTCTTCATCCACCTGTGGCTGACCTTGAGTCCCTGGTTCAAAGCGGAAACGCAAATCGTCCAGAAATCACCAAGGCGCAAGCGGAAGTACATCGACTGAATAAAGAACAACAGATCGCAACAGACTCCTGGATTCCGCGCGTTTCCATTGAAGGGTATGCTGGGAGAACTGAAAATCATCTCAACAACCCCCCGATGAACCCTGAATGGGGCGTAAACCTGAGGCTGACCTTTCCAATCCAGAGCGCTACCGTATCCACTACGACGGGATCGGACTATGTTCCACGCCGGAGCATTTCTAATTCCGATCAAACTCAAATCAAATTCTTTGACGACATATCCTACGATCGACGCGTTCTGGAAAGACGCATCGCGCTAGGCCAGGGCATTCAGGATTACCGGGCCGTGACGAACCGAATCCCAATCGAAATCACTCAATCACGAGATCGTCTTCTGGAAGCCTGGGAGGCAATCCGATTGGGCAATGGCCGAACCTTCTTTCAATTTGAGGCATTGCGACTTGCAGAGACGCGTCGGGGCGTCGGAGAACTCAAGCGATCCGACATCGTCCTTCAAGAAGCAGAACTCGTGCGCGCCCAGCAAGATCTGAACGACGCTGTGGCCGCTTACTTAATTGCAAGTTACGAACTTGAGTACAATTCTGGAAAAGACCCGGGCGCCTTACAGCTCATTGAACACTTACCGGGACGGGGCAACACCATCCTTCCCTATCTGGTCAGACCTATTCGAAACCCCGCACAGATTCCACAAAACCACCGTGGAGATCCTGTCTGGGAAATAGATCGAATCGATGAAAAGGACAAAGCCGACAATAAGAAAAGCGATCAGTTTCAAATTGACCGACCGGAGAAGAAGAATTGAGAACCATGGAGAAAATCAAGCTGCTTGTGGCCCTCTGTCTCTTGGGCCTGCTCAGCTGCGCCAAGGCAAACAAAGGATTGTCCAGCCTGATGCCTTTGCTCGGAGACAATCAAGCTCCTGTGGTTCTTTTCTCTATTCCAGCTCCTGGACAGTTTGGCATCGCAAGCACGCAGCCTTTGCAAATCTATTTCAGCAAAGAGGTCGATTCCCAGCGATGCACCGGAGCATTCGCCCTTTCGCAAACAGTAGCTGGCGCAGTGAACGCGCCCATTGTGTCCGGCAGTACATCCGTCCTTGGTTCCGTGCTGACATTCTTGCCGAGCTCGAACTTCTCCGCAGGAACCTACAATATGTCCGTAACATCCAACTGCGAAGACAAAGAAGGACGCGATCTGCAAGTCCCTTACTCTGCAAGCTTTACTGTTGGAGCGGGCGGTGTTCAATCCCAACCCACCATTGTTGCTGTCGGCCTGGAAAGCCAGGGTGCCGGATGTTCCGTTCTTGGTTCCGTGGGGTCCGCATCCGGCGCAAACTGGACCAGCAGCACATGCTTCTGGGATTCCACTCTGCCAATCCTTGGACCATCTAGCTACCAGTTTCAAGGCGGGGACAATGGAACCGGGACCCCAGGCAACTTTGTCAACGCGTGTGCGGATGTGAATACGGATAACTTCATTTTGATTTTCAATAACTATATGAACCCTTCCTCGACGGTCAATGCGATCACTCTGACACGTCTGTCCCCGCCCCCTTCGTCGATGCGGCTGGCTACATGGACCTGGTCGGATTGCCAGACTGTATCTCCTTACGGGTGCCGGGCGGTAGATCTTGTCTTTTCTGAACTAGAGGCAAGTTGCAACGGTGGCTCAACTCTCGGGCCTGCTGCCTACGGACCAAATGGAGACTTCAATTTGCAGGCTACCGCTGGAAGTCCGGCTGGTTTCCCCAGATATATGATCCAGATGGACACCACAGCACGCGACATTTTTGGCCGAGCACCCATCTCCAATTTCAACTTCGCTGTGGAGGGAAAATGAAAATCCTGGTTACAACAATCGCCATCGCTCTCGCATTTTCGTCCTGTTCCTTCCTGACATGGAAATCGTCAGGCAACGTCGAAGTTGCAAATCTGAAAAGCAAGCAGAAAGCACGCGTGAGCCTGGGCATGATTCAGACGCGAGACTCCAGATCTGATCCGTACAGTGCCCGCAATTTGCAGGACATGTTGGCATTTGAAATGGCAAATCGAGGGTATCTTGCAACCAGAGCTCGCCACCCAGCAAAAACCGAGCAGACGCCGGGACCCGCAAGCACACCACCAGCGAAACCAGATGAGACGACGGACCTCTTCCCCGAGAAAATGCGAAATCTCGCCGGAGAAACCCGACCCCAGAACGGCTACGGAAGAGCTGACGATCTACTCGATCCCACGGAAATCAGGCAGGTCATGAATCAAGATGGATCCAATTATTTCTTACAGGGTGCTATCAGCCGTACAGAATCAGGCAATCTTCTTGAAATGGAGGAGAACTTTATGATCTTCCTCGAAGTCTACAATCAAACCGGAGAACGCACAGGAATGATTACATTCACCGTGGGAGGAAACAGTCTTCAATCTGCTCCTTTTCTAAAAGCGGTATGCGCAAGGATCGCGAAGGCTTTTGATGATCAAGTTGCATCCACGAAATAGATGAATGAATTTCCGTTGGGCTTAGCTCAGCTGGTCAGAGCGCTTCTTTGACATGGATCAGCTCACCTGTGTAATTCCCGGTAGATCAAGCGCGGCGGTTCGTTATCATCCCTGGACCCCGGGTGGCTCACTGGGTACCGGAGACTTCGTTCGCGCAGGGCAGCCAATCGCGCAAATGGACAACGAATTTAGCAAGCAGCAACTTGAAATGTAACCGGCAAAGCGAAGTATGATTCTTCGAATCATATCTCGACCATGATCGTTGACAATGAGACAATCCATTGAAAGACGAAGTGCAAGTGATGCACAGATCACGGGCGCATCGGAAAAGGCTTTTCTTGGGAGCCGGGCGCTCTTTGCATTTGATGCGTTGGAGCAACAGCTATAGATCGCTTAGCGTACGGAGATGTTTCAAAACCTACTAGTGTGGCCAACTTGCGAACGGCGAATCGGCCAGATACGATTTTTGGGTACATGCGTTCTTCAAAAACTGGCAGATTCTCAGGAGTTCGTGAAATGAGTCTCCCGCACCAATCCGTTCTGCCTGCCTGACTTTTCCTATGGTGCTTCTGATTCAGCCGAGAGAAAAAAGCGAAAACGATTAAGCACTCGTTTTCTGTGCTCAAAGCAATGGCTCAATAACCCCGGATACCGGCGATTCACAAAAGCCGTCGAAACTCTCATACTCGGCGGGTTTCATCATGTTTGTAGATGGGGAGAAGCTGGCAAAGATTGCCGAACCCCTTCCGATATCAATTGTGACCTTGGACAGGGTTATACGCCGTGATCTCAGCAATGCACATGTTCCTGTGCTCGCTTCCGGGATAGGCAAGCTTATTATGGAGAACAAAACGGACCGCGACAAACTTCAAATCTGGCTTGGGGAAAATTCGGAGCTTCTGGACATTGGAAGTATCTTCGAGATCAAAGCTGAACCTTTGCACAGGTTCTGGGTCAAACTGGTTGGCTATTGGTTCGGCCGACAATTCGATGATTATTTTCCTTGGCCGATCGTAGCGCTTGTAATTCGCCCCCTGAACACCACTGTACAGAAAAAAATCCGTCGGTGATTCCAGGCGACCTGCTGCGGTTTGAAATGCAAAACCGTTGTTGTTCTCGTCGAAAGGCTCTAGATCCGGTCCAAGACTCTGGCACCAGGAAGTGTTGATGTTCCCGTCAACGAGATTACGCAGAGGATAGTCCTTCAGTTGGTTACCCGGAATCGTTTTCAACACGGCTCTATCCACATTAATACGAATGAAGGCCTCCTGCTTCTGACAGAAGCAGAGAAGAAACCCCGCACAGATCTGAATGGTTGCGATCAAAATTTTAAATTTCATAACATTAATTTCCAGGCCGATTGCGGTCGGCCAGTATGTATGTCCCTTTTCCACCCTGTGGTACCTTTGAGGTTCCAAACATCGTGGCCGGATTTCCCTGGAATACCTGGCATCCAATTCCACCCGTGAAACCTGTTCCGCTCATGTCAGCACAACCCGGTGCTCCACAAGCCCAGTGGACGTAGAGATATTGCTGCTCATTTTTCGTTCCTTGCCAAACCAATTTCCCTGTGTTCGGATCAATGTAATTGTAAGGTGCAACGGACGGCACGCGATCGTTTGTGCTTTGCGGAGTTTGCCGTATATTGTACGATCCTGTCTGGAACGTGGAATTTCCCACAAGTGCGTATTGTCCGGGCTTCAAGGCATTCCCGTAATTGCTGCTCGTCGGTCCATTGTGAGGATCTGCGGAATATGAAGGATAGGAAGAGGCAGGCGCGCCGCTTACTCCACCACCCACAATCTTCACATTTCCCTGAGCATCTGCCACAACTGTAAACATTCGACCGGATAATCGGTCAACGTTGTTACCATAAGCGGGCACAGCTCCACCCATGTCCGCAGACAGGTTGTCGATCTGGACGATCACAGGCTCTCCGGGATTTTTGCGCGCAAGTGCCGCAATATCCGGACTACCCGGACTAACGACATTGAGTTTTTGTTGCAGAGCGTTCACTCCTGCGGCCCCCGTGTCGGGTAGCCTTGCGGCCAGAGTCGTCTTTTCCTGCGAGTTATAGCGGGGAACGTTCTGCGTTACGCCGAGTGGGACCCATTTCGTATCGCAACCAATCCCGAGACTCTGACAACCCCAGCTGGATCCTGCCTTCGGATCGCTGGCGGCAAATTCCGAGCGGACATCAGCACCATTCGTGTAGTCATGTTGCACGATTGTCCCGTCTTTCAAAAATGCAAGCGATGTCTGACAACCGGGCGGGCTCCCTTCGCAAAAATGACCTCCGCTCGCATCATCGACAAATCGGTATTTCTTGCCCCCGATGTCCAGAGTCTCACCTTTTTTTCCACGCTCATTGATTCCGGAATTGTATGCTGCCGTTGCAGTATCTCGGGCAGGATGTCGGTCATAATTATGAACCGCCACTTCACGTTCCGTCACGAAGTAGTCGTGATTCCCACCAACCTCAAAGTTATAGACGGTATCATCGCGGTGAATCTGTTCGATGCTCGAAATCGCAAGTCCCTTCTGATCATTTCCAAATGAAGCGAGGCGAATCAAAGAATTCTGCGCCGATAGTTTTCCATTTTGAGCATCTGCACCGATGACAGATTCCATTCCAACACGCAGATCCTTTACTTGCATCCATCCACGCCCTTCAATCCAGAAAGGATGGTTCCATGTGGTCTCAACAGTTGTGCCATCTTCGTAAGTAATTTTGAAGATAAGATCTGTCCGGTGAACAAACGTCTCCGTAACGCGGCGGTATTCAATCACTCCAGTGCGTTCGTTGAAGCTTTTTACGTAATCACCCACTTTGATCTTTTCAATTGGAACGAATCCTGATGACGTAGAAACCAGCGTTCCCTTCACGAAACACGTGCTCGCATGGAAGTTGCCATCAGCATCCAGATAACCTGTTGGATCGCTGAGCTGTCCTACAAATCCGCGGCCAAGATCCTTGAACTCACCTGCTATGTAGTCCAGAACTCCTTCCCTGGTCGCGCCCACGTTCAGAGCCTCATCCTGTGTCGGATCAAACCCTGCCGCGATATCCGCGTTTTGCTTTTCCATGGCCGCATCGTGTATTTCGTCTGCGAATTTTTCGGAGTCCATGTTCCGAACGGCCGCAGAGAACTGCTCATCGCTCATTCCATTGTATTTATCGCTGTTTCGCAGCAGTGTAAGCTGTGGGCCACGGAGCGCTGCTTCCTGCCTGGCGCCGGTGAGAGAAGCACCGGCGGATTCCATTTCGGATAGATTGCGCATGAAAAGACCGTTCGTAGAAACAAGATTCGCATTGCGCGCTGCGTCTTCCAGTGCCTTGCGAGATGCAGCTGTGGATGTGTCCACAGGCTCACCCTTGTCTGCTGCATCCTGAGCTCCCTGTTTGTTTATGTTGTCGATCATCTTACCTGTGTTTACGGTAAGCTCGGATGTCAGACCATCGCGACTGATGCTTAGATCACCACCCACACCGATGGAATCTTCTATATGAACGGAAGCGCTGAACCCTGTCTTTGAGTTATAACTCAAAGATCCGCTCTGATCACCCAGACTGCCTTTTAGGGATACGGTTGTTCCCGTGTTCTGATTGTATGAAATACTGCCGTGTGCTGTATTCACGGATGCAGTGACGCCCGCTTTCTGAGAGAATGAAAGTTTCTCGTTTCCGTTTTTTACATCTCCGTGCTGTACGTATGCGCTTGGTCCCTCATCCTTGCTGTATCCTATGCCCGCACTGTTGTCCTCACCTCCAAGGGCGGCGTAAGCGCTTGCACCTCCAGCTTTGGAATAATTGACACCGAACTGGAAGGACTCGCCCTTGAGACCAACCCCGCCGCCAAACCCCTGATCCTTGCTATAACTCAGGTTCAGTCCCAGTTTGGTTCCACCCAGATCATAACCCACACTGGCGGTGGCAGCTACCCCGCCCTTCTGTGTATAGTTTGCACCTACAGACACAGCTCCGCCAAGAACACCGACGGATACCCCGGCACCGAATCCGCCTTCTTTGCTGTAACTGAGATTCACATCAACATTCACACCTGCTTCTGCGGTTACAGAAGTGATGGCTCCGCTGATAGCTCCGCCCGCAGCACCCACGAGCGCACCTTTGAGACCGCCCGAAGCGGCACCCTTGATGGCTCCTTTTGCAGCACTGGCAGCAACCAGTACTGCCATGGACGCACCGCCCGTGAATGGGGCGGCAACCACGGCCGCAACTGTGGCGACAGCCTGAATCTGAGCCTGCTGTTTTGCTTTTGCTTTTGCTTTTGCTGCGTCTTTCTGACCCTTTACCTGGCGAAGAAGTGTGACGAGCTGCTGGCTGCCAAGAGCATTGCCCAGACCTTCCCACATCTTTTCTTCGACTGTACTTTTAACATAAGCCGCTAGAGCCTTGTCCGGTTTCATGCCGGAGAGAAGATTCCCGATGAATCCAGCGGGAAGACCCAGAGCCTGACCGATCATATCCGAAGCCTGGGATCGCATCTGACTTGCAAGAGCCTGGCCAAGACTTGCACCACCGAGAACCGCCTGAACAATTCCCTGAACAAACTGAACTCTTGTGGTCTGAGCCTGGACTGCGTCCTGATATGTTTTCTCGTTGTCCTCTACTACTTTGTTTGCAATGTCGATCTGCTCCTGAACGGTTTGCAGATACTTTTCTTGATTATCATTGAATGTTTTTATGGATGCACTGAATTGCTCGGACAGATCATCGCGGTTCCAGTCTTCACCGAAAAGATCTCCGCCCGATACAAGCTTCACTGCTCCCGGCGCAACAATCGATACAATCTGTGTGACTCTGTCTCTGGTATAATTATTTGAATCCGCACCGTCCGCTCCTTCCTTGAGCGTTGCGCTTCCGGATGCGATGGAACGAGTCATGGTAACAGTTCCATTGCTTGCAATGGATACACCGAATCCCTGATCGTGCGGTGATTGTGCAGACGTACTGCCCGCACCTGCTTTCTGAGTTGTATCCGCTCCACTTCCTTCAATCTGCGATACAACTCCATCCTGACCCTGCAACATCTGCGCAATTGAATTGACTTCGTTCTGCTGCGCGTTGAGTGCCTGTTCCTGGAATGTGGACGCTACCGCCAGATTCTGTGCGCCACCCAGTGCTGTTGCAAACTGCTTGCCTGCATTTGCGAGCAATGATGAATCCGGAAGACCGGCAGACGCCTGGGAAGAAAGAGAAGTATTCATCTGAGGCATCTGATACTTTGAAATATCAAGACCCTGCATTCCAGGCAATACCAGTCCCGGTGCCTGCACATTCTGTCCCGCTGAAATCTGCGACCATTGCTGATCTGCGACCTGCTTCTGACGGCTCATCGCAGATGTGAAATCACTCTGGCCCAGCTCAAGCTGCATCATTCCAGTCTGGTATGTGGCTGCGGCCTGCTGGGATGCCTGCTGTGCCTGCGTCTGCCACGCCGCATAACTCGCGTTATACGCTGCTACCTGATTTTCCCAGTTCTGGATCGCAGGCAGAAACTGTGTCTGCCATTTGCCCATCTGAATCGTTAAATTTGAATCGTAACCGTTCCACGTCTGTTCGTTGTGCTGCGCGTTCTGATCAAATGCTGTATACTGCACATCAACATGAATCTGATCCTCCTGCATCCCGAGCGGAACAGGAATAACAATCCACAAAGCCCACAAACCCCAGGCTGTATAAAAAAAGGCTCTGTTTCCTACCTGAGAATATCGCGATCCTGGAGCAGAAGTTCCTGGTAGAGATCCGTCCGCACCCAGAGAGACCGGAAATGGAGCACACGCACCGCACGATCCGTATATATCAGCACTCTGTATGGAGGATACTGTCTTTCCGCTTCCGGAAAGATACTGGCTTTCAATGATGGACTGGAGACCGGCTGTTGCTGCGGGATTACAGTTTGCGCACTGCTGATTATCCACCCAGTCTGTGACTGCACCTACCAGCGGATCATAAATACGAGTGAGCGTTCCCTGACCTGACCGCACCACTGCATTTGGATCAAGAGATCCAGGTGTATAAATCAAGTTCTGCCAGTATTGTTCGTTTGATTTCGCAGTCTGCTCTTGAACCTGGAAATAATTGCCAACCTGCTGCACCAGCTGCGATAACGGAACGTTCTGATTCAAACTCGTCTGCAATCCCGACAGCAATGTCTGAAGCGTCTGTCCCGCAGCAGTCATCGTTGACATATCACTCGTACATGCGTTCGTATTTGGGTCACAGTTCTCTGCATGAAAGAACGGATCTGTATTCAGATTCCCCAGATACTGCGCCACCGATGTTCCGATCGCTCCACGTACCTGCTGTTCGAACTGCTGTATCTGCTGTTGATTCTGCTGAAACTGCTGGTCCTGAGCCACCAGTTGATCCATGAATGTTTGATAATTCTCTGTCAGCTGGTTCATCGCAACCTGATACTGGTCTTTGCCCGCATTCAGCTGCTTTGTATAACTCTGATCCCATGCATCCTTTGATTGCGGAACATTTGTCTGTGGATCCTGGGCAGTTCCCAGTGCGTTCTGTGCGGCGCCCTTTGTCTGCTGTTGCTGTTGTGTCCCCAGTGCTGCTACAAATTGTTGTGATTGATTTTGAATCGCTGCGTCAGCCGCAGTCTGCCAGTTCTGCAATGCAGCCTGTTTGGAAATCTCCAGCTGATTTTTTAAATATGCCTGATATGCGGCTACACTGTTGAATTGATCCTGCGTTGTTACCGCATTGACATTCGCCTGGATCTCTGCATCCACCGCCGCTTCCCATTGCGCTGTGATTGCTGTGTATCCCTGCTGCACCATGGACATCCATGATGATTGATCCGTTGCACTGTGTGCTGCATCGAAATATGGCTGAAGTTGATTCTGGTTTGGACTGCCAGTCTGCAATCCGGGAACGTTCACCGGCTGAGAGAGAATTACCGTCGAAGGAAACATGATCCACATGATCATGGGAACAAGCAAACCTGCCCCTGTCATACGACGCCAGGAGATCAACTTACGCCTTCTGCCTTCGAACTTTCTCAAAATCTCCCCCTCTGAACGGTGCGTCCTTACTCACCCTTTTTCAATCAAATGTCTATCAATTTTTAAGGCTATTGGGCCATCCGCCCTTCAGCACTCGGGTCGCCCGAGAAGAGTATCCGTATCAGGGAATGAATTCCGGGCTTGACGCAGTCAGCGAGGACCTCGATCCATACGGCAGTGGAGAAAACATAGTTGAGCAATCGAATCCCGGTAATCACCGGAATCGGCATAATCAGCCCAATCGGAATTGGTAAGTCTGCGTTCTGGGAGAGTTTGATCTCCGGTCAGTCCGGATTTGACTGGATATCGAGCTTTGATGCAACAAGTTTCCCGTGCAAAATCGCGGCGGAGGTGCGTAATTTCAAACCGGAAGATCACCTGACCCGCCGGCAAGTGCGCTATCTTTCACGCTCCTCCCAGTTCGCATGCGCGGCCTTCCAACTGGCCCGGGATGATGCCCTGCTCTCAAGTTTTGACCCAATACGGACGGATGTAATTATTGGCACCGCTACGAGCGGCTTTGCCGTGATTGCAGAGCAAGTCTTCAAAAGCCCAACAGCCCTTCGCGAATACCGCGCCGGGGATGTTGACCCGATGGGCATGATAAAATCGTTCATATTTGCCCCCGCAGCGGCTGTTGCTTATCTTTCCCGTGTTTCAGGCTATGTGTCTACTGTTTCGAGCGCTTGCGCGTCTGGAATCAACGCGGTCGGACTGGCCGCAGATAGAATCAAGGCAGGCCTTTGTGATGTCGCGATAACGGGTGGATCAGACACGCCTATCAACCATTTTGTGCTTTCGGCCCTCTCGGCTGCGGGGATGCTCAACACCGAAGAAAGAGAACCCGCGAGTGCCATTCGACCGTTCGATTCGGACCGGACCAAACAGGGTCTGGGTGAAGGCTCGGTCATTTTGGTAATGGAAGAAAAGGAACACGCAATTTCGCGGGGAGCAATCGCCTATGCTGAAATCGCAGGCTTCCAGCATTCAACTGAAAACGCAAATGAACTATTTCTGCTAGAACCATCGGGCCGAAGATGGGCAGAGGTTCTACGCGGAGCCGTTGGAAAGAACGATCGCCTGGTTACTCATATCAATGCCCACGCACCCGGGGACAGACACATCGACGCCGCCGAAGCCAGCGCGCTCCGCGCTGTGTTCGGAGACAGAACCTCGTCTATCCCGGTTGCATCCATCAAGGGAGCCACAGGTCAGGGGTTTTCGTCTGCCGGCATGTTCCAAATTGCCGCTGCTTTGCTCTCCCTTTCGACCGGACAGATCCCGCCCACACGCAACTGTGAGGCACCGGATAAATCACTCGGCCTTCGGGTGTCACGGCCATCTGATACAGCAACGACAGGATCTCACGTACTCGTTAGCGCCCACGGCGTTGGAGGAGTCAACGGGGCATTGCTGTTCAAGGAGTATGCGATATGAATTTCTTACTGGCCGCTATTACCATTATTTCACTCGGCATGCTCCTCCTCACAACGCGGATAGAAGTTGGCCGGGTTCGAATCATTTTGCGAATCATGCTCATTGCGTTTCTCGTATGGAGCGATGGCCTGGTTTTGCTTTATCAGGATTGGCTCCCGGGTGATTGGCGTGTCTGGATTGCCCGCACTATGTTTGCCGGTTCAACCGCCACGCTGCTCAGCTTTGGACTTTTCGTAATGATGTTCTGCAATCGGAACGACATGCTTCGAAAACCAGTATTCCTGCTTGTGTGTGCCGCCGAAATATTCTGCGTCGGGCTTTGTTTTACAGACTGGATTGTGCGCGACGCCACAATGGAGACGGTTTTACGTCTGCAATACGGCCCGGGGCAACCAGGGTTTGTTCTATTCTTCTGGGGAACCGGCGTCTGGTTGCACCTCATCATTTTCCGCGCCCGGGATACGGCGAAAACGGAAATGGAAAAGATGCAATTCAACTGGCTCTTCTACGCAAGCGCAGCTTCGTTCTTCAGCATCGTTGCCTCTAATGGAGTCGTGCCGATGATCCTGAAACACTCGGCCTTTTCATACCTGGGCTCCATCTTTATCACGGTGTTCTATGCGGCGCTGCTATACCTGATCCTCCGCGGCGACACCCTTTTTGTTGAGCACGCATTTAAGGATTTAGTCCGTTCCCAGGAAATCCGCACGGAAGGGCAAAACGTCCAGGCACTCCGCCATTTAGTCGGAACTGTAAAATCACTGATTCACGAACCAGTAACGCTCCTTCGGGAGTTTGAATTTCGACTGCCGGGATCTGCCCCGCTCCTTTTTCAAATTCAAAGCGGGAGAAGGCCAACAAACTTACGCAGAGCCATCACATCGGGAATGATTCGGGGGCACCTGGACCGACTTCATCGTCTGGAGCACGAAAACGCCGAGCTTTTTATGGCCTTGATGATGCTGAAACGAGAAAAACAGTCGTCCGTGATCACTGCGGACCCCGGCCCGGCACAGCACCTCGCGCCGGGATTAATTCCGGACGAAGCCAATCCCCCTTCATCCCCTGACCTGACTCCACTCGAACGTACCGAACGAGCCACAATCCTGGAATACCTCAGGAAGAATGGATTCAACCAATCCCTGACGAGTCGCGAAATTGGAATCCGGCCAAACACACTAATCGCGAAGATGCGAAAGTATGGACTAAGTGCACCCGGCGGAAACCGGCCGGGGCGCAAGCGCAACCCGCACGCAAAGCCTTAAACATCCCATTTTTCGGATTAGGCGCCCCTCACGCTCAAAAAGCGGTGGACAGATTATGTCCCCTCCCCTCTTTTCAAATCAGACCCGGAGGTCTGATTTGAAGTCTATCTGCGTCTATAACAACAAGGGAGGCACAGGAAAAACTTTTCTTTCCTACGCCCTCAGTCAGTTTCTCTGGAAAGCCGGACGTCGCGTCGTCGTCATTGATCTCGACCCTCAGCAATCCTGCGCGGATATGATTTGCCGAATCACCGGAGTGGACGAGACCACCAGCGCGCGTCGCCAATCCAATAACCTCTACGAAGCGATCAAACGCCGCGTCCGAATTGAAGATCTCACTTCAGATATCGCGCCAGGCTTGAGTATAGTAGCGGGGCATGAGGACCTGGCTGACGTCGCGGCAAAAACTCCGATCATGTTGCTCCCGGACCTGGTTTCGCGCCTCGCTGACAGATTCGACTATGCCATCTTCGATAACAACCCGAACTTCTCCATTTTCGTCCAATCCGCTATGATCGCATCAGAACTCATCTTGCTTCCGACCCTGATGAGTGTTGACGATCTGCAAAAAACACAATGGTCATACGAAGCCGCGCGCCAGAACAATCCGGATGCGGACATTCGTGTTATCCTGAATCAATTCAAAGGGGATGCAGATACAATACACAAACGCCGATTGGCCGATCACTTCGCCCCAACCTTCAACGGGGCAATTGCAGCCACAAGCATTCCTTCCTCAGCAGTCATCGGCCGGTATCTGGACACAGGCGAACGGATCACCCGCGCGCAGGAAAAGCGCGCACTACTCGAGACCTTGTCTCGTCTCGTCGCCGAAATCATTAAAGAGCAAATCGTCGTGGAGGAATTCTAGCATGGCAAAGCTCAAGGTATCATCGCTTCGCTCCCCCGAATCCGCACCAGCAGCTGCTATCCCAATCCCACCGACCCAGAGACTGATCCGTGGATGGGAAGTTGACACAGAAAGAGTTGTGCCTCTGTCGCTCCTCGAACATCATCCGGACAATGACCGGATCGTTCCTCGCCTGGGCGAAACCGATTTCCACAGCTTGAAAACGAGAATCGAAAAAGAAGGCCTCCAGGAGCCCTTGCATGTTGTCCAGGATGGTGCAGGGAGCCGACTACTCGTCGTTTCTGGCAACGAACGCCTCCGTGCGCTACGCCTCCTTCGAGTGCAGGAAGTGCCCGCAATTCTAAAGGAATTCAGCTCTTCAGAAGAAATGCGGAACCATATCCTATCTGCCAACCTGGGAAGGAAGAACCCCTCCCGCAATCCGGCGCACAGACTCCTTGCAGTCTTCCCACAAGCCGAATACCCGAGGCTCTATGAAAATCTCCAGGGGAAGAAAGGGGAGGTTGTGGAGCAACAAAGAGCAATGCGTGACCGAGTCTCAACGTTATTCGGCTGGTCACTCGAGTTCACAAACAAGACCATCCGGAAGACCCAAAGAAACAAAACGGTTGCCGCCACAATTACCCTCGACCCGAAAGCAAAGAAGCGAGTGGACCAGGCCCGTACGGAACTCAAGGACATACGCAAACGACTCACAAGCCTCGAGAAAGACAAAGACAAGATCAACGCCGAAATCGCGAGCCTTAAGCGACAGGCCTCTGTTCGCCAGCGTATCGGGGCGAAGTTCGGAATATCGCTCTAAGGCGACTGCCTGGATATCGGCAGCGGCAGACCAATGCGCCGAAATCCAGGCGCAACTTTTTCCACCGCTTCCTCTGTTTTTTCGTGGACAGGATACGGACGCAATACTATACATGTACTGGTACTGATCCCCACGGGATCTCCCAGACCCAACCCGGACCCGGCGCGTGTGGTAGCGCACCGGGTCCACGTTCCTCCAAAATCCCTGAGAACCCAAATATTTCGCTCTTGACTTTTTTCCCAATAATGTAATTATGTCACATTACTGTCGGGCACTACCACTTCGCAGGCAGTAGTAACAGGGTCTGGGACGGCCAAATACTCGACCGTCCCTTTCTAAATGCGCCCAAAAGGGCAGGGGAGAGGTACGCATATGGTCCAAGCACAACGGGCAGGATCCCGCATGCTCGCACGTCAAAAAGCAGTGCAGCCGACGCGCGATCGCACCACAAAAAAGACATTCGTTGAGTTCCCACAATGGTTACTCGGCTCATTGCATCTATTCAATGGGATCGAGTGGAAGATACTGTCCCTGGTTGCATACAAGAACGGTTTTTCAGACGCAACCAGGGAATTCTCTGTTCGATACCTCGCAGCCAAGACTGGGGAATCAAAAAGCACAATCCACCGGCATTTGAAACTAATGCTCACTGCGGGCTTGCTACACAAACGCGGAGAAGGGCGCCGCAAGATCCAGATTCTTGAAATTCCGGCCCTGAGCCCTTTCCAATCCACCGCCACCGCACCTAGCATAGTCGCGATGCACCTGGACAGAACTGTCCCGAATAAGGAGATGGGAACGTCCCCCGTAGCGGTACAAGTATCTACTCCTTCAGTACCACTCTACCCAGTACCACAATGGTCCAGAATAAAGACAATGCTTCAAGCAACAGTTCCATCGCCTATGTACCGGCAATTCATCGAAAAGCTGAGGGTTACGTTCGATGGAAAATCTCTAAACCTCCACGTCATAAATCCTCAGCAAGCACAACACCTCCAAAAATTCTATCTCCAAAGAATCAAAGAAGCGGCATTGCAAGAGAATGTAATCGAGGTTGAGATATGCCTGGATCCGGCGTGATTACACCGATATGATCTCTTAGTTGAATGTAAGACCGTGAATCTTATAGGCAGCTTACGGACCGAGCTCGTCCGCTCACTTTGTCGCAGGGAACTGCTCAATCAAACGCAGGGTAGCAATATTTTGAAAAGAATCGAGAAACGATACTTGCAAAAAAATATATCGAAACTTGCGCAAAAAGCTTGCCTTCGATTCAAATCAGCACCGAGGCTGGTTCGGTTCCTCTCCTGGGACTCACCTGGCGAAGCCGTGCCCAGAGAGGGAAGGTTTGGTTTTGAAAAACGATCCTCCCATTAAGGCCTTGCATTCTAACTCCTTTCACCCCCAAGAAACGTTGAGGGTCTCGATCTACATCTTTCCAGGATTGGCATTTGCGAGACCGCCGGGGAGCGGCACAAGGCGGATGCCCTTTAGATTCTGGTTGGGACAGTGCTTTTAAGAAGTGCGTCCCGTTTGAGACCATTCCAATCCTGTGCCAAGGGGGCAGCTGACGGACCGAGCTCCCTTGGAGTGGAAGTGGCTACCATGTTAAATCAGCCGTGCAATGTAAGACGCGTTTCTCGGAAGGGGAGGGGGGATGGGATGCCAACAATCGTCGTTATGCGCCATTGGGTCCCTAGATTATGAAACTCACTATCAACGCAATCGTGCAGGGGCAAATCACACAGTTGCTCTCCCAAATTGGCCCACTCGGTCAAATCATTGTCCCCGATCCCGATACCACCAGACTCGAACGCAACTTGGATACATTACTGAATGTAGACAATCCGTCTAAAGTATCCGTTCTCGCGATGGATGGATACCGGTACTCTCAAGGATCCTTCCGCCAACAGGCAACAATCCCTATCGTACTATGGGGCTTGCACGACTTGACAATGCGTGTCCTTAAAGCAAATGAACGCTTCCTGTTCTATTCGGATGACCCCCCAAAGATTGATCTGGGCGACGGTGGCTTTCTTATCTTTCCTACGCCGTTACATTCGCTGCTCTACGCTGTCTGGTTTGAGGTTGGCCTAAGGCTTTACAACACGTACCATATTTCACCAGAATTCCGCAAACTCGTTGGACCACTGACGATGCGCTACTCGATTGCATACAATGATCTGATTCAAGTGGATTCAAATTACTATGGACCCGCCATTATCACTGCTGCCCGAATAATATCCAGAGACCGCCTCAATAGATGCTTGCTCGATCAGGGAAGCGTCGATTGGTTTATGCGCTATTTCAATGGTGTTGAGAATCTTCAGCTCATCTCCCTACCCGAGGTTATGAATATTCTTAAGGAAATCTATGGCAAGCTATACCATCCACCCCAGCTCAATGCGCAATCCGAGACATCCCTGTTCCAATTGCTAAAGGATAAGCACTGGGGATTCCGATCGATACACATCCAGAGCATTGGAGATCTTCCGATCAAAGGAGGCAACATCGGCGTTCACAACCTTTGCGTCCAAGCGCTTGCTGGGCTGCAGAAGTCAAGGTCACTGTGTCTTTGGGCAATCTGAACACGGTGGGATTAGAATAGGGACCGGACGGCGCATAACTCGCGTTACCCACCCACCACGTTAGACGCAGAATGAGTCGAGTTTTCCGAACGAATAGAGCCAAACCGGCTCAGAATGGGCGACATGAAAGAATGCATCGCACGTTGAAAGAGCACACCGCACTGCCTCCACGTTCCTCCCTCAGTGATCAACAAAACGCCTTCGACACTTTCAGAAACGAATAAAACAACGAGCGTCCTCATCACGCGCTTGAGATGAAAGTACCCGGCAGTGTTTACGGAAAATCAAATCGCGAGATTCGGGAACTCCGGCAGTGGAATATCAAACAAATATTGAAGTTCACAGGATCTCCGACGAAGGAACGTCCCGAAGCGGAATCCATCATGTTTTCCTGAGTCCTGCCTTGCGCAATGAAACCATCGGTCTGGAAGAGATTTCAGAACGACATTCCCGCATTCATTTTGTTTCAGCCGCAATTGGTGTGCTGGATACATTTACGGGGAAGTGCTTGCCTACAAGAATCCAATGGCCAGAATCTAAAGATCAGGTGTTACCCATCCGCCCGGTTTGATCTGTTACCAATCGTCCAGTTTATTCACGCATCAATTCTCAACGGTGTGACATAATAGATGTTATCGGAACCGGCATATTTCTTCAGAATAGAATGTAATCCAAACTCGGTCTGATTCCTCAAAACAAAATGTAATCGAAATTGGTCGCCGCAAGCCTTGCGGGTTTTCCGGTGGCACGGAGCTCTCAGGGTTGAATAGAAACTACACTCAAGGCTCCTGAGCAAGCCTGTGATACCCGGGACCGCGAAAGAATGTCCAACATCACGGGCTCCAGTGGAAAAGATATGGGAAATTCTCGACTATGTTTGCAGCAAACGCCTGGTCGGTGCCCTCCCGGAAATGGTCACGCGCCTCGAGCATTTTGGTGAGATTGAAATCAATGCAGCAACTAAAAAGAAACTGACTACAATTAGCGCATCGACTGCCGAGCGCTTGCTGGGACCCGCCCGGAAGAAACTGGGGCGGCGCGGCGCATCGATGACAAGTCCGGGAAATATCTGATCGATCGCATCCCGACTAAGACCTTCGGTGAATGGAAAGACACGGTGTCTGGTCACGTCCAGATGGATTTCGTTGCGCATAACGGTGGTAATGTGTTCGGCGGGTTTCGCCACACGTTACGCGCCACTGATATCGGATCCGGATGGACTATTTGCACTCTGGTCCGCAACAAGATGGAGTTCCAGATGCTCAAAGCCCTCATAAACATGCGGAAACCTTCCCTTTTCCGCTCCGGGGAATGCATTCGGACAACGGCTCAGAATTTATCAACGAGATGGCCCTCAAGTTTGCAGCGAGATTCGAGATGAAATTCACAAGAAGCCGGCCATACAAAAAGAATGACTGTGCACACATTGAGCAGAAAAACTACAGTATCATCCGACGAAACACGGCTATTTGCGCTATGATCAACCACAGCATGGTGTTGCTCTCAAGGAACTCAACGGATATTTGAACCTCTACGTGAACTACTTCCAGCCAATCATGATGCTGGTCGAAAAGCACCGCATCGGCGCGAGAGCATTTCAAGAAATATGACCTCCCGAGAACACCTTATCACCGGCTTCACGATCGCGATGATGTCTCTCCGGCACTAAAGAAGGAGCCGCGTAATACGGAACCTGAACCCGGCGGAGTTAAAGCGACAGAAAACGACTGCCAGAAACGCCTGATCCGCTCGGCCGCTCCACTCCGGGCACCGACCAAACTGGTCAAAGTCCGGCGCCCAAAAGAAAGAAACAAACGACACCCCGCTGGCGGCGCAACGGTGTAGCCGGCCAGCCGAATCCGTTCCTTGAAAGGCAGAGGATGGAAGAACTCCGGCGGGCAGCAGACTCAAGGGAGGGATGAGCCTGCCCGAGGGCAAAAAACGGCTTCCCGGGTGCCACAGAACGGACCAGGATGGATTACATTTTCAATGAAGAATCGGAGGTCCGTTCGATTCTCTTCTTACTTGAAGCAATTCGACCAGCATATTGAATCACTTAAGAATGTATCTGGAGGTTAATCCGTTGCATCACTAAATATCCGGGGGCGCTTGAGCCGCCGCGAGCATTATGAGGCTGGAAGCGATGGAACAACGCCCGAAACATAACGGAAAAGACGTAGTCCCTTGAGAAGATTTGGAAGATTGTGGACCTCTGTGCGGCAAGCGACTTGCTGCTGCACTTCCCGAGACACTCCGAAAGTCGCAGCAATTTCAGGAGTTGCCAATCCGTCGCGATGTCCGTGCGAAACTCCTGAGTATTAGTTCGGTGACGATCGATCGACTTCTTGCTTTCGCAAAAGGTAGAAACGTGGACGCGTGGCGAGAAAGACAGCTTGACGGCTTCGTTGTTGATCGGAATTCCATGATGACATACATCCTTATTATGTCACATTGAGATTGACGTCTTTATTCAATCCCGCCAACTGAGGTTCTAGAATGAGTACCCTATCTCTGCCAGAATTAATTTTCCTATATGCAAATAACTACCTGAAAGCCCAAGTCGATCAAGTCTTGGCCGAGGAAAATTGGTCAAATCAGGACTTTGATAAAAAATACTGGGATTATGTCCGCAATTACCTCGAAATTCGCAAACAGCACGAAAAAGGCCCATTGTCCAAAGAGTTGCTACTAGAAACTTTGGATAGACTCAAGAAAATCCGATTAAAAGAGACACATAGTCGCCTCTTCAATAGTCTAATTGGTGGGTTGAGAAAAGAATTCCCTATTACAGACGCAGTTTATGATGCGGTCAAAGCACGTCTTAAACCATTTATGGAAAAGGACGATATAGATCTTAATATAATTGTGGAAATGCGAAAGATTGAGCAGGAGTTAAAAAGCAATGACGGCAAAATATAAGTCAAGCAACCTCCTCGATTCCGTAACGCAACTCTATCAAGTTGTCACGGGTCACCCCGTAACGGTCGACGAGATTGTAAGCAAAGCCCTTGATCTGAAAATTCGCGAAGGCTTGGTCCAGTCATCGGAACATCTAGGCAAATTCCCCATGCAGGCCCATATCTTAGAGGATGATATTTCTGAGGAACCCTTCTGTTTCTGAGGATCATGCCAAATTCAATAGACGAGATCGCCATAGCGATCGATGAGAATGCGACTGTAATCAGCGCCCTAGAATTAGTTGCGGCCGAACTAAACATTCCCTTGAATGCGTCACCTTTGGTCAACTTTCGTGACGCGTTGTTTCATTATGTGAAGCTTTACCCTAACCAATCTGACCCTCTTTTGTTCGCCGCGCAATCTGCCTCCATAAGTGAACACCTCGCTCGTGGTTTGAAGGATATGCTACTTCACATGTCCCACGTTCTTCGCCTGCGATTGTTGGCCATTCTGAACACGAATATCACTGTGATGAACAAACCTCGCAAAGAACGAGTGCTCTTGGTTTCGCTCGTTTCTCAGTTGAGCGATTTAGACTTGGAAATGCGTCGCAATTTCGGAGAATACAACTCACAAATGATTGGCGGCTTTGTATCAACTTTACGAGACGTTATCGCGGACGCGAATGGACTAATCAAAGATTGGGGCTTAATTCCTTCCCTCCTATCCGAAAGATTGGAAAGAACCCGCTACTAACATTCGGCAGGATGGCGTAACTCTCGGTAGCATGCGTTATACGAAAGCCCGCCTCCAAGAATCCTTCATGAGCAAAAAGGTTCTGACCTGAAAAAGGGGACAGCGCGTCAGGCAACTTCCAGAATAGCGGAGGTTGCAAATGGGAAAGGGAAAAAGGAAATTCAGTCAGGATTCAAGGAAGCCGCTATGAAACAGGTGCTGATCGGAGATCGATCCATGAAGGAGATTGCCACTCGGCATCGAAATCTGGCATCTGAGTGCCTAGAAAGCAGCCGTCACATTTTCCGAAATCGTTCTGCACAAAAAAGTAACTTTAGCGGCTCTACGTTCGCATAACTACCGCTAAATGTTATGCGAAATTCCCCCACGGGCAGTACTTAAATTAGATATTTGGATCACAAGATGGCCCCAAGAAAACCGAAAACTGAATATGAAAAACTGATTGCGGCAGGTCGCAAACTTGTAGGCGATGAAGATGATGCAGAATCGATGCATGAATCATTTGCTGCTTGGGACAAACGAGTTGCACGGTGGTTGCATAAGACTCATGCGGGCTCGGGCCTAGAGGCACAATGGAGCGCTTTGCCTTATTCTAAGCTTGTGGTCGGAAACGAATTCAATGATAGCGCAAGCAGCTGGAGCAGGTTCAGAAAAGTCCTTCAGGAAAGGTTGAGCTGGATGGGCAACATTGCCAGCAAACAATCAGGTGCTACTGTCTTAGCTGCACATCCAAAGACACCTAACCAGGTATTCATCGTTCACGGACATGACGACCATCGAAAGGAAGCTTTGGCCCGATTCATTGAGAAACTTGATTTGGAGGCAATCATATTGCATGAGCGTTCGAGCAAGGGTCAAACAGCCTTTGAAAAACTTGCACAAAACTCAAATGTGGCAGCGGCAATTGTCCTCCTCACAGGAGATGATCTCGGCTACTCAAAAACCGCCGGAGAGAAACACGCTCTACCACGAGCTCGCCAAAATGTCATCCTTGAATTGGGCTACTTTCTGGCAAAGATTGGTCCCGAAAAAGTTTTCGCACTGCATGAGGAGGGTGTGGAGATTCCATCTGACTATGCAGGCGTTATTTACATTCGCCTCGACCCCCGGGAATCTTGGAAGCTCGAAGTTGCCAAAGAATTGAAAGAGCTTGGCCTGGCCGTCGATTTGAACAAAATCCATTGAGACAGCCGTGTGGGAACTCGACACGGATTTCCCGGTTTCCTATCCTGAGGGCCTGCGGGCGCTTGCCCGGGAACGGATTCGCATCCACCGCCTTCACTGCAAACACATGCAAGCTTGCATCAGGGCCGCGCTAACAGCGCACAGCTAACGCTAACGTATGCGCAACGCTGCCTTATGAAAACGCCTGACAAACTCTTGGATTCCAAACTTCCGGCGTCAGATCCGGAGTACAACAATCTCTTCAAAGATGAGGAAGCGCCCTGGTTAGACTTCAAAGAAATCAGAGGTCATATTGAGGATCTTTGGATGCAGTTTAAGCCTTTCGCCGACACAAAATTCCGATCTCAGATACTTGCAAACTTTCATGCCTGTTATTTTGAAATGTACATAGGAAATATCCTCCGACGCTACGGAGAATATGAACTGTGCAGTGAAGACTACGGTCCAGATTTCTTCATCAAAAACCTGGAGATATGGATTGAATGCATCATTGCATCAAACGGAGAAGTCGGCAGGCCTGATAGTGTACCAGAATATGACGATCTCGTCCCTGATGATCCATCAACACACGAGGCAAATTCGATACCGGTTGAACAAGTGCTCTTGCGATACACTCAGGCCTTTTCGGAAAAGGAGAGACAAATCTCCAAGTATATCGCTAACGGAATGATCAGAAACAACCAGCCCTGTGTTATTGCTATCAATGCCGCGAAGGTTCGCCATTCCCATCTCGATCCTGGATATCCGAGAATTCTGGCTGCTCTATTTCCGATTGGAGATCAATTCGTGACGTTTGATATAAACACGGGAGGTACTGTGGGCCAAGGGATTAAGTTTTCTTCACACATAAAAAAATCCAATCAGGCCCTGGTCTCAAAACTAGCGTTTGCGTCTCATCAATATTCTCACATTTCTGGTGTCATCTTTTCGCGTCAGAACGTGTGGAACCTCAGTTCCCTCGGTGACCTGGGCGCGGAGCTGCTCTTCATCCCTAATCCTTACGCGAAGAATCCCATCGAAGAGTCCTTTCTTCACGTTGGACACTATTGCAAAATCACCAAGGATGAGAAATATCACACAATCCAATTACTTCCACAAGGCACCGCTGCGCATAACTAATGCTACGCGCTATGCGAAATGAAGCCGGAACGAGGCTGATATGACAGACGTTTGGAAATCTTTTTTCACGCTAAGCGCGCCGGCGCAGGCGGCCATCATAAGCAGTCTGGCCGGGTTCTTCGCAGGCGTCGTAGGTGTGTCAGCTCGCCATCTATTCGAGAGATTCTCCCTTCGCTTCAAGCTCAGAACTGAGTACGAATATGAGCAACGGAAGAAAATGGCGAATTTGCTTAGTCTCTATCACGGTCGCCTCTTCCAATCGGCGGAAGCTCTAAATCACCGACTATGGAATTTACAGAAGTACGAAGGCGCAGGTTGGTTGCGTATGAATGGCAAGTATCATCGACTTAAGCCCAGCTTAGAGCACCGTTACTATTTTATCACTTTCGTCTTTCGATTCACTCAATTCATGGCCCTCGTTAGGAAATTCGAAGCGGAGGCACTTTTTATCGATTCACGGATTGCGCGTCGCAAAGATACCACGTTTGTCAAGTTCGCGAAAACATTAGAATGGTGTATGTGCGATACCGCCCTATTTCACCGTTTGGACTATAACCCAGAGTACCCCACTGACCATTTCTTTCGCGATCAGCTTCAGGTCATGGAATCATCTTGCGATCATCAGGGACAGTTTGTAAACCTCGCGGAATTCCGCGATTTAGTGCGCCGCAGAAAACTCAACTCAGACAATCTTCCGTCCCTGGCATATTTTGATGGTTTAAGAAAGGGCGAATTGCGGCTGCGCTGGGATCGGCTAGTTGTTTTTCACCTGATCCTCATCACTTTTCTAAACTCGTTCGGATATGATATTCAGAGAACGAGGGCTGACCAACTCCGATTTCTACTTGCATCGATACAGCATCCTCAGATAATCAAGAACCTTCTCGCTTGGTTTCCGCGATTAGGATTAGCTCGGACTTGGAGCGTGTTCGTCCTGCGATGGGAAGCCCGGAAATTTGTTTCCGGCGCCACTTCGCATAACTCTCGCTAGCATACGTTGTGCGAAATCGCGGCAAGGAATCACTATGAGCATGATCTTGATCGATAACGCGTCGCTGACCTCTGCCCAGAGGATTTTGGGAGAAGTCGCAGTGCCAGATAAGTCGACCGTAGATGGTGATTTAGTTGCACTAGAGAATTTGATTAGTGCTATACTATTTTATAATGAACTCATCGCGCTGGATGACTACAAACCAGAACACTCTCAGGCCAGGAAAGACCAATTTTCTTTCATACGTTTTCTTGACCCCCGCGATTGGGACTTCGCTTCTCTGAAAGAAGAAGCTCGGAGTGAATCCGCAGAGATGCAGCCTCGAATCGAGGACGGGGAATTTAGCGATGACGCTTTTTCGGAGTTCTTCGATCTCCTGAGAATGAACATCGTTTGTACCTGGGATATTAGTAGCAGCATTTATTACCTTAATATGAAAATGCTCGGACAGCCCGATTCTGCCGACTTCGCCAAATATGGTGAACTTGCTTCCAGCATTTTCGGGGAATTAACTGACTTGAAGAGATCTGGCGCTGAGCGCGATAGCTCAGTTTCCCTATTAGATTCAGACGGGAAACCGATCGGCAGCCCCTATCTAATTCGGGACGCGAAGTGGGGTAAGGGTGAAACAGGCGGAATTGCACCCGCACTGCAATCATTTCTGGCTGCATTGAATTGGTCGTCTACAGGACTATCTTCTTCACGAAAGTGGCGGCTTCACTAAGACTCGATACTACTCTTCATCCTATCAGGCACGCTTTTCAGCTTCACTATTTGAGTAAGAAAATGGCGATCGAGACAAACGCGATCAAGAATTTACTCGAGAATTTTCGAAAACAGAGTCAGCGCGAGATTCAGGAAATAGTTGCTCACGCAAACCCCTATGCGGCGAATCTTAAGCTGCCAATTTTTTCCGCATACCTAATCGGTCAGACTAAAGAACCTGCTTTGATATTCAAGGCCGCGCTAGATCTTCGCGACAAAACTGAATTTGTGCAAGCCCGTGAACAGTTAAGCCTATTGCGCAAGTTGCATGCGGAACCGGGCACTGCAATGCATAAAGAGATCAAGCGCTTGGACGTGAGCTTGCTAAATGTCTTCAACGAGATCAGAAGGAAATACCACTTACCATTGCTCGCCGGCGACGTTGTCTCTGTTATTCACGATTCAGCTGTGTCGATCGCCTCCTGGAAGAAACTCCCCAAACCTCCTGAGGCAATCAAATCGCTGCCCATTTGGAGTCTGCTTACACAACTTGTTGAACGCAAGTCTTTTAGTGTTATCCATCGTTCCCTGGTGCGCGAATTGACAAATGTCTCGAAGCTCGGCGTGGTTCATGACCAGCTCACCAAGCGCGTAGTCGTAAATGGTAGGCTGCCGAAGCATCACCCAAGAACGGAGGAACCTCAGTTCCGTCACGTGCATGCTCGGTTCAAAAGTCCAATGTGAATTCGCATAGCTCGCGTTATACGTTATACGAAAGGCCGGACCTCAGTATGCCATGCTACGTCGACTCTTAACTTTTACACACGGAGCAAACTAATGGACACAAGAATGATCGGATCACTTGGATTTGAGGAGGACATCGCACCAATCGTTACGGATCAAGAACGCGCTTGCATGAAATCAATACCGCGCGGAGCCTTTGATCTCAAAGATTGGAGATCGGTTGCACCTCGCGCCTCACTGATATTGCAGCATCTGCGCGGGGAAAATGGGCTTGCCCTCATGCCGCCAGGGGGGTGGCCTCCCGAAAAAATTGCGAAATTTGCCGCGTGGGTTCAGGAAGGCTCTCCTAAGAGGAGAGGTGATCACTATGCTGCCTTTTTTCGCGCCATTGATGGACAAACGGAATACTATGATGTTTACGGTTCCCGAGAAGGCCTGGAAGACCTTAACCCATACTATGAACGCTTCTTCGGAAATGGGCTACTTCTGAACGGCCCGTGGACGGACTACATAAAGCTCGTTGCCCAGACGCCCATTTTGAAGAAACAAAAGAAAGCCCTTCTCGATCAAGTCATCCAAATTGCGGGCACACAGAGCATCAAGGAGGGCCTTCTCAAAATCGACACTTTCCTATGCACCCTGGCTAAAATCTTCTTCCCTGCGCCTACACATGAAGGTATTGATACGGACAGCCTTTTCGATGCATTTGCGAACTTTGGCTCAGACAGGCTGCCCATTGATGAAGATCGTGTTGAGCGGGTGCGTGGCCTCAATGATCCGAAGGACTATCGTCTGGTAAATGACTTCGCGCGATATCATCGCCTGGATACTCGCTCTCTCTGGTTCTTTTGGTTCGCCCATCTGCACTGCACCCAGCTAGCCCTGGGATCGACGCAGACTTCCGACGACCGCATCCGCTCCCACCTTTTGGCTGCAGTTTTTGTGGGACAGACCTTCGATACTGCCTACCGCGACGGCAGTAATCGCAAAACTCGGCCAGCCTACCTTGGAGAGCACGGAAAAACCCAGATTTTGGAAACGGCGCCACTCCTATCTGCCGACTGGGATGCAGCTGTGGACGAGATGCAGGATTTGTACCATATATGGTATGGATTGATGGCACCTCAATAGCAATCCGGCGTCCGGCACATCGCATAACTCTCGCGAAATACGTTATTCGACGGCGCCCCGTAACTGACGTAACCTTTGCGACGTGTCTCGCTAGACACGCTATAGTATAGAAACACACACTAAACGAAAGGAGATTTCTCGATGAGTCAAGAAGAGGAAGAAATAGTTTTTGAAGACAATGAACTGGAAAGCGAATCCGAATCGGATGAAGGAGGAATTCCACCAGCCTCCCGAAAGCTCCTCACCCAGGCTTACGACAAGAGCGTCACAGACGTCATGCGCATGATCGGAGAAAAGGAAATCAATCTCAACCCTCACTATCAGAGGGAATATCTGTGGGATAATCGTCGGGCGTCGTTGCTCGTGGAATCTATTTTGTTGAACGTGCCCATTCCGGTAATATACGTCGCCCAGGAAGAGAACGATGTCTGGAATGTTATAGACGGCCTACAGCGCCTTCATTCCTTGAAACGTTTTTTTGACGGCGAGTTCAAGCTGCGCGGATTGGACGTTCTCAGCGAATTAAACGGCTCGGACATAAGCAGCCTAACCCCGAAGCATCAGAGAATGTTGAAGAATGGCCTACTCAGGGTTATCGTTATTTCGAATGACTCAAACCCAGAAATCAAGTATGACATATTCATGAGGCTGAATCGTGGGTCGGTAAAGCTTAGCGAGCAGGAACTGCGAAATTGTTTGTACCGCGGCAAGCTTAATAATCTTTTGATGCAATTGCGTGCGAACACTCAGTTGCGTGAAATCCTAAATCTAAAAACATTCCATAAGAGAATGATTGAGGCAGAGCTTGCCTTGCGTTTTCTCGCACTCTCGTCTGATTGGGATTCAGAAAAGCAGATTCTCCGGACTTACAAGAACAAGTTCAAAAGATTCCTCAACGCTTTCATGGAGAATAACAAGAATCCTCACGATGAAGCGTTGCAACAAATGCGCGACTCGTATGAAAATACTCTCGACAAGGCTTATGCTGTTTTTGGAGAAAATTCGTTCCGCCGAGTGGATGCTAAGCGCAATTTTGAAAAAACAGTCAATCGCGGCCTGATGGATTGCGTCATGGTGACCTTTGCCCTCTTTTCTAAGGACGATCTCGTCGCCAAAAGAGAACCGATAATCAGCAGGCTAGCAGCCGAATTGAAATCAAATTCGGCGTTCAAGAATGCCATGACTACCTCGACTTCAGACAAACCTCAAGTGGAAGCCCGCATTGGAATCTGGCAGAGAGCTCTAGGCGAGGTGATGCAAGCCGATGGCTAGCTCTTTCTCCTCCGTCACTGACTTTCGGAGAGCCCTTAGAGAAGTGAGAATATTAGTCTCACTCGCGACGGAGAATCGTGGAGACCTCGCACGGCATCGGTTATTCAACAAAGCAGCCATTGTCCTTCTTTCGGCCAAGCTTGAATCCTTTCTGGAAGAGTTCGTTGAAGAATTTTGCTTCGCAATCTTGAGCAAGAATGATCGCCGCGCCATCCACCCACTTTTCCACGAAACCATTGTCAAAGAACAAGTGAACACTCTTGCTGCGGCGACAAGCAGTCCCGGCAAACTGCTAGATGGGGCAAATCGTTTTGCAGCGTATTTAACCGCCACGGCGCCGACAATGGTGGAGTATCGTCCGAAATTAACTTTTAAGCAGGGCCGCCATGGCCAAGAAGAGATTCGTCGTCTCCTAACAGCGATTGGATTCAAAGAATACACCGATTCACCGGATTTCGTTTCAATATCGGCGGGCATCAATTCATTGATGGCAATTCGGAACAATATCGTGCATGAAGACGCCACCCCGAACTTAACAGGATGTGCGAATCTACTCGAACTTGTTGATGCAATTTGCGCGCCGGATAAGCTCCGAAGGCAACCGAGCACTTCTATCGAGATACGTTGCATAACATTCGCTGAAACTGCACGGAGGTTTTTGTGCAAACACTTGGTTTGAACGCATGTATATTTCCGTTAACTATTTGTTAGCAACTTCATTCACCGACCCAATCGATTCAAATTTAGGAGAAACCATGAAAAAGAGCAAACGTTCCGTTAAGTCTATGTCTCTTGGAAGGTCGCTTGCGCAGCAGGTGTTGAAGGACAGAGAAAAAGCAGCCGCGCGGCGAAAGCGTGCGCTAGCCTCCCTTACAGAGTCCGCTTCGTCCCGAGGTATGTTTGCGCACGCGGCCCATCCAGGCGCAAGCGCAGGTGTTCTTATTGCCGAAGGGGACTCCTGGTTTAACTATCCCTTCCATGATGTGTTGCGTGAACTGGAGGATGGTTTCGGCTACGACATCGAGTCCACGGCTCACTGGGGAGACAAGGTGGAGGACATGGCATACTCCGGGGGACAATTGGATGCTTTTACGCGCTGTATTGAAAAGGTATTGCGATCCAATATCCAGCCCCGCGCCATCCTTCTATCTGGCGGAGGCAATGACGTTGCGGGTGACGAGTTTGGAATGCTGATCAACCACTTTAGATCCGGTGCTCCCGGCCTGAATAATTCAATCGTCACTGGAGTAATCCAGGAGCGGGTGCTTAACGCGTACGTTACGATATTGAGCGCTGTTACTGAAATCAGCAAGCAACTCATCGGGCACGCGATTCCAATCATCGTACATGGTTACGATTATGCAGTGCCGGATGGGCGCGGAGTTCTTGGCGGATTCGGGCCACTACCAGGCCCCTGGCTCGAGCCGGGATTTCGGGCCAAAGGCTACGAGGACCTGCGCACGCGCAAAGCCATCATTGCCGAACTCATGGACCGTTTCAATGCGATGCTCTCTGGCCTGGCGGGTAAGCCTCCATTCTCGCACGTGAACTATCTCAATCTACGAGGCACACTATCGACGGGATCGCATTATAAGGATTGGTGGGCAAACGAGCTGCACCCTACACCGAACGGATTCAAAACAGTGGCCTCGAAATTTGCTGCGCTTCTCGATTCATTTCCCTGAGAAACTCAAATACACACGTGACTAAACTTAACCGCGAACCAGAAACGCAGGAGTCTCAAGTTGGAAGATAAGATCATAGTAACTAACCGAAAGGCCCTGGTGGACAAATACGGAGTTGTTGGCCTGAACAAAATTGACGCTGCGATTTCGGAATTGATTCGGGCGGATAAGAATCGCGGTGTTAAGAGCCGTATCATATTTCTCGATGATGCGGCAATGATGCGCAAGATTGGCTCAAAGGCAGTCACAACACCAACTACACCGCGTGATGCAAAGGTGGCCATTGATCGGGTTTTCAAATCGTTTCAACCTGATTATCTAATGATACTGGGGGCGACTGACGTAATTCCACATCAAGATTTAGTCAACCCGGCATTCAAAGCCGGCGACGATGATGACCCGGCGGCTCTGGGCGACTTGCCTTACGCCTGCGATTCCGCATACTCAAAAGATACGGCACAATTCATTGGGCCTACGCGCGTTGTCGCCCGGTTGCCCGACCTGACGGGTGCCAAAGAACCATCCCACTTGTTGCGTTTGCTTGCGACAGCTGCAGAATGGAAAAACAGACCCGCCAAATCTTATGCGGACTACTTCGGTCTTTCGGCGCAAGTCTGGAGTGGTTCCACTCGCCTCAGCCTTCAAAACGTTTTCGGAAACAGCGCGGAAATGAAACTATCCCCGCCTTCTGGCCCGTGGCACAAAAAGCAGTCGCTGGGCGCCCTGGCCCATTTCATAAACTGTCATGGTGGTCCTGCTGCACCGGAGTTCTACGGGCAGGATGCGCATAAGTATTCGACGGCCCTTACCACCGGCACGATTTCACGAAATATTTCGAAAGGGACGGTCGCGGCCATAGAATGTTGTTACGGATGTGAATTGTACGATTCAGTGACTCTTGGGCTCCCAATTCCGATTTGTCAGAGCTATCTACGCCAGGGCGCGTATGGCTACTTTGGCAGCACAACCATTGCCTACGGACCATCGGACGAAAATGGCGCTGCTGATCTGATCTGCCAGTTCTTCCTCTTGAGTCTTTTGCAGGGTGCATCCATTGGACGAGCAGCTCTTGAAGCTCGTCACAAGTTCGTTGAACAGACGGGACAAATGGATGCCATTGACCTCAAGACCCTGGCCCAATTCTGCCTATATGGCGATCCAAGCATAGTTCCGGTTGCACCCCGTTCCCGTTCGATCCCTCCCAAAGGGACAACAGCTGAAGCCTTGAATCGCTTTTCGAGATCCGAACGGCGGGCAAAACTCAGAGCAACCGGCGAGTTCCTGAAAAAAACCAAACCCACAGCCTCGAAAAGGGAGTCCGCGGGTAAAATCTCGAAGGCATCCAGGAGTGCGCTCTCGACTATCGCCAGAAAAGCAGGACTGCGGCCGGCCCTAAAATTCACGGCATTCAAAGTGAAAGGAGTTGGACTTAGGAGGAAGGGGATTGCCGGCAAAGCGATGGCCGTGCCATCCCGTTATTACGTAGCTGTTGGCGCGGACAAGAAACTTCATACGAAGGGGGGCCACAAAATTGCGGTTGTGGCCAAGGAACAAGCGGGGCGGATTGTCGGGTACCGCATCTACCATGCTCGTTAGGTGAACGACTGATGGATTTCTCCCAACCCGTACGCGTCAGCAAGCTGCGAGGAACGGTCGTAAAGGGGATGTACGGAAAAGGATCTAAGAGCGAGAGAGAGGCTGTGTTCATTCAAACCTCCGACTCGCGGTATCTACTGCGTCGGAAGTCAGGCCCGGCATTCGGGGATTCGCAGTTGGATGTTTATGTCGGGCACGTGGTTGAGTGCGACGGTTTTGCAATCGGAACAACTCTTCTGGCTGAGAATGTCCGATTAGTAGAGTGAATCTCTGTTCTTGCTCCGATTTCCTTCAGGAGTTCATGGAGTTGTTGCTGTGCTGGTCCAACAGCCAGCAATCCAAATGCGAGCCTGAGCAAGCTATGGAGAGAATCGCCGAAACAATCTTGGGTCATGGGCGCGGTTTGAGCCGCCGGGCAAAAGATTTTCAATACATGGGACTCACCTTGCGCGAGCTTTGCCCTCGCCTTGTGAGCAAAGTTGTGTTGAGCGGAGGCGTCACAAAAAAAAACAATTCGACTTGATCAGAATTTAACCTGGGCTATCTTAGTGACAAGTTCCGCTGACCTGCTGTTTTCCCTTTGAGGAACATCGGTTCAAATATCTGGCTGGTAGGAACACTAAAGACACCTGAAGCTTTTTGATTCAGATGTCAGAAGGTGTAATATGCCAGGCCAGGAAAAAGAATCCTCACGCGACCAATACCTCCTCAAATCAAGAACCAGAGGGCAGAGGAGTGCCAATCATCCCGGATTTGAAACTGAAAAGGACCTGGTGTCCTGCATTAACCGTGGAACCGCTGTTAGGCCTTCACTCCGCCTTCTTACCATAACTGATTCTTTTGGCCCAACCTTGCCGCTCAATTTGCGAAAAATGTCGTCCGTGAATTTTGTAACCGATTTCCCTTTGGAGAACCTCCAGCTCTTTATCCTATTTCGTGATGTCACGGACAAACTAAGGATCCGTGCAATCGAAGAGTTTTCATTCACCGCTCTCGTGACATCTTTGAACCGCTCGCTCGCCTTAGACATCACGCGTGTGAAACGACGCATAGTGAATATCCGGAACCCATTTGAATATCGCATCCGCGCCATTCTCCACGCGGATCCATTTGGTGAGCTCCTCTTTTCTGAGCCTCAAATCTTGAGAAAATTCATGAACGCGCTGTCAACGTGTGACAACCTTTATCATTTGCGCCCCTGTCCTGACCGGCCCCTGACAATGGGTGAGGTACGAGACGGAGCAGAATTGTTGAGGAAAAAGAAACTATGAAAATGTCGATGCTTGCAAAGCGCTCCAAAACAGCGAGAAAACAGCGATGAAAGGCAAAAAGACCGGCGGACGGAATTTCCCAAAAGGAGTGTCCGGCAATCCGAAAGGCCGCCCGCCACTCAGTGATGTTGAACGCGCAGTTAGAGAAGCAACCAGGCGAGCTCTTCACGAATCATGGGAAAAGGTTCTTTCAAAGAATAGTATGGATGACTTGATAAGTTCCCTCTCCAAGCGAGATTCTCCACCGATCTTCGTCGCACTTGCGAAGGCAGTGCAGGTGAGCGCGCGAACCGGGGATTTCTCGCGACTGGATCGAATCATGGATCGAATCATCGGGAGGCCAAAACAATCGCTTGAACTCGCGGGAAGCGAGGACAACCCCTTGTCTGTTGTCGTTGAATCAGTCAGGAATCGATTGATTGGCGGGAGCATTACGGATCAACGGCCGTGATGATGACACGTTTATGAAACTCAATGAAATAGGTGATATTCTTTTGCTTTTCAAAGAATATCCTCATGAATTTGGAAAATACCTGGGGTATTCTAGTCTACGGGAGATTCACTCGTCCTGGATAAAATATGTCTACCTGTCGGACCGCGACCTTACCCTTCAAGCCCATCGCAATAGTTTCAAAACGACTTGTGTCACGGTCGTCGGTGCGATCTGGACCATGTTGTACTATCCAGAAACGACGATCCTGATTGTGTGTAAAGCTGATCAAACCGCGCAAGCAATCTTGTCTGAGATCGCGGGTCACTATGATCGCGATCCGCTCCGCAACTTGTACCGGTTGCTCGGTGTTCCTCAACCAAAATCAAAGGACAGATGGAATCAGCACGGAATAACACTTAGCACAAAGCAAAGGTCATCCAAAGAGAATAACATTGACGCACTGGGTCTCGGTTCATCCATCACCGGCAGGCATTATGACCTTGTTATCTGTGACGACATCGTCACCATGGATGACCGAATCAGTCGCGCAGAAAGAGAGTACACCAAGCGATGGGTTGGTGAGATCAAGAATATCGTTCGCCCATCCGGGCACATAGCTTACGTCGGCACACCGTGGCATCCAGAAGATGCCTTCAGTATTCTGCCGGAGCCGAAGCGCTTCCCACTTGGGACTGTGGATGTTCCTGGCTTCACACCCGAAAAAATTGTTGAGCTGAAGCGTCAGATGGGCGCAAGTTTTTTCGCCGCACAGTATGACCTCATCCACATTGCAGACGAAGAACGCTTGTTTGTGGAGCCAGGGTTTGATTCCTGGCCTGCAGGGCTTTCGGTAACCGCATTTCTTGATCCATCATACCGAGGAACAAACACAACGGCGCTAGCGATTGGTGGACGCCATGGGGGGAGAATCCATGTAATAGGGTACGTCTGGAAAGAAGACGTGACCACTTTGATTGATCAGATAGTCTCGCACCTCCGATTTCATGGGGTGGAAACCTTGTTCGTGGAATCGAATGACAACAAGGGGTTGCTCGCAAATCAGTTCAAGTCCCGTTGGCCGCTGGTACGCGAGCGTTACGAGCGTGTCAATAAGCACGTCCGGATTGTTGAACACCTAAAAGCGAACTGGGCCCGGATTGTATTTGCCCCGGGGTGTGACCCTACGTTCTTGCAGCAGATCACGGAATACCGTGAAAGAGAAGAGCCAGATGACGCACCTGACGCTCTTGCCGGTCTGATCGCGTGTCTGGATCAGACGGAAACCATCACTGTCTCTCGACCGCAATCGTACGGGTCCATTGGCCTATCGGATCTTGAATCAAGGCGTATGCGGGCGAATGGTATTTTTGCCAGACTGGGGCGGCGGCTGTCGTAAGCAACCCAATCGAATTGAGCGGGGACAGGCGAAGCCCTGACAAGCCCCAGCCCCAAAGAAGATCATGCGAACCATCAGCGTTCATAAAGGAACCGAGCCTTCGTCGGGCATTGAGCCCGCCTCAGTCTCGACAAAACTCCCGCGTGCGTGCGTGCGTGACCGCAGAAAAGGAATGAGACATAAACCTGTCAACAGGATTTTACTGTTCAGGTCATCGTTGCACCCGTGCTACAAAATTTCGGACTTCCTCCCCTTCAATTTCCTTTATTCGAAATCAAGTATATCGCGCGGTTTGACTCCCAACCGCTTTGCAATGCGGTAAAGAGTCCTCACAGACATGGCAGCCTTTGCTTCTTCTACTTGCTGAATAGTGCGATACGGCACACCGTTTCGGGTTTCCTCCATAGCTTCCTGGGTCAGGTTCCTGGCGAGCCGTAGTCTCTGAACCTGCCGGCCCAGCTTCTGAAGAAACTCCGCTTCTTGATCGGCCATTGCCCAAAATTCTAGATGTCCTTGACCTTTTTCACCACACGTGATTAAGTGCTCACTGAAATACGTGTGCTCTTGCCAGCGCACAATCGAGCGAGCTGAATGTGAAAAGGCGCAACGTTTTGAGAATCTTCGTGCTCCTCCTTGCGATTCTGACGCAGAACTTATTCGCGCTCGAAAAAGAATACAAACACAGAGAACAGGACGTACGAATCCAATTTGATTCTGGCCGCCTGCGATTTGTCATGATCGGAATCCCAAATGGCTGGTTCCCGTACACGCTTTCGGAGTCCCGGATCATCGTTCCGCGCGCGGGTGCCGGCGGCGGGGATGTGATAATTCGAATGGAAGGCCACAACCTCATTTGCGACGAATTTCCCGTGGCCGGAACGTATTTGCCGTACAGCGCGAAGAGTTCCATCGAATGCGTTTCCGGAGACTGCACGAACGGAGTCGGCGTTCTCGTGAGGAACGGCGAAAGAATTGAAGGCCATTTCAAGAACGGCCAGCCTGACGGCCAGGTCACCATGACGTCGATGTCGCACGGAGTCACCATCATCATGAAGGCGGTCGCCGCTGGACGCAAAGTCAAACTGGTTGGTCTTCGAATGACTTATTCAAACGGGGCGGTACTTGAAGCAGCCTTCCCATCCTTGGACGAAGCGCCTGATCAGTTTGAGGCAAACGTGATTACCGCCGACGGTGCGACACACCGCGGGATCTACGACAGCGAAACGAAGATTCTATATCATTCAGGAGGAAACCATTCCAGAGTGAACCTATGTAAGAGGGAACGCCCGCATGAAGACGTTACCAACATGGTCTGCAACGAAGTGACGGCCTCTGAAGAAAGGATAAATCCCTGAAGCCAAAGACATTGGCCGTGACATATGTCTATCTCAACGACTGACTACTTTCACCTTGACAAGCAACTCTTTGCGAATGAGGGAGCATTCGATCCAATTCTCGACCGCGATACTCAGCTCTTTATCAATCCCTCCCTTGTCAAAAAGAGCCGTGCGCCTGAACTGAAGGATTCATACAATCGGGTCCTGAGTCACTTTTCAAAACTGATCACTCTCCTTGCCGAATCACAAGGAGAGGATGAGAATTGGACCGCGGCCATGGAGGGATTCAAATTCGCAGAAGTCGCCGGACTCGGCCTGGGTTACTCCAAAAATAGAACGTCAGGCGCAATTGTCTCCGACTCTTTAAAAGCAGGTGCCCTTTCATCGGTGCGCAGGATGGTTCAGGCAGGCATTCGCGACCCCGAGTGCTTTGAGGTGAGCATGTTTCTCTCCGCAGGGCTCGGACCGGATCGCCTCGGAGACATGATCGCTTCAATCATCAAGACCGATCTTTATCAGTATTCATCTCGTATATTTCACAATTGCGGGATCGATTCCACAACACTCAGGATTCGATGGAAAGATTTTCGCCTGCCTGTACATCCATATGCTAAAGACGGAAGGACGCCGGTCATATTGATCCCGAGAGACATACTGTCGCCCCTGGAATCGACTCGAATGGGTTATCTGGGCGAAGCTTCGAAGGATATCGCAAAAATTCTGAAGTCCGTAGCGAAGCGCCTGTACGCCGCAAACAAGAAGGCACGGATCAAAACACGAATTGGAAAGGCGCAGATCTTCGATAGTATTCTCTCCCATCCGCCCGAACTTCAAGCGCTCTTGAAACAATACGTGCGGATTGACTCATCTCCTTACAACCTCACGGTAGATTCACGGGGGATCACAAGATGGTACGAGAATGGTAAAGCGCTTGCGGAGGAGTTTCCGCTCCCTCAACCCAGGCCAGCAATACCCGTTCTTGACTTCGCGCTCCTGGTTTGCGATCACTTCAAACGAGCCATCGAAGATAGAGGGGCGGCCCGTTTCCTTTACAACGACGATCATATCGTGATGAATGAAAAATATGCACACAATCTGCTACGCCAGAGCGCGAGCCTTTACTGCGAGCTTCTGGATGTGAACCTCGGACATGAATCTGATCACGGGGTCGGCTCAAGTGACTTTGTCTTCAGCCGTGGGAAGGGCAAGGTTATCGTCGAGATCAAGCTTACGAAGGACAACGCCCTTGCGCGCCATTTTGCGAATCAAGTCGATGTTTACTGTCGCGCCGAAGGACATGCACCTGGTATTGTTCTGGTTATCGATGTCGCCGCTCCAAATGCAGAGCGAAACCTTGAGCTGCTCCTCAAACGTTATCCGACTCGGATCATCCATAACGGGAGAATCCAGTACTTCTTGATCGATGGCCACCCGCGCAAGTCGGCCTCGCAAAGATCATAATCAGAAAAAAATCCCACCGGGGACGCGCGCCCTGATACAATCGCATCAGGAGGAACATATGAAAAAACTAAATGAAGAGGGTTGGCTGGATTTGAGTGACGAACCCCACTACTTTCCACACCTCGCAACCTGGGACCCACGAGTACTCACAGAGCGGCTGATCGCAAGCCTGCAAGCGGATGGCAAAGAAGTCAACTATCACAATCTGCGAGGTTTTGCCGCGATAATGGAGAGTGACCTTGAAGAAATGTTCGGAATCCCAACCCCACGAAAAGCCAAAAAGCAAGTCAAGGCACCCAGGAGAAAAACAAAATGAAAACGCATGATGAAAGGGAGCCAGATGAGATTGATGTAACTCACAAGTATCTGAACTTGCAGATGCATGAACTCCCAGAGGAGCTTGTTCTCCAGCTCATGGAGCTGGACGTTACAACAGACCTGGAGCGAATGAAAGATCGACTCCGGCGCGGACATGGCACGTGAAAGAGGTAAGCGCTGCGCTTTTTATGCGCGGCGCGCCCTTTCCTCAATCCGATCACGGCCCTCCCGAATCTGTCTTTGTCGTTCAAAGTAGACCACCGATCCACCCTGTCCGCCAAGCTCAAGAAGGCGGCCCTCAGCCGCGCGCACGAAATCTTCGCACGCAAGAATCGCATCTTTAAGATACTGTCTTTCCTGTTCCGCTCTTTCGCGCTCAATGGCCCGATCGATGCCCGCATGAAAACGACTCGCGATAGAATGCGAGTCAAATCCATGAATCCGTGGACGGAATCCTTCGCGAAAATCGTTCTGCAATGAGTAGCCCACATAGGCGGAGACCCTTTCCGACACTGTCCGTCTTCTTGCCACAACACCAGCGCGATGTATCCCGCGAATCAGAGCCGTCAATGGTTCCCTGAAATATCTACCCGCTATTCTGATTTTCATATTGCATCCTCCTTTTTCATTCATGCGATACATTCCAGGGAACGAAGTTTTGTATCGGAAATCTGATTTTGATCGTAGAATTCGGATATGGTCGCGGGGTTCGTGTTCGTAAGATCTGCGACCTGGCGCACCGTGTATCCCTCTTCCAGAAGATTCGAACAAAGCGAATGCTTGAGTTTGTGAGGCGATAGATTCGGTCTCCCGAGAATCTTTTTTCCGTATTTACGGAACTGAATATTGAAATTCTGGCGAGAATACTTCCCGCCCCGCCTATTCTCGAAAAGCCACGAACGGCTCTTGAAAACCTCGCATATTTCAGAAAAGAATTCAAGACTGATCCGAACTTCGTAGTCATCTCCTTTGCTGTGAATAGCAACAACGACAGATTGTTTTTCCTTTCTGCATTCACTCAGTTTCACACCGAGAGCGCCATCAATCCGAACCCCGCGGCTGTACAGGAATCGTGCAAGCAGAGAAACACGCGGTGGACTCTTCTCTACAAATTTCCGGATCTCTGATTCTCTGTATCTATTGGCGCTCTTCGCTCGCGATTTCCGCGCACGAATGCGAAAACCGGAGAATAGATCGCCTTCGGGGATTCCGGTCAAACGCAGACTGGCCCGAATTGCGGACCGTGTGAGTTTGATTGTGCTTGGCGCATAACGTCCCTGCAAGTCCGCAAAGTATACGCTGATCGCCTGACGGTCGAGAATCGTATGGGCGTGCGCAAGCCGCCAACGATTGCAGTGAAGCAATCGACCGTCGTATGCGGGCTTTCCTGTGTATTCAAGAGGGACCATCGTGGTATTACTCCTGACAAGAATGATACCACACCTGGGGGGCTGATTCAAATTAGTTTCTGATCGCGTGAAAGCGCGGAGAGAGGATTGCGTGGGCGCTATGTTGCGCGAGCGAATCTTAGCAAGTCATCGTAAGAACCAGCGTCTGCTTTGCGCAGCGCGCGCAAATATTCTTCTCGGATAGCTACCCCGGAGCCGGCCCTTTGCGATCCCCAGCTGAAAACGAGCCGGTTTAAACCATGCTTGACCAGCACGTCCGCCATCAGGCGTGAATGGCGGCCATTACCGTTCGGGAAAATATGAATGCTTACGAGTCGATGCTTGAAGCGAACAGCAATCTCATCATCCGGAAAGACGCGCTGATCTATCCATACCTTGCAATCATCCAGCAGATCCTTTAGGTGAACGCGAATCTCGTGCTTATCGACACCGATGTTCTTGTTGCTCGTGCGAGGTTTTCCTGCCCAGGCCCAGACATCGTCCAGCATCTGACGATGGAGTTCAAAGACGAAGTCTGCTTCCAATATTGTATCGAGTTTGAATTTTCTCTTCAGAGTCCATTCAACCGCCTTTTCAATATTGAGCTGCTCAAATTCGTCCAGATCTTTCCGCGTCGTAATACTCTTGATCAACAGACCGTCCCGTTCGTCTTCATCAATGGGTGTCTGCCCGCTGGTGTATTCCAGATCTAATCCCATAAATATTTTGGCCTTTCTGCTGCTATTGCCTTTGCTCGCTGGCGAATTGCCCGTTTCAGGCGTGCAGGTTCATTTTCCTGCGCCTCCAAAGCCATGCTTCTGGAGGTACGTAATACTATCTCTGTGGCGATTTCTGTTGCGCGCTTTTCGATGAGCGCCTCAAACGTGCTGGTCCTGGGTATGAGGGCATAGACCAGGCGTAGATCCATACTGTCGGCAACGTCGCGGAGCAGTTTGAGAGTGATCGCGCCGCGAGCCTCGCGCTCCTCGATTTCCTTCGCGCTTTGCGCGGTGATCTTCAGCCTTTTAGCTAGCTGGCTCAGGGACATACCGAGCGTGATTCGGATCGTGTGAACCCAGCCGCCTTGCGGCACCTTGTCCGGGATCGGGCTCAGTGTTTTTGTTCTGTTGTCTAGTTGTTCAAGCAGCAGATGTTTTTTATTCATAAGGCTATATCCTGAAAATGGATACTTAAACTTCAGGGTATAGCCTTAAATTACAAGTTCTTTTTCAGGCTATTACCTGATAACGTGCAACCTGCCCTCACCATCTGGCAAAAGACACTCGCGTCAGCCGATTTCATACCAAGAAACTTTACATAACGGGAGGTGTGTAAAGTCTATGAGTCAGTTCTGCTCGCGCTCATTCGGTTCCCTTGCTTTTTTCTCCCCTTTTTGACCTGATTTCCGATAAATTCGTGTGAACTTACGAATCGTTTGTAAGATTTTGCTCCTGGCCTACATCCCGGCGCCAGCCATGGAATTGATTGTTAGGGCATGGACTATCGTGGCTCCCTTTGCTGGGGAAGCCATCGCTTTGCTTGCACCGGTCGAGCAGAAGCCGTCGACTTACCGAGTTGAGCGCAAGACCTTGAAACCCTACGTTGTCGGAAGCGGAATCTTGGAGGCGAGTCGTGAGCAGATCTTGCTCAGCCCTAGATCAGGGTATGTGGTACTGTTGCCATTTAAGCCTGGCCAATATGTCCGGCGTGGTCAGGCAGTGGCCGTTTTGAATGAGACGGTAAGCGAGGACGCCATTCATGCACAGGAGCAAAGAGTGGCCGGGTTGCGGGAGCGTCTGGATGCTCTTCGAGATGAGTACGGGCGTGCTGTGGAAAGGGCCACGTTGGAGTCTGCCGGTTCAAGAAGTGATCGTGCGGATTTTGCCGTAATTGATTCTGAATTGGCGGACCGTGAGATTTCGCCGGCCCTGCTTGCGACCATGGTCTTGCGGGCACGCATGGGTGCCGCTGTCCGTGAGTTGGACGAAGCGTATTCAGAATTGGCCCGCCTGGAAAAGGAAAAGGCAGCCTCGGCCATCAGGGCAGAGATTTCCGGTGTTCTGGTTTCGCTCGAAGTTCATCCGGGTTCGAGCATTGGGGATGAGGGACTTCCGATCGGTAGGATTGTTGATTCGCGGCAATTGGAGGCGGTGGTTGACCTGCCCGCGGCTTCATACTCGAAACTTCATCAGGGGATGCTAGCGCAGGTCTCGACAGAGGGAGCACGAGGGACGTCCGAACCCGGTCATTTGGTGAGTCCCGGTTTTTGCCCGGATCCTCAACACTGCGAAATCCGGGTCAGTTTTCGAAATCCAGGTTACTTGTTGCCGGGTATGAGTGCAAAAGTCCGTTTTGACACCGGTGCCGAAATTTCGGCAACTGTGGTCCCTGTTGAAGCGGTTTCGCAGTTGAATGAGTCGTCCGGCGAAACGGCCGTTCTGACACGACGTGGTATCCGTCGTCGTGAAGTTGAACTGGGGGACGAATTGGTGCCCGGCTTTTTGGAGATAAGGTCAGGCCTGGATGCAGGGGAAGAGATTCTGGAGAAATTCGACGGCCCTGATTGAGCATAATTTTCCAATCCAGAGAGCTTTCAGCTCGAAATTCGACTTATTTTAGACCGATCATTCAATTTTTGACATTTTAGATGTTGACAGTTTTCGAAAACCCGATGTAGTCCTCTCGTTTCGGTTCGCGAGGAGGCGCATATGAGTCGGTCTGTCAGGTTCGCTTCGATTTGCTGGGTAGCCATTCTGTTCCACACTCCGCCACTTGGCGCCGAGTCCGGTCCATGGAGCTACGATCCTGCGGACTCTTCTTGCACCTCGCACGTTGGTTGCCCTCAATGGGTGAGTTTCAGAAAACAGCACCAGGCTCCCTACCAGGCTATGGCGCTCGGGCAATTTGAGTCCTCCGAAGCGCTCGTTATCCTGAGCGAACCACCACCGGTTCTTTCAAAGCAACAACTGGATGACTTCCTTATAGCACTTTTCGGGGATACCCTCCTGGAGAAGAGGCACTACCGCTGGATGACCGGCGTGGATGGCTGGCTAGAGGACATTGTGCTGCGAGTGAGACTGGACGGCAAAGCTCGAACTGGAGTTCTTTCTGGAACCACAATGAAAAGTTGGGAGGCTCCGGCCGATGTCGTGGACAAGCTTCGAATCCTTCACCAGGTTCTCTTTCGGACGACGGAAGGGTTCTGGGTAGACGATCTCTCCACCTCCCCCGCGCAAACTCCGATTGAGGACATTCGGGTTTCAGCGTCCGATCTTCAACACTGGTTCAATACACCTGGGAGAACGTGGACTTCGGCCACGGACGGAGAAAAGAAGTACTCGTCTAAACAGATCTTTACCGACGCTCCCATAGGCCTGTACCGAAGTGCGGGCGGGCTTGTGGCTCTGCTCCTGCCCCCGACGGGTGAACGCTTGAACGCAAGTATCGCGGACTATCGTCGGTTTGCTGTGGAAACGGACGTTCTCTTCGGGGCAATTGGCCTCGGGAAGCGTGGTGCCGTTCTTCTCGGTCGTTCACGCCAGGTTCCACTCGCGGTTCTTCCGCCTCTTCGCTTTGAAACATTAATAGCATTTGCCAATGAACCGCAGCCACAACTGGAACAAAGTTATGAAAGGCAGCGATTCTTTGCAGGAAGAATCGTGAGTGGTGATCATGCAGGATGGGATTGGGCTCCAATCTTACTCTCGCGACAGTTACAAGATGGCGAGATGGGTACACTTCTTAACCTTGCAGACCAAATTCTCAAATCCTGGTCAGAGCATGGAAAGGTTGATTATTTTGCTTTTGGTTACCCGAAGCCACCTTCCTACCCGTTCGGCGAAGACGCAGCCAGCGAATACTTCGCAAAGAAGATGGGTGCTGATTCTTTGATTTTCAACTGGAATACTGGCGGACTGGCTGTGATCACGACGATGGACCAGTTGGATTTTCTTACGTTCGATCGTACGGGGGCGCTGCCGATTCTGTACCTGCCCGGTAGTAGTGGCGAAGATCAAGACAGCGATGATCTGTTCTCAGATGACTCCAAAGAACGTGCAGAGGATGCTCGTAATTACTTCGCGTCCATGCAGGACCCGATTCTAATCCGGGTCGCGCAAAACGTAATCCTTTTTCAGGCCGTCCAGAGTTTTCTAGCACCCGTGCATCCGCCGGCGATGACGAACAGTCAGCCATCTCGATCTGAGGCCGTTGGTCGTGCCCTTGAAGAAAAGGCTTCGAGCTGGCTTGCGTCTCAAACCAAATCGGGAGACCCCAATCTCCAAGCACTAATAGTAAAGATCAAAACGGATTATCGCCTCAGCGACCGCGATCTGGCACGCATGCTGTCCAGTCCGCGCGAATTCGAACGGGAATGGCGCCCTGGCGGCCAACCAATACAGCGCCTTGGTAATCCAGCTCAGGACGCTCTCACAGAATTATGAAGACACGGTTGACAGGGCGAATGCAACGCTCCGGCGCGCATGCCTTGCTGCGGGTGGTCAGATGAGAGAGCCATCGCCTTTTGATAAAGGGGGCTGCTCGTACGTGGCCGGTCGGGCCGATTTTTTGTTCGCGGATTACAGATCGCTCGTGGCGTATGCGGGCGCGATGGAACAACAGATCCGCGCAAGCCAGGCTGCTCAAACGTCCACCGCAAAAGACCTTGAAACAAAAGCTCAAGCGTTCAAACACGTCCAGGACATTAGCGCAGTACTCTCTGATTATTTCCCTTTTGATCGTGGTGGGATTCTCAAAGATGTTCTCGCCAGAACTAATTCAGAGTCTCCTGGTTTCATTCGTACTCCGTCTGTCGTACTCTCGAAGTCGAGCACTGAAGATGGGCCGGTGGGGGGGCATAACATTGCGCTTACCCCACACCGGGTTCCGACCCCTCCCCGACTGAAGCAAGAGGAAGTCATTGCAGGGCGAATAGAGCGCGAGGTGCTTCACGTTTCCAGCGAAGGAAGCTTGCTGGCCGAAATGCGCCGTGTCCTCCAGGCTTCGAGCGCCACAAACATTCCGGCAGATGTCTTGCGGCGCGCCAGCGCATGCGGATGTGATGCTCTCATTTCTCAGGGAGAAGGTGGTATCATTTATGTTGTCCGCAATGTGAAATCGCAGCAAGTTCAGCAAGTGGTTCTGGGTAAGAGTGGTGTAATCACTGCTTTATCGGATCCGGCGAACCGCGTGCTGCGCTTCGAGAATTTTGACCCCATCACTGCGGAAAACCTTTCGCGAAGCATCGCCCTGTTGCGGCCGCAGCCGGGTTGGCAGGAACGCGCCGTTCGCGCCGTAAAAGATCTTTTTGCACCAGAAAAGAATCCACGCACGACAACAGCAACGCTCTGGACAAAGGATCAAATGGAAATGCTCCGCCTGGCTGAGGGCGGCGAACCTGGCAGTGTGGTCGCCCTGAATCAACCATTGTCCTGGAGAAGTGCGCGCATTGAGACTGCCACAAGGGATACGTGGCAACGCGTCGCGGGAGAATCCGGGATGGAATCGGGTGCAGTCATTGTTCGGTTTGGTGATGGGCAAACCTCAATTGGGGTTTTGGTTCGTGGAGCCAGTGATCAGAAAGCCGCGCGAGAAAAAATCTCCCGCTCGTTGATTAACTGGATACCCACGAGGCCGCAGGGTGCGGAACCGATGGCTGCGAGTCTTGCGGAGTTGCGAAAGAAGCTTCAACTGCCCGACGGAGAAGTGCAGTTCTATGTAAGCACAAACAAAGGAAAGCTTCGTGTTACGCTCAAAGACCGGGGTGGAGATCCTCGTAGATTCCGGGCGGGGCATAGCGTTGCAACTCAAAAGTAGGTGTGCGTTGTTGTTCGCCATCCCGGTGGGCCGAAAGGAATTTGATCGCGCTGCCGAGTCGGACAGTGACTACATGAATCGCAATGTGTTGCGCTCGGGAAACATTCGGGTTGCATGGGATGAGGCTTACGAAAGGGTTTCCGGTGCTGCGGAAGGTCTGATTCGTACCGCCTTAGAACTCGGGTGCACCGTGGTTCGCAGCGCAAGATTGACTGACCTGGCAAATGCTACCGGCAGCAACTATGACACTGTGGTTCTTTTCAGTCATTGGCGGGGTGCTTTTCTCGAGGAACAAGATATCATCGGAGATCTAGACGTTATTCGCGATCGACTTCCCGAGTTCGTGGGAGTGGAAGGATCCTCTGGGGGAGCCAACCAGATTTGCAAAGCAATGAATCGGGCTATTCAAGACGGCACTCTACTGAGTCGGATCCCCGACGCGAGCATTGTGAATGCAGGAAGATCGGACCACGCAATCGGTAAAGCACTTGCGAGGGATATCCTGGATGAAGTGCTATCCGGTCTAGTCATACCAGGAAATCGGATTGAGCTTGGAGACGGTTGCCACAGCCCGCTCGCTTTCGCTTCGGCGGTGGGCGAGAGTTTTCGGGGAGTCCTGGATCTTGCAATGTGCAACTCAGTCATACTCGGCACTTTTCTAGACTTGCGAACGCAAAACAAGATCAGGCACCTTCACTGGCCTGATCTTTTGCTTCCTGCTCCGCAGATGACCAAGGTGGAGGCCGCTTTGCGCTTGATGGAGGCAGAAGGTCTTGACTATGTTTCTGCTCGCCTATGGATTGAGGAACAAGAACAAAACGGAGCGATAGCAAATGAACGCGATTGGTATTCTTAAGAAACACGCACGTCCCGCAACCCTGCTCTCACGTGAGCCTGTGGGGGAGCCACTGCTTGCTGATTTGCGTCAGCAGAGGCGTTTCAACAGCATTGTCTACGGTATTCTATTTGGCGTTGTTCTTCTACTCACTGTAATTGTCCTGGCCGCGCTCTCCACTGATCTAGTAGGAGCAAAGTCTAGCCGCGAGGCGATTCTGGCCGGCTATGGAATCAGCCTGCCTCTTTCTCTAGAGTGGTTGCGACGTGTTGTTCGAGAATGGACTACGCTAAACTTATTGATCACGCTTGTCAGCCATAGCGACGAAAATGCGATTCAAGAGCTGATTCGAAAGATCCTGGCCGGAAAAACAATCAGATGAATACTCCGAGCATCTTGAAGCACAAGAGGAACAGAGCGAGAGCAATTTAAGTGCTCGAAATTCTCAATACGCTCCTGAGTCTCCTTCCAGATTCTATCAGGAACAACTCTCTCGTCGGCGTGGGTGCGACCATCGTTATAGTTGTGATTGGGACTATAGCCGCCGTGCGCCTTGCGTGGTCCTTGTACAGAACCTATTTGCGTAAGCCAACCCTCATGTTCAAACAATTACCGGCACAGCAGCCTGAATGTCTGTGCACATTCGATTTGTTCATATGGAATGTATCCGATCGCGAGGCGGAAATCGATCACATCGTCTTCACTCTCCTGTCAGCCGATAAGACGTGCCCGCCATCCATGGGTGCTATGGAAGTGGAAGATCTCTTCATAGTCGAGGTCGATACTCAAAGCACGATCCGCATGAACCCAGGCGGATCTCAGAAAACACCGATGGAGACTGCTGCCTGGTTTCCTTCTATTGACAATCCATGCATGGTGGTACAATTATTTCATGACTGGCATTCCGTGAAACCTGGAGAAAGAACCAGACTCCGCTATTCGATAAACAGCAAAGCGCACCTGTACAATCCCACATTTCACTGGGACTATCGGTTTCTACAGGTCCGAGTAATATTCAAATCACCGGCCCCCGAGCGGGTCAACGCCACACTTGAGCAGACATTTAAGATCAATACATGGCCAACTCTTGAACAAAGTTCAGAATTCCTGAGGTTGGCAGTGAGTGTCATTGATTTCTATCTGAATCGCGGCCCGACCGATTCACCGTTGCATTCAGAAAAACCGAGTGGATTAACGTCGGGGCGCGCACTTTTGACGGAGCTACTTCACATCAGATACGTGATGGAACCGGAAGCGCAAACGCTTCTTCTCCTGCAAAAATTTCTGCTGGGCGGCTCCTCAGCATCCCTGGGTGCTCTTAGAATACAAAAGCAACTGGTTGGAAAGTGGACTGAGGCGGGGCCTCCTACCAGGGACGATTTCATTCGTTTTCAATCGCAGATCAATGCTTTGAAGTCTGGCTGAGGCGGCGTTTGGATGGGAGCAACGCGAGCCCGAGAGAATACTGCGTTGCGATCAAGCTCCTCTCAATCGTCCGGATCTTTGTTATTCCCCACTATAGCCCCGAGAACTCCTCCAAGCATCGCTCCAAAAGGGCCGCCCAGCAAACCTCCAATTGTAGCACCTGCCGCTCCATGGCTAAGCGTGTTATTGTCCCGCGCGGATTCCCGGGCATCTCGCGACAATGGTGCTCGCGAACGGCCATTCCATCTGCGCGCTGTTCGCGTACTCGTAGTTTTCTTCTCACGGTTACAATCAATGCATGCGGCATACAGGTTATTCAGCCGATCAGTGCCTCCCTTGGCTCGCGGTACAGAATGCTCCACTTCCCAGTTGCCTTTGAATCCCCTTTTTCCATAGTTTGAAAAACTCAGCTTCTTGCGGCAAAGATGACAGTATCCGGATGTCCGCTCGTAAATGTCCTTCCGTCGTTCTTTTGAATAGGCCATGATCTTCTCCTTTGGAGTTTTATATCTGGAGGGTGTGACAAGTTTCTTTTGTTTCGTCAGGATGGGAAGCGCGCAGATTTTCGAGCTTATTCACCAGATTGCTGGTTTTTGGAATGTCCCGCGCAGATCAGTGATCGACTCAGGGAATTGACTGGCCGCCAGGACCCCGGCACGTATCGGTTTGTAGAATGTCGCATAACGGCTGAGCACGTGACTACGGATTTTCTGCGGATTCAGAATCCCGACCGTCTTCTTCAATTCCTGAGACACAATTCGTATTGCCTCCTGCAAGTCGGAATCGTTGGAAATAACGATTGAGCAATCATAAAGGTCCTTGAATCCGTCGTTCAACAAATGCACGGCAAGATTCACATCAGAACCCTTCTCCTCTGTTTTGAGAACATCGACGAATCGCGTGCCGTCTCGGAGTGGCATCACAAGCGGCATTCTGGTCGAATGCGTGAGAAAATGCCCATAAACAATTTCTACAATGCCCGTACTCTCCAGTGCCCGTAGGTAACTGATCTGGCGTTTTTGTTGATCTGGATCCGATGGCCGCGGCGTGACAAGTGCCGTGAAATATTTGAGTCTCAGAATCTCATGATCAGAATTCAAAAGACGTCTGCAGAGTTCCTGGATATTCAACCATTTAAATTTGGTGTCTTTGAGGGATCCGTAGTATAAATTGAACGCATCTACGTATATGTATGTGCGTTTTTTAGCAGCCATAAAAAAGCAAAGGCCACCTCGCGGTGGCCTTGCACCCTGTACCGTAGTACAGGGGTGATATGTTCCAGTTTCGGCAACTTACAGTAAATCGTCAAGTGCTTATGCCCCAATCTTGCCCGAGACGGTCAAAGCCGCAATTCAGACGTCTAAGATCAATAGTTGGCCAACTCTTGAACAAAGTTCAGAACTCCTGAGCCGGTCGAGCAGGCGTCATTGACCAGACGGCGGACCTTTTCCCCGAGAAAATGCGAAATCAAATCTCGCAGGAGAAACCCGACCCCAAAACGGCTAAGGGAGAGCTGACGATATGCTGGACCCCGCAGAAAAATTCGGCAGGACATGAATCGAGATGGCTCCAACTATTTTCGACAGGGTGCGATCTGTCGTACAGAATCAGGCAACCTTCTTGAAATGGAGGAGAACTTCATGATCTTCCTGGAAGTCTACAATCAGAGTGGAGAACGCACAGGTACGATTAGCTTCACCGTGGGAGGAAACAGTCTTCAGTCTGCTCCTTTTCTAAAAAGCGGTATGCGGGCACATCGCGAAGACCTTTATGATCAAGCGGGCGTTTTTTCTTAATATAGATCAGTCGATTTTGTGCGAGTCCAGTGGCTCACCATAACCACGCCCTCCTTCGTTTCTGGAAACAGGAACCGAGGTGCTAGCCTTCCCAGGTTCGTCCGCCGTTTTAAAAAGTATTCTTGGACCATTTTGCGGTGGCTGTACGACCAAGCATACGGCCACCTCAAGAATAGTATTTTGCTGCTGAGAGAATATGGGCGAGCACCTTCCACGGGACATTCTGTGGAACGGGTAGGCCTTGATTTCTAAAGGCCCCATCCATGTCACCCACCCACGCGGACACGGCATCCAAATAGTCTTCTAGAGACTTGTTGGCCCATTGCTCGGGATGGTTCCGCAAATCAAGACCTAGTTGCGCCACAAAGTGAATGAACTCGTCTCTTGTTTGGATTTTCTCAATGTTCTCTGTGCTGTCAAAATCAAATACCTTCATTTTCCGCTCGGAATAACCGTGTTCGAGCCGCGAATGATTACAGAGGTTCCTCCATTCACGGTCGTCATCTTCTTCCCAATCTCCACAGCAACATCTTTCGCCGAAACGAGTGTGTATCTTATGGCCACGCCAGCCTCTTGAAATGCCGCAAGTCGACGGTTATCAAGAGACCAGATCTGTCCGTTTTGAACGAAAACCCGAATAGGGGGAATGGATGTTGGATCTATTGCGCCCGATCGCAACGCAGCAGCGGTCTCCATAACAACCTCACCTTTGCTCGCAGCCTCTTTTATGCTATTCTGAGTAAATCGCACCTCGGCTGAACTGATTGTACCCGATTCCGGTAGTAAAGCAAGACCATTCCTAACCATCCACAAGCCGGCTGATGTACTGGCCAGATATTGAGGAAGAGTCACTAGAGCTGCCCGGGTGCCCATTGTTGCGTATCCAACCAACGCCTCGCAACCACCCGCAATGCATGCCTCGGCCGTGTATAAAGCACCCACAACCGCTACACTGGTGGCGAAGCCGGCAATTGAACCTTTCGCGTTCGCCTCAATTGAGATCTTATAGAGCTCGTCGACCTGCTTTCTGCACGCGGCGTCTTTACAGTTCTGCATCGCAAGAGCGTAGCCCATTCCAGGATCAGCGAGCCCTGGATAGAAGCCCGCCGTCTGATTGTGAACGAGCACACTACGCGCGCTTACGAAATAGTCATGCGCATTAGCTACAGTCATGTTGTACACCATCTCGTGACGGGTTTGCAGCTCAACGGACACTATCTCTAGCCCGCGCGCCCCACTCATGCTCGTGTAAGTCAGCCCCGGGATGGTCGAATTTGAAATTGCGCTAGCGGCACTGGCAATGTCGGCCCCGGTCAAACTGCGCATGCCGATGCGTAGATTTTTCCCTTTCACCCATCCCTTACCCTCGATGTAGAAAGGGTGCGACCACGTGGTCTCGACAAGCGTCCCGTCTCTATATATGATCCGATAGATCTCATCGGCGTATGGCCTGAACAAATGGGTCACTTCGTTGTAGACGAGGGTTCCGTCTTTCTCTGAATAAGAAAGCACCCTGTCTCCCAGTTTGATCTCTTCAATTTTCTTAAATCCCGTTGCCGTATGAACCAGAGTTCCTTTAACGAAGCATGTGTTCGCATGAAAGTTCCCTGCGGCATCCACATATCCCGTTGGATCACTGAGCTGTCCTATAAATCCACGACCCAGATCCTTGAATTCGCCCGCGATTGAATCGATCCAGGTTTCCCGGGTGCCCCCGATATTCAAAGAAGGGTCAGGATTCATGCCGGAAAGGTTGCTTTGCGCGCTGTGAGCAGTCTGATCCACAAGCTTGTCAAGAAAGGCTGGATCATTCTTTGCTCGCTCAATGTCGGCGGCACTCACATTGTGATTTGCAACGAACGCAAGTTTCTGTTTTGTCCTTACTTCCTCCTGCTTGGCGCCCGTAAGAGAAGCACCGGCAGATTCCATTTCGGATAGATTGCGCATGAAAAGACCGTTTGTAGAAACAAGATTCGCGTTGCGCGCTGCGTCTTCCAGTGCCTTGCGAGATGCGGCCGTGGATGTGTCCACAGGGGTACCGTTGTTTGCTGCATCCTGAGCTCGCTGTTTGTTTATGTTATCGATCATCTTACCTGTATTAACTGTAAGCTCGGATGTCAGACCATCACGACTGATGCTTAGATCACCACCCACACCGATGGAATCTTCTATATGAACGGAAGCACTGAACCCTGTCTTTGAGTTATAACTCAAAGATCCGCTCTGATCCCCCAGACTTCCTTTAAGGGATACGGTTGTTCCCGTGTTCTGATTATATGAAATACTGCCGTGTGCTGTATTCACGGATGCAGTGACGCCTGCTTTCTGAGAGAATGAGAGTTTCTCGTTTCCGTTTTTTACATCTCCGTGCTGTACGTATGCGCTTGGTCCCTCATCCTTGCTGTATCCTATACCCAGACTGTTGTCCTGACCTCCAAGAGCCGCGTAAGCGCTCGCACCTCCAGCTTTGGAATAATTGACACCGAGCTGAAAGGACTCGCCCTTCAGACCAACCCCGCCGCCAAAACCCTGATCCTTGCTATAACTCAGGTTCAGTCCCAGTTTAGTTCCACCCAGATCATAACCCACACTGGCGGTGGCAGCTACCCCGCCCTTCTGTGTATAGTTTGCACCCACAGACACAGCTCCGCCTAGAACACCAACAGATACCCCGGCACCGAATCCGCCTTCTTTGCTGTAACTGAGATTCACATCAACATTCACACCTGCTTCTGCGGTTACAGAAGTGATGGCTCCGCTGATAGCTCCGCCCGCAGCACCCACGAGCGCACCTTTGAGACCGCCCGAAGCGGCACCCTTGATGGCTCCTTTTGCAGCACTGGCAGCAACCAGTACTGCCATGGACGCACCGCCCGTGAATGGGGCGGCAACCACGGCCGCAACTGTGGCGACAGCCTGAATCTGAGCCTGCTGTTTTGCTTTTGCTTTTGCTTTTGCTGCGTCTTTCTGACCCTTTACCTGGCGAAGAAGTGTGACGAGCTGCTGGCTGCCAAGAGCATTGCCCAGACCTTCCCACATCTTTTCTTCGACTGTACTTTTAACATAAGCCGCTAGAGCCTTGTCCGGTTTCATGCCGGAGAGAAGATTCCCGATGAATCCAGCGGGAAGACCCAGAGCCTGACCGATCATATCCGAAGCCTGGGATCGCATCTGACTTGCAAGAGCCTGGCCAAGACTTGCACCACCGAGAACCGCCTGAACAATTCCCTGAACAAACTGAACTCTTGTGGTCTGAGCCTGGACTGCGTCCTGATATGTTTTCTCGTTGTCCTCTACTACTTTGTTTGCAATGTCGATCTGCTCCTGAACGGTTTGCAGATACTTTTCTTGATTATCATTGAATGTTTTTATGGATGCACTGAATTGCTCGGACAGATCATCGCGGTTCCAGTCTTCACCGAAAAGATCTCCGCCCGATACAAGCTTCACTGCTCCCGGCGCAACAATCGATACAATCTGTGTGACTCTGTCTCTGGTATAATTATTTGAATCCGCACCGTCCGCTCCTTCCTTGAGCGTTGCGCTTCCGGATGCGATGGAACGAGTCATGGTAACAGTTCCATTGCTTGCAATGGATACACCGAATCCCTGATCGTGCGGTGATTGTGCAGACGTACTGCCCGCACCTGCTTTCTGAGTTGTATCCGCTCCACTTCCTTCAATCTGCGATACAACTCCATCCTGACCCTGCAACATCTGCGCAATTGAATTGACTTCGTTCTGCTGCGCGTTGAGTGCCTGTTCCTGGAATGTGGACGCTACCGCCAGATTCTGTGCGCCACCCAGTGCTGTTGCAAACTGCTTGCCTGCATTTGCGAGCAATGATGAATCCGGAAGACCGGCAGACGCCTGGGAAGAAAGAGAAGTATTCATCTGAGGCATCTGATACTTTGAAATATCAAGACCCTGCATTCCAGGCAATACCAGTCCCGGTGCCTGCACATTCTGTCCCGCTGAAATCTGCGACCATTGCTGATCTGCGACCTGCTTCTGACGGCTCATCGCAGATGTGAAATCACTCTGGCCCAGCTCAAGCTGCATCATTCCAGTCTGGTATGTGGCTGCGGCCTGCTGGGATGCCTGCTGTGCCTGCGTCTGCCACGCCGCATAACTCGCGTTATACGCTGCTACCTGATTTTCCCAGTTCTGGATCGCAGGCAGAAACTGTGTCTGCCATTTGCCCATCTGAATCGTTAAATTTGAATCGTAACCGTTCCACGTCTGTTCGTTGTGCTGCGCGTTCTGATCAAATGCTGTATACTGCACATCAACATGAATCTGATCCTCCTGCATCCCGAGCGGAACAGGAATAACAATCCACAAAGCCCACAAACCCCAGGCTGTATAAAAAAAGGCTCTGTTTCCTACCTGAGAATATCGCGATCCTGGAGCAGAAGTTCCTGGTAGAGATCCGTCCGCACCCAGAGAGACCGGAAATGGAGCACACGCACCGCACGATCCGTATATATCAGCACTCTGTATGGAGGATACTGTCTTTCCGCTTCCGGAAAGATACTGGCTTTCAATGATGGACTGGAGACCGGCTGTTGCTGCGGGATTACAGTTTGCGCACTGCTGATTATCCACCCAGTCTGTGACTGCACCTACCAGCGGATCATAAATACGAGTGAGCGTTCCCTGACCTGACCGCACCACTGCATTTGGATCAAGAGATCCAGGTGTATAAATCAAGTTCTGCCAGTATTGTTCGTTTGATTTCGCAGTCTGCTCTTGAACCTGGAAATAATTGCCAACCTGCTGCACCAGCTGCGATAACGGAACGTTCTGATTCAAACTCGTCTGCAATCCCGACAGCAATGTCTGAAGCGTCTGTCCCGCAGCAGTCATCGTTGACATATCACTCGTACATGCGTTCGTATTTGGGTCACAGTTCTCTGCATGAAAGAACGGATCTGTATTCAGATTCCCCAGATACTGCGCCACCGATGTTCCGATCGCTCCACGTACCTGCTGTTCGAACTGCTGTATCTGCTGTTGATTCTGCTGAAACTGCTGGTCCTGAGCCACCAGTTGATCCATGAATGTTTGATAATTCTCTGTCAGCTGGTTCATCGCAACCTGATACTGGTCTTTGCCCGCATTCAGCTGCTTTGTATAACTCTGATCCCATGCATCCTTTGATTGCGGAACATTTGTCTGTGGATCCTGGGCAGTTCCCAGTGCGTTCTGTGCGGCGCCCTTTGTCTGCTGTTGCTGTTGTGTCCCCAGTGCTGCTACAAATTGTTGTGATTGATTTTGAATCGCTGCGTCAGCCGCAGTCTGCCAGTTCTGCAATGCAGCCTGTTTGGAAATCTCCAGCTGATTTTTTAAATATGCCTGATATGCGGCTACACTGTTGAATTGATCCTGCGTTGTTACCGCATTGACATTCGCCTGGATCTCTGCATCCACCGCCGCTTCCCATTGCGCTGTGATTGCTGTGTATCCCTGCTGCACCATGGACATCCATGATGATTGATCCGTTGCACTGTGTGCTGCATCGAAATATGGCTGAAGTTGATTCTGGTTTGGACTGCCAGTCTGCAATCCGGGAACGTTCACCGGCTGAGAGAGAATTACCGTCGAAGGAAACATGATCCACATGATCATGGGAACAAGCAAACCTGCCCCTGTCATACGACGCCAACCTGGAGACTTTCTCTTCTTTGTTTCCCCTGCTGACATCTTTCTCTCCCCCGAAACGGTTCCCTTACTCATCTTTCTCTACAACTTTGACCATCACTTTTTGCTACTTTTATGTCATGGCTCGGGAAAAAATTTGACCCGCAGGCCGTAGCTAATAGTCTAGCCACTATTGTTAAATCAAGAAATGGGGAGAGACTCAAATGTCATATCTGAACAAATTCATGAAAACCGGGTTAATTCTGGCCGTAATTGGAACCACCTTACTTTCCTGCAGCAAAAAGAAGGATGACGATACTTCCCTTCTGCTGACCGGCTTACTTGGAGTAACTACATACAACACCGGGTTCGTTGCCTTTAACTCAAGCTGCAATGTCGCGGGTTCGTCACTTTGCACCAATTACTTTGGCTCCATCGGCCAGAGCAATACGTCATCGTCATGTGCCACCTCCAGCGGCACGTATGCCACGACTCCATGCACGACTGGAGGAAATTTCGGTGCTTGCACAACCGTCCGCCAGCAAATTGTCTTTTATACGGGCAATGCGCAATGCGCAAGTAGCAGTGCTTGCCAGACTAGATGCACAAACGTACTCTCCGGCACTTACACCGCTACCTACTGACCTCCTGAAAGCACAAAGAGGATAGTAAAGACAACGGAAACGGGAATGAGCCAGGCCCCCCATACAAGGGGAGCCTGCCATTTCGCTATTTGATTCGGCGCTTTCGCAATCCAAATCGCTGCATCCCAGATAACCCCCACAATCGGCAAGCCCAGCCAGATCGGAGTGCGAAGTAACAATTCTATGGATGAGGTATTCTGATTTAAGGGTCGCAGGCTGGTAAAGATTCCATTGATCCCAACCAGGACAAGCAGTGGTAGGGCACTCGCCGCGGACCGCGCCGCAATTTCTGCGATCGGGACGTTAGAGCCAGTAACCCGAGCAACGAATCTTCTTGAGGGAACAATCACCAGAAGTGCAGCACACCAGGAAAGGCTAAAGGCAAAACCCCACAATGGTTTCTGGCCAAACAATCCTTCCACTTTTCCCCAATTGCTCAACTGGTATGAAAGCATTCCAGCGGATTGTAGGATCGAAATGACGAGTGTCAAAGCCGCGAAAATCCCCAGCATCGGCCTGAGCGGCGGTAGCTCCGAATGCCCTGAGAACGGTTGAACAAAACGAAGAATGAGACTTAGATAGTGCCTTAACTGGCCGGACAAATTCATAGTCGCAGCCTCTCTCAATCCTTGTCGCTATGGCAAGCAATTCCACGATTTAGCCACGATCATGCTTGACACAGAATCCATTGAAAGACCATTCATGTGGATCATGCGATTGGCGAGTCTTATACTTATGATCACTCTTTTTGGCTTTCTTTCATGCAAAGCGAAGATCGACCCCGATTCAAGCGGAGCCGGCATATCGGAACGTACACCCAATGAAAGGATGCGAGAAGGACTCAGACAATATACACAGCGCAACTATCTAATGGCAATCCACGAATTCGAAGAGGCAGCCAAACTCGACCCCAACTCAGCAGAAGCAAAAAACAATGTGGGCATGTGCAATTTGATGATGGCTCAATCCGCAAAGGCGGAGCAAGCGTTCAATGAGGCAATCAAGATCCAGCCCGCCTCCAAGTTCTACGTGAACCTTGGCAGTGCAATGCTGCAAATGAACAAGACAGAAGCAGCACGCGATGCATTCAAAAAAGCCCTGGCCATCGATGGTGAGAATCATCCGGCCCTGGTTCAGCTCGGAAATGTACAATTTGGCCTGGGGGAGTACGCCGAAGCGAAAAAAGCCTGGGAAGCAGCCCGGAAGGTGCGTGAAGAGCCCAGTGTAATCACGAATCTAGGCACCCTACGGCTCCAGGCGGGAGATTTTAACGAAGCGGAAAAACTATTCCGGGACGCTCTCAAACTGGATCCAACCTACGCCGTCGCGCACTTCAACCTCGGAGTCATCTATCAGAAACAGGAAAAGTGGGACCTGGCTCGCAAGAGCTACGAAACCGCAACGCAGAACAATCCTGATTACTATCCCGCTTACTACAACCTCAGTTTAGCAGATGAGGCCCTCGGAAAAGTGCCGGACGCGATCAAGGATTTGCAGCAATTCCTGAAAGTAGTTCCTCCTTCCCTTCAACAACAAGTCGCAGACGCGCGCAGCAAGATTGAATCGTTGAAAAAGAAGCAGTAATGTTCAGTTACCGAACAGGTTCATCGTTCTTCCACTGACCAGAAAAGACGGTCCCACCGGAGGCATCCAATTGCGTTCCGCGGCCCTCTCTCTTACCGTTTTGCCATTGACCAACATATCTGGCTCCGTCCGGATAGACGCGAACACCCGCACCGGAATAAATCATCCCATCTTTGTAAACGCCGAGAAGCTTCTCTTTGGTGGGTAGCTCAAGAACAACCCGGCCCTCCGGCTCCCCGCGGTGCCACGATCCCCTGAGGGTTGTTCCATCCGCCCAGCGATAAGTCCCAAATCCCTCTCGGACGTTTCTCACGAATCTGCCTTCGTACTGACCACCGTTTGCATATCGATAGACACCGTTGCCGTCTTTGCGACCAGAGTGCCATTCGCCCATGTAGGAATCTCCGTTAGGAGCCCCGAACGCTCCGAATCCCTCGGGATCACCGTCCTTGAACGTCCCCTGGTAAATATTGCCGTTGCGATACAGCTTCTTCCCTGTCCCGTTTTCGCAATTGCCAGATTCGCAAACCCCGCGACCTGCCCAGTAGTGCCTGACCATCATAACAGCCAGAAAGACCACGGGTACGGCAACCAGCATCGCCAATAACTTCTTCCAATGTTTTCGCAACACAGCACAACGTGGGCTTTGAAAGGTTGCAATGTCAAGCTTTCATCAATGTTTTCGTATTGACATGTTAGTCAGGATTGCCTCGATTCTTTAAGAGGTGCATATGGAAATCACTCCGGGCTGGAAACAAATAATCCGCATTTGGTGGGCACTTACCTGGAGAAACATCTGCGCCATTTTTCTGGCAACCTGCCTGATTTTCTTTCTGACTTACATTGCTACGGTTGCTCTGGGCTTGCTTGGCGTTTCAGAGTCAATCGTGTATATTCTGATGCTCCCGGTGGGAGCCCTGGTTGGACTCGGGATTTCCATTTTTCCGATTCGCATGCTGGTCGGAAAGAATCTAGGGGAGTTCCGTCTGACAATCATCAAGAGCGACTAACGTTTCAACGCTTTGCGCTCCTGAGCGATTCGTTTTGTCAAGCCCTCATCCCCTCCAGCGCAAACAGTGGCGGCCGCCAATTCCTGTTCCGCTTTTTCTGGAAGATCAGCTTTAGCATAAAGGGCCGCCAGCTTGAGATGAACCAGTGTCAATTTCTTGCCCTGTTGCACACCGTAGCGCCAGGCAGCAATTGCTTCCGCAGTTTTGCTTTGCCCCTCCAGAATGATCCCTTTGAGATACCAGGCCTCGAGATTGTCGCTGTCCTGATCTAGAACTACGTTGATATGTTCCAGTGCCTCAGACTGCTTGGACGGATTTCGAATCAGGACCTTGGCCAGCCAGATTCTAGCATTCAGATTCGCCGCGTCCCGTTCAAAAGCCCGACGAAAAGATTTCTCGGCTTCTGGAAGGTTTTCCGAGTAGTAAAGAATCTTGCCGCGCAACACTAGAACATTTACAAGCGACTCGTCCTTTTTTAGGATCTCATCTACTTCCTTCAAGGCATCTGCGGAATTTCGAGCGTCAAATTGCCCAAGAGCGTGCTCATATTTCTTCTGTAACTCAGGATCCGGCTTTCGACTGCAAACAGCAAATAGCATCAACAAGAAACAGGAAAACAAGACGCGATTCAACCCCGGGAACAACGAGTGACCGCCCCGTGTATTCCTTGCTCCGCACATTTCAGTCATTGTCACCACCCTGGAAGAACACACGGGTGCCGGGTAATACTGCAATGCAAGTAGTTTTCCTCAATGGGTCAATAGAAGCGAATAGCGGGAAAGATGGATCGGTCGCTCGGATTAAGACTCCAGATTTTCACCTGTCTGTCTATTCCACCGGTTGCAAGCCACCGGCCGTCCGGGCTAACTGAGATAGTCTCCAGACTGCGTGAATGCGCGTGAAAAATATGAACGAGCGCGCCATCCGGGATGCTCCATTGCTCAAGGATACCTTTGGCAGTTCCAGCAAAGAGAAATCTACCGTCAGGCGACGTAGCCAATGCTACGGCTGAATCCGCAAAAGAATTCCAGATCTGCCGCATAACCTTCCCGGAGTTGATATCAACCATCCAGACAACAGAGAAGCAACAACTCACTGGCTGTTTGCCCCTTTATTTCGCAGAATGTTCCCCCGTGTGAAATTGAACATAGACAGACTGGTCATAGACACGGGGAAATTCCTGACGTCGGGCGGAAGCAATGC
>JAIBBM010000019.1 GCA_019694685.1 Leptospirales bacterium
TACGGGAGGCGGGTCTGCATCCATCCCCAGAGTGCGAAGAAGCGTCATCCCGTCAAAATCGGGCATCTTCAGATCCAGGAGGATCAGATCCACGCGATCGTGACTGGCGGCCTTCATGGCACCGTCCGCGTCCGCGGCAGAAACTACGACTGCCCCCGCTTTCGTCAGAGCATGCGATACCAGGGCGCGCGTGCTTTCGTCGTCGTCAATGACCAGGATTCTCTTCCCTTTCAAAACGGCCTCACCCGGTAAGTATCGGACTGGTCCGCCCTGTCAAGTGAGGCCACAGCAGTCTCAAAAAATCTTCCGGCTCACACAATCCACACACTTCGCTCATACTGCGTCCACTCGAGCGTGCGATTCTGTCTGTATCAAAGGAGATAGATATGATTCGACTTACAATCAAAATGGCGCTGATCGGGGCTCTGTCCACGATGTTGCTCATTCCCACAGCATACATTTGTTCTCTTACAAAAGAGAGAAAGGACAGAAGAGACGAAGTGGCCAGGAGCACTGGAAACCTCTGGGGCAGCCATCATGAAATCGGGACCATTCTGGAGGCCGGAAAAGAGAGCATCCTCCCTCAAAGCGTGGATGTGACAGGAACCGTTCTGGCAGAAACCAGAAATCGAGGCATCTACTCGCTGCCGTTCTATAGCGCGGACCTCACGATGCAGGTGCAATTCTTTCTGGAACGCGAAAGCCAGGCGTCGGTGATTCGACTCTACGGGGTAAAAGCGAGTGAAGCAGATTTCCTTACATCTAAGTTAGACGATCTTGAGATTCGCTTTAAAGGAGATGATGAACCGAGGCAGGTGGCGGCCCACGCAGGAACCCTTTCGCGCGGCACTCACAAACTTACGATTCATTTCAAAATGAACGGAACCCAGAGACTGCACTTTGTTCCAGCAGCAAATACTCTGACGGTAGATCTCAAATCAAACTGGCCGCATCCTAATTTTTCAGGATCGATCCTGCCTGCAGAAAGAACGATCGATGCAAATGGCTTCCATGCAAAGTGGATCGTCAAGCCGCAGAATGCAAGCGCCTTCCTGGCAGAGCTCAAGAACAACGAATACAGAGAAACGCTGACGGAAGGAGAAGAAGCAACGAGCTTCGGAGTGGACTTCTTTGTGCCAGTAGATATTTACGCGCAAATTGAACGAGCGTCCAAATACGCGATGCTTTTTATATCGCTCACATTTCTCACGTTTTTCGTTTTCGAAGCGGTGGCGGGGCTTCAAATTCATCCTGTGCAGTACCTTTTCGTAGGCCTGGCTTTGAGTCTGTTCTTCCTGCTTCTACTGTCTCTGGCAGAACACATTGGATTTGCGCGAGCCTATGGGCTGGCGTCTGTTGCAGATCTTGGCCTCATTACGGCCTATAGCTTGAAGATTTTGAAATCCAGAACCAGAGCTGGCATTTTGCTCGGCGTTCTGGCAGGACTTTATTCCTTCCTGTATGTGGTGTTGCAGCTAGAAATGTATTCTCTGCTTGCAGGATCCATTGGCCTGTTCTTAATCCTGGCAATTGTGATGTATGCAACCCGCAACATAGACTGGTACGCAAAGGAACCAGCGAAAGCGTAAGACATTCTTCCATTGAACCAACCATTGCCGCCCTTCGCGGGGCGGCTTTTTTTATGCCCGCGTGACCTCCCCCTCGATTACTTGACCCCGAAGCCGTCCGGGCTCTGTGGAACCTATGAACTTAAACTGGAATTCAAAGCAAATCACACAAGGAGATCGCCGAGCGCCCAACCGTGCGATGATGCGTGCTGTAGGTTTTGAGGACAGCGACTTTGACAAACCAGTCGTAGGTGTGGCAAGCGGTCATTCCACAATCACTCCCTGCAACGCAGGCATACGACCTCTGGAAGAAGCTGCATGCAAAGGGATTTCATCCGCTGGCGGGATGCCCCAGACGTTTGGCACCATAACGATTTCAGATGGAATTAGCATGGGCACCCAGGGAATGAAGCTTTCGCTCGTGAGTCGCGACGTCATCGCAGACAGCATTGAAACAGTATGTCGCGGGCAACTCATGGATGGTGTGCTGGCCATTGGCGGCTGCGACAAGAACCTGCCTGGTGCGATGATGGCGATCGCGCGTCTGGACATTCCAGGAATCTTTGTATATGGCGGAACCATTCTTCCAGGAAAATACCAGGGGCGCGATCTTAACATCGTTTCTGTATTCGAGGCGGTTGGTTCTTTTCAGGCAGGCACGATTTCGCGCGAAGAGCTAAATGAAATTGAAAAGCACGCCTGTCCTTCTTCTGGAAGCTGTGGTGGAATGTACACTGCAAATACAATGTCCAGTGCCATTGAAGCGCTCGGGATGAGCCTGCCGAACTCATCGCAGATGTCAGCACCGTCCCCTGAAAAGAAATCATCTGCGGAAGAAAGCGGAGAGGCACTCGTTCGCATGATTCGAACCAACCTGCGCCCGTCTCAGATCATGACGCGAAAAGCATTCGAAAACGCAATTGCAGTAGTCATGGCCACAGGTGGCTCCACAAACGCAGTGCTTCATCTGATCGCCATTGCGCATGATATGGGAATAACCCTGACGTTAGACGACTTTGAAGCGATTTCTAAAAAAGTCCCTCACCTGGCAGACATGAGGCCATCCGGCAAATACCTCGCAGTTGATTTTCATAGAGCGGGTGGAGTTCCTCTCATCATGAAGTTGCTTCTCAAGGCGGGAATCCTTCACGGTGAATGCATGACTGTGACCGGGCGAACTGTTTCAGAAAACCTGGCGGAAGTTCCAGATGCTCCTCCCGCGGGCCAGGACGTGATTCGACCTTTTTCTTCTCCTGTGTATAAGAGAGGTCACCTGGTCATCCTTCGTGGCAATCTGGCTCCTGGAGGAGCAGTTGCAAAAACATCTGGAGTCAAAAGCCCCGCGATCACAGGAGAAGCGCGCGTGTTTGATTCAGAGGAAGAGTGCATGGACGCTATCATGAGCGATCAAATCAAACCGGGAGACATCCTGGTCATTCGATACGAAGGTCCAAAGGGTGGCCCTGGAATGCGCGAAATGCTTTCGCCTACTTCTGCTCTCATTGGCAAGGGTCTCGGCGATTCAGTTGGCCTCATCACAGACGGAAGATTCTCAGGCGGCACCTATGGAATGGTAGTCGGGCATGTTTCTCCGGAAGCGGCGGTGGGTGGACCCATCGCACTCGTGCGCGAAGGCGACGTGATCACGATCGATGCATACGAAAATCTGCTTCAATTGCACATGACAGAGGCGGAAATGGAAGCACGCAGAAAAGAATGGGTAAAACCAGAATCGCCGGTAAAAAATGGAGTGCTCTACAAGTATGCTAAGCTCGTGGGAAGCGCTGAATTCGGGGCGGTTACGGATGCATGATTTTTGAGTGCACGGGAGCCCTGGGTCCCGGAAAAATGACTCAGGCGCCATATGAAAACCGATCACCTCATTCTGGACGAATCCGGCAAACAGACTAGAGACAAACCCTGGATATTTCGCACATACGCCGGGCACACAAGCGCCCGCGCATCCAACGAACTATACAGAACCAACCTGGCCGCAGGCCAGACAGGCCTGTCGATCGCCTTTGATCTGGCCACTCAGTGCGGCTACTCTTCGGATCATCCCATCGCAAAACCGGAAGTAGGAAAAGTGGGAGTGCCCATCAACAGCCTCGATGACTTTCACATTCTCTTCGATCAGATTCCACTCGAGAAGATGAATACTTCTATGACCATCAACGCCACGTCCATGTGGCTTCTGTCTCTCTACATTGCACTTGCGCGCGAAAGGAATGAAAGTCCAAAAAAATTGCAGGGCACAACTCAAAACGACATTGTCAAAGAGTACCTGGCGCGCGGCACATACATTTTCCCTCCTCAGGCCTCTCTGCGCATGATCGCAGAGATGTATGAATACTGTTTGAAAGAAGTTCCAGAATGGAACCCTTCTAACATTTGCTCTTACCATTTGCAGGAGGCAGGTGCCACTCCCACTCAGGAGCTTGCATTCGCTCTGGCCAATGCAATTGGGCTGCTCGATCTCATCCGAGAAAGAGGAACGTTCACGCATGACGAATTTGAAAAATGCGTGGGAAGAATCAGCTACTTCGTAAACGCAGGGATTCGCTTCGTGGAAGAAATGTGCAAGATGCGCGCATTCACGGAGCTGTGGGAAGAAATCACTCGAGATCGCTACGGAGTGAAAAATGCAAAATATAGAATGTTTCGTTACGGCGTGCAGGTAAATTCCCTCGGGCTCACAGAAGCGCAGCCGGAAAACAACGCGTGGAGAATTCTCATAGAAGCTCTTGGTGTAACCATGAGTAAACGTGCACGATGCCGTGCTCTTCAACTCCCTGCGTGGAATGAAGCGCTGTCGCTTCCTCGTCCGTGGGACCAGCAATGGGCCTTAAGACTCCAGCAAATTCTCGCATACGAAACAGACCTGCTCGAATATCCGGATCTGTTTGACGGAAGCAAGGTAGTAGAATCAAAAGTAGAAGCGCTGAAAGAAGAATGCAGGGCGGAACTGGATAAGATTCTGGGAATGGGCGGAGTGCGCGCGGCCGTAGAAAGCGGTTACCTCAAAACGTCTCTGGTCAAATCCATGTCAGAGAGACTGAGCAAAATCAATTCAGGCGAACTGACTGTAGTTGGAATCAACAAATGGAAGGACGGCATTGCAAGTCCTCTCACAAGCGGAAATGATGGCGGCATCTTCAAAGTAGATCCAGCAAAAGTCAAAGAGACCATGGACAACCTGGAAGCCACCAAACGCAAACGCGACCCGGCAAAAGTAGAAGCAGCACTCGCCAAACTCAAAGCTGCCGCAAAGAGCGGAGAAAACATGATGGAGCCATCCATTGAATGCGCTCTTGCTCGCGTAACCACCGGCGAATGGTCAGACGCACTTCGCAGTGTTTTTGGAGAATACAGACCCGCGACAGGAATCGACGGGCAGAAGCTACTTCTAGAAGATGAACGTGTTGCAAGCGTGAGAAAGAGAGTAGAAACATTCACTGCAAAAAGAGGTCACAGACCGCGCATCGTAGTCGGAAAGCCGGGACTCGATGGTCATTCCAACGGAGCAGAGATGATTGCAGTGACAGCGCGGCATTCTGGTTTTGATGTAATCTATTCCGGAATCAGGCTGACTCCCGAAGAAATCGTGCAGAGCGCCGTAGAAGAGAACGCGGACATCATTGGCATTTCCATTCTGAGCGGGTCGCATATTGAGCTGGCAGAACAGATAGTTGCAAAACTGAAGGAAATGAAAGCAGAGCGAATTCCGGTGGTATTCGGAGGAATCATTCCAAAAGAAGATTTCGCTGTTCTGGAAAAGACAGGAATTCGCAAACTCTTTACTCCTTCTGACTACAAGCTCATGGATATCATGGATTCCATTTTGAATGTGGTAGAAGAGGAGTCTGCGAAATAGAGAAGTATGCTCTTGCACGGCTGATCTCTGATTTTGAAAATACGCTGCCCGAAGCGGCACTGCGCCGGCACGATCATATCGAAAGGCTGAAATCGCTTCCAGAAGCGCGCAAAGGTGTATTCGCAGGTTTCACTGGCACTCCAGGCGCCGGAAAGTCCACTCTCATCGGTGCGCTTTGCCTCAGACTCATAGAGATGGATCCGCACATCAGAGTGGCTGTCGTGGCTGTAGATCCTTCGAGTGAAGTTTCAGGCGGAGCGCTTCTGGGAGATAGAACTCGTGTTCGATTTCCTGTAGATGAGGACAGACTTTTCTTTCGCAGCCAGGCCTCTGACAGACAACTCGGTGGAATGAGCCCGGGCACGTTTCAGGTATGCAGGCTTCTTTATCATCTGTTTGATCTTGTAATCATTGAGACCGTAGGAATTGGTCAAAACGAAATAGAGGTGCAGAGACTCGCAGATCGAGTCTATCTCGTCTTACAACCGTTAGCTGGAGATCAAATTCAGTTTTTGAAGGCTGGAATCATGGAGATTCCGGATGTTTTTCTCTTAAACAAAAGCGATGAAGTGGAAGCGGCCAGAAAGACCTATCACGCCCTCAAAGCAAGCATTCAGTTCACGAGGCCCGGGGATGGAGACATTCAGATTCTACAGACGAGTGCCGTTATGGGGACGGGCATTGACGAAGTGTGCGCGGATCTGATGGAACTGGTGCGAAAGCCCCGGGACGGTGAATCTTTGATGCGCGAAAAAGAAGAAAGATACTTTTCCCAGTGGGTCCGCGAAGAATACGGAAGAAGTGGAATCAAAAAACTCCTGGACCTCGGAGGTGCAGCCTTCTGGATCAAAGAATGTGGAAGCTATGACGCAGCCACTCGCAGACTGATTGACAAGTTCAACTGAAGCAAGATGCAAATCGATTTCTTCGAAGAATTTCCGTCTGAAGAAACGCTGTCTAAGGCAAAGCTCATGAATGGTGAGTTTCTAGTTTACATCGCAAGCTCTACCATTTCTGATTTTCATCGCCACCGCGACATGCTCTCTAGAATTTCTTCGAATGCGAAGGCTGCCTACTGGCCCTTGCTCCGTCGATCTTACTGGGTTTCTCCTTTCTCTTTTCCAGAAGAACTGGAAGGCCTGTACCGCGATCTGGAAAACAGCTCGCCCATGGACGTACTGATCGATCTGGAATTACCTCTTCTTCGGCCCGCCCTCTTTCTCAAAAACGTGCCTCATTTCCTGGAAAACAAAAAACTCATCCGGAAGATCCTCGGACTGGGGCATCGCTTCCTGGCTGCAGTTTACCCCGCCACTGGAATTCTATCAGAATCCATCCTGCGCGCACTCGGCATCTGGCATCCTCAGACAGAAAGCTGTGTGATGTATTACACCAGCATGATCCAAAAGCCGGCCATCATCCGCTGGATGCAATCTGCGATCCGAAGGCGCGCCCTATTGGGACATAGAACCGTTGGGCTGGGATGCCTGGCCCCTGGTATATTTGGGACGGAACCAGTGATAACAACTGAGGGTCTAAAGCGAGATATGGATTTCCTCACAGAAGCAGGGGTAAAACGAGCAATTTTATTCCGCCTCGGTGGACTCGATTCAGAATTTGCAAGTATCCTTTGCGGAAATAAAAAAATAGCACTGCCGGGCAGTGAAGAAAAACAAGGCATATGCGCCGATTGGGACTGATTCTATTCGTGTTCGGCATATCTGCCTTGATGGCCCAGGACCCGGCGGGTCCAGCCCAGGATGAAATGAAGACGAGCGAAACTGCTCGACCGGCCGCCTCCGATTCAAAGCAGGCAACCACCACTCCCGTTTCGCAGAACAACGCGCAGGCGACGTACAGCAAAGTCCCCACTGGACCGGACGGAAAACCTCTGCCTCTTTCCATGGAACAGATTGTGAAGATGGTCCTCGAAAACAATAATCTGGTTCGCATCCAGCAGCTTGAAATTCTTAAATCTGATACGGACATCATGAAAGATGAGTCCAAGTATGCGCCCAAAATTGGCGCGTCCTACGAAGGCTATGAGAAACTCGATAAGTCTTCTGCATCCACCATCTTCAGTGGAGACAAAGTAAACCAGGACAAGTACACCGCGTACATGAACAAGCTGTTCTCGAGCGGTACTTACTTCCAGGTGGAAGCATCCGACACTCGCTTTGATTCCAATGCGGGAGAATCTTTCGCACTGCAGGGAACCACTTTTGCGAAGCTCGCTCAACCTCCTCTGCATACTGGAGCTCTGACTCTCACTCTGCGCCAGGAACTTCTGAAGAATGCATTTGGATACAGCCAGCGCAGACTCAATGACATCTATAGAAACAAATCTGTAATCCAGCGCGAAGAACTGACTCAACAGCTCGCTCAGCTCGTGGTCAAAACCATGGTGGACTACTGGTCTCTTGCCATTGCAGAAGAAAATGTTCGCACGTTCGACCTGCTATTGAGCAACACGAGAAACATTCGCGATATCACAATCGGCAAAGCGAATCTTGGCCTGGCAGAAGGATTCGAGATCAACCAGTGGAGCGCCCTGACCGCACAGGCTGAAAGCCAGCAAGCAGGCGCGATTCTAGAAAGAAACAGCCGCAGAAGAGAACTACTTCGCACACTGAACCTGGATCCAACTCTGGAACTGAGCGGTGCAGCCACTCTGGAAGACAAGATCCCAACGGATCTGGATGAAGCGCGCGACATTGCCTACGCAAAAGAGCATCGCCCTGACATTCGCAACGTTCGTCTTCAAATGGAAAACGCAACTCTGGCAAGCGAGATTGCAGACAATTCCATGCTGCCCTCCATGTATGTTGGCGGGAAATATTCCAGCCGCGACCAGGGCAGACACACGATCACTGCATTCAATGAAGTCCCTCACGCCACTTACCCAGAAAGTGGAATCGAATTTAGAGTGGAAATGCCTCTCTGGGACGATGGTGCGCGCGTGGATGCACGCAATGCGCGGATCAGCCTGAAGCAAATGGCCATCCAGCAAAAGCAGCTCGATCGTCAGGTGGAAGACGAAATCAGAGACAACCTGGATCGCATCAAGACATCCTTTGATGCCATGAAGAAAGCAGAATCAGGCGTAGAGCAGATGACGTATTTCTACACTGGCCTGCTTGTGCGATATCGCCAGGGAAGATTCACAGCTGTTGCGGTAAAAAACGCACTCGACTCTCTGGTTCAGGCAAAGTTCGCACTCACTCAGGCACGCATCAATTTCAACATCTCACTTGTGAGATACGAACTGACGCGCAACACAGTGTGGAAGAAATACAACGTAGATATCGGGGAAGTCATCGATCGTCTGAAGAAAGACTGAGAACGGCGCGTCCCTCTCGAATCGCATTCTGAACGAATGCGCTCTGTCCAAATTTTTCCTGGCCCTTTTCAAGAATGGCCACTTTGTGCGTGAGAGATCGAATGGCCTCCGATCTTTCGCGCTCTGCAATTGAACCCGGCCCTTCTCCAGCTCGCCCGTGATCTCCTAACAATTTGCACAGTGCTCTGACTCTGTATGCATCGATCGCAGGAGTCTGACTGAGTTGTTTCCAGGAGCCGCTCCTTTTTTCCACAAGATCTTCTTCGAGATATCCAATTGCATGAGAACGCAGAAATCGCAGGGAAAAATCAAAATCTTCGCACAGGGCAAAATCAGGATCAAACATTCCCGCATCCAAAAACGCATCGCGGCGAATCATGAACGCAGACAGAGAAAGAAGACAACTGTGCACAGCATCTCTCAGGAAACGTCCAGTATGAGGAGTGAGCTTTCTCGGCCTGTGCACAGGCTTGTCGTTTTTCATCCAGCTTTCGCCTGTCTGGCAGGCAAGTAGATGCGGACGCTTTCGCATGTATGTAGATTGCATCTCGAGCTTGCGAGTCTCCCATAGATCGTCTGAATCAAGAAACGTAAGCCAGGGCATTTCTGTGGCCCTTACCGCGGTGTTCCTGGCCGCGGCCGGGCCAACTGCGGGCGTTTCTAAAACGCGCAGACGAACAGAGGCTGCCTCTGCGCTATGTGTAATCTGTTTGACTCCGTTTTGATCCGCAGCTCTCTCTTCCGCAGTTCCATCGAGCACGAGGATGATTTCTCGTGGCAGAGTGCTTCCTTTCAAGATAGATATCACTGCTTGCGCCAGGAGCTCTGGTCTGGCTCTCACCGGAACAATGCAGGCTGCGTCGAAAAAATTAGAACTGTAACGATGCAATTGTATTTCCGCTTGAGCAGGCGGCCCTGGCAAACCACAACCAGCTATGGATATTTTTGAGGCCACTACCGCCTACGAAAGCTGGCTGCGCACTGTCACAGAAGTGGATTCAGAAGCCCTTCAGGTCAAACACAAAGCAATGTGCGATGGAGCATTTCGCTTTTTAAGAGCTGCCTACTACGACTGGATCGCACTCTGGCAATCGATGCCCGCTGAAATCAAAGCCGCGCCTGTCTGTCCGTCCATCGGAGACATCCACATTGAGAACTTTGGCACATGGAGAGACGCAGAAGGAAGATTGATCTGGGGAATCAATGACTACGACGAAGCAACAGAACTTCCTTACACCAATGACCTGGTACGCCTGGCAACGAGTGTGCTCCTTGCCATTGAAGATGACAGGCTGGAAATGAAGCCACGCGAATCGTGCGAAGCGATTCTTTCCGGGTACACGCGAGGGCTCGAAAGAGGCGCGAAGGTATTCGTTCTTGCAGAGGACAATGACTGGCTCAGAGACATTGCACGCAGACAGATCAAAGATCCCGGAAAGTTTTTTCGTTCCATGGAAAGCCTTCCGGATGCGGCCCCTCCTGCGCGTGTGATAGAAATTCTAAAAGGCATTCTGCCAGAACCGTTTAGAGTCAAAAAAAGAATCGCAGGTCTTGGAAGTCTGGGAAGACAACGTTATGCGGCCATCGCGGAAGTAGCCGGATCGAGAATTGTTCGTGAAGTAAAGGCAAACTGTCCGCCGTCTCAAAATGCATTCGGCAGCGTCGCAGAAAGTCTGCGCGCCCGGATCCTCGAAAATCGTCCCACAAGTCCGGATCCTTTTTTATTGGACGCAAGCGATTACACGGTCCGAAGACTTGCGCCTGACTGCACAAAGATAGAAATTTCATTGATTGGAAAAACGTCCGATCAGATCCGCCTCCTTGCGTCCATGGGCCGCGAAATCTCAAACGTGCATTGTATGCGCGTAGAGTCTGGCCTGTCTGCGGCGGACTCGATCTCCAGCCATCTAAAAAGTGCTCCTGATCGGTGGCTCTACCATGCTGCATGCACCATGGCCGACCGCATCGCCTCGAGACAAAAAACCTGGCGCAGAAAAATGAAGTGAGTTGACCCCGCGACGATAGGCTCGGACGATCGCGTATGGTCCGGGACTACATCAAGCAGCTGCGCGTCTACCAGTGGACCAAGTCCGGCTTTGTTGTGATGCCGTTTGTTTTTTCTGACTACCTTCCAGTCGTAGTCAGCAATCCTTTTAGCGCAGGGGCCCTGGAGCTGCTGTTCAAACTGGCAGCGGCATTCTTTGCATTCTCTACTCTCGCAAGTTCTGTGTATGTATTCAATGATTACAGAGACAGGCACCAGGATGCCCTGGACAGTCGCAAGAAACACAGACCCATTGCAAGCGGCCGCATTGGGCCGGCAGGAGCCATCGCCGCCATCGTCATCCTCGTAGGCACCTCCGCCACTCTCGCATCGTTTCTCCCCATCACTTTCAGAATCATTCTCTCTATTTATCTCATTCAGAATATTTTCTATACCTGGCTTGGGAAAAGAATCCTGCTCATAGATGTGTTCATGATTTCTCTCGGGTTTGTTTTTCGCGTGCTGGCCGGTGCCGCAGCGCTCGGAATAGCCGCCAGCCCCTGGCTACTTTCGTGCACTTTGTTTTTGTCTCTCTTCCTTGGTTTCTTTAAGAGATATTACGAACTTCGCACATCTCCTCCGGAGATCATGATCGGTGGGCAGTACACTGCGGAAAGCCTGAAGAACTTTCTAAGCATCACGGCTTCTCTTAGCGTGATGAACTATGCAGTCTACACCCTGGAAGGCAGGTATGCCGGTGAGAAACTCTACTGGACGATTCCACTCGTAGTGCTTGGAATCTTTCGCTACTACACTTTGATGGATCGCCCGGAGCTGGAAGACGGGAATCCCTCTGACGTACTTTTGACAGATAAATTCCTCATCGCAGTGATTGGCTGCTGGGTACTATCCTGCGCGGCTCTCATATTGCACATCGCCTGACGCCTGGAACTGCCCCCGACTGACAGCCCAAAACTGCTTGATCGGACGGCCATTGAAACGAAACCTGGAGCATGCCTACATACTCCTATCAGTGCCAGGATTGCGGTCATGAATACGACGCATTTCAGTCCATGAAGGATGACCCAGATACAGTCTGCCCCAAATGCGGCGGAAGAGTGGAACGACTCATTGGTGCCGGAGCCGGAATCGTTTTCAAGGGGTCAGGGTTTTACGTAACGGACTATAAGAAAACGTCCAGCAGCACGAGCGCGCCAAAGACTGTAGAGAAAAGCGGCGGAGAAAGTAAGCCCGCCGGATCGAGCGATTCGTCCGGAGGTTCTTCCGCAAGCTCCAGCCAGACTGGTTCCACCGGTTCAGGTTCGAGCGGTTCGGGTACATGAAAAGACTCGGCATTCTTGCCGGACGCGGCGAGCTGCCATGGATTGCGGCCAGGGCCGCGGTGGCGGCAGGCGAAGATGTGCGCGTGTTCTGCTTCACAAACGAAGAACCACCTGCAGAATTTAAGTCCATTTCCATCAAAGTAGTTCTTACTAAACTCTATTCATCCGTTTTCAAGAACATGAAAGCGCATAACGTCGGCAAGGTGATCATGATCGGCAAGGCCACGCGCGACATTCTATACGACAATCCGCGATTTGACCTGCGAGCATTGTTGCTTCTGGCACGCATGACCAACCAGGCAGACACAACGATCTTTGATTTTGCCTCGCGCGAATTTGAAAAACGTGGATTTCATATTATTCCTCAGGATACTCACCTCAAGCATCTGTATCTTCCGGAAGGCAGATATGGTCCCGCCCTCAAGGCGCGCGAAATTGACGACATTTCTTTTGGCATGATCTACGCTCGTGAGATCAACCGACTGGACCTGGGACAGACAGTGGTGGCCGGGCAACTCTCCATCCTTGCGGTCGAATGCGCGGAAGGAACGGATCAATGCATTCGTCGCGGCGGCGGTCTATTTAGAAACAAGGGTGCAGTCGTCTGCAAAGTGGCAAAGACGGCCCATGATCCACGGTTCGATCTTCCAGTCACGGGCCTTTCCACCCTTCAGTCCATGAAGGAATCAGGATGTAGAATCCTTGCCATTGAATCCGGACGCACTCTTGTAGTCCACCACGCCGAGTTCATTCGCACCGCGCAGAAAATGGGAATCAGCATTGTGTCGTGCAACCCGGATAAATCAGATCCAAAGACTCTGACAAAATTGTGCAAGAAGGCAGTCAGAGTATGAAGACTCTCCGCGTGTCCACAGCAACAAAGAAGACCAGAAGCAAAATCGCCCATGAAATACTGTCCTCTGGAATTCACGGCCCTCTGCTCGTAGTCGCAGGAGAACATTCCGGTGATCTTCTGGGCGGGGACGTTCTTTCGCATTTGAAGAAACTGGGTCTCAAAGAATTCTTTGGAACTGGCGGGGAAACCATGAAGCGCGAAGGCGCAGAGATCATCCAGGATGTAGAGTCCATGGCGGTCATGGGATTCGTGGATGCACTTCGCAATTACTCCAGACTGCACAAACTGGCGCGAGACCTTGTAGCACGCGCAAAAGAAAAAGGTGCCCGTTATGCGCTCTTGATCGATTATCCTGGATTCAATCTAAGAATCGCGAAGATGCTCCACGCAGAAGGGATTCACGTCATTTTCCTGGTTTCACCACAGCTCTGGGCCTGGCACTACAGCAGAATTCACACCATCAAGAAGTACGTCGATCTGATGCTGGTTCTATTCGAATTCGAAAAAGAAATGTATGAAGAGGCGGGAGTGAGATGCGAATTCATTGGCCATCCGCTCATCAAAAGAATCCCAGAGCGCCTGGCAGAGGAAGCACCTGTCGCTCTAAAAAGAGTCAAAACCATTGGGCTCATGCCTGGATCTCGCCCATCTGAAATCGTAAAGCTACTCCCGGCTATGCTAGACACCGCAAAAATACTGGTTCGCGGATATCCCGGGGTCCGTTTTCTGCTGCCCAACATCAACCCAAAGATGGAAGCATACATCCAGGAACAGCTGGCAGGAGTCCCTGAGCTAAAGGTGGAGTATTTGAAAGACAGATCTCTACGAGTGCTTGAGGCAAGCGATGCAGTGATCGTTGCATCTGGCACGGCCACCCTCGAAACAGCCTACTTCCTCAGGCCCATGGTGATTTTGTATCGCACGAGCTGGATCAACGTAATTCTCGCCTCTCTCTTGATGCGCACTCGCATGATAGGAATTGTAAATATCCTCGCGCGCAGGCAGGTTGCCCTCGAATTGCTCCAGACGGAAGTGACCCCCGAAAACATTGCTCGCGAAATCGTCCGGATTTTCGAAGACGACGGCTATCGCCGCGCCATGGTTTCTGAGCTGGAATACGTAAAACGATCGCTGGGAAGTGGAAATCCTGCAGAAAAAGCGGCCAGGGCCATCCAGACATTTGCAAGATCCACCCATTCGGCCCGATAATCAAAGGACAAGTATGAGACACTTATTGTCGCCAACCGATCTTTCGGAAAAAGAATTTTTCAGGATTCTGGACCGCGCACGCGAGCACAGAAACAATCGCGCGCTTGCAAAGGACGCACTTGCGGGAAAGAGCATTGCACTGTTGTTTGAAAAGTCATCCACGCGCACCCGTTTGAGTTTCAGTGTTGCAGTCACTGAGATGGGTGGAACGCCCATTTCTCTGGAAGCCATGCAGCTACAACTCGGCCGCGGTGAAAGCCTGGAGGACACAACGGAAGTCCTCGCACGCTACTGTCACGCTATGATGGTTCGTGCTCGAGATCATAGAAACCTGGAAGTGATGGCCGGGATGAATCGCATTCCGATCATCAACGGTCTGTCCGATCTTCACCACCCCTGCCAGATTATAGCTGACTATATGACCCTCGAGCAATTGGGCTTCAGCCTGCACGGTGGTCTTCGCATTGCGTTTGTCGGGGAGCCAAATAACGTTTTCAATTCTCTGGCAGTGGCGGCTTCGTATGCGAAAGCGCGCATTACGATCGCCTCACCTCGCGCTTACAGTCAGATTCACCCCGCAATACAGCAGGAACTCACAAGGCTCAAGACTGAGTTTCAACAGTTCACGGAACCGGCCGGTGCAGTACGCGATACGCAGGTGGTCTATACTGATACCTGGGTTTCCATGGGCCAGGAAGCAGAAGAAGAGACGCGAAGAAAGGACTTTGCAGACTATTGCGTCACCACTGAACTTCTATCTCTCGCAGCCAGTGGACATGTAGTGCTTCATTGTCTGCCAGCTCATCGCGGAGAAGAAATCACAGCAGAAGTCATGGAAAAATACAAACATTCCATCTTCGAACAGGCTGAGAACAGGTTACACGCACAAAAAGCGATTCTGGAATGGATCTTTGGAATTCTCTAGACTGTTTGTGCGGGTCCGATGTCCAGTAGCTTTGTAGTCTCTTCGAACACTCTCTCTGCGGAAATCCAGTTCATGCACGCCAGATCTTTGCGATAGCATGGCTTATTTCCAAAGATAGAACACGGCCTGCACGGCAACACGGATGGATCAATCTGAACGATCACCGAATTAGGTCCGTAGGGACCAAATCCAGAAAAAGGATGAGTGGATCCCCAGATCGAAATGGTGCTGGTTCCGAGAAGAGAAGCGATGTGCATGTTGAAAGAGTCCATCGCAATCATCACATCCAGACGCAGAATGAGCGCCATTTCCCCTTCCAGTGTGAGATTTCCGGCCACTACATGAGTCTTCTCAGGATGCTCTGCGTGAATGGATTCTAGTATTTCCTTTTCTTTTCCTTTTCCGCCAAACAAAAACACTGTGGCATCGAGCTTCGAAAGGAGACCTACAAGCTCCCGCATCTTGTCCAGAGGCCACATTTTCTGCGCATGTCCCGCGAATGGCGCAATGCCGATCCAGAAATTGGTTTTGTTGGGTTTATTTATCTTCTTGAGATAGTCCATCGCAAGTGCACGACAGCGTGTATCAGGATTGATCCACGGCCCTCTTCCCGGATCTGCGGAAATGCCTGCTCTATCAAAGACGTGCATGTAGCGCTCAACCATGTGAGGAAGCGGCTCAAGCACTTTATTGTAGCGACGCACCTGCAGAGACTTCTCTCTTCTTCCTTTCACGATTGCGGAGAATTTCAAGCCGGACAGACGGAAGTACAAACGCAGAATTCTGCTTCGAATGCTGCCATGCACATCAATTCCATGATCATACGGACCCAGGGCCATCAGTTCTCTATACAGCTTGTAAAGACCAAGCAGTCCTTTGTATTCTTTGTCCACATCTGCGCCGATCACTTCTACGCCTGGAATATTGTAGAAAAAAGGAGCAAATGCCTTGCGCGTAACGAGTGTGATGGCGATGCGCGAGTGCTCTTTTGCCAGGGCCGCAAGAACCGGAGCAAGTAGCGCCACATCGCCCATGGCGGAGAAGCGAAGAACGAGGTATCTCAAATCAGGCCTTCGCTCCGCCGTACAGAATCGGATTGAGCTTTGGATCGTTGTACATCTTCATCTGCCGATATACTTTCATCTTTTTAATACCTTTTTCAAGGTCATCTACCAGCTCATCAAAGCATTGCGCCATATCTGCTTCTTGATCGAGCAGCACAGAAAGCTTTCTTTTGCACTGCTCCCTGTGTGCTTCCTCTACATCCGCACGCAAAGTCTGCTCACGCATGTGATAGATCTTCAGCTGTAAAATGGACATCCTGTCTAAAAGCCAGGCAGGAGTCTCCGAATTGAGGCGTGCATTTGCCTGAGGCTTCACGCCCTGGAATCGTTCTAAGAAATAATCATCAAGTTTCTCAACTGAATCTGTTCTGTCCTGATTGCTCTTGTCAATTCTACGCTTGGTTGCCACGAAATGTTCTGCCGCAAGATTCGGACTACGAATGATGTCTTCTAGATGCCACTGAACTGTATCAATCCAGCATTTGCCGTATAACAGCCCTTCTACGCCATTGTATGGATTTGCAAGTGATTGATCCACATTGTCTGTCTTGTGATAGTCCACAATGGATTGTTCGAATATACGATTTGCCTGACTTCCCTTCACCGGTGCACTCTGGATCGGGGCCTGGTGGGCTCAAACCCTTTTTCGCACAACTCGCTTTGCCGGGCGGGCATGAAACTTGCAAATTTCACGCTCAGGAAGAAAAAAACATGCTACCAGTGCTAGATAAAACAGCATCCTGGAAATCACTACATACAGTCCGGGGCGCTGAACCAATAAGACTCTCCTTCTTCTCCGATCGAGCCGGATATCGACTCAGGATCGAATCGGAACGAAACGAAGTAGGAGTACTGTTTCGCCTGTGCGCGGTTCTGTTTGTGCACGGCTTTTCTGTGGTGGAAGGACGCATCCAGTCGCCCAGGGACCTGGGAATCGAGGATGAGTTCTACCTCCAGCTTACAGATCCGTCTGCCATTCTAGACGAAAGAAAGGCGTCTGTGATGATGAAGGACTTCGAGAGTTTACTGTTCCGGGGGGTTTCAGTGCTCGAATATCTCATCGCAAATCAAAAGAAGATTCCGGCCAGAACCAGAAAGTGGAAAGGCACTGTTGAATTGAATTTCGACGAAAAACCACTGTTGATCGTATCGGGCTCTGACCAGCCTGGACTGCTGTTGTCTCTATCTCAGGCATTCTTCCTGATGGACATAGACATTCTTGAGGCAGTCATTCACACGGACAGAATGGGAGTCGTGAGAAATCAGTTCCTGATCAATCCATCTGACAGCCGATTTGGAAACGCCGAGTTCAGAAAGAGACTCGTAGAAGAGATTGCAACGTTAGTCTGATTTCTCTGCTCTCTTTCTGGTGAATCGAGTAGGCTGTGCGGTCCAGGGATCCTCTGGCCAGGGGTGCCTGGGATATCTGCCGCGCAGTTCTTTGCGCACTTCCGGATACGTGCGAGTCCAGAATCCCTCAAGGTCTCTGGTAATTTGAATTGGCCTTCTGGCTGGCGAAAGTAGATGCAATGTGAGAGGCACTTTTCCTCTGGCGATTTTCGGAGTGTGTCGTAAGCCAAACAACTCTTGAAGCTTCACAGGCAATGCAGGCTCTGGACTCGAATAGTCGATGGAGATCTTGCTTCCGCTGGGCACTTCCATGCTTTCCGGAGCATGAGTGCGAAGAATGCTTTGCTGCGAATGCGAAAGCATTCCGTGAAGTATTGGCTGAATGTCGATCTTTTGTACCTCTGAGATAGAGCGCATAACGGCAATGTGTGGGCCTAACCATTCCCCGAGGTTCGCGGAAAGATACTCCTTTGAGAAATCTGGAAGATCCTCTCCATTCCTGCGCAGAAATTCTACTCTGTTTCTAAGAGATTCTGTTTCCTGAAAGTGAGAGAGGCGATCGATTCCCTGACGCAAAACTTCAGCAAGAAGTGCCGATCCTGCATCCACTGCTTCACTCGTCTCCGTCACGGACAGTTCAAGTGCACCCAGTTTTTCTACGCGAACGCTCTGCACGCGTCCAGATTTGTCCAGCCGCGTTTCCATCTGGATTTCAATTTGATTCGCAAAGAGTTCGCGCAGCGATTCAACAGAAACAGGAAGTGCCAGATCGATACTGGAATCCGCACCCGAACCTCTGGTCTCTGCTGCCACCAGAAATAGAGATCGAACAGAATCGCCGGGCGGCAGCACCGCCCCTCTTCCGTTTGAGAGCAAATAACGTTCCATCTTTTCATCGCGCGCGCGAGCGATTCGATCCGGATAAGCGCATGCAAGTAGCTTCCCAGGCTCCACTGCATCAGTGTCTTTCGACGAATGGACTGCATACTTTCTCATCTCTGTGGCCAGAGAAAGAGCTCGCGAGATGGATCCCCTGTGAACGGCAGGCCCGTACGATCCGCTTCGCGCATCTTCCAGTGCTTGCAACCTTGTGCGAAGATCCGATCCAGATCCGCGAAGAACATCCCGCTCGGAAAGAATCGCGGCCAGGTCACAGGCGATCTTCGCCTGGGCATTGCTTCGTGCTTCTACAATCATCCTTGCCAGGCGTGGGTGCACAGGAATGCACATCGCGCGCCCGGTCTCTGTGATTGTATCTCCGTCCAGGGCTCCGAGACTGCGAAGAAGCGAGCGCGCTGCACTGAGACTCGAGGCAGGCGGAGGATCGAGGAATCGCAAATCGGCCGTGCCCCAGAGTGCCATCTCCAGCGCAAACGGTGCCAGGTCCGCTTCGAGTATCTCTGGCTTTGCGTGAGATTCCATTCTGCGATACTCTTCTTCGTCATAGAGTCGAATGCAAACTCCAGGGCCCGTTCTACCGGCTCTTCCGCTTCTTTGATCCGCGGAAGATTTGGAAATGCGAACTGTTTCCAGACGACCGAGACCGGTGCGCGGATCCAGTTTCAATCTTCTCTCCAGACCACTGTCTATGACAGTGGTCACTCCTTCGATCGTAAGAGAAGTCTCTGCAATGTTTGTAGAAAGAATCACTTTTCTTGTACCGGACGGGTCAGGTGTGATCGCACGATCCTGTTCTTCCTGCCTCAGATCTCCATACAGCGGACAGATCAAAGCATCCACGCGTGCTTCTTCGAGAAGCTCCTGAGCGCGGCGTATATCTCCGCTCCCCGGAAGAAACACAAGAATGTCTCCCGTAGATTTCGAAATCAGAGCAGACACAGCGTCAGAGGCAGCATGAGCCGGGGAAGTCTTCCTCAATCCCGCATAACGGTTCTCTACCGGGAAGGTCCTGCCTTCCGCGCGAATCAGAGGTGCAGAAAGAAAGCCAGAAATCCTCTCTCCGTCTAAAGTTGCAGACATCACGAGAATTCGAAGATCATCGCGCAAAGAAGATTGTACATCAAGAGAAAGAGCAAGGCCAACATCTGCATGAATGCTTCTTTCATGGAATTCGTCGAAAATAATGAGCCCGACTCCTTCTAGCTCCGGGTCATTCTGGATTCTGCGCGAAAGGATTCCTTCTGTGACAACTTCAATGCGCGTTCTTTCACTCACTCTGTTTTCAAAACGAACGCGATACCCGACAATTCCTCCCACCTTCTCAGAGATCATCGAAGACATGCGAGTAGCCGCTCCTCGCGCGGCCAGACGCCTGGGCTCAAGCATCAAGATGGATCTATTTGCAAGCCAGGGTTCGTCTAAGAGTTCGAGGGGAACAACGGTGGTTTTCCCCGCACCTGGTGGAGCTATGAGAACCACTCTTTTGTCTGATGCAAGAGCTTGCTTCAGATCCGGGATGGCTCCGGTTACAGGAAGGTCCCGGGTTTGACTATTTGCCCAGCTCTTCACTTCTTTCTTTTGCACGCACAACTGCGCGCATCACGGCGGAGCGAAAGCCAAGTTCTTCTAGAGCGGCCAGTCCAGCGATGGTGGTTCCGCCAGGAGAAGCCACCTGCGAACGGAGTTCCAGGGGATGTTTTTTTTCTAGAACCACAAGAGAGGCCGAACCAATCAATGTTTCCGCAGCCAGACGAAGAGCGCGTTCATACGGAAGACCTGCCTGCACCGCGCCCTGCGCCAGAGCATCTATGAATTCGAATACAAAAGCAGGCCCGGATCCTGAGAGACCCGTCACAACGTGCAGCAGTTCTTCTTTCTCCACCATCTCGACTGCGCCTACGCACTCGAAGATGGCGCGAGCGAGGAGCCCGAGTTCAGAATCGTGAGAGTAGATTCCAGTGGCCGCCATCTGGATGGACGCATTGAGATTTGGCATGGCCCGCGCAATATGACGCGCACCTCCGAGCATTTCCTGAATGGAGGAAGTGCTAAGACCCGCTGCAATCGAAATGTATTGTTTGTTTCCCTTAAACGACGCAAGAGCACTCTTCATTTCCTGAGGCTTGACGCAGAGCAAAACAATGTCACATGCAGACTCGAGAGATTCTGGAGAATCGGCAGCGTTCACCAGATCCGAACGAATGAGAGGATCATATCCGGTTAGATTCAGGTTCGGATGCTTATTTTTCAGACCGCGGGCAATCGCGCTCCCCATCTTGCCCATTCCAAGAAAGCCAATTTTTCGCGTGCTCAGATTGATATCCACGCAACCTGCATGACGCAGGCGACGACACTGCACAGAAAAAAAATGGACTGATCCAGGAGGTCGTTGTAAGTTTGGACCGAGGCATTCATGGAAAAACAATACAACACGATGAAGGAATTCTGGCCGTTCTACCTGGGCGAACATCGCAATAAGGTGAACAGAATCCTTCACTTCATCGGATCTACGGGTGTCATTGCATTTGCAGTTTGCGCCGCATACTTCATGGACTGGAGATATCTGGTTGCTATGCCTTTGTTCGGCTACGGCTTTGCGTGGGTGGGACACTTCTTCTTCGAAAAGAACAGACCCGCTACGTTCAAGTATCCGTTCAAATCACTCGGTTCTGACTTTGTGATGTATTTTTACACCTGGACCGGACAGATCCGCCGAGAACTGGACAAGATTTCCTGAACTACGCTGCCGGCCCGCGCAAGCGCAAGGCCGGCAGATGCGCAAGGAACTTACGCGCGAACGGCGCGAAGAGTGTCCTGGAGAATGGAACGAGCTTTGATGGCTGCATCTGAGTAGTCTGCAGCACCCTTGTTCTTGAGATCCTCAAATCCTTTCTGTGCTGAAGATATCGCGTTTCTGGCTGCTTCATCTGCTGCCAGAACCAGACCAATGCCTGCATTCAGAATATCTTGAAGGTTCGGTTGCATCTCTGTACTCCTCCGCACTTATAGTGCGTTGCGCCATATTTTTAATGCACCGCACCATAGTCAACCCAATTTTGCAACCCCTGGCATGAGGATGGTTCTTATGGTTCAATGAGCACAATCGCACTTCCTCTGCCTGTCAAAAGGCAGAATTCCACTAAGACTAGAGGCAAAGGCAAGAAGGCCACAAAGAGCAAGTCCCGCTCCAGACAGAAGATCGTCTATGTGGAAGTAGTCAGAAAAAGAAGCAAGAGATGGATGGATGAGTTTAGATCCGCCCTGAGAGCGGAGATTGCAAACTGCATGACCCACGGGATGGGCGTTGGCCTCAGCCTCGCTGGAATGTCACTGCTCATTGCAAGTGCAGCGAAAGCGGGAGATCCCTGGAAAATCGTAAGCTTTGCGATCTACGGAACGTGCATGGTGCTTCTGTATCTTGCCTCCACTCTCTACCACGGCTTTTTATCTCCGCGCGCAAAGAAGGTATTCAAAGTCCTGGATCATTCTGCGATCTTTCTGGCGATTGCAGGCACATACACTCCGTTCACACTCGTCAGCATGCGCGGCCCCTGGGGATGGACTCTGTTCATCATCATCTGGGCACTGGCGATTGGCGGCATTGCTTACAAGATGTTCTTTGTAAATAAATACAGACTCATTTCAGTACTTATCTACATTTTGATGGGCTGGCTTGTATGTATCGCGGTCAAACCAATGTTTCAGATGATCCCTCTGGCCGGAATCATATGGATCGCGATTGGTGGAATTGCCTACACTGCTGGGACTGCGTTCTACGCTTCTAGCTTTGCCATGAGTCACATGATCTGGCATTTGTTTGTTCTGGCAGGAAGCATCTGCCACTACATTGCCATTTACTTCTACGTGCTGTAAGGAATAAGGCCTGCTCAGGCTACAGAAGCCTGAGCGCGCATTCTTTCGATCCAGTCCATCTCAATGCGATCCACACCCACCAGAACCATCTGGGTTTCCTCAGGCGAAAGGCTGCGAAAGAGTTCCAGGCCCCCTGCCAGAAGTTCATATCCAATCTGAATGCCCTCGAGCTCTTCCTGAGTGTAGACGTCCGGTCTCGCACTGATGATGCGAATGGAGTTGCCCATGATTTCAAGAGTGGTTTCCAGAAGCGGAATATTGGCTAGAGACTTAAAAAGACGAGTGAGTTCGCGGCGAAACCTTTGCACGTCACGATCTGGAATCTTTGCAATGATGCCGGCGAATGCTTTCTCATCAGACAGGTCTTCGATTCCGCGCGATTCTGCTTCTTTGATCATGATGCTTTCCAGTCGCTGGATTTCAATGTAGCCTTCGAAAGTAGCGAGGCCAGCGCGAAGCGCGGCCGGAATCAGAGTGCCCAGCTTGAAAACAGAACTGATGGCCGTTCCTGCAAGAGGCATCATTTTGCGAGGCGACTTCAATACAGAACCAAGCTTATCAAAGGCAAGATCGAGCTTGAGTCTGCGGTCTGCTTCTGGATACATTCGGGCCAGAAAAAAATCTCGAACCTCATCAATTCTCTGGGATGGAAAATCCGCAAGAATCTCAAAACGATGAACATTCTGAGGAGTATAACGGCGGGACAAATGGTCCCGATACGCGGCAATGACCGCACTGCGCACATCAATCACTTTCTGCCCTCTTTTCCACCATCCGGCCCAGATTCGAATCCACCAGATCCAGCACCCGTTCGATGGCCCTGTATTCCAAATTGTAATCTTTCTTAAATATTTCCAGAAGCAGGTTACGAATGGAGTTACGCCCTTCTTCTTCGTAAACGTAGTACACAAAATTCCCGGCGCGCGGAGTCTCGATCACAAACGATCCAAGACTCATATAAGGTTCTTTTGAAACAAGCACGCGATCTCTGGAAGAAGCCTCTATGACTTCCAGATTCTCCCAGCGAAGTGGAATCTGTTCAAGTTCGTCTCTGAGGTAGGGTTCCATGAATCGAAGAGGATAGTTGGTTGGCTCGTAGACTACGAATGCCTTTAGACCACGCGAAAACATTTCCACGCCGGATTCAGATTGCTCTATTCTCTTCACATTTGCGTACGAAATGATTTCGAAGATCGCGTAATTGGACTCCTTGTGAAAACGGGCCACAAAGATCCAGCCTCCCCCCTGCGGAACGAGGCCACTACTCAGTCCATCAAATAGGTCAATTGTGCCACCCATTTCAAACTCGATCTATCTTTTTGGCGGTCTGCTTCACATGTCTGTCTCGCGCCAGATGAACCAGACGATCGATCAGCTGCGGCGTTGGCAAACCAGATAGTTCAAAAAGTTTAGGATACATGCTGATGCTGGTAAACCCGGGCAGAGTATTGATCTCATTGATGATGATCGATTCATCCGGCCTGAGAAAGAAATCCACGCGAGCAAGACCCGCACAATCGAGCGCTCGATATGTTTCAATGGCCAATTTTCTCAGACGATCCATCACGTGACCGGGAAGATTGGCAGGCATTTCAAAGGCAGCGCCGTCCTCATTGAGGTACTTGTTTTCGTAAGAATAGAACCCGCCCTTTGGAATGATTTCTCCACAAAGGGAAGCAATGGGTTCTTCATTGCCAAGGACCGCACATTCTACTTCGCGCCCGGCGATCGCCTCTTCCACTAAAACCACGTCATCATATCGGAGCGCGTCTTCTACCGCAGATCGGAAATCTGTTTCGTTTTCCACTCTGTGCACGCCCACGCTCGATCCCTGCGCCGCAGGCTTTACATACAATGGCATTCCGAATCTTTCACGAAGAGTTGCAAAATTGGCTGTGGCAGATTGCACGTCTCTGAAAGCCGTATAACGTCCAATGGGCAGCCCTGCCTCAACAAGCAGTCGTTTCATAAGCCATTTGTCCATACCAACTGCGGAACCGGCCACATCTGCACCAATGAATGGCAAATCCAGTACGCGAAGGAAGCCCTGCATGGTGCCATCCTCTCCCATCTTGCCGTGCAGAACCGGAAAAATCACATCGCAGGTCATGAGTATGGGTAGAGCTCCGGCCAGGCTCTCCGCGCGATACGCCGCGCCTTTGCCCACTGGAAGAAGTTCTTTGCTGGCAAGAGCGTTTTCAGATACAATCTGCCACCCGCCCGCTCGATCAATTCCAACTACAATGACGTCATACCTGGTGCGGTCCACCGCACGCAGCACATTGGCCGCTGAGCGAAGGGAGATTTCATGCTCCGATGACCGGCCGCCGCACAGGACCCCGAGGCGGATTTTTGAGCTTTGCATAGGTCACAGTCCGAAACACCTGGTTTTACCAAACAATTTTTTTATGAAGGAAATCGCGTTCGCCATCCTGCTCCTGCAACCCATGCAGACCCGCGCGCCGGGCTATTTTCTGATGCCTGCGTTGCGAGAGGGAGAGCTCACCGCCTTTCTTAAGAGCCCGGTCATGGACCGAAGCGTGCTCGCCCAGATCGCTTCTGCGCGCGAAAACGAAGCCCGGGCCATTCTGATCCAGAGAAGAGGGGAAATTCGCGCTGAAATCTGTGCGACGCCGGAATCAGAAAGACCGGCCGCCATTGCGGCGATTCGTAAGACAGTCGAAGACGAACACGCCCTTTACAAGAAAGAAATTTCAAACTACGAAGCTTACATCTACAGACGCATGGAAAAGGAAATAGATCCGGCCTACCGCGAGCAGGCGGTAGCAGCCAGGAAAGATGCATTCGTTTTGCAAAGAGACCGATCCAGTCTCATAGAACAATCGTGGATGAAGATGCTTTCTGCAAAGGACGTATGCGAGCAAACGGAGCTTTTTTCAGAGAAGATCAACCTGCCCTACTACCTGGCGCTATTTCATTACCAGTCCATTTTTCCGGCCGAAATGCGGTCCAGAACGCTCCTTTCTGACACTCCCAGATAAGCCCGTTTGACCGATAATATAGGGTGAGAATTTCCATCTTACTCTGCTTTCTTTTCGCCACGAACCTGGCCGCAGAAACAATCGATGAAGGTGGCGCTTCGCATCCCGGATTTACGGCGACTCTCTACGGGGCCGAATCCTTTCGAGCCACAGACTCCACTCAAGATCTGCGCCTGGCACCTGCACCCGCAAGCGACGCGATTCTACAGCTCCGGTTTGAAGAACCTTCCTCCATCCTCAAAGACAGCGCGGGCAACTTCAAAGTGCGCGCCAACTACGTGGCGCAGAAGAACGGACCCATGGGAGGATTCGCTCGCTTCATTAAACCTGAGAACAGAATCGAACTTTCTTCTCCTCGCGAACTATGGCCATCAGATGGCGATTTCTCCGTTGAGTTCTGGATCGAGCCAGTCATCTTTTATTCCAGAAACAGCATATTCAAGAAAGTCTCTCTCCTGGGTGGACAGAAGCGCGGAATGGAAATCTATCTGGAGTCGGGCAGACTGAAAGCTTCCTTCTTCGATCTGTTTGAAGACACAGACGGCCAGAGACATTCCATCACACTATCGAGTCATTCCGCACTTCCTGGATCGAGATGGTCGCATGTGACTCTGACGTACGACGCGAGTTCCGGAAAGCTCGCACTGTTTGTGGACAATCAAGAACAGATGGTGTCGTATGCTGCAGATGCAACTGGAGTCTACCGCGCATCCTTTCATCCTCTCGACAGATCCGCCATCGTAATTGGAGAGAATTACTTTGGTTCGCTCGATGAGTTTCTCATTACGGGCAGCGCCATCTCGCCAGAAGAACATCCACGCACTCGCCTTCCCTCAGTCCACATCTCTGACGTTTCCTTTCGTCCGACACAACAAAGCGGTATGGCGATTTCAGAAGTATACGATGCAGGCAATTCTTCTTCCGGAAGATTTCGCTATGCAGCGGATGAACCCGCGGGCAGCTCCATTCAATTCTTTATTCGATTCAGTGAGCATGCATTCAATTCAGATGCACCAGATGCGGGTTCACTCAAATGGAAAAGAATCCGCAACCAGACAGACAATATTGGCAGATTCAGATTCTTTCAGTGGAAAGCATTGTTCAACGCGGATCCAACTGGAAGTGTTTCGCCTGTTCTTCGCGAAACAACCCTTACACGATTTGCACTCGAGCCCCCCGCAAGACCGGGTGGGCTTCGCGCCATTGAAGAATTGTCAGGCGGAGATTCCGTATGCCTGGAATGGAGAAACGTCCCTGAGCCGGAGATCGAAAGCGAAGGCGGCTACATTGTGTACTATGGCCTGAAACCAGGAGAATACCTGGGGCACGTGCGCATTCAGAACGGCAAGCCGATTCGCCCGCTGGCTCCTGAGAAAATGCAGCTAACGAAAGAAGAAAAACGCAGAACACAGTACCAGTCATCCGTGGTCATGCGAGAGCTCTCCGGACGAACGCGCTTCATGCTCGACAATCGCACCATCGAGGAAAACATACGAGGAAAGAAGAAGGGAAACATGCCTTTCCTGCGCCCGGATAGAACCTACTATTTTGCTGTGTCCGCCTACACATCGCAAGGTGAATCAGAGCAGTCAAAAGAAACAGTAGCAGTGCTGAGACCCGCGCCAGATCTATAGTAGAAGCAAGCGGTCCGGGCCGCGATTAAATGCGCGCCTGGATCGCCGCACAGGTGCGTGCCAGGTCAAATTCTTTGCCCGCGATATCGCGCGCGTTTCTACCCAGCTTCAATTGCATGCGGTCGGATCCTGCAATGTCCAGAATCGCACGACACAATTCGTCTACATTGCCTGGCTCAAACAAATATCCAGTCACTCCATGCCGCACAATTTCTTCGAACACACCGGTCTTTCCCGCAATCGCGGGGATTCCAAAGTAGGCCGCTTCCATAAGCGAAGTGCCCATGGACTCGGTGTCCTTGCCGCCGGTTCCAGGCTGCACAAAGATATGCGCGAGCCCGAGAACTGCAGCCAGTTGATCATCAGGAAGAAAACCAGTAAGTGTTACATAGGATTCCAGTCCGCGAATGCGAATCAGCTCTTCGAGAAATGCATGCTCTGGCCCCGAGCCAATCAAGAGCAAATGAAGTTGCCTGCGATCTGCTTCAGGACCTTTGAGTCTGTTCATGGCCTCAATGGCTGTATCGAGACCCTTGCGCTGAACAAAAGGGCCCACGGAAACAAGGACCGTTTTGCCTTTTATTTTTTCATAGATCTCCTGTGGAACAGTAAACCGTTTAAAACGATTCCACCGAAGCTCTAGACCAGGGGGAATCACCACGATGCGATCTTCTGGAATGCCCGCTTCCATGGCACTGCGCGCCAGGTGTCTGGACAGGGTAAATACATTTCGCGCGCCCATCACAAAGCGCCTTTCCAGAAAGTTTAGAAAACCCAACTTTTTTGCAAGATCCGTCCCCGGAATAAATACGGAGTAGTGCATTCCTGCATCACGCGCAATCGACGCGGTACGCATGGTGCCACGCGAAACATTTCCAAATACTATATGACGAGGAACAAACTGTGCGAGACGGTCCTGGATGAATCTATCAAACAAATCGTGACGAGAAAAACGGCCACCCGGAGAAATGCGATGCACTGGATATGGCTCTGAGCGATCAAACGCAAGACGCTCTTCCGGTGTACTGAGATATTCGCCTTCTGTCAGAGTAACCACAACGTCCAGAGACGGCGCATGCCAGCGTCGAGCAATGCCCGTAAAGAAACCTTCAATGCCGCCAGGTTCGGGCCGAAAAAAATCAGTAACGAGCAGAACTCGCTTCAACTTTGATCCAGCCCGAGGAATCCCAAAAAGTGGGAACGTTTGGAAGATTCTACACCCAGTGCTAGCATGGGACGCATCACTTCCAGGAAACTTTCACAGGCCATTCGCATCAACTCCAAAACGGGCGCGCTTGTGGCCGCGGCCATCTCGGGGCTGTTTTGTAGCAATCATTCTCGCCTTCCTGTGCTCTATATGCCGCCAGAAAGCCCGGAGATCCGGCTGGAATTTGCTGGAATGGATCTCATTCGTCAAACTCGGACCAGAGAAGAAACAGGCCCACTTCCCGGGACACGAATTTCGGAAGTTGCGATTACGGACGATCAATGCATTCGCTCCCACTCTCCCGGATTTTTTGAACATGAAGAGGGTCTTCGATTTGAAATCTGCGGCACAGGGATAGACCGGGAACAATTTGAAACGAGCATGGCGCGACGCGAACGCGCATCCATGGGTCATCTTTTCGAGCTAAGAGAAATCTCTCTCACCGAAATCCGAAAACTCAATTCTGAAATCGTAGTCGATCACGCGTTCGATCCACTTTCCGTTCAGTCCACACTTACTCTGAACACCGGCGGAAACCTTCCGGCAGTCTATCCACTTCATGCGCCCAGAGTCTTCGCGGACATACAACATTTAAGCATTGTGTTTGCCAGACGCGACTCCAGGTTCATGATCCTGGAAACATCCGATCCTCGCATCGTCGCGCCGTTCCTGAGCGGTCTTTCGCGTGTTCCAGGCATCACCAATAATCTTCGCGGATCTGCGGATGTATATGTCAGCGAAGTGAAGCAAGGGAAAGATGCCTTCCTAGAAATTTCTTCGCGAACTGCTGGACGCGCGAAGCTTCGCATCCTTCGAGGAGCAAGCGTAGAGAATCTGGAATTGTATTTCTTTGGAGGAAGCGCCTACGTGTTTGACCACGCAGATGCGGTAGAACTTCCGTCTGGAGTATTCTCCATCACCGCGGATCAATATGAGACGGCCGGGGGCAACGCCACCAGGTCTGTTACTGTGAGAGACGAACATCTGGTTCCCACCGCCTGCCTGCAGTTATGCGATTCGAGAGGAATCTCCTCCTTCCCGTCCGGGACGTCGGATGACGCATGCAAGCCGGAGGATCTGGAACTCACCGAACTTTCGCCAGCAGGAGTGTACACAGACCATGTGGACGCGTCCGGAAAGTTCCTGGAAGTGCGCGTGAAAAGATCGTGCATGCTCGGTTCGGTTCTACTCCGCGCGGGTTCCACCATAGATCCGGGTCAGGGAAAAGTCGAATCCGGCGCAAGGCTTCTCTTCGCTTCTTCCAGCGAGTTTTTCTCAGAAAAGGTTTTGGACGCAGATCTTCGCTCATTGAACTATAGCACGCCAGTAGAAGCCTTCGATTCAGAGGGCCATGCAGCCATTCTGTATTCACCAGATGCAGATGCCAGATGGGCAGACTCTTCCGGCTTCGTTCACTCCATTGTCCTGGATCAGGGCGTTGCCATCTATCATGACAGAAGCAGAGTCGGACTTCGTCCAGATCTAACGTCCAACGCTATGTCTCCCGGGCTTCCTGAGATATCAGAAGCGCCACATTCCAGCTTTTCTCTATCTGAAGTGTCTCTGATGGGGAGCTGGAATGGAAGCTCTGTTCCAGACGATGAATTCATTGAACTAACAGGAAAGGAAGGTGGTCCAGGACGCTGGACGGTAGACGTTAAGCGACTTTCTGATGGAAAAACAATCCGGCATCATTTTCCGCCGCAGGATGGAATCGCCGCATATTTTCGCAAAAGCCCTGTCTGTTTTCCAGGGTACTTTGGCCGCGCCGATCTCTTTCTTCCAAACGAACCGGTAGAACTCTCCTGGTTTGATTCTCATGGAGAAAATCAAGGCCATGCAAGCGTATCCCCTGCACTCGCCACTTCCATGAGTAGCGCATACGCAAGTGCCGTCTGGCATGAGTCTACGCACTCTCTTCGCGTACATTCGCCCATTGTCGGAATCTGCGCAAAAGCGAACGCAAGTCCAGGCGCTCCGGGTTCTCCGTCTCCTTTCTTCGCAGAAGAGCCATCACCTGCCGGACGAATCTTTCGCTTCTATTCAGATGTTGCGGCTTCTATCTCTGTAGAAATAGACGGCTTAAGTTCTTCTAGAATGGCCGCAAATGAAGATCTCATCTCAGTGACGGCGCTTCGCCCCAGGTCCGTTTTTAGAATTACAGCGTCAGGCGCTCAGGTTTCAGGTGAAGTCCTGCTGTCACCGGGACTTGCGGTCACAGGAGTGCATCCTTCTCCCGTGGCTCCGGGCGTAGAATGGATTCGAGTCTGTGCGACTGCACCGTTTTTTCCGCAAACAAATCTCTATGTTCATGACGAAGATTCAGAAGATAGAATCGTTCCTTTTTCGCAGCGCACAGGACGCGCTCTTCTTTCTTCTACTATGAATCTTCCTGCGTTCGGATGCGCTCTCATCGTAGATCCTGACTACACCGGCCAATCGTTTCCACCACCTCCCTTTCCGTTTTACGACTATGCTGGCTGGTCCATCTCCTCCACTTCTGCGATTGGTTCTGGACTGGGCGCAGACGAATCAGTCTGGATTACGAATGCAACAGGCGACATTCTGGCCACGTATGGCCTGCCAGACATTGCTCCTTTTCATGTGCATGCATCCTCCGGACAAACCATCGTTCGCACATGGCCTTCCTATGATGCGCCAGAATCCTGGAGCGCACAATGAAATCTTTCATTCGATTCTTCTCCAGTTCGTTCTTGATGCCCGCATTCTTGCATGTGGCGGCATCCGTTTTCGTTTCGGACACGTTATACGCCATTGAGAACGACGACCCTGTCTATGCAGGGAGATCACCGCTTTCCGTGTCGTTCCTTGCTCAGGGAATCAGATCCAGCGTCTATCCGGACAGACTCAAAGACGCTCTAGAATTTTCCTCAGATGAGCTGAGTGCTGGTGTTCACGTCAAAGGCTCTTCTCTGGATGCAGAAGAAAACTCGTTTCTATATTCCGCAGACGCAGCCGCACTCTTCAGCGCTCAAGGCAAAGTCCAGCTACTTCGAGGCTCTCTATTTGCCGCCGGATATTCCGGGTGCAGCGCTTCTGGATGCGGAATCATGCTCGGACAATTCTATCCGGACCCACGAGGATCGGTGGGCGTGGACCCCATTGGAGGCAATGCACATTCTTCGCACGCTTCTTTCCTGGGAGACGCAGAAGACGGGAGGAGCGGCACTGCGGTCTTCTTTCGCGGAGAACATGCGGGCGTAGAATTCTATCCTGCGATCGTAGATCTGAACAATGCGGAGGCCCGGGGCGCAAGGGCCCAGGCATTTCTATTTTTTAAAAACGCTGGAATGTCCGTTCATTACGAAGGAATCCAACAAGGCAGCCAGGCGGGTAAAGGAAAAGACCGTCTGGATTACACGGGCGCCGGATTCTACATAGACAAGCCGGACGGATTCATCCAGTTCTACACACGCATTGCGGTGATTCATTCTCAGGGACGTTATACGACCATGCACACAGGGGAAACGCATTCCACGCGGGCCTCTCTAGAAGGTCAGGCATTGAAGGCCGGAGCCATGTTTTCTGTCGGATGGTTTCACCTCTACGCAGATGGTTTTCTGCCAGAGCCTCCGTCCAACGTGGACGGGAATCGCACGTCCGATGAAAAGTCAGGATACACCGGGTGGAATCAGTTCTCAGGAACAAACATCTTCCTTCGCGAAATCGACGCAGTTCCTTTCGCGAGGCTTTGTCGTGCGAAGGAAAACTGCACCGGAATCGAATCATCAACTTCCTTTCGCGCTTTTCGCTTCGCGGCTGGAGTGGCTCGCGCGAGGGTCTCCCTGGAAATGCCTCGGCTCGAACTTTCTCTGGCAGGATCACTGTTTCGTCCGCTGGCGCCTCGAACAGACCACTCTGGCAATCCTTACTCTAAAATTCGTCGCGACCATAAAATCCCGGAGCTCAGGGAGATCACTGTCCAGGTCTCCATCCAGCATGAAGTAGGGAGATTGCTATTCGAATATGGAAGACTGTCCGCGAAATCGGACGAAGGCTCAAAGCTCGCCGCAGAACGATTCACCCTTTCGCTTGAGCGAGCCGCTTTTTGATTCGGGCAGAACGATTTGCACATCGGATACCAGTACAGGAATGGGAAGACTTTCAACACTGTTCTTTTTGATTTTGATTCATGAATCCTGCATCCATCGATCAAGGCCGGAGTTTCCAGGGGTTCTTTTGGATCAGGCATCGCATGATTTCTTGTTCACGAGACCGGACGTATACGATCCTTCTATTCGAGATCGAATCGTCCATGAGATAGATGGTGCAAAAGAGTCGATCAGCCTGTATTGCTATGAAATAGATGAACCAGAGATTCTTCGCGCGCTCGACCGCGCCAGAGGGCGCAAGATTCTTCTAAAGATTGTAGGATCCCCGGATCAAAGTTATGCGGAATTGCGCGAATCCGGTTTTGCCTTTCGGATCAGAGCCAGGTCAGGTTTGCAGCATTCCAAAGTGTGGATTATAGATCACAGACTGCTGATTTCTGGCACAGGAAATTTTACGCAGAGCGATCTATTTCACAACAACAATGCATTCTTTTTTCTGAATGTGAGCACAAATACTGCCATGGAAGTGGACAGGTCCCTCGAAAATGCAGACGCAAATGCATCTCCAGTATTCCTTCCATACGGAGGAGTTCTTCTGGTTTCGCCCTCTCGCGGAAAGCTCATCCAGACCAGACTCATTCTGGCCGCGCTCAATGCTAAAAAAACATTACGATATATGATCTTCAGCCACACAGACCAGGTTTTATCCTCTGCCATGGCAGAAAGCGCTATGCGAGGAGTTCTTATAGAGGGAATCTATGACGCAGAAAGCGACGGACTGCCGGACGAAGGCGTTCAGCTAAACATTGCCACAAGAGCTTTTATATACACGGATGGAAACCGTTCTGAATTCCAAACTGAAGACGGTGTAGTGCACGGTGGACATCTTCATCATAAGACTATGGTTGTAGATGATGAGATGGTTCTAACGGGGTCGTACAATTTTTCGATTGGAGCGCGCGATTCCAATCAGGAAGCCTATTTTGAATTTCACGATCCTGCTGTAACGTGGCTTTTCAATCAGGAATTTGAGCGAGTGGTATCGAGTGCAAGACTGGAAGGAAAGCCACCCTTCCCCACCAGCGGGTTGCCGGTTGCATTCGAAAGTCCTCTATGGTGTGGAACCATTCGAAGGCTGACAGTATTTTTTGGAAGCGGAGCTTCCGCCGGTGCACAGCACTTTCGCGCCTCCGATTCATGCGTAAGTGCAAACCAGAAGGCGAGCGAGAGTGCGGGGACAGCAAGAAGCTCCTGGATGGTTCCGGGGCAGACGCTTGCCATTCACAGCCTCTCATGGCGAGGAAATTTCGCAGGAAGCACTCCCGGTATTCCATCCGTAAAGAAGGCGGTCAGCATCAAACGCGCCACAACGGATCGGTTATGGGTGGATTCGCAAACACGTTATTCGGCATTGATGGCATGGGTTCGAGACGGATTGGTCAACATCCAGTTTCAGGAAAGCGCTCCAGGAGTTCTAACTTTCGCGCCTCTTCCACCGGGCGACGCCATCGTCTTTCTGTGGTCGGGAGGCGTCTGGGAAACGGCGTGCCTTCAATCGGGCACTTCGCTCGACTCCGCACCATCCGCGTTCCTCCAGGCTCTGGAGCTTGAGGGGATCCACGTATCCTGCACGGCAATCGAATGAGGCGCCGCATGATCCAAAAAGATACAAGAGAAAGACGACACCTTACTTGACAAATCGACAGCCCAACTCACGTTCCACCGGTTGATATCGATACCCGGCTACCGCTTCACGGATACGATTTCGGAAGGAGACAAAATTGCGGTCTATCGGGGACAAAGACTCTCTGATGGGCAGCCGGCCCGCGTTCGAGCGATTGGCGGGAGATTTCCAGACCCGCGTGACGTCGCACGGATGCGACGCGATCACGAAATTTCCAGCGCTCTAGAAGTTCCCGGCGTAATTCGCTCTCTTGGCCTGTTTCCACACCAGGGTGGTCTTGCCATCGTACTCGAAGACCCGGGTGCAGTCGAGCTTGCGCGAGCCACCGAGCAAGGAGTCCATTCCATCTTCGACTTCTTGCGAATCGGAATCCAGGTGGCAGAGATACTCGCGCAGGTTCACAAAAAAAGAATCGTTCATAAGAACCTTCATCCAGGTAGCATTCTAGTCCACCCGACCACAGGTCACGTCTACATAACTGACTTTGGCATTTCTTCCACACTCGGTCGCGAGAACGCAGGACTCTTGACGCCGGATCAAATTGAGGGACAACTTCCCTACATCGCGCCAGAACAAACAGGCAGGATGAATCGATCCATTGATTATCGCTCTGATTTCTATTCTCTTGGCATCACTCTATTTGAGATTCTCACAGGAAGACGTCCCTTTGAAAGCAACGATCCAATGGAGTTCGTCCATTTCCACATCGCACGCGATCTTCCTCAAGCGGGCAAGGCAAGATACGGCGACGCAGTGCCGGAAGGCATACAACAGGTTCTCAGTCGTCTGACTGCAAAGAATCCCGAAGATAGATACAAAAGTGCAGCCGGTCTTGCGCGCGATCTTACAGAATGTCTGAAGCAACTCCAGGAAAAAGGTACGATCAGCAACTTCACCGCCGGTTCGCGCGATTTTTCGGACTCATTCCAAATCCCTCAGACGTTATTCGGCCGTGAGAAAGAAAGAGATCTGTTGCTTGCGTCGTATGCCCAGGTGTGCGACGGACAACCGGTTCTTGCTTTGATTTCCGGTAGATCGGGAGCCGGAAAAACAGTTCTGATCCATGAAATGCTTCGGCCCATGACAAAGAGTCATGGTTACTTCACCTCCGGAAAATTCGAGGCTCACAAAAGAGACGTACCTTACAGCGCATTCATAGACGCATTCGAAGAACTGATCCGACAACTACTTACGGAAAGCAAAGAGCGCCTGGCAGCATGGAAAGACCAGCTCGTGCGTTCGTTTGGTATGAACGGCCAGGTACTCATCGACGTAATTCCTGATCTGCAACTCATAGTAGGAGATCAGGCTCCTGTTCGGGAGCTTCCACCCACAGAAGCGCGTAACCGTTTTCATCTGGTGTTTCAGAGCTTCGTTCGAGTGTTTGCAACGCGCGAACATCCTCTGACGCTATTCCTCGACGATCTGCAATGGACAGACGTGGCCACGCTCGGGCTACTGAAGACTCTGCTCGCAGATCCGGATCTTCGCCATCTGTTCATTGTTGGTTCCTATAGAGACAACGAAGTTCCAGACGCGCATCCGCTCACTCTGGCCCTGGAAGATCTACGCAAAGCTGGAATCAAACCTGTGGATTTGAAACTGGCGCTCCTTGGACCGCGCGATGTGCGGGAACTTGTAATCGGGGCGCTCGCACTTCCAGAAGGAAGAACCAGCCTCGCAGACGATCTTGCAGACGCAGCGTTTCGCAAGACAGACGGTAACCCATTCTATTGCGGAGAATTTCTCAAAAACCTGCACCAGGACGGACTCATCTTCTTTGATGAAGAGAACGGACATTTCACCTACGACATTCTCAAGATCCGCGCCCAGAGCATGTCAGACGATTTGCTTCGCATCATCGCAGGCAACATCCAGCATTTGTCAGAAACAGGCCAGGATTTGATTCGCATGTCAGCGTGTCTGGGAAGTAAATTCGATCTGCGGACCCTGGCCATGTGCATGGACTGGACGCAGACTAAAACAGCGGGTGAAATTGAAGAACTGCTGATCGAAGGTCTGCTCGTATCTCTCGACGATTCCTACAAGTATGCCGCATTTTCCGGCGGGCAGTCAGAAATGCAGGTGGATTATCGGTTTGTGCATGACCAGGTGCACAATGCCGCCTACACTCTGTTAAACGACGATCACAGGAGACAGAACCATCTGCGAATTGGCAGAACCCTTCTTGCAAACCTTCCGTTTGCAGAAAGAGACGATCGGATTTTAGAAATCACGCATCATTTTAACCAGGGCCGAGAACTGATTCTGGATGCGGAAGAGCGCTTGCGCCTCATTGAACTGAACATTCAGGCTGGAAAGAAAGCGCGCGACGCAAGCGCCTACGAAGAAGCGCTTCGGTTGTTTGGCGTTGCATTCGATGTTCTTCCTCCCGACGCGGCGGAAAAACACTACGACATTTACATGCAGGTGCACCGCGACCTGGGCGAAATCAACTACATTCTAAACGATCCAAAAAACGCGGACAAATACTTCTCTAAAATCCTCGAAAAGGCAAAAAGCCCCCTCGAAAAAGTCCGCGTCTACGAACTCAAAATCGCCATGAGTGCAGGCCGTGGAGAAAGAGCAGAAGCAATTCGCCTGGGCCTTGAAGTTCTGGGGCTCCTCGGAGTCAAACTCACTTCTTCGCCTTCTGCGTCGAGTGTGAAAGCGGAACTCGGCGCCGCAGATAAATCTCTCTCCGGAAAGAATCCAGATCGCCTGGTAGATCTTCATCTCATGGAAGAAGAGTCCAACAAAGCAGCCATGCGAGTGCTCATGCAAATTGCAACTCCAGCCTTCGCGGGAAACGCTCCACTTTTCTATTCTATCATTGCGCGAATGATCCAGCTTTCTACCAAACACGGAAATGCTCCTGCGTCTGCGTACGCGTATGCTGCCTATGGAATGATTCTGTGTGGAGATGGAGAATCGGAGCGAGGCTACAGAATTGGTAGAATGGCCCTTGACCTGGTAGAAAAATTGCAGGCGCGCGATTTGAAATGCAGAGTGTACTTTCTCTACTCTGCTGGAGTGCATCACTGGAAGCAACATGCACGCGAATCTACTGACTACCTCACTCATGCCTATCAGGCGGGACTGGAGTCCGGAGATCTAGAATATGTGGCCGCGGTCATCTTTCTTCTGACTGCCAGTGCATTGTGGGTAGGTCACAAACCTCTCAAAGAAGTTCTCTCCGATTTTGATCGTTTCGCAAATCCGCTGTATCGCACCGGACAAAAACAGGTGATCCAGCTCGTGCAAATGGGCAGGCAATACATATCCAATTTGCAGGGCGGTTCTAGAAACAGAACCAGGTTGTCCGGAGAGAGATTCCACGAGGAAGAGACTGCTGAATTCTGGAAAGAAACCCGCTACGGAGACGGACTCTATTACTTGAATTTATTTAAGACCTCTCTCGCAGACATGTTTGGCCAGTATGACCAGGCATTGGATTTCGCGCGCAAGGCGGAAGAAAACGGAGAATTGCAGAAAGCCACACTCTCTCACCCGGCCCTCGAGTTACACAGAGGCCTTTCTGCCGGAGCTCTCGCCGGGCAGCCCAAAGCGGATCGAAAAAAACTGCTCGAAGCATTCGACGCGTCCATGTCACGCATTGAATCATTCGCAAAAAACAGCCCGGACAATTTCAAACACATGCACCTGATGCTTCGCGCGGAAAGAGCAAGACTGGACGCCCGCCACGGCGACGCAATTCCCCTCTACGACGAGGCTATCGAAACCGCCAGGTCGCAGGGATTTCATCTAGATGAAGCTCATGCAAACGAACTCGCCGCCAGTTATTTCACGGGATTGGGTCAGAGGAAATTCGCATTGCTGTATGTGCGCGAAGCAAGAGCCATCTACGGCGCACTTGACATCACGGCCAAAGTAGAGGAAATCGAGAATCATTTCCCCGAACTTGTGCGCGGATCGCAAATGTCAGGTTCAGGCGGTCTTGCACAGGCAGGCGGTTTTGATTTTCAAACGATTGTAAAAGCCGCCGCATCCATTTCCGGAGAGATCCAGCTCGAAGGTCTGCTTGGAAAACTTCTCCGGATCGTAATGGAAAACGCAGGTGCACAAAAAGCACACCTTCTTCTCGATCAGGAGGGCGCGGTCGTAGTTTCCGCAGCTGGAAACGCGCTCACCGATCAGGTTACGCCTGTTCCGAATGTCCCTCTGGAAGATTACAACCTGCTGCCGCATTCTATTGTTCTTCTAGCGGAACGCACTCGCACCAGCATTGTAGTAGATGAGGCCGCCTCCGATTCGCGTTTTCGCGCGGATCCGTACATTCTAGAATACAAACCGCGAAGTGTCCTGTGCATGCCTGTCGTATTGCAGGGGAAATTATCGTGCATTCTGTATCTGGAAAATAACGGCGCGCCTGGAGTATTCAGTCCGGCCAGACTCGAAGCACTTCAGGTTCTATCGGCTCAGATCGCTACTTCCCTGGAGAATGCAAAGCTCTATAGCAATCTAGAAAGAGCACTCGAGCAGGAGAAACTCGCCAGACAGGCTCAAGTAGAAATCAATGAAGCAATCAGTCGATTTGTTCCCTCTGAATTCCTGAAACTACTGGGCAAAGAAAACATAGTCGGAGTCTCTCTGGGAGACAACATCGCGCGAGAAATGACGGTGCTCTTCTCAGACATCAGATCCTTCACATCTCTGTCTGAATCCATGACACCGGAACAAAACTTTAGATTTATTAATAGTTATCTCAATCAGGTTGGGCCGGTGGTGCGCGAACACCACGGCTTCATCGACAAGTACATCGGAGATGCGATCATGGCGCTGTTCGATTCTCCGGACAACGCTCTTATGTCTTCGATCGGCATGCTTCGCGCTCTAGAAGTCTGGAATCACGGAAGATTGAGTGCCGGTTACGCACCTGTTCGCACTGGAATCGGCCTTCACACCGGGGATCTGATGCTTGGCACAATTGGTGAAAAAAGCCGCATGGAAGGAACCGTGATCAGTGACCACGTCAACCTGGCTTCGCGCATGGAAGGGCTGACAAAAATCTATGGAACGTCTCTCATCATTTCCAATCGCACTCAAAGTCTTTTAAAAGATCCATCTCGTTTCTCATTTCGCACTCTGGACCGGGTGCAGGTGAAGGGGAAAAAGGAACCGGTCATTGTAATCGAAGTGCTCGACGGAGAAACAGATTCAGTCCGCCAGCTAAAGGAAGCTTCGCGCGCGAAATTTGATGAAGCCCAGAAATTGTACCTCAGCCAGAAATTTGAAAACGCTCGTTCTCTTTTCATTGAAGTATTGAAAAGCAACCCCGATGATCGCGCCGCCGGAATCTTCGTGAGGCGATGCAGATTGTACATGGAGAAGGGCGTGCCCGAAGGCTGGAATGGCGTAGAGCAAATGACCACGAAATAGGCTTCGCTGACGTTTCGAAAGTTGCTTGCACCCTGTCCAAAACAACTGACTGTGAACCATGAAAGGACCCGGATTGCTGCTGGCGCTTTTGTTTGCATCCGCACTCTCCGCGCAAACTGAGCGAACGGTCACGATACTTGCCATCGCGGACTGGAAAGGAGACTTCGCAGTCGACCAGAAAGGACGCGGAGGGCTGGCCGCGTTCCTCGCACTCAAAAGAAGAATTGAACAGAAGATCGCACCGCGCGGCGGATCTGTCATCGCAGTGCACGCAGGACAATTCACACAGGCCACTCTCAGCACTGCACTGGAAGATTCTCTCAAAAGACCCGATCCAGGACTCATCCAGTACGTAGGATTCTCCGCGCTTACATTCTCAAAGCAAGAAAGAGCTCTGCTTGAAAAAACGAGCCTGGATCTGCCCGTTGTAGAACGCGAATGCACTCCAAAAGCAAAATGCAAAACGGAAATCATCACTGCAAACTCCACTCTCAAGTGGTGGATCACGGGACTGGATCCTCTCAAAGACAGGAAATCAGACGCGCTGTTGCGCGATCTCGAATCCAGCGCTCACAAAGCGGACGCAGACTTTTCGATTTTGCTTCTCTCCGAACCACAGACGGAAGCAATCTTCGCGGGCCAGACCGGAAACGTGCACTCAGCGGTAGGTGAACTTGGCCGATTCCTGGTCATCGAATCAGGAAAGAAAAATCTATTCTATCGCGATCCTGCCGGACCTTACGTGTGCATTGTTGCCGGCAGAAGCATTTGTAGAGTGGACCTTACATTCCGTGGAAGTCTCATCGGAGTCAGTCAGAAATTCATCGATCCAAACGGCGCCTCTGAACCAGGCGAATTTATCAAACCAGATCCAGTACTCATGGATCAATTCTTCAGGCCATGACAGCAGAAAAACCAAACCATCCAGAAATCTATCAACCGAAACATCATATTCGGTTTGTAACAGCAGCTTCCCTGTTCGACGGGCACGACGCATCCATCAACATCTTCCGCAGACTACTGCAGTCCTACGGCGCTGAAGTCATTCATCTGGGGCACAATCGCTCTGTGCAGGATGTAGTGGAAGCAGCTCTGTGCGAAGACGTACAGGGCATTGCCATCTCCAGCTATCAGGGAGGCCACGTTGAATACTTTAAATATCTTAAACAATTATTGAAAAGCCGCGGAGCAGATCACATCAAGATTTACGGAGGCGGAGGCGGCGTCATTGTCCAGGAAGAAATCCAGGATCTGGAATCTTCCGGAATCACAAAGATCTTTTCTCCTGAAGATGGACGCACTCTGGGCCTTGCCGGAATCATTTCGTCGATGCTCGAAGGAACAGATTTCTCACCAAAAGATCTGGGCATCATCCAGGGAGACAGTACAAAGCCGGAGGTACTCGGTCGCCTCATTACAATGATAGAAGAAGGTGAGAATCCCCCGATCGAGCCGGGCGAAAAGAGCTGTCCTGTCCTTGGGATTACTGGCCCGGGTGGCGCTGGCAAATCGTCTCTCACAGATGAGCTTCTCAACCGATTCCTTGAAGCCAACCCTCACCTTCGCATCTGCGTATTCGCAGTAGATCCAACCAGAAAGAAAACTGGCGGAGCATTGCTCGGAGATAGAATTCGAATCAATTCTCTTTCGCTTCATCCAGATCAGATATTCTTCCGCTCCCTTGCGACGAGAAAATCAGGTGGTACAGTCAGCGATGCTCTCAGCAGAATCCTTTCCGTTTTCAAGAGACTCCCTTTCGACCTGATCATTGTAGAGACTTCTGGTTCCGGGCAATCAGATGCGGAAATCACTGAAATCGCGGACGTAAATCTGTACGCGATGACGCCTGAATTCGGCGCGCCTTCTCAGCTAGAGAAAATTGCGATGCTCGATTTCGCGGACATCGTGGCGCTGAACAAAGGAGATCGAGCTGGCGCGAAAGACGCTCTGATGCATGTAAGGAAGCAGTATCAAAGGAATCACAATCGATTCTCTGAAGATCCGCAGGAAATGCCAGTGTACACTACAGTTGCTGCACGCTTTCAGGACAGTGGAGTTACACAGCTTTACTCCGCACTCGTAGACCTCATTGCAAAAAAAACTGGAGTTTCCTTTGCTCCCATTGATCGATCGAGCCCGGATCTCGATACAACTGAAATCCTCCCCGCTGGTAGAATCCGCTATCTGTCTGACATCGCAAGTACAGTGCGCGGCTACCTCGCGGAAGGAGAAGCAGAGAGCAACAAATGTTCTGACCTCCAGAGTCTCATGCGCGCGCGCGAACTTTCAGGAGACAACGCGGCACTTGTATCCGCACTCGACGAAAGAATCGCACATCTCAGATCCAGCATCAAGCCGGAAGTGCTCGAATGGCTTTCTAAATGGCCTGCCACGCGCGAAGCCTATTCTGGAAACACCCTCACGTATTTCATCAGAGATAAGCAAATTTCCCAGGAACTCCGGACTACCACTCTATCCGGTCTTTCCCTCCCCTTGATTGCTCTGCCAAAAACGGAATCAAGCCGCGACCTCGTGCGATATGCATACAGAGAAAACCTTCCGGGCCAGTTTCCATTCACGGCATCTGTTTTCCCCTTTCGCAAGCAGGATGAGGATCCAATTCGCATGTTCGCAGGCGAAGGCGGACCCGAGCGTACCAACACTCGATTTCACTATCTGACTGGAGGGGAGACAAAATCATTTGTTCGCCTCTCCACAGCTTTTGATTCTGTAACGTTATACGGCGAAGATCCAGGGCTCAGGCCGGATATCTTTGGAAAAATTGGCAACTCCGGAGTCAGCGTTCCTACTCTGGACGATTGCAAACGCCTCTATTCCGGTTTCAATCTGCTTGATCCTGGAACCAGTGTAAGCATGACAATCAACGGACCTGCACCTGTGATTCTGGCATTCTTCTTCAATACTGCCATTGATCAGGAAGTGGAAAGATACCTGCGCGCAGAAGGGAAACTGGAAGAGACCAGAAAGCGGATTGGCGAATTCTATTCTGCCCGGGGGCTATCTGTGCCCGCCTACGATCGCTCTCTTCCCGCAGGCCACAATGGAACCGGACTTCTACTGGGAATGACAGGAGAAAGAATGGTGGATCCTGAAACCTATGCGAAGATCAAAAAATCTGTGCTTACAGGACTTCGCGGAACCGTTCAGGCGGACATACTCAAAGAAGACCAGGCACAGAACACCTGTATTTTCTCCACACAGTTTGCACTCAAGATGATGGGAGACATTCAGCAGTTCTTCTCCGCAAACGGAGTGCGAAACTTTTACTCTGTTTCTATTTCCGGTTATCACATCGCAGAAGCAGGCGCAAATCCAATCACGCAGCTTGCATTCACACTTGCGAATGGTTTTACCTACGTTGAATACTATAGAAAGCGCGGCATCCGGGTAGACGACTTCGCACCGAACCTCAGCTTCTTCTTCTCTAACGGACTGGACGCTGAGTATTCGGTGATTGGCCGTGCAGCCAGAAGAATCTGGGCTGTGGCGATGAAGCGTCTCTACGGCGCGGGAGAAAGGTCGCAGAAACTGAAGTATCACATCCAGACGAGCGGAAGATCTCTGCATGCGATGGAAATTGACTTCAATGATATTCGAACCACCCTGCAAGCCCTCTATGCACTCTATGACAATACGAACAGCCTCCATACCAATGCATACGATGAAGCAATCACCACTCCCACAGAACATTCAGTTCGGCGGGCCATGGCGATTCAACTGATCATCAACAAAGAACTGGGACTGAACAAAAATCAGAATCCACTCCAGGGATCCTACATCATTGAAGAACTGACGGATCTAGTGGAAGAAGCTGTGCTTGCTGAATTTGACAGACTCACTGAAAGAGGTGGAGTTCCAGGAGCCATGGAGGCCATGTATCAGCGTGCGAAGATCCAGGAAGAGTCTCTCCATTATGAGACGCTCAAGCATTCAGGCGAATTGCCAATCATTGGCGTAAATACATTTCAGGGAAAACAGACTCCACCTGGAGAAACCAGGATGGAACTCATCCGCTCCACGGATGACGAAAAGAATCAGATGATTGAGAGAGTGGCGAATCTTTCGCGCGCCTTTCCGGAAGAAGGCAAACACGCTCTCGACCGGCTCAAGCGCGCAGCAGCCTCAGGCGAAAACGTATTCGAAGAGCTCCTCGAAACAGTGAAGGTTTGTTCGCTGGGACAGATCACGGGCGCGCTCTACAGCATTGGCGGAAGCTACCGTCGAAACATGTAACGCAAAACGAATTCCAGGGCAAAGCTTCGCGCAAGCTTAGAGCAGAGACTTCAGTTTCAATGCATGGTGATTCTGAGGCTCGATGACTAGAATTTCTGCCGTGATTTTTCCCGCACGATCGCGATTTCCCATCAATCTGTAAACGTCTGCAAGATTCACCAGGTTTTTGAGAGCAAATGGATCTCGCGTTCTAATCCTCTCTCCCTGCTCTGCCGCAGCCATGTATTCGCCCGTGCGTTTCATCGCATAGGACGCAAGGAATATAGACTGTAGATCACGCGGATGATGCAGACAGAGCCACTGACCGGGCACGCAGGCCGCCGCGTATTCCTTCAGTTTTATGTAGGTCTTCAAAAGCTGTCTGTACAAAACTGGATGCGGATGATCGATGAGCAACCTCTCCGCTTTCGCTGCCGCCTGTCTTAAATCCCCACGCCCGCGAAGCGCGGACAATGCTTCTGAAACAGGTGTAGTGTCTGTTTGTATTTCAGCAGCCGCGTCTTCCTTAAACGCAAAGCGAACCAGAGAAACGTCATCGATAAAACTTCCTCGGCGTTGCAAAGAGCGATAAATGGCATCCAGCTCACCGTCGCCTTCTTCTACGCTTGTAAGAAAGGCATTCATGTCTTCATTGATGATCCTGCCGCCTTCCTCCGCACTCGCAACATGAAGATCGTCGCGACCGTCGGAACCTGCGATCACTACATCTCCGGGCCGCAGCTGAAAAGTATCCACAGTGATGACACCCAGATCATGTCCAGTGTTCGTTCCAATTTTCTTGAATATTTCTCGACCAGGAATGAATCGAGCTTCTCCACCGCGATAGATGACAAGACCCGGATGTTCTGCATTTAGATGATACATCAGACCTGTGTCTTCGTCCACGAGGGAGAGAACGAGAGAAGCAAGCATAGAACCACCAAAGCTTTCGAAAACTTTCTGCAATTCGATGAACGCACTCTTCAACCATGCTTCCGGGGTAAGATTCTGGACGCCCGCAACAATGCGCGTTCGACTCAAGATTGCATGGAAGACAGAACCAAGAACAAGAGCACCGCCTGCTCCCTGAATGGATTTACCCATCGCATCCGCATTCATGACAACTGTGTGCGGCAATCCCTTCAGTTCAAATCGATCTGCAATGCAAATATCACCGCCAATGTCCTTGGTCCATTTGCGAAACGTGAAATGCTTCATCTGATGAACCAGAAACTGCACGCCAACAGTAGAACCGCTTGAATTATTAGAAGCAAGAGGTTCAAGAAGAAGGGATGTGAGGAAGTAGTCTCCGTCCTGCTGCACTTTCAGCGCCTGCACATCATCGAGAGTCTTCTTTAGCTCTTCCGTGCGCGATCGGACGCGTTCTTCTAGAGACTCGTTGAGATTTCGAATCTCACTGTACATAGAGCGCAGTTTCTCGATCACGCGCCCCAGATGGAAGTCCAGATCTCCCATTTCATCTGCACTGGTTCTCTCGCTTACTACATCGAGATCACCTTCGCCCAGTTTGGTGAGAACACCGTGAGTCACGGAAAGTCCATCCCTCACCGCTCGCACCACAACCCAGGAAGCAAACAAAATGGTGGCAAACATCATCAGAGCAATGGCCGCGACGTGCATCAAAGGATGCTCCAGTGGCATGGCACCCAGAACGTACGCGAAGAGCACATAGCCAAGCATCACGGTCGGCATGGATCCGACTGCAAGAAAGGAGACAAGAATGCGCCAGTAATAGCTTATCTTTGGAATGGCATCGGAGGGGACGTGTATGTGAGCCAGGCTTTCGCGGAGGAGCAAAGGCCTGACTTCACGCTCTGAAATGAACAGATAAACCACCGCGGATATGGGCGTGGTGAGAAGGAATACGAATGGAATCGTGATGTGAGTGGATATGCGAAGACCGTTTAGTATGATATACAGGATGTGAACAATGGGTACGCCTGTAATCCAGCGCAGGATGATCACGATTGCTTCATCTCGCGGATAACGAAGTATTTCTATCTTCAGGCGGCGGGCTCGCGCTTCATCGAGAGATCCAGCGTCGAGGGCTGCGACTCTGCGCTCAATGGACTGCAGGCGAAAGTAACGCCAGATGACGCCCAGCACAACCACAAGACCGCCACCAATGGCGCCCACGTTGATGGCCAGAATGAATTCGTTTTCCGGAAATCCTCCCGCAACTGCGGAGAAATAGATCGCACTGGGAACAGGAATCAGATGAGTGAAAAGTTCCAGGCGCCATGTAAGGCGCCAGAATGTGCCCGGCTTCAATTGATGCCGTACTGCTGCTTTCCATCGAAGCGAAAGTAGCCAGATGCCTCTTCACTCTTGATCGTGTCAGCTTCGTCTCCGAATAGCTTATGACGAAGATCGTCTAACTTCTGTTCACGGTCTGTTCCAGTGTATTGCGAAATGATCTGCTTACGTTCATTGGTATAAATCTGCCCGTTGGACCATCTCTGATCGCGCTCCGCGTCGAGCGCGTCCCATCGCGTGATAGCAGCGTCGTCCATTCCCATGGAACTACGGATGTCGTGCATTGCTTCTCTGCGATCCGCAGGTGTCATAGACTGCAAATCTGTTTGAACCGCTCCAACAAAACCATCGAGCAGATTCTGGCGTCTGGATTCCATGACACTGGGAAGAGTATCTCCATATGTCTTGTTCAGTGTGTCCTTGAACTGGCTGAGCTTCTCCTTGATTGTGCCCGTGCGATTGTTTGCAATGTCGTTGAGAGCATTTTTTACATCATTGTATTTTTTTTCGCCGGCCCAGATCTCATCCGCATCCGATCCGAACAGCTCATACCGCTTGCTCCAGAGGAACTTGTCTCTGTCCCCGTCCCCCATCTTTGTTGCTTTGTCTCGTGTATCGTTCAGGAATTTGTCATACAAATACAGGTTCTTGGACATAGTAAAAAGCTTCTGAGCCAGTTCAGGAAAGGCCGCACCCAGTAACTCGTGCAGGTATTCCACCCAGTTGTTTGGATACTTCTTCTGCAAATAGCGAAGAAGCTCCTGCAGCATCCTCATTTGCACGAGGGGGTGATTGATCTTCGCGCCGTACTTCTTCCGGAGAAGAGCAACCGTCTGGTCAAAAGTAAGCTCCCCGTCATAAGTCAAATGACCGTCGCCCGCATCCTTCATTTTGATGCTTTCGAGCACAGATTCAGATGGAGTGTATTTGCTGGTCTTACTCTCGAGCTCTTCAAATTTCTTGCGAACAGGATCGCGACCGGGGATCAAAAATGCCGCAATGGCAACAAGGATAATGGCTGCGCCGCCACCAAGGAATAGTAGTTTCTTATTTTTCATAATAGTGATGCATTCAGCATGTTTGAATGTCTGTGGTATATCGCGCGCGAAGGGATAACGCGGTAAATAAAAAACCGCCCCTGCGAAGAGGCGGTTTCGAAATTTAGCAAACTTTTCTTAGCCACCGTTCGCGGACATGTAGTCAATGATCGCGGCGTAAAATTCGTTTTCGTCCATCGTGTCAGGTCCAACGCCAGTTACATCCAGGTGATCCTGGTTGAGCACGTCGGCGTGTGAGCTCTGCTGCGCGGATGTTGGATTGTTCAGATCCGTCAGATATCCAAGAGTCGTGTCCTGTGTTACGTAGTCGTCGCACAGGAAACATTCAGAATACTTGAGGCGATAGCCCATTTGCTGCGAGTTCACACCCACGAGACCGTCGTCATCCGTATCTGTTTTGGATCCGTTTCCTTTTCCAAGTGCGCCGTCGTTATCACAGTCGTCAGAAGCAACGGCACAGGTGGCTCCATCGCCGTCTATGTCATAGAAACCTTTGCTCAAAATGTAGAGCGCTGGATTGACATCGAGACCTTGCTGTGCGGTGATCACGGAAGCCAGACGATTGGACACCGCAGTATTGTAGCTTGCATAAGCGGTGTTGAACGCTTTCATACCGGTGGTTACTCCATCCGTGGAGCTGTAGTCATTGTACACCAGCTGCTTGGCTGCCGCGTATCCGTCGTTGCCGGATCCATAGATCACGTTTCCGAAAAGCTGTGCCAGAGCATCCACTACGCTCACCACACCCGGCTTCAGATCGAGGATGTATTTGGCAACAGGTGATCCTCTGTGAGGCGAAGATACAGATACTAGAGTCTTCACAACTGCGTATCCTTTTCTTTGCTTGAGAACGACTGCCGCCTTGCGAGCGTCAATGCCACCCTGAGAATGCCCGATGATGTTTACATAAGAAGCGCCTACGCTTGTCATATAGCTTTGAATCTTATCCGCCAGTTGCGTTCCGCGGACTTCTGAACTCTGAAAAGGCTGCACGGATGCCGCATAAGCCTTCTGGCTGGAATTCAACCCGCCATTGCAGAGTACTTCCAGAAACTCATCGCAGGGATCTCCCACGAAGTTCCCGTTGTTGTCCCCGAAATAGAACGCCCCCAGAATATTGTCCCAGCCAGCCAGACCGTGCGCGAACACAACCGGATTGGCTGTCTTGCGTACTGTGGCATTCGCCGATGTCATGATCCCGGTCAAACTCAGAGCCAGACCGAAAACAATGGCTTTCTTCATTCTATTCCTCCTGTGCATTCGCACCTGGCACTACATGTGCATAGATCGTACCATGCAAGGCACTCACAGATACGAATGGTTGCGCGGTGCACCAGTCGCAGGAGCGACTAACGTTCACGCGAAAATCGCTTTCACCGTTGGCCAAAGTGATTAGTGCGACGCAAAAAATAAAATCTTCGTCTTCGCACGCGCGCGAAAGAAAAAGGGTTGATTTCCAATATTCGGGATTCCAACATTTCGGAAATTCCAGATCTTTGGAACGCGGGGGAAGCATGCGGCAGAGTACGATGGCGGGGCTGATCCTGCTTGCAGGGTTATTTGTGCTTCCACGCGCTGCAAGCGCTCAAATCAAGCCCAGCGTTGAAATTCTAGAAGACCCGACCGCAAGTCTAACATCGCAAACTGCGAACATTTCAAAAAATTGGAAACACTTCGGAAGCGCAACACCCAACCTGGGGTATTCGCGTTCCACCCACTGGGTCCGGTTTGATCTGGAAGCACCGGCGGCCGGAGAATACATCATTGAAGTTGCCTATCCGCTGATAGACCTCCTCGAGTGCACCATTCTGCGAGCCAATTCAGAGAGCGTAGAAACCCAGGGGCGCTTGAGATCGCAAGCGGATCGACTCCCATTGTTTCATTTAAGTCTGGCAGAAAAAGAAAAAGTGCGAGTGATCATGCGCGTACAGAGTGATGATTCCATCACGTTCCCGGTTCGCATCTATACGCCGCAGGAGCACGAGCACGAACAGAATACACGTCAGTTTCTTTTTGGACTGTACTACGGCGTCATTGCCGTGATGATTCTATACAATCTATTCCTGTATTACTTCGTGCGCGATCAGGCATATTTATACTACGTACTGACTCTGGTGCTGCTGCATGGCCTTTTCCAGCTCGCTCTCAACGGCTTTGCGCGAATGTTCCTTGGATCTGAGCTGCTCTGGTGGAAAAAAGGCGCCATCGTCTTCTTCCATTCTGCTGGAGTGCTTGCAGCCATCCTCTTTTGTCGCGTGTTTCTACTGATTCCACGAGTTGCCAAAAAGTGGGACTACATAGCCAGAGCGATAATTGTGTGGGGAGCCCTCAACATGCTCATTTCATTCTTTGACCTGTATCGCCTGGTCATACTATCCACAGTGGGGCTTGGAATCCTTGGAATCGTCTTCGCGCTGGCTTCCGGAATCATCGCCATGCGAAGGGGATATAGACCGGCCAGGTTCTATTTGCTTGCCTGGTCTGCTCTTCTCTTTGGCGGATTTATCTATGTTCTCAAAATTTTTGGAATCATCCCGAGCTACTGGCTTACGGAATACGGAGTGCAAATTGGCTCTGCAGTAGAAGCAACTCTCTTATCCATCGCTCTGGGTGATCGGATTACGACTGGAAGGCAGGACCAGGTCAAAGCTCGCACCGAAATGCTGGTGCACAAAAGAATTGCACTTCTGGCACAAACGGAACTCCTCAATCACCTCAGCCAGCTGGATAGTCTGAAGAGCCAGATGCATTCCATCGAATACGAAGGTAACTCTCTGGCTAGACTGCTCGAGAACATACTCGAAACTCTTCGCAAGATTCTGTCTTTTGATAAAGGATTCATTGTAATCGCGGATCGACTTCAAAAAACGTATCTACGAAGCGTTGGATCTATGCAGCCGGATTTCTACGAGAAGATACCGGACGATCACTATCTCCACATGCTCATCAAATTGCCGGATGCCCTGTTTGACCAGGTGAATCGGATCGTGCATCTGGATCGTCCTGTGTTTGAAAACATACCTGAAAATAGTTCGCAGGTCACTCAGGTAATGAAAGCGCTGGAAGATACAGTGGCTGCACTGCGCGAAACTGGCTTCAGTCTGTGTCTGCCTCTTGCCTACGAACGCGAAATTTTTGGATACGTTATGCTCAGCGCGCGCAAGAGCGGAGAACAGTACACCAATTCAGAACTTCACCTGATTGATACATTCCGCCCTTCCATTGCGATGGCCGTGAGAAACGCAGTTCTTTACGAAGAAGTAGTCTTGTTGCGCGGTCGCGCAGAACAAAAGGCGGCCAAGCTTTCAGATGTGATCATCGACATGAAAGACACCACCAGATTTGATCTCAAAGAAAAAGCCCTCGTCTATATTAGCCACCCGATGGCCGAGATCTACCAGACTGTGCGAAAGTATGCAGATAAGCCGCAGCCTGTACTCATTTCGGGAGAAACCGGAACAGGCAAAGAACTGATTGCGCAGACCATCCACGAAGTGGGAGGCCTTTCTAGAGAGCCGTTCATTCCTGTAAACTGCGCTGCCATCCCCGCATCTCTCTGGGAAAGTGAAATCTTTGGGCATGAAAAAGGTGCCTTCACAGACGCAAAATCAGAGAGAGCCGGGAAGATCGAACAGGCAGCAGGGGGCACTCTATTCTTTGACGAAATCGGCGAAATGCCTCTCGAACTCCAGGCAAAACTACTGCGCTTGATTCAGGAAAGAAAATACGAACGAGTCGGTGGAAAGAAATCTCTCGAAGCACGATGCAGATTTCTCTTCGCCACCAACCGTGATCTGCAGGTAATGCAGAAGGCAGGAACATTTCGCGAAGATCTCTACTACAGAATCAGCGTGTTTCAGATAGTTCTGCCTCCTTTGCGAGAAAGACGAGAAGACATTCCGGTGCTCGTGAATTTCTTTATTCGCAAGTATGCGGCAGAAATGCAGGTGCCTGTTTCGCACATAGAGAAAGCTGCCATGGAATCGCTCACCTATTACGACTGGCCAGGAAACATCCGCGAACTGGAGAACTGCGTCATCCAGACTCTCGTCAATAGCACTTCAGATACAATCCGGGTAGAGGACATTCCAGGACACCTCAGTTCGCGAGGACAGGTGGTAAGCAAAGAGGCTCTTCGCACGTGGGATCCTGATATGGATTTCCGCGAACTAGACGCAATGGTCAGCGACTACACAAGACAGGTCATGATTGCTGCCATCCAGAGATGCGCGGGAAACAAACAGGAAGCGGCCAAACTACTCGGTGTGAAGAGAGCCACGTTCTACTACAGACTCAAAGAACTGGGAATTCAATGACTCAGACGTCTTTTCCAGCGATCAAATCACGGTAGAAAAGCGCAGAATCCTTGGGAATTCGAACCTGGGTTTCGTAGTCCACGTGCACCAGTCCGAATCTTGGGCGATAGCCAAATGCCCATTCGAAATTGTCCAGGAAGCTCCATACAAAATAACCGTGAACGGGAGATCCGTCTCTCTTCGCACGAATGACCTCTCCGATGTATGCACGAAGAAATGCGATTCTCTTTTCGTCGTGGACGCGCCCATCTTGCACTTGATCGGGAAACGCGGCTCCGTTTTCCGTAACGTAGATCTTCTTGATTTCCGGGTAGGATCCGAACTTTCGCAGAAGCTCGTAGATCCCCTGAGGATATACTTCCCACCCCATTTCAGTTTCAGGAACGCGTCTCTTCTTTGCAGACACCGGCCTGGCCCAGACGTACGGCATCAGGATCGATCGCCTTACAACATCACGCGTATAGTTCTGAATTCCAATGAAATCAAAATCGCATTTCAGTTTGGCATCGTCGCCTGATTTCATGTGCTTCTGGATCTTCTTCAAAGATGGGACTGTATCCCACGGATATCCTCTCCCACAGGCAGGATCGAGAAACAACCGATTGATCACAGCATCAAAACGATCCCGGGCCGCCTGATGACGCGGAGCAAATGACCAGGCTTCCGCATGCGTCATGGAATAAGTACTGCCTACTTGCGCTCCTGGACAATTCGCGCGCGTTATGCGACCTCCCTCTGCCTGAGCGAGAGCTGCATGGTGGGCGGCCGCAAAGAACTTCGAGGGCGATCTTTTGCCAGGCGCGTGAACGCCAATGAGATAACCGCCGCCGGTGAAGACCATTGGCTCGTTCAAAATCATCCAGTTCTTTATTTCAGAGAACGTTCGCGTACAGAAATCAACATATTCCAGAAAAGCGTCTAACGTATCGCGAGCGGGCCATCCACCCTTGTCTTCGAGTGCCTGTGGTAAATCCCAGTGAAACAAAGTCACCCAGGGTGTGATCCCGCGCGCGGCGCAGGCAGCAATCAATCGTTTGTAGAAATCAACGCCGCGCTGCTCTACCCTACCGCGACCTTCCGGAAAAATGCGAGACCAGGAAATAGAAAAGCGATAGTGCTGAATTCCCAGGGATTTTAATATAACAAGATCAGACTCAAAGCGATGGTAGTGATCGCAGGCAACATCCCCGGTCTGGTTGTTTTCGATTTTGCCACGAGTGTGACTGAACCGATCCCAGATCGATTCACCTTTTCCGTCTTCTTGCCACGCTCCCTCAATCTGGTAGGCTGCCGTTGCAGTTCCAAAAACGAAATCGGGGCCAAATTCAGTTCGATTCACTCATCAAGCCTGGAGGTCAAGGTTCTTGCCACGGTCTTCACCGGGGACTTCGATGGGGTTCATGCGATCCAGGTAGCGGTGCATCTCCTGCCTGCTGAACAATTGGGCCGCCGGCTCCGCTGGAGGCGCCTTGTGGAACGGATTGATTGGCTGTGCTACAGCCGATGTCACCTGAGCTTCCATCTACTGCTAAAATAGCTCCCGCGCGGGAAGACTGCAAGAAAAATTCAGCGAACGATTTCTCGAACATCCACGACTGGATCTCGGTCGATTCTCTGGAAAAATCCGCTGACCTTGACTGTTCCCGAAGACGGAACGGAGCCATTCAGGCGAACCTTGCCACCGGCTGTGCGAAGAACGGGTCCTGTGGGCTCATTTACGATCTCTCCTGGCCACAGAACCTGGACTCCCTGGTACAGGTCCGGATCCTCTACTACTTTCTGAATTTCAACATTGTCCGAAAAACGCGAAGGGGCGATGTAAGGGATCATCTGTTTGAGCAGAAGGGCCCGCTCTTTGAGTTCAAAGCCTGCATTGGATAAGTCAATTTCATTGAGCAACACTCGGGCTTCGTTCACGCGTGCGTCGATGACCTTCCTGCGCGCAAGCTCATACTGATCGATGACCTCTTTGCGCGAATCAAACGTAAAGCGAACTTCATCCTTCTTCAGTTCTGAAAGTGGAATGATAGTGCCCTGGGTGGGTGGATCGGGAAGTCTCTCTGCGAGATCCTGATCTCTGTTGCCAAACTTGAGGTACAAAAAGATAGCAGCGACCAGGAGCAGAAAAGCAATGGACCCTGCCATCACCCATCTCACCGGTTTCGCTGTGAATCGAATCGATTTAAACCGAGCACGAAGCCGATCGAGCGGTGGCGAAACAGGTTTCTCTTCTGTTTTTCTCTTGATGAGCCCATCTTCGCCAAACCAGTGTTTGATGGGCAGATAACGTCCAATGGCCGTTTCCTGAACTTCGCTCACAATTTCGTCTGGATGGGCGCGAAGCTTTTCGATCAATCTGTCTGCGAATGTATCTGACGGGTCTTCGTCTATGAGGCGAGTGTAGCAGAGCAAAGCTTCGTGGGTTCTACCTGCATGCAGATGAATGAGAGCCTCTATATAGTAGAACGCAGGATCCGTAGACTCGACATTGGCGGTCCACTCCTCTGCCTGGCGGATATGTCCAAGGCCCAGCAAGGAGACAGCGCCTGCAATGCGAAAGAAGTCAGCATCCGACGCAACTTTTGACTTCTGGCCTCCCCCCGAATCGCCCCTGAGAGCCTGATCACACTTGCGATACGCTTCGCCGAATCTGCCTTCGAGCATCAAGGATGCGATTTCTTCGCGCGCACTCATCAGCCAAACAACCGTTTTTGTGCGGACCACGCGTTTTCAAATTCTTCCGCTGTGATTGGGATCCCGAATACTGGCTTTCCTGGTTTTTCAAGAAGAACAAAACGAATCTGCCCGCCTGTGTTCTTTTTGTCGAATTTCATATGCTCAAGCAGCTCGGCCGCCCCGAATCCAGCAGTGTCCAGAGGAAGAGCAAGCTTCTGCATCAGGGAAAGCATGCGCTCTCTGTCCGTAGCAGACAACCCCGTTTTCTCTGAAAGTAGAAGTGCTGTGACCAGGCCACGCGACACAGCCTGGCCGTGCGAAAACTTTTTATAGTGAGTGATAGACTCCAGCGCATGTGCTGTGGTGTGACCCAGGTTCAGGATCGATCTCAGGCCCGCTTCTTTTTCATCCTGCGAAACTATGGACGCTTTGAATCTAACATTGTCGCGAATCACAAGAGAGAGAATCTCGGGTTTGCGAATATTTTGCACGTTCTGTTCCAGATAGTTCAGGTCGCGCGACGTTTCTTCCAGAAAAGAATGCTTCACAATTTCTGCGAAGCCGCAGGACCATTCGTCTTCTGGCAAAGTGGAGAAAACAGAAACATTGCAGTATACAAAGGCCGGATGATAAAAAGAACCAACCATATTCTTTCCGAAATCGGCATTCACTGCCACTTTCCCGCCCACGCTCGAATCCACAGAAGCAAGCAGAGTGGTTGGAATCTGAATGAAAGGAACTCCGCGAAGAATTGTGGATGCGACAAATCCTGCGAAATCGCCAACGACGCCGCCGCCAGGGGCGATGATAGAACTGGAGCGATCGATTCCTGACTGGATCAACCAGTTGTAGACTTCACCGAGCTGGTTCAAGTGTTTGTTCTCTTCTCCCTGCTCTATCAAATAGAGGCGATCGCGAGGCACACCCGATTCGCGGAAAAACAAATCCAGGACCGATTCAAGACCTTTCTGGCTGATGACAAAAAGTTTGCCTGGTCTTTCGCGCAAGATCTGGGCGAGACCGGCGTACGATTCCTGAATGAAAATGGGATACTCGTAGGGAGCACTTCCCGGAAGTCTGATGTTTGCCGCCGCTTCCATCATCTGTTTACCATCAATTTCCAATCCGCATGCGGTGAAACTTCTTTAGGGCATTGCTGGCTGCCTGGTGTTCTGCCTTTTTGCGCGATTCACCCGTGCCCTGGGCAATTTCTTTCCCAGAAAGAGAAACTGAAATTTGAAAAGTGCTCTTGTGATCTGGTCCTATTTTTCCAAGCAGTTTGTATTCGGGCAGTGCTTTGCCCTGTTTCTGCAGGTATTCCTGAAGCTTGGTTTTGGGATCCCGGACATCCTCGCGTCCGGAGAGTTTCTCTATTTCGTCTGCAAGCAGTTCTGTCACAAAAGTATAGACAGCTTGCCAGCCGCGATCCACATACAATGCACCGATCACAGCTTCGAGAGCATCTGCCAGAATCGATGAGCGGGTCTTTCCGCCTGTCTGCTTTTCTCCACGGCCAAGCAGCAATACTTCTCCGAGAGAAATGCGCGAAGCAGCACGCGCGAGAGTTTGTTCGGACGCGAGGCTTGCCTTGATGCGTGCCATTCTTCCTTCGTCCATGTTCTGATAACTGCGAAATAGTGAATCGTTTATGATGAGGCCAAGCACGGAGTCTCCCAGATATTCCAGACGCTGGTTATCCGGTATGGGAGGTTTTTGTTCATGCGCGAAGCTGGAGTGCACAAGCGCGCCGTGAAGGAGGGTCAGGTCTTTGAAAGGTAGGTGAGTCTTTTTCGCGAATACAGCCAGTCTGGCTTTGCGGTCAGGGGGCAGATCTTGCGTCTTACGAAACAGCCGAATGCCCATTCAGAGAAAAGTGCCGGCAATCTTGCGATTGCCGGCGCAGCAGATTACTTGGAAGCGTGCTCGTCGATGTAACGAGATACGTCGCCAACTGTCTGAATTTTTTCAGCATCTTCGTCAGAGATTTCGATGCCGAACTCTTCTTCAAGAGCCATAACAAGCTCAACAGTGTCGAGCGAGTCAGCGCCGAGATCGTCAATGAAGTGAGCTTCTGGAGTGACTTCTGATTCGTCTACTCCAAGCTGCTCGACGATGATAGCTTTGATTTTTTCCATATCAGCCATTATAGGCCTCCACGTTTTTGATTGGTACCCCTGTAGTAGGTACGAGGTGCTCAAAATGACCATGCCCTTTGCGCGGGCAAGTGCAAAACCAAAAAAAAATCCGTGGTCTTGAAAAAACCACGGATTCTTCGCACGTGCAAAAACTGTGATTAGTCTGCAGAAGCTGGCTGAAAACCGCCCCCGTTGATCTCCAGTACGTGGCCTGTGATGAAAGACGCCATATCAGAGGATAGAAATGCGACTCCGTTTGCGATGTCTTCTGGGAGTCCAGCTCTCTGAAGTGGAATCATCTTTACCATACGGCTGCGAATCGCTTCCGGAATTGCGTCTGTCATGTCCGTTTTGATGAAACCGGGTGCAATTGCGTTGCTTCTGATGCCGCGGCTTGCGCCTTCGAGTGCCACTGCCTTTGTAAATCCTACCACACCTGCCTTGGAGGCGGAGTAGTTGGTCTGGCCCATGTTGCCGTCTTTTGCAATAGAAGAAATGTTCACGATTGCACCGGAACGCTGCTTCATCATCTGCTTGAAAGCAGGCTGGGTGCAGTTGAAAGTTCCAGTCAGGTTCACTGCAATCACAGCATCCCATTGCTCTGGCTTCATGCGCATGAGCAGTGTATCTTTTGTGATCCCTGCATTGTTCACCAGAATATCAATATGGCCGAATTCCTTGACGCATGCGTCAATGAGTGCTTCTGCCTGATCGAGTTTTGAAATATCTCCTGCGTGTGAGATGGCTCTTTTTCCAGTGGCCGATGCGATTTCTTTTGCTGTGGCTGCTGCCTGCTCTGCATTGATATCGCTGATGACTACGTCTGCGCCCAGGCTGGCCAGTTTCAGTGCGATTGCTTTGCCGATTCCTCTAGCAGAACCGGTAATGACGGCTGCTTTGCCGGTAAGATTGATGCTCATGGAAGACTCCCCGATTGTTGCGACGGCATTGTGCCGTCTTGGTCCAATTCTCTGAAGAACTTGCTCATGACCAGCGTTTTTGGGCGAAAGGAACGCCAGGCAAACAGGCGATCAGTATTTGTTCAGATAACCGCTCAGTAGAATCGACGTACAGAGGGATCCGGCGGCGCCGGTGTCCGTGTATCTATAAGTAGCCTCGTTGTAAGGCGCGAAGTAGACTCTTCCTGTGGAAGTAACGATCCCGCCCATAAAGGCACCTGGAGGAAGACCTCCCGGGCCGTACGTTGCTACGGTTCCTGTTCCAGGATCTATATAGTAAAAATTACCGGCATCATGAGGTACGAGGTAGATTCGTCCGCCCGGGCCAATGACTCCTCCATCAAAAGCATTGCTTCCGGGTGCTGCCGGACCAAACGTCACAACCGAATCGTTTGAGGTGTCAATGTATCGATACGTAGTACTTAGGTACGGAACAAGATAAATGCGACCGGTAGATGCAAGAACTCCTCCGTGAAATGCGTCGCCTCCAGGTGCCGCCGTACCCAACGCAAATACGGTATCAGTGAATGTATCTATGTAGCGAAACGTTGTGTTGGCCGCGGGAATCAGATACGCCTTTCCGTTTGGTCCCAGAACTGCGCCGTGGTAAGCGCTCGAACCAGGGGCTGCGGGGCCAAACGAGGATACTGTGTCATTGGTCGGGTCTATGTAGGAATACGTAGTGCTGTTGAATGGAGCCATGTAGATGCGACCGTTCGGCGCAAGAACTCCGCCCTGGAAGGCAGCTCCTCCTGGCGCTGTTCCAAAACTCCCTACAGTATCCGTGGCAGTATCGATGGTGCGATACGACGTAGCATTGAAAGGAATCAAATAGATCTTTCCGTTGGGCGCGAGCACTCCGCCGCGAAACGCAGAGCCTCCAGGTGCTGCAGGCCCAAATGTGCTCACTGTTCCGGCCACAGGATCAATCACTCTGTAGCTGGTGGCTGAACCTGGAACCAGGTAAATCTTCCCGTTGGGCGCAAGGACCGCTCCGCTGTATGCACCGGTTCCGGGAGCAGCCGGACCAAATGTAGTCACGGACTCCCCCTGCAAATGACCTTTCACAGACTGCGATTCCAATTCGCTTTTCACAAACTGCCAGACTGCAGGCTGCGTTACGGATTGAAACGAAAACGAACAGGCGCGTGTGACATTATAATAGACTACCAATGCAGTTAGAGCATCGTACTGCTTCAAATCTACAGGAAATCGAGCGCAGGCCGAAAGGAAAAAGAACCCGATCAAAAATGAAAACGAGCGAAGTCTAGTTTTACGTAAGATGCTGTGCAACGGTAATCCTTTCTTTCATGCGAAACTTTCAGGCCTTTGCCAGTTCAGAAAGCAAACCAGGATAAGGAGACATCTCGCCCTTTTCAATGTAACCGATTGTTTCTACAACTGCCTTCATGCGCGGAACTGCTACATTCACTTTTCTGGCTGCATCCAGAACAGCACCGTGAATGCTTCGCACTTCAGTTGGTCTGTGGTTTTCTATGTCCTGCAGCATGGATGTCTTGATCTGTCTGTACTTGAGTCCGAGAGCTCGAAGCACGCTATGCTGAACGATGCGCGGCCAACCACCTCTGCCAAATTTGAAAACAGAAATCCCACCGGGCACAATCTCTTCATGAACTCCCATCGCTTTGATCACGCTGCCCGTTTCTTCTAGAAGTTGAATGGCCAGCTCTCTTCCGTGTTTGTTTCCAAAAATAGGGCCGAGTGGTTCCCCGCTGATGGCTCCCAGACCATTGATCACGCAGTTGATGGCGAGTTTGTTCCAGCGAAAGCCTTTCGCATTGTCTGTCAAAATCACCGGCAAATGGGGCTCAAGAGCCAATTTCAAATCTTTGTCAGGCATCCTTCCGTCTTCGCCCAGAATCAAATGCCCCGCATTCGACTGGTAATAGGAACCATCTTTGATTTGCACATTGTATCCCACAATTCCATCCATGCAGAAGGCAGCAGAAGCAGAAGGAAGAAGATCCAGTGGAATCCCATTTTGCAGCAGGATCAGTTTTCCGGATGGGGTCAGGAGCTTTCGCGCTGCGACCACTGACTCCGGCAGATGAACACTCTTCATTCCAAGGAAGATGCGATCATAAGTTTCTCCGGATGAAATCAGTGACGCTTTCATCACACCGGAAGACGAATTTATTTCCACACGTTTTCGACCTGTTGTGAATAAAAAGCCGCGATTCAACTCCGCAAGCCTGCCTTGATCACGCGCCAGCAATGTAAACGGAATCCGGTTTAGGTAGAGGGCGCGTGCGATGCTTGCACCGATGGCTCCGAGACCAAGAATTGCAATGGAAGGATTCATGGAATCGGCCATAGAACTGTGTAGCTCATGTGCTGGAAAAATCAAAGTATTTTTCACTTCTCCCACGAGGCGAAAGCGTGCCTTCCCCTTCTCAGTAGATCCTGAATTCAGCACCCGCGCTCACGCGGCGAAAGCGTCCATTGCCGCGCGGGTGATCGTACTGCCTTAAGATGACTTCGCTGAACCGAGCCTGCGAAAAGTACGCGCTCAGGAACAAATCGGCAGGGAAATTCTGATTGGTCCGACTGCCGTACTGAATGTGAACGTCCTGGGCCATGTAACTGAGAAAAAGGCGAACGCGGGATGGAAGCGCGAAAAAACCCGTTAAAGTGTATTCAACCTGCCGGACCCACAGGGAGCCCCGGGTACTGATTTTGGTGGGCAGCTGGTAGGTGACGCCCGGAATGTTGAAGGGCCCGAACATTACTGTAACATGTTCGGATGAATTACCTGCGAAGGAGGCGACTGCTGCCTGACCTCGGATTTCCCAGCGAACTGCGGGCTCAAAACGAAGTTGAACGCCTCCGCGTGGACCTTCTCCATAGAGCCGCAATCTAAAATTTTGAATGAAACCCGTAAGATAGAAAGAAGGCGTAAAGACGAGAGGCGAAAACAACAAGCCGCTGAATTGAGTGGTGGAGTTAAATCCAGTCTTACCTGCGAACAAGAAAATTCGGAATCGTTCAGAAAACCGGAAAGGTTCCACGCCGGCCACCAGGGAAGCCTGCTGCAATTGTCCAAACCCTTTCAGTGACCAGAACTGAGTGCTTGAACTTGAATTGAGTCCGCCAGAGGACAAAGAAGGCAAGCCCAGTGCCGCCGTCTCGAGATGATTGCGATAAGATAAACCATCCGCTTCCACGTAGAAGCGATCTCCCTGATAGCCTGCATTTGCATCCTCACCATTTGCAGGACGTCGCGCAAAACCTGGAAACGCATTGGCCTGCGCTCCATTTGGGATCAAACTGGCTTCGATGCGATCATGGATGAGAATGGATTCCTGCGGAAAATAAATTCGCCCCGAACCCGCGCCCATTCCGATCCAGAATCCAGTGGGAACAGCTTGCCTGCGATCTGCGATCGCCTGATCGATTTGCTTTTGTCTGGTTTCCGATGCAGCGCGCGCATCCGCAAGCCTGCGCTTGTATGATTCGGTCCCGGAGTCATCCTCTCTGAATGCCGCAATTTCTGATTTGGAGATTGATTGAACGCCGTCTTTTGACTCAAGAGTGATCGACGATGGATCCTGGCACGTGACTTTACCGGTGAGTACAGAACCGTCGCGCAAGCGCACGGTGTCCGCCACGAGCGAAAGAGGCATCAGCAATAGAAAGATAAGGATGCGCAAATGAACCCCGATCAGACGACTTTTTCGATGATGTGTCCGCGTTTCTCAGCGAACCGTGGCGCGCTTTGAGCTTCAGATTGTGATGCAGACTTTGCCAAAGTGTTTGCCATCTGCCAGATACTGGATGGCCGCCGGAGTCTGGTCAAACGAAAAAGTCCGATCTATGACTGGCCTGACTTTGTGAATTTCGTATGCGCGGGCCACAGAAGCCAGACTGTCGCGGCTTCCCACGAGTATTCCCTGCATGCGCACATTCTGCATCAAGATGGGAAGTAGATTTAGATCGCGAGCAGATCCAGCTAGAATTCCGATCAAGCTGATCTGTCCAAAAAACTTCACCGCGCGAAGCGATTCTTCCAGAGTCCCGGCCCCGCCCACTTCAATGATGTGGTCCGCGCCTTCCATGCTGGTGAGCTTGCGCACTTCTTTGGACCATTGCGGCTTTTCGCGGTAATTGATGACTTCATCTGCCCCCAGTTTTCGCGCAAGCTCCAGCTTCTCATTCGAGCTCGAAGTAACAATGACTCTCGCGCCGAGCATTTTGCCGATCTGTAAAGCGAAGATCGAAACGCCGCCAGTACCCAGAACCACAATCGTGCTGCCAGGTGGAACTACAGCTTCTGTGACCAGAGCGCTCCATGCGGTTACACCCGCACACGGAAGAGTGGATGCTTCTTCGTAGGTCATGAAATCGGGAATTCGCACCAGGCTCTTTTCAGGAAAAACTCTAAGTTCTGTGAGTGTTCCGTCCAGTGGACCGCCCAGAGAAGAATTGCGAACTTGTTTGATACCTGGAGTGCCGGAAATCCAGTCCAGAGCGAAACAGGACATCACTCTGTCTCCTGTCTTGTATTCAGAAACTCCAGGACCGGTGGAGACCACTTCACCCGCAGCATCTGAACCAGGGATCAAAGGGAGTTTGTATTTTGGATTGTACTGACCAATGACTGTGAGAAAATCCCTGTAGTTCAGGGAAGCGGCGCGCATACGAACGAGCACTTCTCCGTGACCTGGAACCGGATCCGGTCTTTCCGAAATCTTCAGATTTTCTATTCCAAACGCGGACTGAATTTCAAAAGACTTCATTGCGATTCTCCTGATAGGCGATCCATCGGCGCCCGCGACTGCGGACGCCGGAATCTATTTACTTGCGACCCAGGCCTTCGGAAGGAGCGCCTACTAGAATCGACATGTTGCCATGAGGATGCTTGTTTTCGCGCATCAACTGGTGGCATGCACCTGTTTCTTCAAACTTGTAAGTTTTGGAGAGGCATGGATCCACTTTCTTCTGCATGACCAGGTCATTGAGTCCTTTGCAGTTTTCGTCGTTTGCGAAGTGAGAACCCTGCAATCTCTTCTGACGCATCCAGAGATAACGAAGATCCCCTGTTGCATTGAAGCCAGTTGTTCCAGCGCAGATGACTACCATACCGCCTGTTTCGCATACGAATACAGAAGTTGGTAGAGTGGATTCTCCTGGATGTTCAAATACGATCTGAGGATTCCTGCCCTTTCCTGCGATGTCCCAGATTGCTTTTCCAAATTCGCGCGCTGATTTGGTCCACTGGCCGAACACTTCGCCTTTGTTGATTTCGGTTGTCAGAGCGCCCCAGTGCTTGAAATTGTTTCTGTTGATTGTGCCGGCTGCACCCAGTTTCTTACAGTATTCAATCTTGTCGTCTGAACTGATCACTGCAATGGGAAGAGCCCCTGCTGCTTTCGCAATCTGAATGGCCATGGAACCAAGTCCACCTGCACCGCCCCAGATCAAAACCACATCGTCTTTTTGAACGCTGTTGGGAGACCAGTGGTGAAGCATGCGATACGCAGTGGCAGCAACCAGCATGTATGCTGCGGCTTCTTCCCAGGTAAGATGAGGAGGTTTTGGAAGACATTGATGATCCTGCACTTTGCAGAATTGAGCGAAGGATCCCCAGTTGCTTTCATAACCCCAGATGATTTGCGATGGAGCAAACATTGGATCTTTTCCTGCTTTCACCCACGGATCGTTGCGATCCCAGATTCCGCAATGGACGACCACTTCATCTCCCACTTTTACATTCTTCACATCGCTTCCGACTTTATAAACGATTCCAGAAGCATCTGAACCGCCGATGTGGAACTTCTCAGGTTCTCCTTTCTTGTTTCGCGCGGCAATTACATCTACTGGATAACCCAGAGCGGCCCAAACGTTGTTGTAGTTCACACCTGCTGCCATCACTGCAACGAGCACTTCATCCGGAGCAATGTCCGGAACATCGATCTGCTCTACCTGAAACGCAGTGCGAGGTTCTCCGTATCGCTCTGGTCTTACGAGCTGAGCGTGCATTTTTTTGGGAACTTCTCCAAGCGGAGGGAGTGTTCCAACGGGTACGATTTCTTGTGCCATTCGCCCAAAAGTACCGGATCACTCAGGAGAGCAATTTTTTTGCAGACCAGGGAATCAGAAGAAAACCAACAATGCAAACGAGGAAATACCGAATGAATCTGAATTCCATTTCCATGTGGGTGTAAGGCGCAAATAACTTCGTCAGCCCCACCTGCAAACCCAGGACAATCGCCAGAGTAACCACAAGAAGCACAATTCGCATGCGCAAATGAGGTTGGAAACTCACCACAGGAATCAAAAAGACAATGATGAGACCCAGGAGACTGCCCTGGGTGCTGATGACGGTCGCCAGGGAAAGAGGTCCTCTATACCGGGACTGAGTGTACGCACCTTAAAAGCAAACCACAGTAAGACGACTGGCAAAAGGACGACACCCACTCGAGCAGGAGAGACTCGCCACCATTCTTCCATCGGTTTATGAAATTTGAAATAAAGAGCCAGGAGAATGGAGCCAAACAGCCAGCCTGCAACAATGTCCTCTATAAAATGCACCCCGAGATAAATTCGGGCGAAACTGATCAACGCGACGATGAAGGTTGCGACTCCGTAGATGGCCGTTTTACGATTCGGCCATTTTCGCACGGCAAACACAGCCAGCATGAACCAGACAACCACAGCATTCTGAGCATGTCCGGACGGAATTCCATATGTTGTTTCCTCTGCAAGAGCCTGGACGCTGTCAGAGATCCAGTAGGGCCTGGGGCGAGAGAACACCCACTTGAGAATGCTATTCGTGTAAGCAGTAGCGATGATCATCAGGAGCAGTTCCAGAGCGGCGCGGCGGCTGAAGAGCCAGAACAGAGCCGGCACAAGTGCAAAATAAAACGTCTCTACGCCCAGAAAGCTCGCAGCCCGCATGGCGCCCGCAAGCCCGGGGATCTTCTGTGCGGCGATGTTTACGTGCACCAGAGTCTGCTCTAAGGATTCAAACATACGGCAACTCACCATGGGAATCTAGATTGAACAAGAAAAACTTGCCCGCGATCCGGGGATCAGTCGCATGGAATAATTGGAAACACAGATTGTAGGATTCCCGCTCGATGAAACGGAGCGACGCATTCGGCACGTAATTTCGATCATGCCCGCACTCGGGCGGAGCCTGCTCTCTTCGCAGGACTCATTGAACATTCGGAATTCTTCGTCCTCGCAGTCAGACAAAATTCTGATGGAAAAAGCAGATCGCACGATCAGCCACACCATTGTTCGCTCTCTGCAAACGCAGTTTCCGGAAGACAAAATCGTATCTGAAGACGAAGGACAGGTCGGATCGGATGGCGATTTCGAATGGTGGTGCGACCCTGTAGACGGCACTCGCAATTTCATTCATGGTATTCCATTCTTCTGCATATCCATGGGACTGACGTGGAGAGGAAGTCCTGTGGGCGGAGTCGTTCATGTGCCTGCCATGGGACAGACCGGGCTCACGTATCATGCGATTGTAGGACAGGGAGCATTTAAAAATCAAAATCCAATTCACGTTTCTACTGTAAGTCAGCTAGAAAGAGCGGTGATGGCTTCCGGCCTGCCCTACCGCAGAAAGGAAATCATTGGAGATATACTCGGTGACATTTTCGCATTCGTGACCACAGGAATCGGCCTTCGCAGAACAGGCTCTGTGATTCTGGATCTTTGCTGGATTGCGGAAGGTAAATTCGACGCGCTCTGGGACAGAGACATCAGTCCCTGGGATAGTTGTGCTGCCAGCGTCATTTTATTTGAAGCGGGCGGAAAGATTTCCGGCTATCTGGGAGAGAAGTTCGACATACAACAGACTCGCATTGTTGCGTCGAATGGAATTCTGCACGAAGAAGCAGTCAGCGTTTTACAAAAAGCGCGCAAGACCACAATGAACTAACCGCGCGAAAGTCGTGCATCAGAAGGGCGTGACCACCAGTTCACCAGGTGTCTGCGAATCCTGGTCATCTGTGCTCGGGTCATCGGGCTTCCTGTCTTCTGGAGGAGTTTCCAATTTCTCCCGAAGACGGAGAAAGGGTTGTTCGACAAATCGATAAGACAGATAACCGCAAAGTCCCGTTGCAAGCGCTGAAACGAGCAATCCTCGCAACAAAGGTCCCGCGCCAATTTTCGTTCCGTCGTAAATGAGGTGCATGACAGACCCCGCTCCAAATGCACCGGCAATCATGTGCCACAGATACATGGAATAGCTGAGTCTGGCAACTGCCGTTACGAGTTTTGGAACTTTCACATCTTCACGATGAATAGCCCAGTAGACGATCGCCCCGAAGCCAAGATTCGTAAAGTTTGGCCTGACAACCACAAACCAGTCCGGGACTTGCGCGGGCAACAGAAGCACAATGGCGGTTAACGTCAAGCCGGCGAGGCCAATGAGTGCGGTGAACTTTCTGGGAAAGAGTTCTTTTCCCCCTACTGCCAGCAGAATTCCCACAATGATATCATCAAAACGAGTCAGGCTGGCCCTGTCCACATGAGGAGCATATTCGCCTTCCGGTAGAGTAACCATGGAGAGAATGCGAAACGCAAGTGGAATCAGATAGATTCCAACCAGTGCCAGGAGTAAGCGATCTCTACGAAGCTTAAACAGAAAAGCAGCCAGGAGAGGGAAGAGAAGGTAGAACTGCTCTTCTATAGAAAGAGTCCACGTATGCCCCTGGATGCCCGGTAAATAATTGGAAATGAAAAGGAAATCAAAATACCAATCAGCGGTTGGTGATAGGATCCCCGTGCTGTGAACCACTTTTGCTCTATTGATCACAATGAACAACAGCGCAAATAGTAAGAAGAAATAGTATGCCGGCAAAATTCGAAACGTTCTCTTCACATAAAAAGAGCGAAAAGAAATCTCCCCGGTGCGCCGGTGTTCATTGTAGAGTCCTCTGGAAATCAGAAAACCGCTGAGAACAAAAAAGAGAACAACGCCTGTGTTTAGATTGAGCAGAAACACATCTACAGAATCTGGAACGCGCCTGGCAAAATGACGAAGCGAGGCCCAGTAGTGAAAAAGTAGAACTGCTACGAGTGACAAAGCGCGAAGTCCGTCTAGCAAAGGAACTTCGTTGCTCGATGGTCTGGTCAGCCGTTGCCAGGTTGTGATCTGAACCGCTCGATGCATATGAAACACAACAACTCAGGTCATATCTTTTGCGCTTTTATGTTGAGCCGGATGCATTTGTGTCTAATTCGTCACCAGGATGTAACGACATGCTAGTCGCGCACGTTTCACAACCGTTCGCGCCACTGGAAAAACAAAACAGCGCGTTCCTCGACCAGACCTTTGCAGACAATGTGCGCACACATTGTGTTGTTTATGTCCGATTTCGTATCTTTCATGTAACGCTTGGTTAGTTGCTCCAGCAGATGGCATGGTGTATGGATGGTTCCATGGTTATGGCGACCTGAGAGAGTGAGCGGGAAGCCATTACTGAAGCACTTTCAAATTTTGCTTCTGAGTAATGAAGAGAAAAGCATTTTCAGAAAGAGATCTGCCGTTGATCGTCGCAGACCAGGCACCGTGCCCGGCTCCAACCAGTGCGTTGAATTCGTACGGCGCACCTGTGGAAATGTATGCGTCTCTGAGAGCCTGGGCCTGGGAAAAGGGTACCTCTGCGTCTGCTGTACCATGAACAATGCTAATGGGCGGGTCTTTTGCATCAAATCTGGACTGACCATCGATTGCCTGCAGATACGTCATCATGTGGATGCCACCCCAGTGATCGATCACTGTATGAACGGTAGATCCAGACGAAAGATTGGTAGTGGAAAGAGTAGTATCTACGATACTCAAGCTTTCATCGCGAAAATCGCTCGCATTTGTAATTCCAAGCATGTTGGCGAGAAACGATCCTGCGGATCCACCGAGGGCTGTTACATAGTTTGTATTGATTCCATAAGTCCCGGCATTCGCATACAGCCAGCGAACGGCAGCCTTCGCATCTCTGGCAGCAGGATACATTGCATAGCTTTGTTCCCGCTCCGTAGAAACAACATTGGCGAGTACGTAATTCCCCCACGCCGTAGAAAGAGTCCCGCGCGCCGCAGCCAGACGATAGTCAATGGAAATGCAAACCCAGCCGCGACTTGCAAAATAGTTGGCCATATCTACCATGTTCGCATCGTCCTTTGCGCCTGTCATGAATCCGCCGCCATGAATGAGGATCATCGCAGGCCTATTTCCAGGTGCATTCTCAGGGCGATACAGATCCAGACTTAAGTCTACCACAGAAGTGGTGGTAGATCCCCAGTTGGAGTGACTGAGCGCCTGAGCGTATACGTGAGTTGTCTTCACAACGTTATAGGTGGAGTTTCGCTGCACAGTTGGAACGGCGCTTTGTGTATTGAGAAGATATCCGGCCAGGAGAAAAGCCACAGCCGAATTCGTTTTGTCGCTTGATTCGTTTTGCTGAAACATCGAGCAAGAAACGAAGAACAAAAGCGCAACCGTAGCCGCGATCCATCCGGGTGTTTTTTTTGGCCCTGCAGAAAGAGAGTCCACTTGCCTTCTCATATCTAATAAACGAAAAGACAGAACTTGTTTGCAACTATTCTTGCGCGCGCACGGAGATGAACCCTGGACAAATGGAGAAAAAGAACGAATGTCCAGGGTTTTTCAGAAGGAATTTTGCGAATCTAAGTACAAATACTTAGGAATATTTACTAATTAAAGTCTGAATGTGAGTGGCTTCGTGATTGGTCATCACCCACAACCAGTCAAACATGCTAATGGCGCCAAAGAAAGGATGATCCATCCCACGCGACTGAAGTTGATCTTTTGTTTTGGAAGAAACAGCTTTGTCCAGCTTGTCCATGGATTTTTGAAGCGACTCAAGTGTGGCTGCTTTGTCCATTCCACCCTTTGGTCCTACCTCGATTGGATTTTTTGCACCGCGCGGCCTGATCAGAAGTTTGCTTAGAGTCTCGTATCTGAGATCCGATTTGAGTTCCGCTTTGTCTTTTCCGAATTTTCCGCCGAGTACAATCGGCAAGGATCTGGCCAGGTTCCACTGAGTGAGATAAAGGTGCTCTGCGATTTCAGACGCGCTCCAGCCTCCGGAGGCAGGTGCCTTTGCGAATTGATCCTCTGGAAGTTTCTGGATGAAACTTACAAGCTCTGATCTATTCTCTCGCCACACAGAGAGGAAATCTTCTGCAGTGGACGCATCTGGTGGAAAAGGCGGAGTTCTCATGACTGATGGTTTTCCGCATCGCCATTGCCACAACTTTTTTTCATTTGATGATCGCGGCGGCCGTGCTTCCTTTGCGCATGCACATTCGGGTCAACATGGCCATGACGTTGGACGGGAAAACGTCAGCTCCAGGAGGTGGATGGAAACCGGGGAAGGCAGATCGCATTCGCATGGATCACATTCGCGCGGAATGCGATGCACTTTTGATCGGGGTGCGCACCCTGATCCTGGACAATCCAAATGTCATGGTCAAGCATGATATAGAGAAAAGTCCGCTTCCGGTGATCGTTGTGCGAAAGACACTGCCACCGGGAAATCTTCGCATTTTCGAGGGACCGAGACCACCCCTCATCATCGCAGACGAAAGCCAGAAGGGCTACCTGCAAACAAAAGAACTCGATGGTCTGGAATGGGAATGGTCCAGGGGAACGGATGCCCGTTCTATAGTAAAGATTCTGGAGAAAAGAGGGCTTCGCACTTTGCTCGTGGAAGGCGGTCCCACCATGAACGATTTGTTCTTTGCAGAAAATCTGGTAGATCGTCTCCACCTAACACTGGTTTCGCGAGTACTGGGAGGGAAAGCAGATACAGTGGACAGAATGCCGGTTCACCGGGCTTTTAAACTCGTGAAACAAGAAAGCGCAGACGAGGAGCTCTTTCTGGAATATGAGAGGGTTTCGCAGAGCTAGAGTCAGGCGCGGTCCAGGACAGCGAGCACTTCCCCTACTTTCACCAGATCCCCTGTGCTGCGCGATAGAGAAACGATGGTACCTGAATGCGGTGCCTCAAGTGGAAAGGCGGCTTTGTCTGTCACAAGCTCGCAGAGCTCCTGACCTTCCGTGACCTGGTCCCCTGCTTTGACTTTCCAGGATGCAAGTTCGATTTTTTCAGCATCTCCAATGTCAGGAACGGAAAGAGGAATCTGCATGGGCGATGCTCCGCCCAGGGCCCATGATTCTCAAGGAAAATTCCAAAAAAGATTGCGGCGGGACAAGTCGAACCATGTCTAACTACTGAGTAGAGGAAATCATATGCAGGCGACCCAGGACCTACGCGAGATCCGCGCGAAACTAGAAGCTACCATGATGCCCATGGAGCTTGACCACGCCATGCCCATCATCGAAGAAATTCACAAACTCAAGAAGCAGAAGAACGCTGTGATCCTGGGACACAACTACATGACGCCGGATGTGTATCACGGCGTGTCGGATTACATAGGGGATTCGCTGGGCCTCGCCAGGCAGGCGGCCACGACGAATGCAGACATCATACTGTTCAACGGCGTACACTTCATGGCAGAGACGGCCAAGATTTGCAATCCGGACAAACTCGTTCTGATCGCTGACCTGAAGGCGGGATGCTCTCTTGCAGAAAGCATCACTGGCGCAGATGTGCGAAAGCTCAGAGAGCAATTTCCAGGCGCACCTGTAGTTACGTATGTAAACTGTTCTGCGGAAGTAAAGGCGGAGACAGACATTTGCTGCACCAGTGCCAATGCCCTGAAAGTTGTAGAAAGCCTTCCGGATGAAACTGTGATTTTTTTGCCGGACGCCTATCTTGCAAAGAATGTGCAGCTCAAAACAAAGAAAAGAATCGTTTCGTGGGAAAAAGGCAAGTGCATGGTGCATGAGCAATACACGGGAAAAGACATCCTGGACTATCGCAAACAGTTCGATGACCTACTCGTCATTGCGCATCCTGAATGCGACACAGATGTGACATCAGTGGCGGACTTTTCCGGAAGCACATCGCAGATGGAGCAGTTCATTCGTCAGAACAAACAGAAGAATGTTCTACTGGTGACGGAATGCAGCATGAGTGACAACCTTCGTTCTATGTTTCCGGATCGCACGTTTCTTTCTACGTGCCACACCTGCCCTCACATGAAGAAGATCACTCTTGAAAAGGTGCGCGATTCCCTGCTCTACAACCAGTTCGCTGTGGAAGTTCCGGAAGACATCCGGGTGCGCGCAAAGCGTTCTGTAGATAGAATGCTTGAGATTGGCTGATGGACGTTCGCGTGGGATCGGGTCTGGATTTCCACAGACTCATTGAGAACAAAACTCGCCCCTTGATGATTGGCGGCATTGAAATCACAAGCGATCTGGCACTCGAAGGCCATTCCGATGCAGACGTGCTGCTGCATGCTCTGGCAGATGCAATTCTCGGTGCGTGTGGATTTTCAGACATCGGAACGTATTTCTCAGACAAAGACCCTGCAAACAAAAACCTGAACTCTTCTATCATATTGAAGAGAAGTCTGGACATGATGCGACAAAAGGGCTACAGGCTCTCTAATTGCGACATCACGATCATTGGAGAAAAACCGCGCATGTCTCCTCACCGCGAGCAAATCGTCGATCGCCTGGCAGAGCTGTGCGAAATCGACCGTGATCGAATCGCATTGAAAGCTACTACGACAGAAAAGATGGGCGCCCTTGGTAGAAGCGAAGGCCTGGGCTGCAGCGCGACTGTGCTTGTTGTAAAATAGAACGCGCGGCCCGGAACACCGTTAGTCGCTCTTCTGAGCTACAACCAGGCGTTGGGTCGAGTAATGATGGGCAGACCAGGGGGGCCACTCGTTGCAATCGGGTTCCCCGGAATCAGATTGGCTGCGCCCGTGTTCTGATTGATCGCAAAAATGTAGAAACTACTTGCTATGCCGTCGTTTACGAACCCAAACTTTCCGGACGGGTCGATCGCAACATACTGCAGGTTTGTGCCAAACGAAATCGTCGTCGCAGTTCCGAGTGCTCCGTTCGTGGCGATGTCATGCTTTGCCAGTTGACCACCCGCAACGTTGACAGTGTATAAAAACCTGCCGGACGGATGCATGGCACCGCGCAAGCTTCCGGCAGTAGTCGCGAAGGGAGAACCAGAAAGTGCAGTCAGCACACCCGTGCTGGTATTGATGCTATAGCCACTGATTGTGCCGGCATTAGAGACCCCGTACACATAACTGGAAGTAGGATCAACCAGGATGGCGTCCATACCGGCCGCGGCGACAGTGGTGGAAACGAAAGTGGGAACGCCGGTGGACTGATTGATGGAAAAACCTGAAATAAAATTGGACCCACCGTTGGACGTAGTGTAGATATACTTCCCGTCCGGAGACACTTTGATCTGCGCAAGGTTGGCACATCCGCATGATGTAGCAAAATCGCCTAACTTTGTCAGAGCGCCTGAGGATGGATCAATCGAAAACGCTGAGATATCGAGGCTCGAATAATTGGATGTATATAAATATCTACCGCTCGGATGAAAATCGACGTACGCTGGCCCGTTATTCGCACTCCCATTGGGTGCGCCACTGACTAGATTGCCTGTGTAACTGTTGATCATGTATGTGTACACGTTGTTTGGTGGGACTGCCTGCACTACGCCAATCATGAACTTGTTATTTGGGTCCCGCGCCGAAATCACTGCACTCGGTACGGTGCCAGTGGCGCCAATCACGCCTGAATCGGGGTAGAATCTGTAAATGGTTGCGGTTGTGCCCACGCTCACATACGCAAACGTTCGGTCCAGACGCAGGAAGGGAGAGGCTCCAATCAAACTACAGGAAATGTCTCCCGTACCGCAAGGATCCTGAGCCTTGCAGGATAGGATAAAACCCGGAGAAACCAGCACAACAAAGGCAAATCTCCAGAGCCGATGCAAAATCGCATTACAATCCATATGCGGGCTTACGCAATGAGCGGCAGACGCCGCAAAATGCGAGCACAATTCTAGCCTGAAAACGCTCCTCGTGCGGCCTCCGCGCCCGCAGCATAAGCGCCAGGACATTTGAGACTTTCATTTTTGCGTCCGCGGACCGCGCTCCTGCGGGCTCCGCGTTCGCTTCGGTCTCGCTTCGCGAGACTGCTTCGCACCCTCCAGATCGCTGGCCGGAAGTTGTTCAAGAGCGATCAATGCCGTGTAACGTCAGGTAAGAGGAACTAATCCGCCGCGAGGCGGATTTGCATCAGAAGAAACGGCGCCGATTCGTGCCTCAATTCCGGCACTACTGCATCCGATCATTCCCAATGCTGCTCGTTCTGGCCGGAATTATTGGTCTGCAATTTCTCATTCATCGAACTCTTCTGGCTCAGAATCTGGTTTTGCTTCTCCAAATTCGCATCTACAAACGGAGATACAAACGAGTCTCCCTCAAGAACAGAGACAGATTCTTCCTCGGACTCTTTACGCGACTCTGGAAATCCGCCGTTCAGTACTGTTTTGTTGTCCAACCAGGCACGCTCGTTCGATTTCACAGAACCCTGTTTACTCTTTTCTGGCGCTGGATCTCCAGAACTCATGCACCCGGACACCCTGGACTTTCACCGGAAACCATTCAACTCATCCAGAAAATCAAGTTTGACAATCCTTCCTGGGACCCCGCCAGAATCCTCGGGGAAGTGCGCCGCCTCGGACACTTCGTGTCGATCAACACGGTTCGCAAATATGCTGGAGAACCTCCCTCCCGTCATCCCGGTCCCGGATGGAAAGAATTCTTCTCCATTCACCGCGAAGGTGTGGCTGCAATGGACTTCTTTACAGTTCCGTCCTGGAACTTTGTTCCATACTATGTTTTCTTTATCATCGATCATTCCAGAAGATCCATTCTCTGGGTAAACGTGACTACATCTCCTTCCCTCGACTGGTTAAAGAATCAATTTCGGTCCGCATTTCCGGATAACGTTCCCAGAATCCTCATCTCCGACAATGATTCGGTCTTCCGTTCTGCAAAGAATTGGGTGCGCGAAGTGATGGGTATTCGCTCCCACTTCACAAGAATCATGAGTCCATGGCAGAACGGAGTTGCCGAACGCTGGGTTCGCACGGTTCGCCGTGAACTGACGGACCATGTGATTCCTCTCTCCGAACAACACCTGCGAACTTTACTTCTGGAATATGTAAAACACTACAATGAGGATAGAACGCATACAACTCTGGGTCTGGATTCTCCCACCGGAAGGGAAGTTCATGTTCGTGGTTCTCCTTCGAACGTTATTCGACTTCCGAAAGTGCGCGGATTGTCTTCGAGGTACGTCTACAGTAGTGCTGCGTGAATTTTTGGAGGGTACAG
>JAIBBM010000020.1 GCA_019694685.1 Leptospirales bacterium
GCAGCTCCCAGGTGACGAATGAAAGTTCCGGATTTGCGCTGTCTTTCAAAAGGTGTGTCATCAATGCCATCGTCGTCTACGTAAGCGGAGGGATACATACCCCAGTTCAGGTCGCTCAGAATGCCTCCTGCGTGATCTCCCTTGAATCCAACGAAGCCGTGCGAATAGGGCCTGCCGTCCGTGAAATACTTTCCACCTTCTGACCAGTAGACGGAAGGATAAAGGAGAACGATTCGCTTGAAGAGCGAAACCTCCACATCCAGCATCCAGGACTGTCCGTTCGTGTCCACATCCTGACTTGTGAAGGCAACTGTTGGACGCTTGCGATCAATCCCCGCACTCTCTGCGTATGTGATCTGTCCTCGAACGTAGCCGCGAAAGCCTGCGTTGAGTCTCACTCCTTTCATTGTGGAGAAATCATTGTCTGAGAAATTTCCTGTAGTTCCCTTGTTGGTTCTATCTGAACCGCCATCGTTGAGTCCGCCAAACCGGGCGAAGTAATAAAAAGCGCGCGCTTCTATGTGCGTTTCCTTGAGAGAATTTTGAGCGCGAATGAATGGAAACATATACACGAATCCGTAACGATAGGTGTTCACATCTCCATCAAACCCGTCCACCTTCTCATCATCGAAACTCAAATACTGAACAGAATACACGTCCGATGTGTTCGATCCATTCGCATATACATCGATCAAGAGAAGATTGAGAGATCCGAATTTACTGTCCGCTTTAAAGACGATTGCGTCCAGAGTATCATCGAGATAGAAGTCGCGCTCAATTTCTCCGCCTATCGAGTAACCCTGACGCCCGACCCGCACGTCCGCTCTTCGCGTGGATGTAGGCTCTTTGAGAAAATGAACGTCAAAATAGAGATAATCAAAATTGACAGTGTTTGCGCCACTCCGGGTGAACTTGATGTCATTATTTGCATCGCGTCCGCCTAGCTGGTCATGCCCCCAGAAGCCTGCCTTAAATAAGCCCACTCTAAAATCTAGCCTGGGGTGAATGGGAAAGAATGTATCAATTTCAGCACCCGAAAGCATGAAATAGAGTTTATCGTCCGTATCTTCAATGCTGGTCTGATTTGTGGAATTAAGCACCCGCAAGTCTGAATTATTAAAGTAATTAAAGGAAGTAAAGAAGCTGGCTTTCCACTGAATTCGATCCAGCAGCGCCTTTTTCTCATTTAAATCGAGCGAAAACAGGTTCATCTCATAGAGCCACTTCTCTGTTGGTTTTACCGGCTCCGGTTTGGACGGCTGCATCGTCAGTGTCCCGGATGGCATCTTCACATCCGTTTGTTTGATCTGTTCGAGATCCTTCGCATCCTTATTGTTCTTCGGTGGCGCCGGCTGCTCGACTTGCTTCTGTTGATCTGGTTGCTTTTCCTGCGCGGCAACCCCGTGAGCGCATAACAATGCAAAGGTGATTAAAACAAAATACTTCAAATCATTTTCCTAGTTGTTAGCCGCTCCGGGCGTCGGAATTCCGGGTGGAATCGTGTTTCCCGCCCAGTCTGTAGATCGATTGGTCTCTGTTGCATTGGGGAGTCTGCGTATGTAGTCGTTGCCTGCCACACAATCCCCCGATGTCCAGATTCCAGCAGAGACTGCACTGGAGAGTCCGGTCTGTGACGTGCTGCAGGCAGCTGTAGTGAATTGAACGTAGTCCACGAGAGTGGAGCTTGCGTCAGAATAAAGCCTGGCCGACCCGGTTCCAGTGGTCATACCGGAAACCCCGGGAACTTTCAGACGCGCGATTCCATCTGAGAAATCGCAGTCTGCAGCAGGGTCCAGATTGGCTTGAGTGGAATCCACATAGTATGCAAGAGTCAAGTATCCGCCCGGAGGTAGCTTCGTAGAAGAAAGGCAGGTAGTGCCGGAAGTAATTCCCAGATCCACGGAATTTGCGCCTGTAATGGAAATACGCCAGCCGTAGAGATCCACGTTATAGCTGGATCGATTGTAAATTTCCACAAGTTCCGGAGCACCTGCGTTCCCATCCACACCGCTTGGATTTCCAACAAGTTCGTTGAGGATGACCAGGTTGCGATAGTCGCGAAAGTGATCGATTTCTCCGTGAGGAGTCCAGGTTAGAATATGCGGAATCACATACATGGATCCTGGCGGATCGTCTTGCGATTGAGGATAAAACCTGGCTTCAATGGGAATCACAGGGGAAAGCCAGTCCGGATCGATGGGCGTATAAAGATCTACTCCGTTCACTGTCTTTTTCTGATTGGAGACGCGGTGAGGCTGCACGTCAGGATGAACTATGGTATAGAAAAGACCAACGTACAAATCAAACTGTTGTCTGTCTGAAACGATTCCTGTTGGACTGGACAGCTCTGTGTATGCCCCCTGATAGCTCATCGGTACAGCATCGCTTGTGGCGGCCCACACCGGAATGTAGTAACGGTCCAGATTTGGATTGAACGGCTCTGGTGGATGGAGATCGTAACTGGAACTCCCTGCAAATCCCAGATCGTTTGAAAAACCAAAACCCTGCACGCACGACATAGCTTCCGTCGCAGGACAACCTGAACCGGAACAACATCTGGAGTACGGATTGGCACCCCGCTGAAACACCCACACTGCCACAAAAGAAGTTGCATTGAACATAGGATTTCCACGCATCATGGTGTTGTTCAAAACCACTTTCACATTTCCAGTATCATCGAAGTAAACGTATCCCTGGTCCAGGAACTGTTCGAGTGCGATCGGTCCAAAGACTCCCTTGTTTGCCGCGTGATCCAGGAAATTGCATCCGATCGCACATGTGATGACAGAATACACGAAGAAGGAAAGAGATAACCTATGGACTGTTCGCATAGCCCGGAGTGCCGAATGTATTGTCGATTCGGTCTGAATTGAAGTTTAGATTCTGTAAATAAGACGAGTTGCTGTTTGAATGCCAGTTTGTGGTGTTTGCCCCTGACGCGCGAAGATCCGTTCTTTCCATGCTTCGCTTGACAAGATTGGTTGAGTCGTTGACGCCGAGTCGGGCCGGGATGGAAGTGAAAGCCACACCACTTACGCCTGCCACATCCACAACTGTGTTTCCTCCGGCGGCGCCATCCGTCAGGCGACATTGATCGGTGATTGTATTTGGAATGGCTCCCCACCCCCCTACCTGATAATGATACTGGGCCAGAGGATTCGACGTGGACTGGGCAAAAACCATGAACTGCCCTGGGCCGATGACAGTCTGAGCGGGTGCTGTCATGACGGTGGTTGCGAATGCACCACCGTTTCCGCATTGCACCACCCATCCGGAAATGTTGATGTTGCGGCTCGTCGTATTGTACAGCTCGATGTATTCCGAAGAGGAGTTGCTTCCGGATGGATCGTAAGAACCCATCCAATTGATTTCGGACAGAACCACTTCCATCTGATTTGCAGTCGTGACGTCATCGCCGGTCGCGGATACGGAAGAAAGAGACCTGGCGCTCAGTTCATTGTAAAAAGCAATGATCGAATCCACCATTGGCTTGTATTCGAAAACAAGCAAGAAGCCATCATGTGAGCTGTCTGTTCGTGCGGAAAATGGATAGGAAGAAACATAGGCAGACGGCGAATTCGTATTTGCATCGAGCAAGATCAAATTCACACCGTTATCCGGCCATGAACCAGGCATGGTCTTATACCCGATTCCATTGGATGCAAGGTAGTTAGCTGAATTTACGCCTCCGGATGCATCAGGATCCGCGGTCTGCGCAGCATAGGTGGTCACTACAACCTGTTTGGTTGGTGCGGCTGCGAATCTGGTTTCGAATGCGAGATCACTGGCTTCGCGAAAGCTGGATCCATCCAGTTCGTTTGAGAAAAACTCGCTCGAGAAAATTTGAATCGATGTGCGTGCCTGCTTGACTCTGGTTACAGTGAATTTCTCGAATGCACTCTCTTTGGGAGCGAAATAGACTCCCACTTCCATGTCGCTTAACAGGTAGTAGTTGCGACGATTGAGGACTTGCTTGTTGGAGCCAAAGGATCCATGCGTGAGTAGATCCACCTCGGACTGGAACTTGCGCGGAAGCTCAGTCTCTTCATCCTGAAAATACATCGCAAATGCGGGCTCGCTATAGAAGCCTTGCATGGTGGGCGGCGCTGTAGAGATGAACACGCGCGACTTATCTGCAACGCAGATGTTCGTGTATGCCTGGCCAGAACCAGAATTTCCAAGCCAGAATTCGTGATCGTCTCCCTGGGTACTTAGAAATCCAGAAAGCCGGCGATATCCAGGCATGTTTCGATTGTCTTCATCTATTCCCACTCGCACCACAATGCCGCGTGATTTCGCAAACTGAAGTGCGTTCATTACGCTTCCCAGATTCACATCCTGGAACCCGCACTGAATGCTCGATGTGGCCGTTCCGATCGTTGCCACAAGCAAGTTCTCCATGTTCGTTCCCTGATTTCCTGGGCCAGCATACGAAAATACTGGAACGGCCCAGGGAGTCGTTCCCAGAAGCAGACTGAGAAGAGGATTCTCCTTATGCCTGGGACCGCAAGACGCGACCAGAAGGGAAAAGAATAACGCCGCGAAAGCATTTCGCACTGCACCTTGCATCCCCCCTCCTTTCTGCCTCGAAGCACTCTGTCTTCGAAAGACTACAAAACGCTTACAATTGAACGTCAGTTCAGTACTTCGCGCCACCCACTCCAATATTCTCGATCGGATGCCAGGTCGTCTTGATCTCCTGGAGATCCAGAATCAAATACGGGCTTTCCGCATCCGGCTTGATCCAATCCTTTTCGTAGAAAAAGGCACGCTTGATGTTCAAAGCGGCTGCTTCCTGAATCAACTTCTTCCTTTCCACCGACCCACTGCAATCGACAACTGCATTGACATCCATGTGCGAAGCGAAATGCGCCGCAAGCTCTGAGGCAGATCCGGTCAAAATATTCACAATCCCGGCTGGCAAATCAGATGTTTCGAGCACTTCTCCCAGTGTAACGGCGCATAACGGCAAAGATTCAGACGCAAGGGCAACGCAAGTGTTTCCCCCTGCGATCACAGGCATGATCGCGGAAACGATTCCAATCAAAGATGTTTTTGGATCTGCGATGATTGCGACGACTCCCGTTGGCTCCGGCACCGAGAAATTGAAGTGCGATGAAGCAACCGGATTGACCGTACTAAAGAGAGCCTGGAACTTATCGCACCAGCCTGCGTAGTAAACTACACGATCGATTGCAGTGCGAGTCTCTTCTTCTGCCGCTTTCCTGGATTTTCCCTGCAATACGATTTCAGACACGAACTGTTCGAAACGACCTTCCATCATCTCTGCAATGCGATATAGAATTTGAGATCGATTGAATGCAGTCTTTCCTGCCCATGAACCCTGGGCTGCTCGCGCGGCCACAACGGCATTGCGAAAATCTTTTCGCGAAGAGAGACTTACATTCGCAATCGTTCTACCTTTCGCATCCAGAAGCGGGTAATATCTTCCCGATTCAGTGCGCGGAAACTGACCACCAATATATAGTTTATATGTCTTAAGTACTTCTACTCTACCCATACTTCCTCACAGACTCAGATAAGGAAGGAGACCATGCACGCCCCCTTCCCGACCAAAGCCGCTCTCCTTGTAACCGCCAAAAGGCGATGTGGGATCAAACTTGTTGTAAGTGTTGGCCCAGATCACTCCTGCGCGAAGCTTTCCAGTAAGATTGAAGATCTTTGAACCCTTGTCCGTCCATACTCCGGCAGAGAGCCCGTAGGGAATGTTATTTGCCTTTTCAATCACTTCTTCAATCGTGCGAAAGGTCTGCACGGCCAGTACTGGCCCGAAGATCTCTTCCTGAACAATGCGATGAGACTGGGATACATTGAGAAAGAGAGTGGGACGAACAAAGTATCCTTTCTTTGGAAGTTCGCATGAACTCTGATAAAACTCAGCTCCGCCTTCCTTTCCAATTTGAATGTAGTTGGTGATTACCTGGAGCTGTTGCTTGGAGTTGATGGCGCCCACATCCGTATTTTTGTCGAGAGGATCCCCCACGATGAGCGTTTCCATGCGATCTTTCAGTTTGCGAATGACAAGATCCGCGACTCCTTCCTGGACAAAGAGACGCGATCCAGCACAGCACACATGACCCTGATTGAAATAGATTCCATTCACAATGCCTTCGACTGCCTGGTCAATGGCTGCATCTTCAAAGATGATATTGGCAGCTTTACCACCTAACTCGAGAGTTACGCGCTTTGCAGTCCCGGCGACGGCTTTCTGGATGATTCTTCCCACGTCCGTACTGCCGGTGAAGGCCACCTTGTTTACATGAGGATGATTCACAATGGCGGCCCCGGTTTTCCCGGCGCCTGTAATGATGTTGACCACTCCGTCTGGAAGGCCGCTATCCTGAATGATTTCAGCCAATTTCAGCGCAGTGAGAGGAGTTGTTTCCGCCGGTTTCAAAACGACTGTATTTCCGCATGCTAGAGCTGGTGCGATTTTCCACGCCGCCATGAGCAATGGAAAATTCCACGGAATGATCTGGCCGGCCACTCCGAGCGGAGTCGGTTTGCGATTTGGAAAAGCGTAGTCCAGCTTATCCGCCCATCCGGCGTAGTAGAAGAAATGACTGGCTGCAAGTGGCACATCAATGTCGCGCGATTCTCGAATGGACTTTCCGCCGTCCATGGTTTCAATCACGGAGAGTTCGCGCGCTCTTTCCTGGATCATTCGTGCGATGCGATAAATGTATTTACCGCGTTCGCGACCGGGCATCTTTCTCCACGTTTTCTCATACGCGGATCTGGCTGCCTGGACCGCTGCATCTACGTCCTTTTCCCCCGCGTCCGCTACTTCAGCGAGCTTCTCTTCTGTGGCCGGATTGTGCGTGGCGAAATACTTTGATCCGGTGGGCTTCTGCCATTTGCCGTTGATAAACAAATCATACTTTTTGTTCAGTCGAATGTGTTCTTTTGATTCTGGAGCCGGCGAATATTTCCAGTCCGAGAAAAAATCCAGACGCGGGCCCTCTTTCTTCTGCGTTGCCATGCGGTCTCCTAATCCTTCGAAAAATAGTCCGGTGATTGGTACACCCCGTGCGCTTCCTTCGCAAGCTGCATGAGGATGTCGTTTGCAAGACTGGATGCGCCAAAGCGAAACCATTGATTGGTCATCCACTTGCTTCCCAGGGTTTCATAGAGCATCACCAGATATTGCAGGGCGAGTTTCGCGGTTGAAATTCCTCCCGCGGGCTTCATCCCGATCATGGTTCCTGTCTGGTAATAGTAATCCTTGATTGCATCGAGCATGACAAGAGTCACGGGCATCGTGGCTGCGGGTTGAATTTTTCCGGTAGAAGTTTTGATAAAATCCGCTCCCGCGTAAATGGCAATGTCACTTGCTCGCCTGACGTTATCCAGTGTGGACAGTTCTCCTGTTTCCAGAATCACTTTCAATCTAGCTTTGCCGCACGCTTCTTTCACTGCCGCGATTTCATCAAACACGAACGAATAGTTGCCTCGCAAAAATTCCCCTCGCGCAATTACCATATCGATTTCGTCCGCTCCGCTTTCCACGGCGAACTTAGTATCCGCAATCTTCACATCAAGAGTGGCATTGCCGCTTGGAAATGCAGTGGCGACAGAGGCTACTTTGATTCCTGTTCCTTTCAGTGCGTCTTTCGCAGTCTTCACATGAGTTGGATACACGCACACTGCGGCAACCGTTGGCAATCCAGGAAGAACATCATGGAGGTGCGCTGCCTTGTAACACATCTGACGCACTCGCCCTTCTGTGTCCTTGCCTTCGAGTGTGGTGAGGTCTATCATGCTCAGTGCAAGCTTGAGCCCCTGGACCTTGGACTCCTTCTTAATACTGCGCGAACTGAAACGCGCCACGCGCTCTTCTACTCCAACCTGGTCAATCACGGGAGTGTAGCGAAAGTCTGGAACAACAGCTGCTGATTTCATTCGATGTACGAAGGCTGTGCGCCCTCTGTGCAGAAAATGAACTCGAAAGGAAAACCAGTCAATCAAAAAGCGCGCGAAGAGTGCCTATCTTCGCATAACGGGCTTCCAGGCGATCGCGAAGAGGCCCGCACCAATGAGAGCCGATATCAAATAGACGACCAGGGCGACATCCCAACCGAAGTGATCTACGACATAACCAGTCCCGACTCCGCAAATGGTTGCTCCCACGTAGCCAAAGAACCCTGTCATTCCAACTGCTGTGCCGACTGCGCGCGCATCCACATTCTCCGCCGCGACCACCGCCACCAGAACCTGCGGCCCGTAGACAAAGAATCCTACAGAAACCATAGCAAAAATCATCAGCCAGAAATTACCGGAAGGAGAAGCAAAAACGATTCCTATGGCGGCCGCAAGCCACACCATAAATACAGTGGCGATCGCACCTCTGCGGCCCGGAAAGGCAGTGTCTGACAACCAGCCAGCCGCGATCGCTCCAAAGATCCCAGAAACCTCAAAAGCAAAGCCCGCCACGCTGGCCTCTTTCGTAGTAAAACCGCGTTCACTCACCAGAAACTTGGGTGCCCAGTCAAAGACGCCGATTCGCACAATATAGACGAATATATTAGCGATGCATACAATCCATAATATACGATTTTTTAATATATAGTTTATGAATATTTCGCGGCCGCTCTGTGTCTGTGCTTCTTTGAATGGATCTGATTCTCCTGCGTATTCATGAACCGGTGGAAGACCCAGAGCTGCTGGAGTATCGCGCAGGCGATTGATCAAAAAGAGTCCAACCAGAATAGCAAAGACTCCTGGAACATAGAAAGAGGATCTCCAACCATATTCGCTGACGAGAAATCCAGCAATGAGAAAGATCAGACCACCGCCGATCTGATGCGACGCATTCCATAGACCCCACGCTCGCCCGCCTTCCTTCCTGCTAAACCAGGAATTCAAAAGCTTTCCACAGGGAGGCATGCCCAGCCCTTGAAATAGATTGTTGAGTGCCCACAGTACAATGAATACAGTCAGTCCGGCTCCCATTCCAAAGAAAATATTCGTCAAAGCGGAAAGGATCAAGCCTGCAGACATGAGAAATCGTGGATTGAGGATATCTACCAGAATGCCACTTGCGAATTTTGAAATTCCATAGGCGACTGTGGCTGCACTGAGGATGAGTCCCATCTCTGTATTTGAGAAGTGAAACTCTTCGGAAATGGATTTATTTGCAATGGAGAAATTCTTTCTTACAAAATAGTAAACAGCATAGCCGGACATCATGCTATACATGATTCGTGTTCGCCAATAACGATAGTCGCTCTTGATTCGTGTGGGGTCCTGAATGCGAGGCATTTCAGGAGCAGGACGGATGAATGCCTTTAGAGCTTCTATCATAGATCCCGAATCCCCGCACGAATGATGGCCACTGCTTCTTCTGGTGTTTCTGCCACCACCATGAGATCTGAATCACCTGGAGAGACTGTGCGAGACTGCTTCATGGCATCCATACGAGCGAAAAGACTGGCCCAATCGGATCTTTTTCCGAGCAGAACGATGGGACAACGAGCTTTCTTGCGAGTTTGCACCTTGGAGAGTGTCTCAAAAATCTCCCACTCTGTGCCCACGCCTCCCTGCCCGATGACCACCGCTGCCGCTCTGTCTACCATGTCCGCCTCACGCTGAGCGAAGCTTGCAAACATAAAACCATCTGTAGTGTACGAGTTTGGCTTCTCAGAGCCCGATCCAAAATAAGTTGAGAAGTACAAACTGGGCGCTCCCGCCTCTTTCGCGCCGCGATTTCCTGCTTCCATGAGACCGGGTCCGCCTCCTGTCAAGATCGGATAACGGCTATTTTCTTTGGACCACAGATAAGCAAACTTTCTCGTGATCTTGTAAGAGTCCCAGTCCTCTTTCGCGCGGGCAGATCCGAATATGGTAACGACTCCGTGAGGGGCCGCGCGATCGATCACCCTCTGCGCGCAAAAGGCGTCTTTGGCCAGGTCTTCTGGAGTGGGTATGGCTCCGTCCGGAACGCGTCTACCGCCCGTCTTGCATGCAACGTCGTTGACCGGAAGCATGACGCCGGCTGTGGTGCAGGTCGTTAAACAGAGGAAGAATACGATGGCTCTCACGGGGCACTTGTTTGGTCCTCATCATTTGTTTTGCAACAGTTAAATTCTTTACGATTCATGGCTTTTGTGTTACACGGGCGCATGACTGCCTGGGTAGCTGTAGACACAATGAGCGGAGATCACGGTCCGGAGCCTGCGGTTCATGGCGCGCAACAGGCCATCCGCGAATACGGCTCTCACGTAACTCTCGTAGGTGATCCTGAAAAATTAGAGAAACTGCTCAAACGCTTCACGTGCGATCCATCGCACGTTCAAATCGCGCCCGCCAAAGAAGTAATCACAATGGACGATAGCCCGGCTCGAGCGGTGAGATCCAAACCAGACGCATCTGTCGTAGTGGCGGCTCGCCTCGTGAAGGAAAAGAAGGCAGTGGGTTTTTTCAGCCCGGGAAATACTGGTGCGACAATGGCGGCGGCTCTCCTTGAAATGGGGCGAATCAAAGGAGTGGAGAGACCATCGATCGCGAGCCCTCTGCCGCGCGAAGACGGGGGAACCACAGTGCTCATTGATTCAGGCGCAAACGTAGACTGCAAGGCAAGCTGGCTGGTTCAATTTGCGATCATGGGAGAAATCTATTCACGCGAAATTCTTGGTGTCGTTAACCCGCGCGTCGCCGTTCTCTCCAATGGAGAAGAAGAAGGAAAAGGAAATTCTGTTTCAACAGATGCATGGGAGAGACTGAGACATTTGCCGTGCAACTTTATGGGCAATGTGGAAGGAAGAGATCTATACGGAGGCGGACGAACTGCGGATGTCGTCGTGTGCGACGGATTCACAGGCAACATTGTGCTCAAAGCAACCGAAGGTCTGGCCACATCGATATTTACGATTCTATTGCAGGGCATCGCTGGATCAAGTCTTGCGAAGACGGGAGCGTATTTGCTCAAACCTGTCCTTTCAGAAGTGAAACGAAGAATGGATTACACCGAGTACGGGGGAGCGCCTTTGCTCGGGGTAGAAGGAATCTGCATCATAGGTCACGGTGGTTCCAACGCAACTGCATTCAAAAACGCAATTCGGGTGGTGGATCAATCCTCCAAAAGAGACATCCGCCAGAAGATAGAAGACAGAGTGCGTCTTTTCGGGTGAAGCCCGTAAGGAAACGGGGGCCTGCCAGGCAAGATTCAGGGCCCAAGCTTCGTCAGTTTCTCTCCGTCCACTTCCATCATCCATTTCCCGTCTACAAGTGCTGGCTCCTGATCGATTCGGAACTTCGCAGAAAAGATCCAGACACCGGCACGAATCTCCCGCTCTGCAAACTCTTGGATGGGACCATGGACCGATGTGCGCCCGGCGCTCCGCACCTTCTGATAGCTGAGCCCCCCGTCACTGCTGATGATCAGGGTAATCCCGTCACCCACCCACGTGCCTACGTAACTCTTCTTGTTTTCCGGAACTGGCTGTCCTTTGCACGAAAGAATCAGCAAAAACATAATCGAAAGTAGAATTGGTTTCCTCATGACTGATATTGAGACATAGGCGCGTATGTTTGCAAGCATTGTCTGCAAAGGCGAACTTCCGATCCGCATCGCGTTATCACGCATAAAATGTTCGTTATACTTACCAACGCCCGGTGTTATCACGCACTTTTGTTGCGTGATACAACACACGCACGCGAGAGGACCGGGAACGGCCGCGCCGCGCCGGTTTATCACGCAAAAAATGTTCGTTTTACATACCAACGCCCGGTGTTATCACGCACTCCTATTGCGTGATAAAGCACACGCACGCCAGAGGACCGGGAACGGCCGCGCCGCGCCCGGTTTATCACGCATAAAATGTTCGTTATACTTACCAACGCCCGGTGTTATCACGCACTTTTATTGCGTGATAAAGCACACGCACGCGAGAGGACCGGGAACGGCCGCGCCGCGCCCGGTTTATCACGCATAAAATGTTCGTTATACTTACCAACGCCCGGTGTTATCACGCACTTTTGTTGCGTGATAAAGCACACGCACGCCAGAGAGCTTCAATGCATCAGCATTCTCTCGAGATCGTATGCGCGTTGTTTGGCGGGAGCATTCGGCTCTACCGCTGGCTGGGCGGGGCGCCTTCCTTTTTCGTTCTCCAGATTTTCCTGAAACTTCTGCCACGTTTCCTGGGGAATCTCCAGCGAATAAGAGAAGTCAAATTTTTGAGAGGCGCCCGGATCCACGTTCATATTCACAGCCAGCATGCCGTTTGCATCCGGCTTCACGTCGCTCCGGTTCGACCCCTGAAACTTCGTGGAGATATTGGGGTCTCGCGCCACAGGATAGCGATCAAACACGATGACAGACCTGGGCTTTCGACTATGATTTGCGATCTCGATTTGCCACTGGTTTTGGATCTGCACTTTACTCGATAGTATGCCCGCGCCAGCCACTTCTCCCTTGAGCAAAACGCGACGCGCGGTCATGCGCTGGTCTGCACCCAGATACAAATCGAAGTCCTCGCCTGCGGCGGCACGAGGTGTAGTAGTCGTTCCGGCAAAACTTCCGTCCAGAAAGATGTTCATGGCACCAGTCAAAAGAGGAATGGAAGAAGAATTACGAAACTTCGCACGAAGAAATACAGAATCAGTCATAGAGGGAATCGCCACATGATTGACAGTGCCTTTCAGAGGAGTGCTCTGGAGGGTGATTCGATGATCTGAGTTGTCCGATTCAATGGTTTCGCGAGCAGGGAGTTGGATAGAAAAAGAAGCTCCATCCTGGGAATCACCGGCACTCGACTCTGTTTCTCCGGCTGAATCGTCGCGCTTTCCTTCATCGCGATCCATGGTCCACAGATCTTTTCCAGAAATTCTCCATGGACGAAGCTGTCCCGGAGCAAGAGCGACTGACGGTCTTGCGGTGGATAACGTTATGCGCACATTATTCCAATCTTCTCCTGTGGCCTGGCGAACAGCGGCCCGGGCGTCCAACCTGAAATCGCCTCCTTCCGAGGATCCGTGCAAATCATACACTGCCTGCCAGGAAACTCCCGTAACTGTGTACTCGAGCGAAACACTCGATCCGGCCCTCGGAGTGCCTGCATACTGAATCACAACTTCCACCTGAGATTTTTTTCGCGCGGCAAGAATTCGCGCCAGCTCGCCACTTGTCTTTTCGAGATCGCGCTTGAGTTCTACATTTCTTCTTTCTGACTTTTGAATCTTCTCCAGATATTCCTGTCTGTTCTTTTCAAGAAAACGAAGCGCGTCCGTCCAGCCTGCAATCACGCTCACATTCTGCTTTAGTTCTCTGTCTGATTGACCGGATGCAATCTGTCCGAAGGAAGAAAGGACCTTCAATTGCTCACGATAGTTGGATTGCCTGTCCGTTTCCATTCGAATCTCAGACTGCAGCGATTCGATCTTCGCGTTCAAGGGGTGATCGGACATGTCCTCGTAACTTTTTGCACGCGGCTGAACTGCGACGGATACGATGTCAAGATTGGAGGCGGACGCTCTGATGGAATCAGGTAAAACAGCGGCAGGAAGATCCGAAAAGCGAACCACGCCACCGGCATCTACGCCCACTGGCATGACGCGACGCACGGTTGCTCGATCTGTATAGATCGTAACAGAGTCCAGCTTTGCGCCTGTTCCTTCTGCGAAGAGAAGTGGGGGCAGTAGAAAGAAAGGAACGATCGAAATGACTCGGGCTATGCTGGTTCTCATCCTCGTTGGACTAAGAGCCCGGATTTTTGTTCACACAATGCAGTATTGATGTAATACTACCAGCGCGCGTAGTGGTCTTCTGCAAAGCCATACAGGTCGCCGATCTCGTATGACCTGGGCCCCAGTTGCACCTTGCCGCGAAATGTCCCATACATTTGAGAGAATCGAGTGGCAAGAAGGCCTGCGTTTACGTGTTCCTTGTGCACTCCCCTGGACATGAATCTCAAATCAAACGAATCTGAATGAATCCTCCAGTCCTTCATTGGATCGGCTGCATCAAATTCGAATCTGGTCTGGGGTAAGAAGGAAAGCTTTCCATCTACCCAGGCGCAATTCTCGCTGTAGCTTGTTTCATTCACACCGCAAGATACATTCAGACCAAATCGTTTTCCGTTTACGAAGCCGCTGACGAAAGCCCAGTTCCACCAGGTCTCCGGCCGCATGTAACCCGCGCTATAGTCTGTGTGACCCAGGCAATTCTCTATATCAAATCGACCGAATTCGCAATCAATGGTTCCCTTCATAGGGACCGCGCCGGTCTTTCGAACATAGACCCAGCCTGTATATCCGGCTCTCGTGCAAATTCGGAGAGGTTCCACGGCTGGAGTTCTGTCAGCAAAGCTAGCATCCACGAGGACTCGCCCATCCTTTCGCACAGATAGCAATCGATCTCCGTTCACAGAGCGAATGGTGATTCCATTCTTGCTGTTGCCGTAGGACACGTCGCATGATTCAGGATTGGTAGAAAAGCGAACCGCACGAGAGAAAGGAGTCCGCCAGGTGTGCCTCAACTCCTTGCCTGTCTTCAGATCATAGATATAGTAGAAAGCGCTCGATAGGTATCTCAAATCGACGACCGTAGCACCAAAGATCAGATCGTTTGAAATCCCGCCCACATAGTGAAATTGCTTGTAGCCAAAATGCCTGGCACGCCGGCCAAGCTTCTTTCCCAGCGGACTCCTCAGATCGTATGCAGCCGGATCCACGACAGTAACTGGCTCTGAAAAAATGCCGGTTCGCACCGCACCGTTAGATATCAAATGATCGCTTGAGCCCATTTATCTGTTTTGCGCCAATGCGCCTGATGTAAAGCCAGATCGAAAAATTACTTGTACTTCTTAAAGACCCGCGAAACGATGCGCCGTGGTCTACAAGATCGGACTGACTGGCGCCATCGGGTCTGGGAAATCAACAGCCGCACGCATCTTCGCAAAACTGGGAGCTACAGTCCTTGACGCAGACGTACTGGCAAAAGAAGCACTGGAGGATCCGGACGTTCAAACAGATCTCAAAGTTCGCTTCCCCGCTGCTTTCGAAAACGGAGCCCTGTCTCACAAAGCACTCGCGGACATTGTGTTCTCCGATCGCTCGAGGCTCGCGAAGCTTACGGAACTGACTCATCCAGTGGTTCGGCGCAAGTTCAAAGAAATCGTTTCATCCATGAAAGAAGGCGTTCTGGTCTATGATGTGCCTCTGCTGTTTGAGGCGGGCCTGGAAGGGGACTTCGACCTCACTGTGGTCATCAGCACCCCGGATGAAATTCGCCACGATCGCCTCAAAAAGCGCGGTTTGACGGAAGAAGACATAAAAAGAAGAGAAGGCCTCCAGCTCAAACCGGCCGAAAAAGAAAACAGGGCAGATGTAGTGCTCACGAATGCGGGAGCACCAGAAGACCTGGAAAACGCAATATTGAAAATTCTGGAAAGCAGCCGGAGGGCTCTGAAATGAAGAAGAGAATATTCTACGTAATCAACCTGGATCGCGGAAGAATCCTGGTACTCTCTGTACTGGTCACCGGATTCATGTTGATCTCGTTTGCAACAGGCTACAGATTCGGCACGGCTACAGAGCCAAAGCGCGATCTGGGAGCGCGCGACGAAGTATTCATGGACCCGGCCAAACAAGGGTTAGACAGATCCATCGCCCCGGCAGACTCCAGCCTCAGCGCGCCTCTGGACACTTCCAAATCCGAAGTTCCCAGATCGGAAAAGAGAAATGAATCTGCGGATGGCACAGCTCCCGATCGCACCTCTGCAGATCGCAATGCATCCCGGCCCGAAAAAGAAACCAAACCTCGCCCAACTCAGGTAACGGAAAATCGCCCTGAAAAACCGGCGCATTCAAACGCAAAAACAGAAAAGCCAGGCCACGCGAAGCGCGAAACAGCCCGTCGCCCGGAAGACAAAAAAGAAAATAAGAACGAAAAAAAGAATTCTGAGAAGCAATCTCGCGTAGCAGATCGGGCCAGAACAGAAAAACCAGCGTCTGTAAAGCCGGCGCGCGAAAGCAAAGAACAGCGCGATCGCCCGGCAAAAAATGATGCGAAGACTCACAACCAGTCGAAGCCAGAAAAAGACAAATCGTCCGCTGTACTTGAGCCGGAACGGAGCATGAGACTCGCAGACACCGCTCCGCAGGCAAATAAAAGGTCTTTTCAGCTGGGTAGCTTCTCTTCTAAAGATGCGGCCGGCCGCATGACAGAGCAGCTCAAGAAGCAGGGTTTTGCGCCCGCCATCGTCCAGTCGAACGGCAAATACATGGTGCGAGTGGGTGGTTCCGGACAGGAAGACCTGGCAACTCTGGAAAAGCAGCTTCGCGCGAAGAACTACAGCCCGATTCGCGTCTCTTCACCCTGAGGGTTTTAGACTTGTCACCAAAAGGCCTTTTGGGCGCTCTTATCCTGTGACCGCACAATTGACGGATGAAGAAAAGTCCATCCGACTGCTGGTAGTAAGCCGGACGATTGATCGCCTGGCTGTCATGTATTCCGATTGGATTTCCCAGAAGGGATTCGACGGCATCCCTGACTTCTTCCGCAACCATCTCTATTCACCTGCAAACAAAGAAGCGCGGGACGCAGCGCTGGATAATCTCTACAACAAGCTCAAGTCAGTCACGGGTCCAGAAATGACCGCCAACATCCATATGCTCATTGAGCTCAATCGCCTCACAGACGATCTGGATCTGGACACGGCCCGGGTTCTCATGGCCACCACTCTTCAGACCACCAGACCGGAAGATCTCACGTTTGATCAACTCTTCCACGCCGTTCGCCAGACCGGCAGAAAGGAAGAGAGAAAGAAACAGGTCCAGATGGTATCAGACGCCCTGACTTTCTTCTTCTCCCTTTCCAAATTGCCTTTGATCAAGCTGGTGATGGCGCCTATCAAAGTAGCGGCATCCCTGGTGGGCGCCATGGATCTGATTTCTACAATGGAAGCGGGCTACGCACTTTCCCGTAACATAAAAGACATGACCCCGTTCGTAGAAGCATTTGTGAAACGCGAAGTGGAATTCATCGATTCCGACTATACAGCCCATTCGCTGATACAAAAGTAATAGTCTGGGCTCACTGCCCTCTCAGAACATAGACTATGACGCAAACGCCTTACTTCAACCGCGAGATATCCTGGCTTCAATTCAACTTCCGCGTGCTGGAAGAAGCGTCCCGCGATGACAATCCTCTCCTGGAAAGACTGAAGTTCCTGGCCATCTCAGAATCCAATCTAAACGAGTTCTTCATGGTGCGAGTGGCAGGCCTCAAGCAGGTCGTTGCCAGTGCGGTCAACGAAATCCAGATGGATGGCAAGACCGCGCAAGAAACTCTCACAGAGATTCATCGCCAGGTGTCCGTGATGGTTCGCCTGCAGTATCAATACATGGGCGATATATTCGCAGGTCTCAAGCCATCTGGAATTGAATTCGTAGAAGACTTTCGCTCATTTACAGAAGCAGACAAAGAATTTGCGCGCCAGTTTTTCGAAAACAATGTGTTTCGTATTCTCACTCCTCTTGCGATCGATCCTTCGCATCCGTTTCCACTGATTGGAAATAACAAACTCAACATGGCAGTCTGCCTGAAGAGGCCAGGATTTGAGCAGGATTTCTTTGCCATCGTAGAAGTGCCCACAGTCATCAAAAGATTTCCTGAACTTCCTCCAGGGGACGGAGGCGTGCGCCGATTCACTGCACTGGAAGAAATCATCAAACTCCACGCTCCAGACTTCTTTCCTGGGACTCAAGTTACAAGCATTCAGGGTTTTACCATCACTAGAAACTCAGACATAGCGATCGATGAAGTGGCCAGCGACAATCTACTGTCCACAATTGAAGATGAACTCAAGCAGAGAAGATGGGGAGAAGCAGTCCGATTGTCTACGCGCATTGGAATGCCTCATCACGTGCGGGAATTTTTGCGCACGAAGCTGGATCTTTCGCCGGAAGAATGTTTCGAAAGGCCTGGACTACTCAATCTTCAGGATCTTTTCGAAATCGCAAATGCTCTCCAGGATCGTGCAGATCTGGCAAACAATCCGTTCATTCCGCGCAACCCCGTGCAGCAAAAGAAGATGAGTCACATCTTCCAGACCATTCGCAGAAAAGACATTCTACTCCATCACCCGTACGATTCATTTCAACCGGTTCTCGATTTGCTCGATTTTGCGGCCATGGATCCAAAGACTCTGGCCATCAAGCAGACATTGTATCGCACGGGTGGAGACAGTCCACTCATTGAAAGCCTCATCCAGGCAGCAGAGAACGGCAAACAAGTTACTGTTCTCATGGAACTCAAAGCACGATTCGACGAAGAAAGAAACATCGTGCGTGCGCGCGAAATGGAACAGCATGGCGTCCATGTGGTCTACGGACTCGTAGGTCTCAAGATTCACGGAAAAATGCTGCAAATCATTCGCAGAGAAGATGACGGAGTAAAAGCGTACTGCCATCTTTCTACTGGCAATTACAACCCGAACACTGCCAGAGGTTATACAGACCTGGCACTGATGACTGCGGATCGCGAAATCAACAACGACGTAACCAACCTCTTTCACGCGCTGACCGGTTACGCGTCCATGCCAAAGTTTTCAAGAATAGCGGCCGCCCCCATCAACCTGCGCGAAACGCTTCTATCTCTGATCCAGCAAGAAATCGAAAACGCTGAAAAGGGAATGGCATCGCGCATTCGCCTGAAGATGAACGCGCTTGTAGATCCTGACATGATCGCACTTCTCTATCGTGCTGCAAGAGCAGGAGTTCGCATTGAACTGAACATCAGGGGCATTTGTTGCCTTGTTCCCAATGCGGAGGGAACAGAAGATAGAATCAGAGTGATCTCCATTGTTGGACGTTTTCTTGAGCATTCGCGAATCTTTCATTTTGAAAATGGCGGAGATCCGCGCGTCTTCCTTGCGTCTGCAGACTGGATGCCGCGCAATCTGAATCGCCGCGTGGAAGTGATGTTTCCGATTCTGGATCCAGATCACAAACATACGATCCTGGAAATCCTGGATATCATCTTCAAAGATGATCACAACGCCAGACTACTTGGACCGGATGGCACATGGAAGAGACTCAGGCCAGAAGGTGGCGGAGAAGGTTTCTCTTCGCAAAGGTACTTTCGCGACCAGGCAAGAAAGAATTTTGAGCAAAAGGAAAAGGAACGCGAGAGCCAGATTGTTTTTCAGCCAGCAGGAAGCCCGAACACGCCCGTTCTTTCCAGGCTCATTCCAGTGGATCACGAAGCAGGGGAAAGAGCATCCCAGAGCGATTCAGGGAACTGAACACGAGGGGCGCGGAGCAGGGCGAAGGCGCGCCTTACGGCGCGCTGATGAATGCAGTGTAGCCGTCAGATGACAGCCTGGTTTTGAGTTGTTCTGCCTGGTTTTTATCCGCGAACTCCCCTACCTTCACAACGTAGCTTGTGCCTCTCTGAAAAATATTCACCGGCTGGTTGTAGCTGGTAAGATATTTACCAAGCTTGTCTGCATTGTCATACTCTGAAAAGAGTCCAACCTGCACTGAATACTTACCAAGCGCTTTTTCTTCGCGGATGTTCGCAGGTGCCTGAACCTTAGGGCGCGTTACAACCTGTGGTTTGACGCTTTCCGGTCCGTTTCCTTGCGCATGATCTGCATCATTGAATGCGGCAGACGTAACGCCTGGACCTTTCTCAGTCATGGCTCCACGACGCACCACTCGAATCGAAACAGTGGTCAGTCCTTTCTCTTTGTAACCGAGCATTTCTGCACCATATTCGCTAAGATCCACAATGCGCCCTTTTACGAAAGGTCCGCGATCGTTTACAGTCACGAGTGCTTCGCGATTGTTTTCAGTGTTCTTTACAAGAATGACTGTGCCCAGAGGCAAAGTGCGATGAGCGGCGGTGAGCTTGCGCGAATCAAATGGTTCACCACTTGCCGTTGCTTTGCCGTCAAAGTCACGACCATACCAGGATGCAGTTCCTGACTCTTCTCCAGTAGAATTGTCTGCCACAACCGGTGGATTCTCTGCTTGATTGTTGAAGTAACTAGCTTCTTCATCCTTAGCCTTGTCGTCATACCCTGGCGCAGAACGATCACTTACCTTCTCAGGTGTTTTTTCCGGAGTCTTCTCTGGTGCCACAGCAGTATTGTGCGGATCGTTTCCAGCTACAGGTGGTTCTGTCTTGCATGCAGGCATTTGCGAGGATGCATCCCGTTTGGTTGCAGGCTCGAAATAATTGCCCTCTTCTTTCTGGCCTTCGCGACCGTACAGATTTCCTGTTCCGGTATGAATGGTCATTGTGGCGCAATTCAATACTGGAAGCGTCAGTGCAATTAGTAGGGTAAGACGGATCATGGTTCTCTCCACACAGGGACTCATTTCCAGTATCGACCGACTCGCAGACCACAAAGAAGATTTCTTGCGTCCAAAACCAAAATCGCGAGCCTGCCAGGCTGCCATGAGATGCGAGAAATGCCACCTCCTCCCGTCTAATTGCATCTGCGCGCAGATTCCCTCTATTCGCACTCGAATGCGGCTCACCTTGATCCTGCATGCCCTGGAAGCCAGACGTTCCACGAACACGGGGCATCTGGCAGCACTGGCACTTTCCAATTCGCGCGTAGAAATTCATGGCCGCGCAGGCCAGGCAATCAATGATTCTTTTGAGGTCACTGCCGGAATGAAGCCTCTGTTTCTTTTTCCGGATGGATCAGAAGAATTGCGGCCTGAAATGGCGAATGACGGAGATGTGGAGCTCATTGTTCCAGATGCAAGCTGGGCTCAGGCAGTTCGAATGAGCAGACGCATTCACGGACTCTCTGGAGTGCCACACGTACGACTTCCGCGAGTCACCCCCAGAAAGATTTTGAGAAAGTCTCTGGAGGGACGCATTTCCACGTTTGAAGCGATTTCACATGCAGTTCAAATTCTAGAGGGCGAAGAAGCAGGCGCATCCATGCTCACTCTATTTGACGCATACGCGTCCGCTCTGCTCAGGGAGCGCGGAAGAAGAAGCAGATTCGACTGACTATTCTCCCTCAACCATTCTGGCCACTGCCTTCACCCAGGTTTCATCCGAGTTCAGGCACGGGATATACACAAACGATTCTCCACCCGCGCGCAAGAAATCTTCTTTTGCGCGAATTTGAATTTCTTCCAGAGTCTCAAGACAATCAGAAACAAACGAAGGACAAATCACCGCCAGATGTTTGACTCCGCGCGCTGGAAGCGTCTGGATCAATTCATCTGTGTAGGGTCGAACCCACGGAGTTCTTCCGAGGCGAGATTGAAAACCAATGCTGTAGTCTTCCTGCTTCAGCTGCAGCCTGGACACGAGTCCCTTCGTCGTGCTAAAACATTGAGCGCGATAGCACAGTGCCATGCGATCTCCAGGAGAGTGACAACAATCTCCGAAGGAACAATGCTCTTGATCTGCGTGGCTTAAACCTGAACGGACAGAACGATCAATTTGTCTTTCTGGCACTCCGTGGTAGCTGAATAGAACATGGGCTCCCTTCGCACTGGCCAGAAAGGGACGAGCCAGGTGTGCCGTTGCATCCAGAAATCCATCATGATCAAAAAAGGGCCCGAGCATTTCTACTTCTAAAGGATCGTTCATGGAGGCGGCACATTCGTATACGCGCGCGGATGTGGAAGCAGTAGAAGCGGCCGCGTACTGCGGATAGAGAGGAAGCACTTTGATCTTACGTACGCCTTCCTTCGCGAATTCTTTCATGACATCCGGAATGGAAGGGCTACCGTATCGCATGGCGAACTTCACGCTTACGCGGGGCAAATGACGCGCAAGAGCAAGAGACAGGTCGCGAGTGTGAATCAAAAGAGGAGAACCTTCGTTCGTCCAGATCTTCCTGTAAGCCTCCGCAGAACGAGCGGGCCTGAGGGGCAGTATGATGAAGTTTAATAGAAAGAATCGCAACAGTCCAGGGATGTCTATGACTCTGGGATCGCTTAAAAACTCGCGCAGATACCGACGAACATGGTGCGTGGAGGGGCTATCCGGAGTGCCGAGATTGATAATCAGAATGCCAGTTCTGTCTGAGGTTCGGGCCATAGTCTTACCTTAATTTGATTGGCCGCCAAAATTCAAAATCAAAAAGTGGGTCTATGTCTGACGAATTGCTGAAACAAATTGAAACCAAAACAAGCGACCTTCTAAAACAGGTAACGGAAACTCTCGCAAAGAGATCCGAAGAAAAAGGTCAGGTATCCGTCTCTAAGATGGATGAGAACCAGCTGGTTCACTACAATCTCTCCTACTCGACTGCTGAAAAAAGAATCTCCGATCATTTCACGAAATACGCCTTCGCGAAAGAGAATGGAACGGGCGAACTGGAGCAGGATATGGCACGCCTCTTCGCAGGAGAAGCGGCTCATCGCCTCAGATCAGAACTTGCCAGCCGCAAAGACGAATACGGCGCAAGCGATGCACTTCTCAACGATCTGTTTAGCCCGGACATGAACAAGAAGATTCAGGAACTCACTTCACGCGATCGATACAACAAAGTGGGAGACGCAGCTCTCACGGGATCCTTCGGAGCACTGGCCACGGAAGATCTCAAAGACATTCGCGACACATACAAGAAGATCGCAGAACAGGTCGTGATGCCTCATGCAGAACATGTTCATCGCAATGACGATTTCGTGCCGGACGATATTCTGCAAAGCCTCCTGGACAATGGAGCGTTTGGTCTGTCTATTCCAGAGGAATACGGCGGATATCAGGACACATTTGGCAATACAGGCATGATGATTGTTACAGAAGAGCTTTCGCGCGCCGGACTTTCCATCGCAGGCAGCTTGATCACTCGCCCTGAAATCTTAAGCAAGGCGATTCTGAAAGGCGGAACACCCGAGCAGAAAACAAAGTGGCTGGGAGCTCTCGCCACTGGAGAAAAGATGTGCGCGGTTGCAGCTACCGAACCGGACTACGGATCTGACGTAGCTGGATTCAAAGTAACTGCAGATCCGGTGGAAGGCGGCTGGGTGCTCAACGGTGTGAAAACATGGTGCACGTTTGCAGGATACGCAGACTCTCTCATGGTTCTTGCTCGCACTGAAAAGGATCCGGGCCTCAAACACAAAGGTCTTTCCATTCTTATTGCAGAAAAGCCTCGCGACAAAGGTCATAAGTTCGATTTCGCACAGCCCTCAGGCGGAAAGTGTACAGGATCTGCTATCCCAACGATTGGTTATCGCGGGATGCACAGCTTCGAAGTGAACTTTGACAATTACTTCGTTCCTGCAGAAAACCTGATCGGTGGAGAAGCAGGACGAGGCAAAGGATTCTATCTTCAAATGGAAGGTTTCGCAGGTGGCCGCGTGCAAACTGCAGCGCGCGCGAACGGAGTCATGCAGGCATCCCTGGAAGCAGCTGTTCGCTACGCGAATGATCGCAAAGTATTTTCAAAGCCAATCGCAGACTACCAGCTCACTAAGTGGAAGATCGCGCGCATGGCCATGATCGTTCAGGCTTCTCGCCAGTATTCCTACGAAGTGGCTCGCCTCATGGACAACCACCAGGGACTCATGGAAGCATCTCTCGTGAAGTTCTATGCATCTCGCATCGCGGAATGGGTGGCACGCGAAGCCATGCAAATCCATGGCGGGATGGGCTACGCGGAAGAATACGCAGTATCGCGCTACTTCGTAGACGCTCGCGTGTTCTCCATCTTTGAAGGCGCAGAGGAAGTGATGGCACTGCGAGTCTGCGCGAGAGATCTACTGGCCCAGGCTCTGGGGCAGAGCTGAGGTAAGGAATTGGCAAAAAAGGCTGGATCGATTTGAACCAGCCTTCTATTTTTGCGAAAGGAGGAACCCATGGACGTTCGATCTAAACCAGAAATCGGCATGAAAAACCCGGAAATGTTTCGGGACCTCAAGGCACGTAAGCTGGAGAACCCGGCGGCACTGCCTACCACACCTGACTCAGAAAGACAGATGGTGACGGATGAAAAGATCGCAAAATCCGTGCTCGTAAGCCAGTCCAAAGACGTATTCAAAGTGACCGGCACTCAAATAGACAAGATCGCCTAACTCTTCTTTCAAAATCATGGCACAAAAAAACCGGCCCTGAAAGCCGGTTTCATTTCATCATCCGTAGATGATCTCATCATTCGTTGTAGAAAAGTTCGATTAGATTTCCGTCTGGATCTGCGATCAGAACCGCTTCCCCGCCCTCAATCATCACAGGACCCTTGAGAATCTCGACCTTTTTTACTTCGAGTTCTTTGAGCGCATCTGTAAAGTCGTCTACGTCCAGGATGAAAGAAAGGGATGCCTCACCAGGATTCTGAACCGGGGATTTATATCCCTCAATGTGGTTGAGGCGCACAGTGATCGGGTCAAGCCGGATCAAGATATAACGGCTGGATTCTTCGAGGAGCTCGAAATCAAGCAAGTCCCGGTAAAAATCGAGGGATTTCTTTAGATCCGAAGATCCAATAGAAATATGGTGAAGTCCTTCGAGGAGAATCATGCTATACCCCGCATCCAGTCAGAATTGAACCAGGCTCAGGGCGATCAACGATTTTCCGGAAAGTTGCTATCAAGATTTTCAACCGACCGTCGAATGATTCAATGATGCTTCGACTGCTGCTTGCGCTTGCTCTTTTTCCGGGTCTTGCGGCTGCCGGCCCGGTCCGTTTCGAATTCAAATTAGAAAAAGACGACGTTCTGGCTGTGGACAAATACCAGGACATTCGCATTCAAGAGAATGGCGAACAGAAAAGCAGAGAAGAAAAGAATCGAATCGTGCTGAAAGTCTCTGATAGCACTCCTTCGGGCGCTGTGATGGAGGGCCTCTTTCACACCTATACCAGGTCGCCTCGCCTTGTGGGCGAATACAGAAGGGACCGGGATTTCAATTCCAGATTCATTTTTCAAAAGAATGGCGAAAACGTTGTCAGCGACGATTACGTAATGCCCAATCTTCGCGGGCTGCCCACGTTTCCTGACAAAGAACTCTCCGCCGGTGACAAATGGCAAGCACCTGGACTCGAGACGATGGACTTCGGTAGCACGAAAATCAAGATTCCATTGAACGTAGCCTACCAATTCACAGGGGTGACTCACTTGCCAGAGGATTCAAAACTCTCGCAGGATGCGCCTGAAATCCAGTATGTCTATACGTTTCACAAAGCCATCAGCGATCCGCGCGTTCCTTTTAAGATGATTGTTGGTCATTCTGCGGACAGACTGTGGTTTGATACTAACGCAGGCGTACCCATATTTGACACAAACAGACTCACGTATACGTTTTACATGCGCGACGGCCAGATCCTTCGCATGGCTTACAGAATTGATTCATGGTGGAAGAAAACCAGAAGAGCAAGACCAGAAGATAGACAGGAGATTGTAACAGACGTCAACAGGCAGATCGCGGAAAACCCAAACGTTACGGTTCATCAAACCGATGAAGGCGTGGTTCTAAACCTCAATGCAATTCTATTTGATGTAGACTCTGCGAATCTATCTGAACAGGCACGCGGAGATCTCGACCGGGTAGCGGAAATCCTGCGCAAATATCCGGATCGCGAAATCAGAGTCTCAGGCCACACGGATTCCACAGGCGGAGCCGCGCACAACGTGAAACTTTCTGAAGATCGTGCTAGATCCGTTGTGCAAAATCTGGGAAAGAGAACCGGTATTGATAGTAAGAGATTCTCTTACAGAGGATACGGATCCACGAAACCCGCCGCAGACAACTCCACTGCAGATGGGCGAGCAAAGAACAGAAGAGTGGAAATCCTGATCGTTACAGACTGAGCGCGAACCATCACTCAGAAATGGGAGTCGACTCCAGAAGGGATACGGCCTGCTCAGCCAGTAGATTCGGGAATATAGAGACCGGGCCCGCCGCATTGAAATAAGCATTCCTCAGCACGCGGAGTTTGTACCGCTCGCAAAAGTCGTCAAAATCTTCCACAGAGAAATAGTGAATGTTGGGGCTTGTATACCACGCATGGGGCAAAGCACGCGTAATGGGAGAACGTCCGCTGAACATAATCTGAAGCCGTATATGAAAGTATGCGAAATTGGTGTATGCGATGATGACTGTCTTTCCGACGCGATATGCTTCGCGCAACAGCTCCAGTGGAGTGCCGATTTCCTGAAATGTGCCCAACAACAAAACGCAATCGAAAGATTGCACGCCATACTGATCGAGCCCGTCCATGATATCGCCCTGGTGGACCACCAGTCCTTTCTCAATGCACTGCGCAACGAGCTCAGGCTCTTTCTCTACGCCCACTCCCTGCACTTTCTTTGCTTTCACAAGGCGCGCGAGAAAGCTACCGTCGCCGGTGCCAAGATCCAGCACCCGCGAACCTTCTGGAATCCACTGGATTACCTGATCGTACAGGTACTCGTTCATTGGGACAGAGTTTTTAGACGAGAGCCTGGCGGGAAACCGAATCGTACTCTGTGTTTAGAAAATTTTGCAGGACTCGCGTAAAGTCCGGATTCTGAATGAGAAACGAATCGTGTCCGTACGGCGTTTCCAGATTCGTATAAGTTACCACTGCATTGGATCTGTTGAGTGCTCGCACCATCTCTCTCGATTGAGACGGTGGATAGAGCCAGTCTGACTCAAACGAAATCACTAGAAACCTTGCCTTCAAATCGCGTAGAAGCTCTTCCGGTGCTCTGCCTTCAAGCAGATCAAAATTGTCCAGGGCTTTTGTGATGTAGAGATACGCATTCGGATCAAACCGTCGCACAAAACTCTCTCCCTGATGCTGGAGGTAGCTCTCCACAGAGTACTGCGGGAACATATCTTCATTCGAGGCGGCCTTCTGCAGCTTTCGTCCAAACTTCTGGTGCATGGAAAACTCGGACAAGTATGTTACGTGTCCTACCATGCGCGCGACGGCCAGACCATGCTCCGGGCGTGCCTTTCCATAGTAAGCACCGCCTCTCCAATTAGGATCGGAGGTGATCGCCTGACGTCCAACTTCATTGAATGCAATCTGCATCGCAGAGTGCGCCATACAGCTTGCGATCGGAATGCAGCATCGCACACGCTCTGTGTATTCTGTAGCCCAGACGAGCGCCTGCATGCCACCCATGCTTCCGCCTGTAACAGCAAACAGCTTATCCACTCCCAGATGATCGAGAAGCTTCACCTGCGCTGCTGCCATGTCGCGAATCGTCACAGGTGGGAAAGACATTCCGTACGGTTGCCCTGTTTGCGGATCTATGCTTCCCGGTCCGGTGGAACCGTTGCAGCCACCGATGACGTTCGAACAGATTACGAAGAAATGATTTGTGTCGATTGTCTTGCCCGGACCAACGTGAAAGTCCCACCAGCCAGGTTTACCGGACTCCATCATGCCTGCGACCTGTGCGTTCCCGCTGAGCGCATGACAGATCAGGATCGCGTTGTCTTTCGCGGGCGAAAGTTTACCAATCGTTAAATAGGACAGTTCTATGTACGGAAACGTGTAACCCGACTGCGTTGTGATCCCGGGCAATCGAACTACAGTCGGGTCGAGTCTGCCAAGCGGCGACAGGTAGTCACGCCGCCCGGAATCTTGAAGATCTTCGCTCTGCAATTAGATCTTGTCCAGAGCCTGCTTGAGATCCGCTTCTATGTCTTCGGAGCCTTCTATTCCGACTGACAACCGAACGAAATCGTCAGACACACCAGTGGCTACCTGTTCCGCCGCCGTCAGCTGCGAATGAGTGGTGGTGGCAGGGTGAATGGCAAGACTCTTTGCGTCTCCCACGTTTGCCAGATGTGAGAAAAGCTTCAGATTATTTATGAATTTTTTTCCTGCCTCTTTTCCCCCCTTGATTCCAAATCCAAGAATGGCTCCAAAGAGACCTCTGTAGAAATACTTCTTCGCCAGATTGTAGGAAGGATGATCCGGAAGTCCAGGATAGTTAACCCAGGATACTTTTGGATGTGACTTGAGGAATTGAGCCACTTTCATCGCATTCTGGCTGTGTCTTTCCATACGAAGATGCAGAGTTTCGAGCCCCTGGAGGAACATCCAGGCATTGAAAGGAGACATGGCCGCTCCTATGTCGCGCAAACCTTGCACTCTTGCCTTGAGAATGTAGGCAATGTTGACTCCGCCGAATGGTTCGAACTTACCAAACACATCCCAGAATTTCAGACCGTGATAGGATTCATCCGCCTCTGTGAACATTTTGTGACGACCCTGGTTCCGCGCGAACTTACCGGAATCGACGATGATCCCGCCAATGGAAGTACCGTGGCCACCGATGAATTTTGTAGTGGAATGAACTACAATGTCCGCTCCATGATCGAACGGACGCAGAAGGAACGGGGAAGCCAGAGTATTGTCAATGAAGAGAGGCAGACCTTCCGCATGTGCGATTTTGCTCACAGCTTCAAAATCAAGCACATCCAGTTTCGGATTTCCAAGCGTTTCCGCGAAAATCAAACGGGTCTTCGCAGTGATTGCTTTTTTGAAATCCTCCGGTTTAGACGGATCTACAAACTTCACCTGAATGCCCATTTTTGGTAAAGTATAGTGAAACAGATTGTATGTACCACCATACAAACTGGAACTGGAAATGATTTCATCTCCTGCTTCCGCTGCATTCAAGATGGCCAGGGTTTCAGCAGACTGTCCGGATGCAGTAGCAAGAGCGCCGACTCCACCTTCGAGTGCCGCGATGCGCTTTTCGAGCACATCTGTTGTTGGATTCATGATGCGAGTGTATATGTTTCCAAACTCCTGCAGACCGAACAATCGAGCCGCGTGATCTGCGTCGTCGAAGACATACGAAGTGGTCTGGTAGAGCGGAACTGCCCTTGATTTTGTGACTGGATCAGGCACCTGGCCTGCGTGCAATGCGATGGTTTCTAGTTGATTCATACTCATATGGTAACCCTCAATTCCTTGTTGCGCGACTCGTGTAAACCCTTTCTCAAGAACCCCCGGGTCGATGCGCGATCGCCCAGTCTCCGAAAGGCCTGCGCTCCAATCCGGGAGGGTGAAAGGACGCAGGTACGACAGGCAAGAATTCCCCTGTCAGTATCTCCAGGTCCCTGTCCGTAAGAGATCGAATGAATTGTTCGTGATCCTCCCTCAATGGCCCGCGCAAGAGCGCGAGAGGCATTTCAGGTGCGCCCGCCAGCTGAAAGAGAGATCCTTCGCTCACAACACACACGGAAGTTACCCAGCGCCTCCCTTGCGTCTGCTGGTGCAGACTGGTCCTTCTCACAAACTGTAAGAGCTCCTGTGCCAGGCCAAAGGCTTCCGACATCGACTTCAGACGAAACCGCAGGGCATCTCCATCCCACTGCGCCTGCGCGCGAAGCCTCTCTCCGAGAGAAACCAGTCTGCCTGTAAACCCATCCCATTCTGCATCAAAGGCAGATCGATGCGCGTCCGGGCCAAAAGAGCTAGCCGCATCTACAACGTCATACATGTACAGGGAAACGAGTGCCGCAGTGGATTCCCTGGATGGAATGCTTCCTACTCGAAGAAAGCTCGTCGCGTCCTCAGTTCCTACGGATCGAGCCACAAATAAAGTGGTTCTCTCCTCTACTTTACGCGCGTGGCGAAGAGCGGCGCGTGCTGTAGCGCGACTTCTGCGAACTCTTGCTGCGAATACGAATCCTGCTCTGGCTGCAATGATGGCGAGCGCAGACAGGGAAACTGCGATGTACAGATGAGAAAAATCAAAGTAGGGAAATTCAGGAAAAGACCTGGCCACCGTAAAAAGTACAATGCCCACGGCAAATAACGCCACGAGAGAAACCGCGCGCTTGATCGAAAAAGCCGCCAGAAGAGCCGAGCACAAAATCAACCTCATGGCGCCGGCCATGGGCAAAGTCGAACTTCCGGCAAAACAGACAACCGTCAGAGGCAAACCCACCGCTCGAATCAGAAACTCCGCTTTCTTTCTTTGCGCCGGATGAATCTGCTCTCTGAGCAGCAGCGCAGACACAGCCGCAGAAAGAGCAGTTTCGAACAAAGATCCTATCAATACGAACATACTGAGCGGATACAATGGAAACAGAAGAGGCAATGGAAGTAGAAAAGCTAGAATGGAAATGGCTTCCGGTAGCCGGCGCGATCTCTTCAGCACGCGAACCTACTTTCGCACTGTTCCGATGAAAACATTGTTTCCACCAGACTGTCTGAGCAAATCCAGAAGTTCTACTACTTCGCCATGATGTGATTTCATATCAGCGTTGAGCAAGATTTCTCCGGACTCTCCTTTGAGTAGTTCCTTGACTTTTTCCTGAACCTTCTCGCGAGCCACTACTTCGTTGTTCACAAATATCTTTCCGGACGCATCCAGCCCAACAGTGATTTTAGTATCCGATCTTTTCGTGGCCTGAGTGGAGCCAGGCAATTTGATGTTCATCGCAGTGTTCAGAAGCCCGGGCGCCGAAATCATAAACACGATGAGCAAAACCAGAACCACATCCGTGAATGGAACAATGTTGATCCCGGAAAAAAGTTGCGTCTTATTCGCGCGGTAATGAACCACTACTTACTCCTCTCAAGTAAGGTGCGAAGGCGAGAGGCAGCAATCTCAAGCTGAGTCACAAGATCATCCGCAGAGCGGCGAAACAGATTGAAGGAAATCGTGGCCGGAATAGCAACAAAGAGACCGGCTGCAGTGGCAACGAGTGATTCGGCAATGCCCGCATTCAAGCCCGACATAGCAGCATCTGCCGCGGGGCCACTTCCCAGGCTTGCGAAAGCGCGGATGATTCCAAATACAGTTCCGAGAAGTCCAATGTACGGACTGACTGTTCCTAGAGTAGCAAGAACCCCGAGGTATCTTTCAATCGAGGGAAGGTTTTCTGCGATCGCACGACTCTTGACTTCCTCGAAAAGAGATCCACCTGCATAAGGATAACAATCATACAGGACAGAAGTAACCGGAGAATTCACCATCTTGTAACTGTCTCGCGGAAGAACGGTAGATCCTTCCTGAGCGCGCAACTGTTCGAGAACGGCAGCAGTCTCTCTTGCGCGTGCGCGAAAATAGGCAGAACGTTCAATGATCAGGATGCAAGTTGCAATAAAACAAATGAGTAAGACGAATAAGGTAGGTCCACCAGCACGAATCAAGTCAGACCATTGCAGTGAGAACATATACGCGAATTCTAGATCATGCCTGCGTGTGGAAATTCATTTTTTTGCAGCTTGAAGCGCACTCAGCTCGTTTGCAATGATGGATCTCACCTGGCTTTCACAGGTTCCGCACCCGGTGGAACAATCTGTTTCTTCTTGAACGGCCTCAAACGTGTGGTGCCCGTTTCTAACCGATTCTCTGATTTCTGTTTCCGTGACTGACCTGCAGACGCAAACCTTCCGCGGCCGCATCATTGCATACACTGCTGACAAATCGTCCATTTAAACAAAAAAAGCGCCCCGGGGGGCGCTTTTCGAGAAGTTTTTTGGGAGCCGACGAATCAGCTCCCGTGAAAATTCTGATCTTAGAACAGTGGTTCCTGATAGTTCAGGTCTGATCTTGGGATCTTCTTCACGCCTTCTGGTGAATGCACGACGATGGAATTCTCAGTCTGAGCAATCACAGCGCCGCGAATCTGGTCACCATTCTTGAGGACAACAAGCTCAAGCTTGTTGTAACGCTGCTGGATCTCTTTTTCAGAGTTCAGCTTCACGCTTCCCGCATCTTCCATGATCTGGTTGAGTACGGTTTCCTGAGCAACTTCACGCCTGGATGTGATTTCTTTTGCAGCTTCGCTTTCCTGGCCTTTTACAGCTTTTTCCATGATAGATGGATCCACTGTTACCAGAGTGCGAGCTTCAATGATCTCACGTGTGCTTACTTCTACTTTCTGCGATTCAACTGGCTTTGCGGTGCTTGTAGCAGCCACAACGTCTGTGAGTTTTGCAGGAGCTGGAGATGCTGAATCAAGAACTTGATTCGCGTTCATCAGCTGCTTTTCGAGGTTCGCATCAAGCGTTCCTTGAGTCTTGTCTTCCAGAACAATTTCTTTCTTGCTCAGGTCAGACAGTTTCTGGAGATTCGGGTCAGCTTTGATTTGCGCATCGCTGAACTTGTCCAGAGAAGCTACGCGAGGAGCCATGGCCACTTTACCGTCGATTACTCGAACGGAAGAACGGCTGTCTTCGCCTACTTCAACTGAGAAAGTTGTTCCGCGCACACCAGCGATCGCGGTCGGTGTTACAACGGAGAAGTTTTCTCCCTGTCCTGCTTTCTTTACAGAAGCAAGCAAACCGCCATGCTGCATGTTCAGCTTAGTTTCGCCGCTCGCGTTGAGAGCGGAGATTGTGATTCTCGTCATTTCGCGTACGCGCACTGCGCTTCCGCTTCTTGTCTGGAGGTCCACAGTTCCCGATTCGGTACGAATAACGTCATTCTGACGAACAACCATTCCTACCTTGGCCGGAACTTCGGACTTTCCTTCGGGCAGAATAAATGCGCTTCCGGTGGTATACACAACCATCATGGAAGTGTTGGCCGCCTCAGACGCCTTCTGCCCGCAGTTAACTGCCAGCGTTGCCGCAGATGCGATCAGCGCGATGGCTAGAAACTTGATTCGGGTCTTCATTGTTGGGTCTCCTTTTACCGGACATACCGGCGTTTTAACTATAATACTGTTCATGGTTCCTCCGCGAAACTCTGGTCTTCAATTTCCGATGATTGCACTACATGCATTCCCGTAGAAGTATGGATGACCACCCTGGATCCGACTTGCTGCGCAATCACACCGCGGATGACTCTCCCGTCTCTTAGACGTATGATCTCGATCTTTTGGTACAATGCTTTCAATTCTTTTTCAGACTTCGCAGACTTGAGAGAATCTGCAGCTGCAATGATTTCAGGATCCGCATTTGGATTTGTTTCCATTTCCTGAATTTGCTGCGCATAGTCAGTGGAATCCTCTGTCAGTTCCGACACACCTGACTTGGTGACTTCCACTCCTTTCCCTGGAGAAAGAACGGTCTCGGATTCTCCACGCTTCACAACTACAGCGCCGTCATAAAGTCTGACCTGAGAACCAGAATCGTTTACAGCCACAGAGAACCTGGTGCCGCGCACGCCCGCAATGGCGACCGGTGTGCGCACTTCGAAGGACTCCTGTTTGCTCAATCGTTTCACTGAGCTCAGTAGAGTTCCCTGCGCTACATCCAATCCGACGTTACGCTGGCCTTCCGATGTCTTCTTGAGTTCAAGAAGGGTTACAGAACTATTTTCAAGAATGCGAACTGAATGACCTGCGAGTGCAATTTCTACTCTCGCATCTTTACCTGTCGTGATGCGATCCCCTTCCGTGATCATATCTCCATTGTATAAGTCCGTGGTGGCCTCTCCCCTTTGCACTTGAGTAGGACCGGCCACACTAATCACTAACCCTCTGGAAGCCACCTGGGCGGCCGGAGCAGGAGAGCGAAGATAAAGAGAAGTACCTAGCAAGGCAAAGAGGACAGCGGCTGCGGCCGCGTAGTATGGCATGCGATTGGTGCGCTCTGCGAAGACAGATGCATCTGCGCGAAGACGTGGCGACCTGGTGAGCCACTCTGGATTAAAGTCTGGGAGAGCATCGCTAGTATTTAGCGCGCGAGCCAGACTGGACCGTTTGTTCTCCATGTCTCCCATCCCTACTCTAACAACGTGTCAGAATTTTTTTGCTCTTTTTTTGTCTCAAAAGCGATGATTTTCGCGTCCAGTTACGCATCCAGAGAGATCCCGGCCTTTTTGGCCTCCCATTCGAGCATCTTCTCAGACTTGCTTACGAGTCTGGATACGGCGGAAACAGAAAGCCCGAGAACTGCGCCAATGTCTTCCAATCGCATGGATTCTAGATATCGCATAACGATCGCTGTGCGTTCCTTTTCCGGAAGGCCCTGGATGAGCTTTTGAATAGCAAATGTAAGGTCGGGTCCAGCATTCTGCGCAGGTGCGGCTTCCAGATACTGTTCTTCCAGATGAGTGGTCTGGCTTGCCTTGCTTCTAAAATGATTGATGAATAGATTTCGCGCGATGCGAAATAGAATTCGCCTGCTGGACAAGTCGTCCGGCATTTCTTTGCCGCGATAGTGCTCGAAATAGTTGAGGAACGACTCCTGGAGTAGATCCAGGGCCAGATCTGCGTCGCCTGACATGCGGCTCAGATACGTGTATAGATCCCGCCGATTCGCAGAATAGAGGTCACGCAGACGATCAGACAAGATTGCCTACTCGAAATAAGCCGGAACAATTCTTGAATGGCCTACCTACTGGATTGCGATGGGTCACGGTCCGCACAATTGCCCCGGGAAGCAGGCTGGAAAGCATTTTCCTGTTCTGGTGTATTTCCTCGGGCTTTTTACGTCTGGCCTCCAGGCGCTTCCCCTCCTTCCGGATGCAAGCTGCGACAACCACGGCGGAATGGAAGCGCGATCGAGCCACGACTCGAGGGCCGGCCTGACCGTCCGCATGGAATGTTTCGGCTGGCAGCTGGCAGGATCGCTCAGCGGTCGCGATCACTCTACCACCGGGGACTCCATCATAGGATCGATCCGGGCAGAATCCAACGTGGCCACCATCATAGCCGGAAGACGAGATCTGCCCGCTCTTCATTCGGGCTATCTTACAGACGAGGTGTCTGTTCTTGTCTCACCTCTGAGAAAATCATCCGTCTTTGTTCGACCGGTTCCTTCCCTGTGGGTGCCCGGAATCTTCGCAGTCGAAGGGATGACCGGACCAGGCATATTCTTTCTCAGTCCAGACGGGCGCGTGTTTGCCGCGCTTCACCCGGATGGTAGTTGTGGGCTCACTGTAGACTACCAGACGGGAGCGCGCGTCTTTGTGGACGCGGAGAGGTTGCGCTTCGGGGAAAAACTGCCGTGGACCTGGGAAGGCGTCGCATACGCGTCGTTTGGTGGAGTGAACATAGAAACATCGCGTCAGAGGAAATGGGATTTCGATGAGAAAGGCAGGTTCGATGAATCGCGCAAAGGAAGATCCGGACTCGCGTCGATTGTGCTTGGACCGGACTGGTTGCACGTGGAAGCTGCAGGAATGGATCGTTACAAAACATCCATGAGAATGGCAGGAGCAACCGCCGCATGCATTCCGGACATTCTGTCATTTGGTCCAGTGATTCGGGGAAGATCCTATAGAGTCAGAACGTATGGATCGTCGTCTGAAGTCACAGACTCAGCATTTGCCGGCGGACTGGCCTTGCAAACGCAGTTCGTTCAATTGGAAGCACTTTACGAATCGCGAAGAGGAGCCGCTTCATCTGGAGAACTGAGTCTTTCTATAGAAAGAAAAAACCTGAGCGCTAGCCTGTCGGGTTTTGCAAAATGCGGACGAAAGATAGAAGGGAGAAGTCTACGGGTGCTTCGGACCAGACCAGAATACGAAACAGGCACCACCTTCTATTTAGAAGAAACATCCGCGCTCACTCTGAGAGTGAGAAGCGGATTTCTGTACTTGAGCGCCGGGTTTTCTCGTTCCAAAAATAAAACCAACCGCTACGGAACGGCTGAGTTCAAATCAGAATTTTTTTGAATTCGAGATTCTCTTACATGCCAGTGGCCATGCCGCCGTCTACGCGTATGATCGTTCCGCTGATGAAACTGGCATCATCTGAACATAGAAAACGAACCACGCGAGAAATGTCTTTCACCTGACCTGGCCTTCCCAGTGGAACTGACTTGCGCAGCATTTCCTGTACTTCTGGCGGCAAAGCGCCTGTCATGTCTGTTTGCACATAACCAGGACAAACAGCATTGCACAGCACATTGCGCGAACCATACTCACGCGCAGTCACCTTTGTCAGACCAATGAGACCTGCTTTGCTCGAAGAATAGTTGGCCTGGCCAATCTGACCCGCCAGCCCAGAGACAGAACTGATATTGACGATGCGTGATCCGCCTTCTGCCTTCATGAGCATCTTGAGCATCACCTGAGTCATCAGAAATGCTCCCTTCAGGTTCACGCCAAGTACCATATCCCATTCTTCTTCCTTCATGCGAAGAAGCAGATTGTCTTTGAGTACGCCTGCGTTGTTCACAAGAAAATGAAGTGTGCCATACTCTTTTTGAATCTTCGAGAAAGCTGCTTCCACATCTGACTTCTTTGTGATGTTGCAAGCAACGGCGATCGCTCGCACGCCATACTTACCTGCGATTTCCGCAGCAGTCTTTTCGCATGCTTCCTGGTTCATATCCAGGATGACTTGATCTGCGCCCCATTCTGCCAGATCTTCTGCGATAGCACGGCCAATCCCGCGCGCAGATCCTGTGACCAGAGCAATCTTACCTTTGAGTGGTTTTTCCATAGAAAGCAGATCGAATCCAGGTTGCCTGTGTATCAAGCGATATTCGAATCAGCAGATGACACCGCTCTTTGTTTACATCACAACATCGGGACCAGAGGAAGCGAGAAAAATCGGCACAGCCCTTGTGGAGATGCGCCTGGCAGCCTGCGTGAACATACTGCCACCTGTGGAGTCGATCTATCACTGGAAGGGTGCGATCGCACGCGAAACAGAAACAGTCCTTATCGCAAAGACTCGTCAGGATCTTTTCGGGCGATTGAGCGAAACGGTGCGGTCCCTTCATAGCTACACAAACCCCTGCATTGTAGGTCTTCCGATCAAGGAAGGGTCCGCAGAATATCTGCAGTGGATTGCGGATGAAACCGCATCCGCTTGACATGCTGTCCGGCGCAGACTTCTGTTTCCTGTGAGCAATTTTCCACGCGGCTTTCTTGCCGCCGGCTGGAATGCCGGAATCAAAGACAACACACTGGACTTCGGAGTGGTGCTGAGCGAAAGGCCTGCTTCCGCGGCTGCGATATTTACGCGAAATAACTTTCCTGGAAACCCGGTCATTGTGGGGCGCGAGCATATCAAAGGCGGAGTGTTGCAGGCAGTCGTTGTAAACTCAAAGAATTCAAACGTGGGAACAGGGCCGGCAGGTCTTCAGCTGGCGCGCGATATGTGCACTCTTTCTGCGGCGTCACTTGGAATTAAGCCGGAGCATGTTCTTCCATCGAGCACTGGAGTCATAGGCAGGCTGCCACTGCGCGACAAAATCGAAAAAGCATGCGGGGAAGCCAGGTCGCGCCTGAAGACTGCAGACTTTGAGACATTCGCAGACGCAATTCGCACAACAGACAAAACAGTAAAGACTGCAAGCGCTTCCCTGAACTCAGGAGCGCGCATTGTAATCACGGCCAAGGGAGCAGGGATGATTGAGCCAAACATGGCTACCATGCTTGTCTATGCGTTCACAGATGCAGAAATTGCTTCCGCAGATCTGGACAGAATGCTGCGTGTAGTCGCAGATCGTTCCTTTAATCGCATAACGGTAGATTCAGATACGTCCACGTCAGATACATTTGCGATTCTTGCAAATGGATTGTCCGGCGTTTCGATTTCGTTTCCGGAGTCTGCCTCAGATGCATTCAAAAACTCATCAGTCTTCATGCCGGACGTCGCAACCGTTCCTGGACTGGATGAAAACGCGCGAGAATTCGTAACCGAGTTCCTTGCACTTTCGCAGGCACTGGCCCGCGCGATTGTTCAGGACGGAGAAGGATCCACAAAAATCCTGGAAGTGCGAATCACAGAAGCAAGAGACAAAACCCAGGCGCTCAAGATCGCTCGTTCCATTGCAAACAGCCCGCTGATCAAAACAGCTTTGCATGGTGGAGATCCAAACTGGGGAAGAATTCTCATGGCTGTGGGGAAGGTATTCGATGAACCAGTTCCATTTGAACAGCTGAAGATTTATTTCGGGGAGACATTGTTGCGCTATGGCGATTCTTCGCAGTTGCCTGAGCTTGAAAAATACCTGAAGCAGAGCTCTGTGGTGCTGCGGATCTCCCTGGGTGCAGGCCAGGCAGAAGAAAAAATCTGGGGCTGTGATCTTTCTAGAGAATACATCAGCATCAACGCAGACTACACAACATGATCTGGCCGCCGGGGCGCATCGCTTCGTTTAAATGGAAGACTTTCGGGTTTTCCTTGCTCTCCGGAGCGGTCGTAGTTCTGATTTTCATTCTGATCTCAGGAGCTGTTCCTGGGGACATTCCTCACTACAATGAAGTGGTCACTCTATTGTTTCTGCTTTCCTCCGTTCTCTTTCTATTCCCTGCCAGAGATCGACTGCACAAAATCTTGTTTGGCAAAAACGAATCCGCTCTCTTCGGAGACGCGCATCATCTGGATTTCATCGCGCGGCAGTTCACCGTAGAATCACTGACCATGGAAGTATTTCCGTCTCTCATGCAGTGGATGGGAGTGCGGGCTGCAAAACTCGCCATCGCAGAGGGTGGACACAGCCATTATGTGTACTACGTATATTCAGAAGGTCAGCCCGTTCGAACGCGCCAGTCGTACTATCATTCGCTCGAAGAGCTTTTGCTCTACGCAAAACAGGAACGCAGACCACTTGCACCCGAGCTTCCAGTGCCAGAAGAAATTCGAAAGCTACTCACTCGGATTCGCGCAGCTTACTTTCTTCCTATCTTCTATAGAAATAGAATGGTAGGATTCTTGATTCTTCACGATCCACCAGACAACAAGTACGCGGATAGAGCACTCGAAACATTTGCAGGGAAAGCCGCAGCCTCCATCCAGAACTCTCTGCTCTCCTCCAGGTTCATGGACGCAACTGCGATGGACCGGGAATTCCTGGTTGCTGAAAAAATTCGAAAGTTCCTTCAGCGCACGGAAATACCACAGATCCCGGGCTTCAAGATAGAAGCATTCACAGGAGAAAGAGCGCCTATCGTCATTGAGTTCCTACGCGCGCCAGATAGAAGTGATGTATGGTTCGCCGTGCTGTTTGCGGCAGACAGACTGAACGGATCCACCGCAATTCTGCTCTCAAGTCGGCTTGGCAGCCTGTATTCCCTCTCCAAGAAAGAGTCCAGCCTCAATCTGCACAAACTGCTGACTCACTTCCGTCGAAATCGCGCGGACGGATTTGATCGAGTGGATCTTTGCATCGCAGAAATCAGACCGCATGAAAATGCAATCCTCTGCATGATTGACGGCCCCGGATTCGCTGTGCGAAACCCTCTGACCCCGGAAAAGACCATTGTTTCCCCTGGATGGAGAAACGTGGTAGATATGAAGGAAAACTCAACCCTTCAAATTGAATACGCAGGACAGCCATTGCTCCTGTTTGCGGCGCAGAAATGAACAGAATCCACTACCTGGTCGCGCTCACCGTTCTATTTGTTCTCTACGGAATTCAATTTCGCGAAACAGGATTTCGCCTGCCCATCTACTATTTGCCAGATGGATCCATCGTTTCTGTTCGTCCTGCGGATCCTCCTCTTCGCATCCAAAAAATCCTTGAGATAGAAGGTAGAGTGCCGCACGAAGCTCCGGCCACTTTTCGCACAGACAGAGCAGTGCTTGTATATACGGACACAGGCGCTGCCATACTCAAGCCAGAACCTGTCGATCGGCTGCAGCAATTCATAGATTTTGCGCCCATCATCTTACTCTCAGCGCTCTATCTCATTGCAGGAATCTGGTTCATTCAATTTGGAAGCGACATCTATCTTTCCTGGTTCTGCGTTCTGGCATCTTCCTTCCTCTATTCATTTGTGGCGGCCATCGCCGGCCATGGACTGGATCTACTCTGGCAGGTGTTTGGATTTTTACTCATCCCCGCCGCATTCAACCTGGGACTTCGCACGACTGGAAAGGAAATCAGTGGAACGCTCGTGATCGCAGAGGCTCTGGTCGTTCTATTCTTTGCTTTGATTGCCTATGTTGGATCAGATGAAGTGAGCACGTTTGGGAGTCTCCTTCTCATTCAGAGAGGTGGATTCTATGTTACGATTGTCATCGTCTCTGGCCTGCAAATAGAAAACGCACTGCGCGGCTCGGAAGACAGAATTGAGAAAACAAAAAGATGGTTTTTGTTTTCTGGAACGCTCATTGGACTTCTACTTCCGGCTGCTGCCATTGAGTTTAGATCCGGGTCTGGTCTCGATACTCTATGGTTTGCAGGCATTTGCGCCTCTGCATTCCCGGTGGCACTTGTATACGGCACCTATCGCATTCATGTGGTGCCTTTCCAGTTTGTCTTGGGACGTTCCATTCTTGCGGGACTGCTGACTGTTTTTTTTGTTTCTCTTTATGCGATCGTACTTCTCACTCACTCCCTTCTTTTACCCAACCAGGATCAAAACTACAGATGGATTGTTCATTTGATCTTCCTTCTGACCCTAGTCTTTTTCCTGGACCCCGCGCGGCAGTGGATGAGCGCATTCATAGAAAGAAACATCTGGAGACTGGACTCTCGCCTTTCAGAATCACTCAAGAGAATCGCAAGAATCTTCTCTGAGACAAGTCGCATTGACCATGCCGCGGAAGCGTTTGTAGATGAAATCGCGGCAACACTCACCGTTAGACGCTGTTCTTTGTTGATATCCGATAGATCCTTTCCCGGTTTCCGATTAAAAGAAGACGCACTCATACGAATGCCAGACTCAAGCCCGCTCTGGGAACACATTCGACCGGAACGTCTGGCGGTCGCCGCGTATCTTGCTTACGCCGCTGGAAGTCGAGGAATACTCTATCGATTCCTGATAGAATCGCAATTCTCTATGGCGGCCGGAGTTTCTGGAGACGAAGGGCCTCGCTTCCAGGCGATCATAGACAAACTACTGCGCAGGCGAAGACCTGTGCGAAAGAAGGGGCCATATGTTGCTCTATTGCTGGGCTTCCGGCACGATCGATCCAGCTTCAGCCTGTCTGAAGTGCGATACATCCAGGAAGCGGCCAGACTTGCGCGCATGCTCGTGTCTAACTTTGAGATCCTCCTCGCAGAAGTTGCAAAAAGAAGGAAGATGCGCGAGATCATGCTGGCAGGAAACACGCAGAGAAGCGTAACGGAAACCTGGCGCGAAGCAGACATCCGTGATTTGAGCATTGGCGCATTCAGCATGCCAGCGCTTTCCGTCACCGGAGACTACGTGGACCTGGTGCCGATTTCGCCGGGCAGAATCGCATTCTTTCTGGGCGATGTAAGCGGCCACGGCCTTGGAACTGGATACCTGGTAAGTGCCATCCGCGCCATGGTAAGATCGCACGTGCAGAGTGGTCTTGGTCTTTCTGAAACCATGGGAACTCTCAACAGCTTCCTTATGGATCGATACCGTGGAAATGAATTCATAACGTTATTCGCCTTTTATATGGATCTGGAAAAAGGAAGACTGGAAACTTTGAATGCTGCGCATCCGGGCCCCATGGTGTATCGCGCGGCTACAAACACGATTGAAACACTTAGAGATACGCAACGCCTTCCGGGGCTACTACCGGATCCGTATCACACTTCTGTATTGACCATGAGACGGGGAGACCGCTTATTTTTGTATTCAGATGGAGTGACAGAAACATTCAGCCCTGCATCTGAACCATTCGGGGAAGCGAGGCTTCGCGCTTTTCTCTACGCACATCTTGGTGTAAATGTAAGTGAGATCCCGGACAAACTCAAAAGAGAGCTCACAGAGCACAGACAGAATCCACACTGCAGCGACGACACTACGTTCGTGGCAATAGAATACGCACCTCGCCAGAGAGGCCTTTTCTCTTTTCTGAATCCGGATGCTTGACGCACACACGATTCAGATTCAAAGGCGCGCCCTCCTGGAAGCGGAGAAACTGTACGCGAAACCTGAATTCATGGCAAGTGATCCAGTTGAGTTAGTTCACGCCTACACAGATCCGCTGGATCAAGAAGTTGCAGCCCTACTTTGCGCTTTGTTCGCCTATGGAAACGTAAAAGCAATGCGAGGTTTTCTGTCCGCTCTTCTTTCCCGGATGAAAACACCATCTTCCATCCTCAGCAAGAACTTTGATCCCGCGCGCATTGCAGGAAAGCTCTACTACAGATTTCAGAGCACCCGGGATCTTCGCATCATTCTAGAAGGAGTTTCGAAAATATTCAGACGCGTCCATAAACGTGCCGCCGGCCTCGAGTCTATCTTTGAGGGACCCACTCTTCGAGAGAGGATCTCTTCTTTTCAGAAAGAGTTTGCGCATAACGTTACACTGACGCGTGGAGTGCTACACTGGATCGGATCGCCGGAGAGCACAGGAGCGCAAAAGAGATTTTGCATGTTCCTGCGATGGATGACACGAACCACATTCCCCGATTTTGGACTGTACAAAACATTTCATCCGCGAGATCTCATTGTGCCACTCGATGTGCATATGGCCAGAATGGCCCAGAATCTAAACTGGACCACGGCGGCCGGCGCCGGCTGGAAGAACGCTGTGGAAATCACACGGAGTCTGGCGACCATTGAGCCGGAAGATCCGCTTCGTTTCGATTTTGTGATCACTCGACCTGGAATTCTGGGCGTTTGCAGATCCATACTGAAGCCTGCCTGTGACCACTGCCCGGTCCGGCGGCCATGCAAGGTATACGGGCAAAAAATCCTCGCCTGAGTGTAGTTTTGCGAATTTCATGCTCTGGTGCGCGTCCTTTGCATCTCAGCTCACCCGGACGATGTCGAAATTGGCATGGGTGGCACTGTTGCGTCTCTCACCCAAAAGAACATTCAGGTGCGCATCCTGGATCTAACGAACGGAGAGCCCACGCCCATGGGTAGTCCGGAAATTCGGGCAGCGGAATCTGCGCGTGCAGCAGAAATTCTCAAAGCAGAAAGACGCACTCTGGATATGCCCAACCGCTATCTGGAAGATACCATCGAAAACAGAAAGAAACTTGCTTCTGAAATACGTGACTTTCGTCCGGAGTATATGTTTGCGCCGTACTTCGATGACGCGCATCCGGATCATATCGCCGCAAGCCATCTCTGCGACGCGGCGCGATTCTATGCGAAGCTAACAAAGTCCGACATTCCTGGAGAGCCGTTTTTTCCAAGGCGCATCATCTATTATTTTCCGGTTCACATTCGCCTGCGCGTGGAACCCACGTTTCTTCTGGATATAAGCGCGCACCTGGAAACAAAGAAATCTGCGATTCTCTGTTACCAGTCGCAATTCGTTCTCAGCGGCAAGACTCATCTCATAGAGCATCTGATGACGGAGAATCGGTACTGGGGATTCCAGGGTGGATGTGATGCGGCAGAGCCCTTTTTTCAAAAGGAGCTTCCATTGATTCGCTGGCCAGAGGGAATCGCATGATTTACTTCTCCGACACAAAGGAGCAAATGCGCGATAAGATCTCGCGGCCCGCTCCGCGTGCGCCCAGTCTCTGTAGCAGACCGGCCGCGAGCTTCGATCGATCTTCTATTCTTCGCACCATCCCAAAAGAAAAGCTAAACGGCATCATCATTCTCACGGGACACCAACCGACATTTCATCATCCTGGAATTCTAATCAAAAACGTGCTGGCACACAATCTGGCCAGACAGAGCGGCGGAATCGCCATTCACATGGTGCATGACACGGACGCAGAAGAAATCATCTTTCCCTACCCCGAAAGAGTGTCAGACATAGTAAAGAAGAAGTCAGCCAAACTCAATGATGCTTCTCAAATACTCAGGCATGAGTCATTCAAACCCGCGGACAGATCTGCGATGCTTCGCCTAACAGATGCTTTGCGATCGGAAGTGCGGCTCGTGTTTGGCCCGGAGATGATCGGAGCGATTCACGGAGGACTGGATTTGCTCGAAAAATCCGTGCGGGAAGCAAGCCGGCCCATGGATGTGCCGGATCGTCTCAGGCTTGCCTGGGAAGCGCAAAACCGCATAGACGTGTACACCGTATACTCAAGCGATCTATTTGAGAGTTCTTCCTTCCAGTGCTTCTTTGAACACGTGCGCGAACACGGAGATAGATTCAGAGAAATATACAATCGCCTTCTGGCGGACTATCGTCGTGCAAAGGGAATCAAGAATCCAGCCCAGCCACTGCCAGACCTTCGCCCTAAAGAACTTCCTTTCTGGGTAGTCCAGCACGGAAATCGCCTGCCGTTCATAGAAGGGGAAACGTCAGACGGACAGATTTTGCCGCGCGCTGTCACTCTCACTCTATTCTGTCGTCTCTTCTTCTGCGATGTATTTGTGCACGGACTTGGTGGAGAAAGATACGATCGCATAACGGATGAAATCCTTCGCGAATTTTTTGATTTTGCAGGAGCGCCTTTCACTGCTGCGTCTGCTACACTTGCTCTCTCCTCGCGCGCGGATCTCCGCATCTTTAGCAGATCCACCCAGGAAGTGGAACGCGATCTAAGAGCAGTAGAATTCGATCCCACAAGGTTCCTCGCAAAAACAGATCGCGTTCGGCGGGAAAAAGAGGATCTCATTGCAGAGTGGCACAAGAACCCGGCTTCGCGCTCTCGTCTGCACAGGGAATTTGTAAGGCTCAACGAACAGGCAAGACACGGACTGAACGGAGTGATCGAGAATCTAGAATGGGAAAAGAATCTGGCGCGCGTTGCAAACGCAAACAAAACGTTCTTTGGAGCGCGAGACCTTCCGTATTTCTTCTATGACCTGAGCGAAATCTTCAAGACTGTAAACGATTACGTTTTCTTTGAGAAAAGATCTCCCAGCGCGTCCCTTGCGGAAGCACGATCGTAGTCGTCTTTTTCAATCATTGTAAAAGGCAGAGAATCCGTCTTGATTCGATTGAGTATCTTGATCACGTCCCCGGGGTTCTTCAATTTAGTCATCAGAAAAGAGAAAGTGGTTTTGCAGCCAGGGCAGACTTTGTCTTTCGTAAAATTCAATCCCAGCTGTCCGCAGTTCGCGCAGGTTCCGTACAGATCGTCTATGAGAAGCAGGTGACGCTTCACTTCCTCTGGCTCGAATTCCTTGTACACGCGCATGAACTTTGAGGGCTGCTTTTGCTTCTCTTGCATGCTATGTCCGTGGCCCGCACGTCTTTTGAACGCAAGACAAATTTTCAGCGAGCGTCTGCGCCGATCAGGTCCGGCATACGCATGCTGTTCTTTTCCAGGTAGCGATCGATTCCGGATAGAATGCGCCGCGGGAGATCTGGTCCGCCGTAAATGTAGGAAGTGTAAATCTGGATCAGGCTTGCGCCGGCCCGGATTCGTTCAATGGCGGACTCAGCAGAATCAATTCCGCCGGCAGATATAAGAGGAAGCTGGCCACCGGTCATAGCTCGCACCTGACGAAGAAGTGCAAGACTTCGCGCAGCAAGCGGTTTACCAGATAATCCTCCCTCCAGGGATTCAGCACCCGGAACAGAAGATTTATCAATCGTAGTGTTGCACAGGATGAGCGCATCTATGATGCCACTCGAAGCATCCAGGACATCCTCAATTTCTTCTGTAGTGAGATCTGGCGCGATCTTTAGAATCAAGGGAGGCGCGCATTCCTTTCTAAGCGCGCGAAGAAGAGAGGAGAGTCTTTTCTTTTCCTGCAGCTTGCGAAGATCCGGAGTGTTGGGAGAGCTCACATTGATTGCGACGTAGTCAGCAAATCCAACCAGAGCGCGAAGAGAATACAAATAATCTTCTGCCGCACCGTCCAGATCCGTAATCTTGCTTTTACCAAGATTGATTCCGCGCACAGCTCCATGTTTTTGAGTGGCGATGATCCGGGCTGCTTCCTCCGCTCCTGGATTGTTGAACCCCATTCGATTTACGAGAGCCTGTTGTTCCGGAAAACGAAACAGTCTTGGCTTTGGATTTCCATTCTGAGCGTGGCGCGTGAATGTTCCGCATTCTACAGAGCCAAAGCCAGCGCAGGATAGAAATGGGTAGAGGCGACCCGTCTTATCAAAGCCGGCTGCCATTCCGAGAGGGTTTTCAAAATCGATGCCTGCGAGAGTGACGGCAAGCCTGGTGGATGAATAGCCAAGAACGCTGCGAACGACTGCGGCGCCGATAGGAGAATGTGTTACGAACGAAACAGTACCTGCCACCAGCTCATGCGCGGATTCAGGATCGATCCGAAACAGAGCTGGTTTGATGATGGAGTCGTAAAGTAAACTCAGATGCCGTAGCTCCTGTATATGCCGACCAGTTTTCCAACGATGGTCACAGTGTCTGTCAGGATTGGGCGAAAGGCAGAGTTTGCCGGAACCAGTTTCACTTTCTTTTTATCTTTATAGAAGTATTTGAGAGTTGCTTCATCTTCCAGAAGTGCCACCACGATTTCCCCGTTTTCTGCAGTGTCGCATTTCTTAACGACTGCGATGTCTCCGTCATAGATGCCAGCGTCCTTCATGGATTCTCCGGCCACGCGAAGAGCGAAAATTCCTGCATCCGGAAGCATGGAACGAGGAAAGCTGAGGTATTCATCTACATTCTCTTCCGCAAGGATAGGCAAGCCTGCGGCCACGCGGCCCACCAGAGGCACATTGACTGTGTCTGCCGGATGCACAGGTGCACTTCCATCCGCGCTCTTTAGAATCTCCATGGCGCGGCTTCGATTCTTTTCTGTCTTGATGTAGCCCTTTTTTTCAAGTGCTTTCATATGATCATAGGCGCCTTTGGCCGTGATCTTGAAACGCCTTGCGATTTCACGAATGGTGGGCGGGTAACCCTGCTCGCGAATGTAGTCCTGAATGAAGCCCAGGATGGCATTTTGCTTTTCCGTCAACTCTCTCATGTTTGCTATACAAACGACACGCAAAAACCTGTCAAGCAAAACCGAAATCCTCCGAATTGACTCCAGCACCAGCGCCCCCAGCCTTGCGGGATGAGCGTCAAAAAAACAGCCAGAAACAGCCAGTCCTGTGGCGTCCCTGGCCAGCCGGAGAATCGTCCAGGTGGGCCTGTGGAGACCCTGGCTCGACTTCTGATCGTGGCTGCATATGGTGCACTTGCGTATCTGCTGTGGGGCATGCTGGCGGGGATTCTGTTTCCAGTTCTGGCCGCTTTGCTTCTTGCGTATTTGCTTTCTCCGCTCATCACATGGATGGGTAAGAAAGGGATTTCGAGAGGACTTGCCATCGCGCTTGTTTTTGTCGGATTCTTGCTTCTTTTCTTTTCCACGGTTGTGGTTCTTTATCCCGTCATCGCAAGAGAAGTGGTCACAGTCGTTGAAAAGTTTCCTGGTCTCATTGATCTTATAGAAAATAAAACCATCCCGTGGCTCAGAGATACGGCCGGAGTGGATGTGCCTACTACTGTCTCCGGGGCGATGGAAAATTACGGCGAAAGTCTAAAGCAGGCATTCCCAGGAATGCTCAACAAAGCAGGCACCTGGTTTGTAGCTGCGGCCACTTCTACCGGAAGCATTCTATCTGGAATCCTGAACGTTGTTTTGATTCCAGTCTTCACGTTTTACTTTCTCGCTGATTTTCAAATCATTGTATCCTTCTTCGAGAATCTCATTCCGGATCACAGGCGCGAACGAACCGTCGCTGCGCTCTCGCGCGTAGACGCAGCTGTAGGCAACTGGCTTCGCGGACAAATTGAAGTGGCTATCGTCTTATCGTTGTTATACGGAACGGGCCTTGCCATAGTATTTGGAATCTTTGGCCTGGGTGCAAAGACTGGATTTGCCATCGGAGCGCTTACCGGTGTTCTCAACATCATCCCTTACGTCGGAGTCGGCACTGGCCTTGTCCTTTCTCTTGCGATCACTCTACTCGAATGGCAGGGAATAGGCGCTGTTATCTCTACTGCTTCTGTATTCGTGGGCGTTCAGATCATGGATGGATACTTCATCACTCCACGCATTGTAGGAGAAAAGGTTGGTCTGGGACCAGCAGCAGTCATTATATCCCTGCTGGTAGGCGGAGGATTGTTCGGTCTGGCTGGAATGCTTCTTGCGATTCCTGTAGCGGCGGCGCTTCGCACACTGTGGCCGGATATCCTTGAGAAATACAAATCCAGCAGATTTTACACCGGGTCTCCGTAGTTTTAAGGAGAGAAAAAGCGATGGATGTTGAACCCAACTGTCCAATCACGCTTACGATAATTGTAGGCCGCACCGCGAAGGAGAGTCGTATAGGCAAGGTCTCGTGAATTTGTAACAATGAGTTGGAAGATATGTCCACCGGTATCGATATTCACTCCGATGCTCGCTGGAATGCTTGCATATCGTACCGGCTCATCCTGAACCACATTGACCACATAAGCATAGAGTAAACCAGCAGGGGAAAGGTACCTTGCATTGATGTCCGATGCTGTAAGCTCGGTTCCATATTTAGAACGTTGATCCTCAAGTGCATAGTTGGATGCCAGATAGTCGCGATGCGCCGTGAGCATGGTTTCCAGCATAATGTCGATTCGCTTCGTGATCTTAATGCGGCCACCAAGGTCAACGCCCGGAACCTGGCTTCGCCAGGGTGAGTCCCAGGTTCAGACGTGAAGCTCCGGTACAACAACCTCCTCGATTGTTTCTACCGGATGAGGAAAAAATAAACGTTTCAGATCAGAGACCTGCTCTGTAACGTCTGTAACTAGAATTCGAACACTGCCTGGCCCCGCCGAAGCCGCGTCTCGCTCCTGGATCATTGCAGTCACCGCGTCTGCGATTTCAACAGACGAATCTACTAGAGTGAAAGAAGGAAATTCGCTTTCGATAGCGCGTCTGAGGAGCGGATAATGAGTGCAACCAAGAACGACCGCATCTACACCGTGATCCCGGAGTGCAGTCAGATATTCGCGCACCGCCAGTCGTGCGAAATCTTTATTCATCCAGCCTTCTTCTACGATGGGAACAAAGAGAGGACAGGCAAGGCTCGTTACGTCCATTCCAGGATCGATTCCGCGAATCGCTGTTTCGTAGGCGCCAGATTTGATGGTAGATCTGGTCCCAATGACTCCTACTTTTCTGCTCTTCGTGCGAGACAAGAGAGCGCGCACCCCTGGATCAATCACGCCGATGACTGGAATGGACATTCTGGCGCGAAGCTCTGGAAGAGCATGGGCCGTTGCAGTGTTGCATGCGACCACGAGCATTTTGATGTCGCTCTGCCCCAGAAAGGCTGCAATTTCTAGAGAATAGCGTAGGACCGTGCGAGGCGATCTGGATCCGTAAGGAACACGCGCCGTGTCTCCGAGGTAAATGAATCGTTCGTTCGGAAGCCGGCGCACCAATTCGGACAGAACGGTCAGCCCGCCCATGCCCGAATCGAACACGCCAATGGGGCGTGAATCAGCCATTCTGATCCAGGCCAAATGCAGTGTGTGCCGCCTGCAGTGCTCTTTTGGCCTGATCTTTTTGCACAACGACTGAGATCTTAATCTCAGATGTGCTGATCATTTCAATGTTAATATTTTCTTTCGCCAGTGCCTGGAACATGGTGGCGGCAACACCAGAATGAGATTTCATTCCAACACCAACCGCGGAGACGATGGCGATGTTCTCCTCTACCGCGATTCTACCCCCACCCAGTTCCGCGAGGAACTTCTCTAGAATGCCACGTGCATTCGCAAGATCGTTAGATGGAACTGTGAACGAAATAGTGTTCTTCCCGTCATGTCCACTGCTTTGAACGATCATATCGACGTTGATGCTTGCAGTGGCAAGTTTCTCGAAAAGTCCAGCAGCCAGTCCCGGTCTGTCCGGTATATCGAGTGCTGCCACACGTGCCTGATCCGATTTAAGGCTCACGCCGCGTACGAGTACTTTTTCCATATCCATGATTTTTTCCTCCGGCACGACCAGTGTGCCCGGGTTGTGATTAAAACTTGATCGCACATGCACTACGATGCCAAACTTGGACGCAAGCTCCACGCTTCGATTGTGAAGAACGCCCGCTCCCATGCTCGCGAGTTCCAGCATTTCTTCGTAGCAGATTTGTTTCAATTTTTTAGCTTTTGGAACTTTGTTTGGATCCGTAGTGTAGACGCCGTCCACGTCCGTGTAGATTTCGCATTCATCCGCTTTCACTGCAACTGCGAGAGCCACTGCAGTCGTATCGCTTCCGCCACGACCCAGGGTCATGATTTCCTGATTTTCATTCACGCCCTGAAAACCGGCTACGATACATACTTTCTTCTGCGCGAAGGCTTCATCCAGTCTGGTCGTGTCCAGTCCGCGAATGCGAGCGTTTGAGTGAGTCCCATCTGTCATGATCTGCAGCTGGCCACCCGTGAATGAAATCGCGGGGACTTCAATTGCCTCAAGAGCCATGGCCATGAGAGCCATAGAGATTTGTTCTCCTGTGGACAGAAGCATGTCCATTTCGCGCCGGGGAGGATTCCCGTTGAGCTTCATGGCCATGTCGATGAGTTCGTCCGTCGTGTGGCCCATGGCGGACACAACCACAATGAGCCTGTGGCCCTGCTCGTAGTAGCCCTTGATGCGATTGGCAACATTCTTGATGCGGTCCGTATCGCCTACAGAAGTGCCTCCGAATTTCTGAACAATGAGCATAATGCTAGATCTTTCCAGGCGTCCGTGCGGACAAGATTTTTAGAAACAGTAGCCCACCCATCCGCCCCAAAAATGATTGCAAAGATCGACCAAAAACCGGTCCTGCAACCTCCATCCAAAACAGAATGAAGCAATCGAGCAAATCTCATCGCCAGAAGGCCACGAAACCTGTAGACACATTGCAGAGGCTCCTCGGTCGCCGGGCCACCACGGTGCGATATCAGTCTGGCTTTCTTGTTCGGGGTCGCCTTCATCCGTTCCTGGATCTGGCGAAAGACCAGGGCGACGCCGGCTGGTCCAACGACATAGCGAATGATCTGGAAGAGCATTCACAGCATCACTTCATAGACGTGTACAACAGACGCCTCGCAGTGGAAGGGTTGCGCCCGGCTCTATCTATAAAAGGCGCTGCGTTCCTGGATGCTGGCTGTTCATCCGGTTACCTTCTGGCAGACGTCCAGGCGGCTTTCCCGGATGCCTCTTTGTTCGGTGCGGACTTCTTTCCTGCCGGGCTCGCACACTGCCATCGAGCGCACCCGGAAATTCCTTTATTTCGCATGGATCTCACTGCCTGCCCGTTCCCGGACAACTCTTTCGATGCATTGAGTTGCCTGAACGTCCTTGAGCACATTCAGGATGATCTGGCCGCTGCTCGAACTCTGTTTCGCATCCTAAAGCCGGCCGGCCTCGCAGCCATCACTGTCCCGGCTGCTCCTCACCTGTATGATCTTTTCGATGAGATTCATTTTCATGAAAGACGTTATTCGCTCTTGCAAACGCAAGACTTGCTGCGTGCTGCTGGATTCAAGATTCGCTTTGCCAACTACTTTGGATCTCTGATCTACCCTGCGTTCTATGCAGTCAAACGAAGAAACCAAAACAGGTACGGAGCACTGAGCTTTGAGCAAAAACGAGACCTGGCAATGAGCCAGATTCAGAAAACGTCTCAATCCAGAATCATGAATGCAGTCTGTCGCTTCGAAGAAGCAATCGGAAAGCGCCTGACGTATCCATTCGGAATCCGCGCCTGTGTGATCGCAGAAAAACCGCCAGGTTGAACCTGAGATCCTTCCTGCGAAGTCAACTGCAGGCTATGCGTAAACCTTCATTCACGGAAAAAGATGGCTCATAGCCGCATGCCTTCAAGCGACCAATGTCAAGAGTGAACTCACCGGCCACCTTGTCGTACATGCCTGGGCGCAGAATTCCCATCACTCTCAGGGGGAAAAGTGGAAATCGAAAACTGAAATCAGAACTCCGGGAGGCACGTGCAATGCGATGAGCCAGATCCGCAAGAGATACATCCTCGTCGTCTGTTACGTTCCAGATTCCGGATCGCTCACTCCGCAAAAACATCTCCGCGGCAGAAAGCAGGTTATCTACAAACACATAGCTTCGCAGACTGCGAATGCTTCCCACAGGCAGCGGCCATCCTTTCTGTACTGCGCGAATCAAGAAACGGAGACTGCCTTTGCTGCCAACGCCATAAACCGGAGGCGGACGTAGAATCACAAAGCGATCTGTGGCCTTTTGAATTTCATCTTCCGCCCTCACCTTCGCCCGAGAGTATGCATCCTGCGGATTCAATGGCGACGCTTCCGAAAAATGTCCGGTCTCCCCATACACTTTGGAACTGCTGATGAAAAGGAATGGAACAGATCGTCTTTTCGCAGCATTCGCAAGCTCGCGCGTCCAGCGAACGTTGACTCTCTCGAGGGCTCCTTCATCTACTCCGCGCGAATGTGCAAGACCGGCAATGTGAAAAATCCCATCCACGTCCTTGCAGGCGCCTTCTATTGCATCCTCGGTCTGAAGATCTCCGACTACAACGTCTTGATCAGGAATGGGTGAGCGCGAATGTGCGCGCACAAGATAGCCCGCATTCCGAAAAAACGAGCAAGCGCGCGATCCTATAAAACCACTGGCCCCCGTGATCAATATGGTCTTCAAAACCGAGCGGCCTCTTGCCTGTACATAGCTTCGCCCCGGGAGCCACAAAATCGCCTATCGCGCACTAAGAACCATATCGACTGAATTGCGCGCATTTGTTCCTCACCGGGCCTGCCCGGGTGGACGACGAAAATACTGGAAGAGTTTTCCTGGAATCTTGGATAGAACAAGAAGCCAGCTGGAAGGGTAACCGTTCTCTTTCAAGGCCCTCAGCACTTCTTTTGTCAGATTAAAACGATGACGCAGACTGCGATTGCTGAGTCCGCCGGTTCGCATGCGAACCAGAATTTCCGGCAGATAGCGAAACTTGACCCTGGCCTTCAAAAGAAACCGCAGAATGAGTTCAAAGTCTCCCGCGTAACGATAGTCAGGCGTGTACGATCCGAGTTTTTCAAAGAGATGGCGGCGTGCATAAAAACCGGCATGCGGTGGCATGATGCCACGCGTGAGATCCTCGGGGCGAAAAGCAGATGCGGAATAGTAGCGAAGAACTTTCCCAAAATCCTGATCCGTTATGATCACGTCTCCGATTACCACATCAATATCCGGTGCAAATGCACTCGCTACTTTTTCCACGCTCTCATTGGATTCAAATCGATCATCTGCATTCAGGATGGCCACCACATCTCCGTGAGAGGCAGCGATTCCTTTTCGCATCGCGTCATACATACCTCTGTCGCGTTCAGAGATGATCTGATAGTTTAGAGTGCTCTGTGAAAGAAGCTCTCGAACAACATCCACCGTTCCATCCTGCGATGCGCCATCCACTACGATGTACTCCACAGGATGAGTCTGATTCATCACAGATCGCACCGTATCTCGTATGGTCGCTTCGCTGTTAAAGCAGACAGTTACAATGCTCACCGAAGGCTTATTCATTTAAGCGCCTGATAGATTTTATGATAGCCAGCGACCGTTTTCTCCCATGAGAATTTCTCGGCCTGGATTTGACCCAGTGCCGCATAACGCTCGCGCGCACCTTTCTGACAAACTTGCTCGAGCGCACGCACAAGTCCAGGTAGATCTCCAGGCAAGAACAACAAAGCTGCATTGCCCGCCACTTCCGGAATCGAAGAAGAATCGCATGCAACCACAGGGCACCCTGCAGTCATTGCCTCTACGACCGGCAATCCGAAACCTTCGTAGAGAGAAGGATACACCAGAGCTTTCGCATGAGCGTACAATGCTTGCATTTCGCCTGGTGTTGCCCCCGGGATACTCTTCACATACGTTGCGATTTGGTTGTCTGAGAAACTCTTCTGTTCTGCCTCAGAGAAAGGAGAGCCGGTGCAAACAAGGTCGTATTGGTCAAACAGGCGCGCCTCTGTCATGGCCTGAACCACGAGCTCGAACTGTTTGTATCCGTAACGATGTCCTACAAAAAGGAAAAAGGGCCTGGTTTCTATGTGCGCGGTCGCACGCCCGGGTGCACCTGGTTCAGAATGTCCCGCAGCCAGATGAACCACGCTCGCACGATTCTCTGCGTCTGGATAAAATCGTAGAAGATCCTGGCGGGTGTTTTCAGATATACAGACCACTGCGTCCGCTCTTCGAATGGCAGCGCGCTTCTGCCAGATATGAAGATGCCTGAAGCGGGATTCAACGTGCCCTCTCTCATAGAGAAAATCATACACGGTCACAACGTTGCGCACGCCGGGCCAGAAATTCAAACGATAGTAGCTGGAATGAAAAACGTCGCAGCGCATCCACAAAGGATTGTAGCGCAAAAGTTTATGACCCGCTATTTCTTCTGTGTCCAGATCCGGGTACGATTTCATGCGCGAGCACAAATTCTGCCAGAACTGAGTGATGCCGCCGTGGGCTTGCAGTTGATAGATGATGCTGTCGAGTATAAGATGCATTAAATTCGACTCAGAAACTCAGAGTCTCTCACGGTTAGACTGGGGCCTGGATGAAACAGAGACACGAAAGGCGTACGCGAGAAGGCAAGAGTAACGGCAAAGGATAGAGGATGAATCTTACGGCGCGACAGAAAATGGTAGGCACCAAACGCAGAAACCACGTGGAGACCCAGCTCTTTCGCAATGTGTGCGAGAGATGCAGGAGTAAAGAAGCCAATGTGCTGCCCATGCTCCAAACCATAGTACCACCACTGTCCGGGTTGTGGCCTGTGAGGTGGAAGTAGCCTCGTAGAGAAAAAAATCTCCGACGAAATCTGCGAAATCTTGCGGATCTCTTCAAGAGGATGAACAAAATGTTCAAAACTTTCAAAGCTTGTCACCAGAGAAAACGATCTGGCGGCGCGGTGCATTTCAAAGCCGCGAGCGAAGACATTGGGAGTATACGGATCGTGCCAGTAACACTCTGCCCCGGCATCGCGCAACAGCCGCGTTAGAACGCCATAGCCTCCCGAATAATCCAGAACAAAGTCCCCTTTCTTAAAGTAACGACGCAATAGCAACAGAGTCATGCGCGAAAGCATTACGTTACGCCCGAGAAGACCTGTGTCGGTGAGATTCACTGGATTCTGATACGCTTCTTCCAACCAGTATGGATCTTCCGTTTGAACATATCCACATACATCACATTCGAAGTAGTGTACGCGGTGTTTGGCGAGCAAAAGTGCTTCTCCAAACGAGTGAGTTGCTTCACCACAGACGCGGCAGACCGGATTCACAGGTATCTCCACAGCTGACGTGCCAGATAGATGAGTCGATCCACTGGCCTGACGCGAAAGACACGATGCTCTGTAAACTCGTCTGCCGCTTCGTTACGTGCAACGAATGGTGGATGACGAAGAGGCCAGTCCAGTTCTGTGGTTCCGAGCGCCTCCAGCGGACTCTTGCGTTTTGTATGTGTAGCTTCCGCCCCGAACCCAATGTTACTTACAAGGTTTTTGTCTGGAAGAATGGTAAGCCCCTGATTCAAGAGACAGGCGAAGGTCCACTGAATGTCCCACGTATTGAAGCCTTTGCAAATTAGATCAAAATTCCTGGCCCAGTACCTTCCAGCAGGGCCTTTGACAAGTTCCCGAAATGAATGATTGCGCGAAAGCTCGGGCCAGGAAGCAAGATCAACATCGTATTTCTGCCAGGCTCTTCTCCAGGTGGCCCAACCCCACACATGAGGGTAGCGCGAAAAATAGTAGGAATAGCCCCGAGACTCTGGCTGGAAGTTGTCCCCGGAAATTGAAAACACTCTTTCATCTGTGCGATAACGCGCAAGAAGCTCAGAACAAAATCGAAAGAAATCGGGATGTGGCAGGCAATCATCTTCCAGAATGATCACTTCTTCTGACCGCTCCAGGGCCCAGCTGATGCCAGAGGACAATCGCGCGCGACATCCCATGTTCTCTGTAGCAAAGTTGGTTTGCACGTCGCAAGACCAGTTTACATTTGTAATAATACTTCTGACTTCTTCGCAGAGCTTGCTTTCTGTGGCGTTCCGGGCTCCATCCGCAATGAGAAAGAGACGCGCCGGTTTTTGAGCAGCAATTCTCTCAAACACTCGTCGCGTAACGTCCGGTCGATTGAATGCAAAAAATACTACGGGAGTCTCTAGACTCATGCGATCTCTCCTTCGCGACGAAACCCGAAGAACTCAACCAGGGGCAAGGCCCACACTTTGAGAAGGCCTGTAGGAATCGCCCAGAAAGGCGCGGCCAGAAATAGAAATGTGGTCATGTAGATCGGATTGTGAGACGTTTTCCTGGAAAACACCGTCTTCACATAAGGCCAGAAACGCATGGACTTTAGCAGATGATGGCCAGTCGATTCTGTGTTCATGCGAAGCGAAACGGAAGGGTCAGAAAAAATAGGATGCCCTTTCCTTCTTGCTCGCAGAGTGTATTCGACATCAGAAAGGTAGTGCGGAAGAAGAGTTGGATAAAATCCACCAATGGATAGAAACTCGGAAACTCTCATGCATAGACCACGAGTAGTACACCAGTCCGGCGTCTCCCCATCTCGAATCGGACGAAAGCGCAATCGAAGCCAGTCCACTTTCATCCTTTGCTCTTGCAGAATATCCCGGCCATCTCTTGCAGTGGCGACGAGGAGATCCCGCGGCCTTTCTTTCAATAGGCGTTCTGCATTTTCAAGAAACGCAGGATCGAGGGCCGTATCATCATTCACGGTCATAATTACGTCAGAAGTAGGAAGCTCAGCGCTCCGGGCCCAGAGGTACCCCTGATGCAGACTGCCTCCCCACCACCAGTTTCCTGTACCGCGAATCACAGTAGTGAAAGGAAAAGATTCGCACACCATCTCTGACGTACCGTCCGTAGATCCATCGTCTACCAGAACGATGTGAAAATCTTTTGAAGAACTTTGAACAAGGCTTTCCACAAACGCGCGCGTAAGTTCGATGCGATTGTGAACGGGCAGTATTATGTGGACCATGATTCTAAAACTGGCTCTACTTTGTGATCTCTGCGTAAGTATTCAAGCCGATTTGTTCTACTCGCGAATCCAGTCCTTTCAGCGGTTCATGCCGCGACTCGCCGTATTTGATCTCAAAATCGACACTGGAAAAACCAATGTGACGGCACATGAGTTCCAGTTCCGCTCGCGAAGCAAAGTGTTTGTGTTCAAATACGTCATAGGAATCATACACACCCTGCCCGTAAGAAGCCAGACGATTGTCTGAGAAGTGACGCATCAGTACACCCTCCAAACCTGGAAAAGACATGCGAAGGACGCCTCCGGGTGCAAGAACGCGATATGCTTCGACGAGAAAGAGAAGCTGCTGTTTTTGCTCCAAATGCTCAAAGAAATCCTCGGAAAATGCATATAAAAACCAACCATCTGCAAAAGGATGTTCCAGAGTCAAATTCGCGGACACTCTCACCGGATCTGCAATAAGAGATTCCGAGGGATAGAGATCTACATTCACCCAGCCGGACATGAGTCTTCCGCCGGACCCGTAGTGGATTTTCCTGCTTTCGACTTTCAGGATTCGTTTTTCCGCACTCACTTTCCAGCGAGGCTTACGCGAGATCGTGTATCCCGCCGCATCAATGGCGCGAAGAATCAGACTTTTCAGTTTCCCAATCATACATGTCCCTGGAGTCAACGTTCCACTACCGGCCGAATCCCGCTTTCCCTGAGCAAGCAATCATGGCGTTTTTCCGGCATAACTCCCATTTTTGTTTTTGCAAAACCAAATAGAGTGTCCACGGGCATGTCCGTGACGAATGGCTTCTGTCTGGAAGTGAGATACAACATCGCATAACGTCCAAACCAGATTTCAGGCGATTCAATCCGGACCACATGGCAACTCTTTACATCCTCATCAAATGTGTGAAAATCCCAGTTGTGGCTGGCTTTGATCTGAGGATCTGCGACCGGATAAGGATAAGCAAAATGGATGCCGCTTTTATGAGCTGCCGCGGGGATTCGTCCCGCGCCGGCCCACACATGGAGCGTAATAAAAATGACGGAAGCAGCATAGAACAGAGGGCGAGTCTTCTCAAATGCAGACCATGCAAGCAGCGACACAAAGAAAGGAGAAAAATAGCTCAATGCTTTTCCGGCCGCCCAGTAGGATTGCCGCAGAACCAGAAACAGAACTATGCAGGCAGCAGCAGAAATAAAAACAGAAACGGCTACTGCCGGAATTGCAGTTGAATCCAAATTCTTCCGCCTGCGCTCGTAGAAGTGCGTCACGGAGTATACGAACCCTGCAGAGAGCACGATGCAAAGGGCACTCAACACCAGGCGCGCTGTAAACTTCCAGATGCGAACGGCATGCTCCGTGGGCGTAACAAAATAAAAACCAAACAACCCGGAAACAAAATCAGAAATCCCGAAAAATATAGATTTCGCAGGCAACAATGAAAATATCTCTCGCGCACTCTTCTGCAGAAGAACCGGATCAAAGTCGATCAGATCGCGGCCCAGAAAGAAAGCCTGATAGATCTTCCACCAGTCAACAGCAGAAGTTTTCGAATACAGCAGTTGAGTCAGAATGAATTGAATCGTTCCGTGAAAGAAAAGAAATCCAGCCGCAACTCCCATGGTTCCTCCCACTGCCGGAAGGATCAACGTGCGCGGATTGCGAAGCCAGAGAGCGGAGACAACTGCAGAGAGCGCAGAACATGCACCCACTACTACAAAAGCCTCCGGATAAAGATAAAGAGATCCCGCCGAAAATAGAGAGATCAGTATTGCCGTGCGCAGATTCAATTTTCGCATGCGAAGACGAAGAAGAAGAGCTGTCAGAGTCACAAGCACGCCCGTTGACGCAACCTGACTCCAGGCGTTGATATCCAGAGAATATTGTCCCCAGAAACCCAGTGAAAATGCAGCGCCGGCGATCATGCCGTAGATTGACTTCACGCGAAACAAATAGGAAAGAAAGAATGCGCAGGCAAAAGTAGAAAGCAAAACAAATGAAAGCAGAAAAGTATAGTGCAGATCCCAGAATTCTCCCGGAAGAAAGTGGGACACCACGCCGTAGAACATATGGATGGACGGACGCACAAACATCTGGATCTGTCCCTGGACCAGCAACGGATCGGCCAGCTGATCGGCTAACGTTGCATGTTCAACGAAATCAAAAGAATACCTGGAATAAGAAGAAGCAGATTCCAGATAGCCAAAGGTGTCCCAGCGATTTGCCTGGTAGACTGCAAATTGACTGCCTCCCGCAAGTCTCGGTGCAAGCAAGATCGCAGCGCATGCGATCCAGATTGCATGAAAAACAAATGATTTGCGAATCCTTCTAAAGAAACGGGCCGGCCTCCAGGAATACAATCTCAGAATGAAACCGCAGCCTGCCCACAGGCATAGAATCCAGAATATCACATTCGTGCTTAGCCCGTATATATAGGCGATCGTAGAAAAAGGAACGGCAGATGCAGCGCCCAGAAGCAGCGTCAGAAGGCGCGATTCTCTGGCAGACAGGCGAAGCCAGACGAAGGACATGCCTATCCCCGCAAAAAGAAAAATAAGAAAGCTAAAAAAGAGAATCTGATTCATTGTTCTCTGGGCTCAGAACCCCGGCGAAAGATGGCCCGGCGCATCACAACGTATGTGAACACAAGCGTAATCAACACGGATGCGCAAACACCCAGATATACATTCCCGCCCATTACAAGAATTCCGTTGGTCACAACCCAGGTAATTGCGTAGTTTACGGCGATCAAGGCAAGGTATTTACCAAGCTGCAGGTGCGCCGTATCCAGAGAATCATCTCTGTGCACAAAGAACTTGTTGCAAAGAAAATGATACGCAGTCGAAACAAAGTATGCTGTCCCGACGGACAGGTTGCTGCTCTGCCCCATCATGTCATGAAGCAGATACAACAGTCCAAAGTAAATGACGGCCGTACTTCCGCCTGCGAAGAGGAAACGCAGTTTGGTATTATGGAAGGCGCGAAGCAATATGTCTTTCAAATTCCTCAATCCCGGAAACAGAACCAATTTCGAAAAAGCGCTGTTTGACTTCATAACCCAGAAGCGCACCTTCTGAAAGAACGTGTCCGTACAGCTCCGCCAGGTCAAACACAGAGCGCTCGCTGAATGGTGCAAAAACGCCGGCGTGCAAAATACCAAGCCCCCAGTCGATGTAGTTCATCTCCGGATGATCTTGCTTTTTATCATAAACGATGATTCTGCCGCCGCGAAACACAACATTGCTCCGATCAAACAAGCCTTCATTGCGAAATACAGTCATGAGAGCCTGGGGCCGATGCGAAGCAGATGATTGCGTGTCAAAAAATTCAACAATCGGACGATAGTCGGCATCGAGGTAGGAATCGCCGTAAATGACAATGAATCGATCTCCAAGAAGAGGAAGTGCACGTTTGAGCGCGCCGCCAGTCCCCAGAAGTGTTTCTCCGTCGTGACTGTATTGAACAGAGACACCAAAAGCGGAACCATCTCCAACGTGATCCTCGATCATTTCCCCTTTGTAGCCTGTGCACAGCACGACGCGGCTTAGATTCATGCCGGCAAGCAGTTCAAGCTGGTAATCTACAAACGGACGTCCGCGAATCGGGATCAGTGCTTTTGGAATTTTGTCCGTAATTGGGCGAATGCGAGTGGCCAGACCGCCAGCAAGAATGGCAACCGAAGGGGTCACGAAATAACTACCTTCGTTCCTTCAAAATCAAAACGGAAGCGCACTTCCACAAGCCCGAGACTCATCATCGCATGACGGAGTTTAGTTTTGTTTTCAGTGTAGAACATGAGAAACCCGCCGCCGCCCGCGCCGATCAGCTTACCGCCAAGTGCACCGTTCTGCATGGCGAAGTCATACCACTCATTGATCTTCTGATTGCTCATGCCGCTTGATCGTTTCTTTTTTTCCTGCCAGTGTACGTCCATGAGGCGTGCGAACTCGTGCAGGTTGCCTGTCTCAAGCGCAGTCTTGCTCTGCTTTCCAATGTCTTTTATGAAATGCAGATTCTGAATCATATCCGCATTGTTCTGTTTGCTCTTGTCGTCCTGCTCCTTGAGAATCGAAGAAGCAGACCTGGAATAACCGGTAAAGAAAAGAAGTAAATTATCTTCAAGATCAAGTCGCGTCTCTTCCGAAAGATCCAGCGCCGATGCCTTTACGGAATGATCCTTGCGAAATTCAAAACAGGTGATGCCGCCGTAAGCGGCAATGTACTGGTCCTGCTTTCCGATCGGCTCTTTGAGTCGGTCGATCTCCACGTGACAGGCCTGTTCGGCGAGTTCGTGTGTTGTAATGATGTTCTTGTTGTAGGTGTGCAGAGTCTTCAGAAGCGCCGTCGTGAAGCTTCCGGAGGAACCCAGTCCCGTGCCGGCCGGTATGTCTGCCATACTCGTAAGCTCTATGTTCGTGCGCTTGATGTCTAGAAGCTTGAGACATTCGCGGATGATCGGATGCTCGATCTGGTCTGCTGAGGATACTCGTTCCAGCTTTGAGTACTTCACAATGATTTCATCAATGAAAGTCTCGTGAAGAGTGATGTAGACGTAGCGGTCAATCGCGGCGGCAATCAGAAAGCCGCCGTGGTCCAGATAGTAAGAAGCGAGGTCTGTTCCTCCTCCTCCGAGTGAAATCCGCAACGGGCTGCGAACAATGATCATGATTTTCTCCGATAGATTGTATCTACGATTTCAAGTGCTGCAAGCGCATCGTGCAGCGAGCCCAACAGAGGTTCGCCCTTTTCAATCGACGCCTTGAAGTTTTTCCATTCGCGCTTCCACGACAGATCCGCGCCAGGAAACTCATAGATGAGAGAATCGGGCGGCCCCATCTCCGGCTTCATAGGATAAAATGCGATGCGCTCAAGACCGTAACTGCCTCCGAGACCTTCGATATGAAGCTTTGCACGCTTGGCATAAATTTCAAATGAGAACAGATTCTTCCATTCTGTCCAGCTGACGTGAAGCTGCGCCACCTGCCCTTTTTCTGTTTCAAGAAGCATGAACGCATTGTCGTCGACTTTCATGTCCCAGAAGAAAGTGCGCGCAATCCCTTGCACCCGCGGAAGATCCCCCAGGAACCAGCGCGAAAGGTCAATCAAATGCATCCCTTGATCGAGCAGCTCGCCGCCGCCTGAAATCTCGGGATCAGCACGCCATTCCCGATCATAGCCAGGCCGGCCGCCGTGACCATAGCGACCCCGCACAAACATCAATTCGCCGCAATCGTTTGACTCAAGAAGCTCCTTTGCCTTGAGCATCGCAGGATGAAAACGATGATTGAATCCGCATTTCGCGCGTACTCTTTTCTCTTGAGGAAGTGACTCAAGCAGCGCAACAACAGGGCGAAGCTCCTGGGCATTGCGCGCGGCAGGTTTTTCCACAAGGAGATGCTTTCCCGCAGAAATGACCTCGCGCGAAATCTCGGCCAGGGCCGAGTGAACGGCGCTTACAATCACAGCATCAACGTCCGCCCGCGCAGCGAGCTGTGCCGCACTCGGCGAAGCTTCACACTTGAAGTCTGCGCAAAACTTTTCGAGTACTGTCGCGTTCGTATCGTATGCAGCAACAATCCGGTCATCCGCATCGACGGACGCGGCTCGCTTGCGTCCAATGAGACCGCAGCCAACAATGCCGATCTTCATTTTGAATCGTCCCAGTCAAATCCGCGCTCTTTTGCCGTGATGCGGCGCAGCATGTAAACGTCCGATTTCGCAAGCAGCTCCGCGCGCCCTGGAAGATTCTTCCAGTCGTCCCATACAGCGCTGATCAAGCGGCCGTTGATCGACCTGGCTTCCTGTCCGGCCAGAAAGACGCAGAGCTCTGCTGCGTTCTGAAGCGAAGAACCGCCGCTGTCCCGTTGTTTGATGGATGCCTCGAAAAACTGTCTGCCGGTCTTTTCGGGTCCGGCCTGCAGCACTTCGTCTAGCAGTCTAGTATTGAGCGCACCTGGCGCAACTGCGTTGACAGTGATCCCGAATTCTCCCGCTTCCAGTGCAAGCGTCTCCGTCAGGCGGACCACTGCGGCCTTGGCCGCCGCATAACAACTAAAAGATGGCATTCCCTTCGTAGCGCCGCCGCCCGAGAGGTTGATGATCCGCCCGGCGCGATTCTTCTTGAAATGATCCAGCAGCAGACGGCACGGAATGAGAGTCCCATAGAAGTTTACATCAAACGCATACTTCCACTCCGCGAGATCCGTCTCTTCGAGCGGCCCGATTGGTCCGTATACGCCTGCGTTGTTTACCAGAGTATCGATCCGGCCGAACTCTGCGATGGCTGACTCCACCACTCTCTTCATGGCAGATTCATCCGTCACATCCGCTGCATGGTGGACGATTCGGCCCGGCCTGGAACGCGAAGCGAGACTCTGCGATGCTTTCGCAATTCCATCCAGGCTGCGCGCTGTGATGACAACGTTCGCTCCCGCATCGGCGAAGGCCTCCGCGATCGCGTATCCAAGACCCTGGCTTGCGCCTGTGATGATTGCAGTAGTATGAGCCAGTTTCAAAATGCCCCCCTCGATCGACCGATGGAAAAATACCGTGCATTTCCGCCTGAAAACCATCCCTTCCATACACCCGCAGGATCGACAATGGCCGGAGACTTCTCAGGCGGAATGGATTGCAGAGTCATTTCTTTGAACTCAGGCCAGGCAGTAAGAAGAATCAACGCATCCGCATCGCGCATTGCTTCTGCGGCGCTTTGCTTGAGGTCTATGAATGCGTGCGAATCAGGAAGATGCTTCACCGCTGGATCATAAGCGCACACACGCCATCCGTCTTCGCGCAGTCTCGCGCATATCTCCAGAGGCAGAGATCGGCGCAGAGTGTCCGTGCAGGGCTTGTATGTCAGACCCAGAACGCATACTCTCGCTGCTCCTGAATCACGCAGCGGTTTGAGAGCGCGAACAGGCCAGAACTTGTGCTCTTCGTTAGCAGCAAGAATCGACGGAACCACCTTCAAACCCAGTCTCTTCTCTTTCGAAATGCGCCCGAGGAAGGAAGCATCCCGCGCCAGAGTCCCGCCTGAGAAAGCGGGGCCCGGGGACAGATAGGCGCCCTTGCCGATTCTTACGTCTGCTTTGAGGCAGCGCTCGACTTCGGATGCATCTGCGCCCGTGCGTTCACAAATCGCAGCGATCTCGTTGGCGTAGACAACAGAAAGCGCAAGAAAGCCGTTGAGGGCATGCTTACTCATTTCCGCTGATTCTGGAGAAACGTGAATCACATTCGCAGTGTAATGCGAAAGAACCTGCGTCAGCACTTCGCGCGCGGAATCTGAATCTGTACCGACCACGTATCGGTCCGCGCGTACAAAGCATTCAATTGCAGCTCCCAGACGCAGATTTTCAGGGATGCAGGCAAAATGCAGATTCTTCTTCGCATCTGAAGCTTCCTTCATCATGCGTCTGACCGTTCCAACCGGAAGCTGGGATGAGACTGCGACCACAGCACCGCTGCGTGCAAAGCCAATCACGCGGCGCATCTTCTCCACAACGAACTCTACATCTGCATTGTCGTTCTCGTCGACTGGAGTATCGAATGTGATCCAGATCAAATCCGCGCCGGCGCACGACGAAAGATCTGTAGTAAAGTGCAGGGTCTTCCCATTGTGCGATTGAATCAACTCGTCGAGCCCCTTCTCAGAAACGGGCGCCCGCCCCTGTTTCAGTGATTCGATGAGAGAAGAGTCATCGTCTATTCCAGTTACGCTGTGGTCAGCCGCAAGGCAGGCCGCCGTCACACAGCCAAGGTGCCACAATCCAAATACGCTGATATTCATGCCTGTAATTCCTGCCGGACCGCTGGAGTTTCAGCGAGCCGCGAAGACCCATTCGTTTTCTTTGAGAAACTGCACTGTGCGGCGCACGGCCTGTTCGATCGTGAGTTTTGGCGCCCAGCCGGTTCCCCGGATCTTCGCTGTTTCAAGAAAAATGAAAGGATTGTCTCCAATCCACCCGCGGTCTCCGCCCGTCAGAGTGATCTCGGGTGAACACTTCAACTCATCGCAAATCCAGCGGACCGAATCGAGCACTTCGCAGTACTCGGCCGTGCCAAGATTGAAAATGTTCACGCGGTCTGCCGCGTGTTCCACCGCATGGAGAATCGCCTGGACGCAGTCACCAATGTATAGATATGACTTTCTTTGTTTGCCGTTGCCCAGAACGCGGAGCTGAGATGGATTTTCTTTCAATTGTTTATAGAAATCAAACACATGTCCGTGAGTATAGCGCTCTCCGAGGATAGATACAAATCGAAAGATCCATGATTGAAAGCCGAAGCCTTCGCAATAGGCAGCAATGAGACCCTCGCCTGCAAGCTTGGAAGCACCATAGAGCGAAGTCTGAACTGGAAAGGGCGCGTCTTCAGGCGTGGGAATCACAGCCGCCTCACCGTAGACTGAGCCGGTCGAGGAGAACATGATTCGCTTGATTCCGTTTTCGCGCATAGCTTCGAGAACGTGGAAGGTGCCCTGAGTATTTTGCTCTATATCACGTGAAGGATGCGCTGTTCCCATGCGAACATCCGCATTCGCGGAAAGATGAAACACAGTGTCGTGACCGGCCATCGCAGTGCGAAGCGCGGCTAAATCGAGAAGATCGCCTTTTACAAGGGCAAAGCCCTGCTGCTTTTCCGCCTTCGCCAGGAACTGCGCATTTCCCGTTGAAAAGTTATCGTAGACTGTAACAGAATGGCCGCGCTCAAGGAGTTCATCGGCAAGGCTCGATCCAATGAATCCGGCACCGCCGGTAACAAACGCTTTCATGCGCGACCACCTCGGCGAGCGCGGACAGGCTTCGCACGCGGCTGAAACCCGTGGGCTCCCGAAACAATGTACATCGGTCTGTCTCTCACTTCATCGTAAATGCGGCCCACGTATTCGCCCATAATGCCAATGCTCAGAAGTTGAAGGCCGCTCAACGAAGAAATCAGAATGACCAGAGTAGGATTTCCCCACGGAATATGGACGCCCGCAAGACTCAGTGCAATGTAGACGATTGCAGTCAGAAAACTAATAAAAGAAATAAACAATCCGCCGAGGGAAATGAACTGCAACGGATACCTGGAAAAACCTACGATCCCATTGAAACCGATGGTCAGTGATCCCAGGAAGCGATTGTAGTTTCCCTGCCCTGCCAGACGCGGATCCCGCGAATATGGCACAGCCACCTGAGAAAAGCCGACAAAACCAACGAGCCCCCTCAAAAATCCATGTCCCTCTTTGAGGCCGCGGAGCTCCTCAATGACTTCGCGGCTGATCAGGCGAAAGTCACCAGTGTTTCTGGGAATTGCGACTTGCGAAATGCGATTGATGACCCAGTAGCCCACGTACGACACGAGAATCTTCACCCAGGTCTCCCCGGTGCGCGAAACCCTCTGCCCGAAAGCAACGTGATAGCCTTCCTGCCATTTCTCAACCATTGCCTCCATCAGTTCCGGCGGATCCTGCAAGTCCGCATCAATGATGATGCAGGCGTCTCCCGTACAATAGTGAATGCCGGCTAACGTGGCCGCGGGCTGACCAAATCTTCTTGAGAACTCAAGCAGCTTAATGGAAGGATTCTTCGCGCGGTATTCTAGAATCATTTCGCGGGTGCGATCCCGGGAGGGATCCATCGCAAAAATGATTTCATATTCGCAGCGCAGCTTTTTTAATACTGCCAGGGTTCTTTCCAGAAATACAGGAAGGTTCTTCTCTTCGTTGTAAACTGGAACGACGACCGATAGTTTGTACTTCTTTTGCATCCGGTCTTCCGCTGACTAGAGAGAGAAACCTGCGCTTGTAGCGTCTTTGTAGAACATCTTCACTGTATCGAGAGAATATTCATCCAGGTCTTTGCCTACAATTTCCAGCTTCTTGAGAATGTCATTGGTTACGGTGATGATATGACATCCGATTTCATCCGCCTGAAAGATATTCAAGAGTTCACGAGGGGAAGCCCAGAGTAGCTCTGTGTTTGGATTCTTCTGAACGATTTTCAATGCTTCCACCATATGTGGAACCGGGTCGCGGCCTGTGTCTGCTACGCGTCCTGCGAAGATGGAAACCACCGCACCCTTTGTTCCTTTGAGTGCTTCTACAATTTTCTCCGTTTGCGCGATTGTCATGACCGCAGTCACATTCAACCGTGCTCCCTTCTGAGTGAGGCGGCGGATCAAGTCGTAGGAAGGTTCTGCTTTCGTATTGGTTACTGGAATCTTTGATGTAAACGTACTCACCCCAGGTAGCAATCTCGCCCGCCTGACGCTCCATCTCCGCAAAATCATCTGCAAAAACTTCAAAAGAAATTGGACGATCCGGAATCGCTTTCACTATGTCCTGCGCAAACGCGCGATAGTCTTTGATGCCCACTTTGTTCATGAGCGTAGGATTGGTTGTGAATCCGCTGATAAACGGCTGCTTGTACATTTCAAGCATTCCTGCTTTTTCTGCACCATCCGCGAAAATCTTAATGTGAAGATCTGATACTTTCTTCATGAATTGCTTTCTCCTTTTTCTTCCTTCTGCTGTAAAATAATGTCCGTCATTTTTTGAGGTGCGTCAATCACGTAGTCCGGCCTGGATTTAAGTTCTTCAGTGTAGCCATAGTCCACGAAGATCGTATGGCAGCCTGCCGCGTTTCCAGCATCTACATCTCGCCATCGATCGCCCACCATGAAGCTTCGTGAGAGATCCAGATTCATCTCACGGGCCGCCGTCAGTAGCATACCGGGACGCGGTTTTCTACATTCGCAACCTTCCCCTGAGTCATGATAGCACGCGTACACTGCGTCCACCGGCAATTGATGGCGGATCAGGGAGTGAATTTCTTCTACGCTCTCTCTGGTGGCGGTCCCGCGCGCAACATCAGGCTGATTGGTAACAATCACGAGAAACCAGCCAGCCTCCTTGAGTGTGCGCAGAGTATTTTCTATTCCTGGAGTGAATTCAAGTTCACTCGCCGAGGCAGGCGGATACGGCAACCCGTCTCGCACGATGCTACGGTTTATGATTCCGTCGCGGTCCAGGAAGACCGCGCGACGTTCTATTTTGTGGACTCCCACTTTGTCTCGTTGAACTTCAAAGCTGGATGCGTAACAAGCAAATGCCACACCACTGCCTGATAGGCTTCTGTGATAGGAGTGATGTGGTCCGCATTCACAGTCGGGATGATCACAACGTTTGAGGAAGACTTGCCTGTATGTCCGCCGTCTTTTCCGACCACTCCGAAGATAGTCGCGCCTCTCTCTTTTGCAAATTCAATCGCATGCACGAGATTGACGCTGATGTTTTTTTCTGAATTGCCGCCGCCGACAGAGAATATGAAAATTGCGTCTTTAGGTCCGAGTCTCGATGTCTTGAGCCAGGCAGAGAAGATATGCTCAAAACCCTCGTCGTTTGTACGCGCAGTCAGCTCCGATACATTGTCTGTGGGAGCATAGCATTCTATCCCGCAAATCTTGCGAAAGTCATTGACCGCATGACCGCAGTTGCCTGCACTTCCGCCAACTCCCAGAAAGAAGACGCGGCCTTGATTCTCGCGAACCTGCGCCAGTCCTCGCGCAATCGTCTCAATTCGATCGCAATCAATCTTGTTTGAGACGTCAATGACCTCGTCCATAAATGTGCGACTGAAACTGCTCATATCTTTCTCCGAGTTTTGCCACCTTTGCGCAATTGACGTGTCCAAGCAATCACTTTGAACTGCGAGTGGTTAGATGCAATAGAGTCAACGCAAAGGCTTTCTGCATATGTAAACGACATTGTCACCCGCTCCCATCGCATCGAGCATCCTGGTCCACAAATGAGTCAGCCGCAAAAAGCGCGGAATCAATGCCAGCCCCATGGCCAGCTTCGTAAGCGAAGGCCGCTGCTCCCCGACAGACCAGAATCGCGACGCGCTTACGGGAGCCGGACGGGTCAAGGCATGGCAAATTTGAAAGAACATCCAGTCAGACTCAGTAACCATATTCACACTTTCGAGCTCGAGGCCCGCCAGTGATGCCGCTTTTTGCATCGATTGCCTGGAAAAGAAATGGATGTGATATGGAATGTGCCAGTGGATCCAGCGTGCACCAAACAAACGCGCGAGAAGACCACGGTAATTCGGAGTCCCCATGATCAGTCTACCGCCAGGAACCAGTACGCGTGCTGCTTCTTTCATGACTTCAATCGGATCCACGAAGTGCTCGATCACCTGGTTCATGGTCACATAGTCAAAACTTTCTCCCTGGATATCCGTGTTGGAAAAAAGTCCTATCTTGATCTGAACATTCTTCTCGCGAGCAATTCGCTCTACGTTTGCATCCGGATCCATTCCAACTGCCTGACATCCACGGACATTGTGATATCCAAGCGATTCACCGGCTCCAGTGCCAACATCTAGAACTCGAACGCGCTCGGGAACCCAGGCATACGCACCGCCCTTTCTCCCCCAGAGCCACGAAACGAATCCACGCGGATCTTGCGGAGGATGCCACGTGGACGGATCGTAGTTGCGTCGAGGATAGTAGTCAGAATAAAGCTTTGCCACTTCTGTCGAAGAAGGCATGAAATTTGTAAAAGCATGCGCGCAGGACTGGCAACGATACACATGGAACCGTCCAGGATACGCATAACGATCGTCGTACAAATCTGAACGATGCAATACAGATTGAGCGGAGCAAATGGGACAGACAGGATTCATATTAAACTCGCGTACATTTTCGCATGCTCAGAGGCACATCTGTCCCAGGAAAACTCGCCTGCGCGCCGCATACCTTTTTCGCGCAGTGCAGTCTGAAGAGAAACGGATTCTGCAACGCGACGCACGGTTTCCAGAATGCTTTCTGAATTTTCTGGATCAAAAAGCTCCGCTGCATCTCCCGCAACTTCCGGCAGCGAGCCACGATTGCTACAGGCAACGGGACAACCATATGCAAAAGCGGCCAGAAGTGGAAGCCCAAACCCTTCGTATAGACTCGGAAATACAAACAGCAGGGCGTCTCTGTAGAGAGGGATGAACGCTGCGTCATCCGACACGCGAGTGTGGGAGACAAATTTCTCCACACCCAGACGATGAATCAAAGTCTTTTCCGTCGAAGTGAACGGGTTTCCTCCAGCTGCAATCAATCGCACTTCATTCTTGATGAGAAAGGGTGCGATTGACTCTAGAAAGAAAGAGAAGTTCTTGTAGATGGATCTTTGCCCAACGTACAGAATATGACTCCCCCTGCCTCTGGCAACAGGAGTCGGTGCCGGGCCACCCAGATGCGAAACTTGAACTTTTTTAGGATCGAGGCCGTAGGCTTCGCACAGGTCGTCACGTGTTGTTGAGGAAATCGCTATGATTCCGGCCGCCCGTTCTGCCAGTGCTTTCTTCTGCCTGAGAAATGTCTCCTGGCCGGGGAAGAAGCTCGGAAATATTTCATGAGTCATATCAAAAACTGTAACAACGAACGGCTTTTTCACATTCGCCAGGAAGTAGTCGTCATAGTATGTTGGATGAAAGACGTCAAAAGAATCCGACGAAAGAAGAGAGAGCGCCATCTCACGATTCGTTTTTTCGTAGTCCGGCAACACGTGAATCTTTCGCAGAAGCGAATCTATTCGCCCGGATCCGCGAAAGAAGAAACGATCACTCATCCTGAAAAAAGGTTCAGAGCCAGCAAGTTCCCTCGCATAACCATTGTTTGTTCTTGGGGCAGTGAGTTCCGCGGAAAAGGAACTCATCGCACGGATGCGGCGGATTACATGATAGAAGTATTCGGAGACACCGCCATGCTTCTGGATCCAGAAAGCCTGATGATCGTATAGAATTCGAGGCATTTCAGACACCGGCAGCGCGAAGATTCGTCACCTGACCGGTTGAAACATTGACGAGCGGCATGTCCGCAATGAGATCACGGGCTGCTTTCAAATCAAGAAATCCAAGGGAACCGTCCGGATTGCGAGCTTCGCGAAAACGTGGTTTTACGAACACGTCCGCCGGGCGCAGTGCTTTCAACGTGCCGAGCAAATCGCGCCGAACAAAGAATGCATTATTTCCGGCGGAGTTAGATGCAACGAGTGCGTAGCCTTTCTCTTCCCCCAGAGCGTGAAGTGCGCTCAGAGACGCACCGTAGTATACGTGAGAAAAATGCGCGCGCGTGCGATCGAAAGCAGGATCGTAGGGAATTGTAAGCGGATGATCGTATCCGAGAATGGCGTTGTACTCCGCAACCACAATGGCCGGACGCACACAATCGATTGCCTTCCAGACCCAGTAGTCGTTGCCATCAATATCCACACTCAACAGACCGATATCACCTGCGAACCCGGCAGATTGGATCAGATCGTTTATGTTTTCGCGTGTAATGAATGCAGTCACGGCGGTCAGGCTATGCTGCCAGTATGTTTTGCTTCTGCGCACCGTGTCGAGCTGCGAACCGGCAGCGTCCAGAATGAGACCTCGCCAGTTGTTGTTCACAAGCAGAAAGCGAGTGTTCGATTCTCTGTAGTCTTCCACGCCAAATTCAATGAAGGACGGATCCACACCTGGAATTCGGCCAATCAGATTTTGAATGATTCCATCTTCGCCCCATTGGGAATACACGCGAAACTCTGCGTCCGCGATCCGGCTTGCATCCTTCACCTGACGTGCTTCTACACGGCCGATGGCCTGGCGAATACGTTCCATTTCTTCGCTCATAAGAGGAACAAGTCGCAACAGCTCTTTGATAGAACGCAGCAATCTTATCGGAAACAAAAGGAACTTCATCCTGCACCACCCGTAGCATTCGCGAGAGTTTCATAGCCCTGTGTAAGCAATTCTTGCATGCGAACCTTACTCAGGCGCTGCTTCACGATCTGTCCATTCAACTCCGCAGCAGCCGGAATGAGAGCGCGATTTTCAAAAACACGAATTAACTTTTGTTCTATGTCCACGCAGTCCACTGGATCCACGAGCAATCCATTGCGGCCGTCCTCAATCCATTCACGAATCGATTCGTGCGACGAGAAGATTGGAAATGCACCCGTGGACATGGCTTCAAGCAAAGCATTCGGTGTCCCGTCTGTAAGACTGGGTGCCAGGAGAATATCGGCGGTCCGAAGCATCTCCAGATATTCTTCGCGCGGCAGTGAATCAAAAAATTCAGCCGCAGCCTCTCCTTGCGGATCGCGAAGACGCCACCAGATGCGAACGTCTTCTTGCGCACCAATGATCTTCAGTCTAAAAGTCAGGCCGCGCAGGCGGAGTCGCGAAAGAGCTTCCAGCATGATGTGCGGTTTGTGATAAACACCGTCATACGCCTTGGGGACCAGGATGGTAAGAGGACCGTCGCGTAACGGTCGTTTTATGTTCTCCGCATTCACATGACCCACACCGGGAATCGCATCCTGGATCAGAAGTTTTGAAGGCGAAAGACCCAGTTCCACCGCGATGCGAAGATCGCGTTTGCAATCGGCCAAAAACCAGCCCACTGTCTCAAAGGATTCACGAAGATGTGACAGACACTCTGGCTTGTATCGATCCCAGTACACGTCCGCACTCCACGACGTAAGCGCCCAGGGAGGTCGCCTGGTCTTTGAAATGCCGCGCAGGGCGCGAAGCAAAATGCGCGACTCTGGATTGATTCCAAGACAATGCACTACATCTGGCCGATAAACACGAATGACCATTCGCAGGAAAAGCGCGGAGATCCAGTGGCGTTTTTGAATCAAAAATCGCACAAAGCGATTGGAAGGCAAACCGATCCAACGATGCCAGCCATTTGCTGGATGCTCCGATCGATAGATCGAAATCGTTGGGAAAGGCCACTTTTGAGCCGGAAAAGGCCCCTGACGACCGGAATCAAACACAAGCACATCAAAGCTGCCCGTATCTGCAACTGTTGCGACAAAACTCTGCGCGGTGGAAACGTCCGCGGGGCAGATAAAAAGGATGCGCAACCTCTTCTTTGTGGCTCTCATGATTGGCCCGACCCTACTTCCAACTTCGAATCCAGCTTACGCCGCGCAACACGGCGGGCCCTGAGCGCAAATTGAAACGCTCGTGCGTGTGCGATTGGACCGGAAACCATGAACTGCGCGAACAAGATCTTCAAAAATGATGCTGTCGCTCCCTGCGAAAGCATAGTGGGACCATAGATACGATAGGCGGCATTGAGGGCCGCCGGAAGATGCGGCTTGAACCGATCCGGCATATCTTTGACTGCCCGGTTGATCACTTGCAACGTCGTCTTGAACCTGAGACTGAGCGCCGCGCCAGAAAAAGTGGGACGACTGTGAATTCTATAGTGAGCGAGTATGGCTGGAACAAATGCAGCAGGTGAAAGTGCCGCAAGCCTAAGCCACAACTCCCAGTCCTCAAAAAAACGAACGGACCAATCTTCGGGAAAGCATCCGGCGCGCAAGAGCAGACTTTTCTGGATCAAAGGCGTTGGCGAACCAATCATATTGCCTTGCAGCATCGCTCCCGCGATGTCGCCTTCGAAAAGTGAGCAGGTTTCCCCGAATCTGGACAGGACTTTGCGCGTTTCGCTATCGAAAGTATCAAAGTCGTGATAACAGAATCCACATTCCGGATGGGCGCGAAGCATCTCCAGTTGAGAGGAGAGCTTGTTCTTTTCCCACAGATCATCTGAATCCAGAAACGCGACCATTTCGCCTCGCGCCATGGCAATGCCTGTATTGCGCGTGATCGCGGGCAGTCCAGTATGCTCATTGATTCGAAAGCGAACGCGATCGTCT
>JAIBBM010000116.1 GCA_019694685.1 Leptospirales bacterium
CATGAGTTAAAAATGGTGGGCGAACATCATAGCCTTCTCTTGCCATGCGAATGATGATCACGCGAAAGAGTGCGTCCAGACCTCTTGTGGTCATAGAACGAGCCACTGCCTTCAAATACATCAACCGAAAGAATCTGTACAAATAGAGAGCAGCAAGAATGCTCGCCGTGAGAATCGCGAGAACTCGCCCTGCAAAATGGTATGGAAACTTAAACTTTTGTTCTCTAACCTGAGGCACTTCTTCAATCAGCGGGATCAGAACATCCTGATTGTTTGGATCCATTTTGGGTTGCGGCGGGATGGCAAAAGACGTAGTTTCGAAATCTACCCATCCGTATCTGGGTAGGTAGAATTGAACCCATGCATGATGATGAGATGTGGTGACAAGGTATAGCTCATCCATTTTGTATTTCTGCAAAACGGGAACGCGGCGCCGAATGTGATAAATGCCGCCTCTGTGTGCGGGAGTTTGCAAATCTTTAGAGGCAATGTATCCCACCACTACCCTGGAGGGAATTCCGGCCAGACGACCCATCAAAGCGGCAGATTCGGAGAATTCTGTGCAGTCCCCCTTCCTTGTCTCAAATAGAAACTTGCTGATTTTATCCAGATTCTGGTCTTCGTCGAATCCAACTTCATACTGAATGTTTTTGTAACTGCGAAGAATGGCCGCGATCTTTTCAAAATGCCAGTTCTTGTCTTTTGTGATCTCTTTGACGCGCGCTCGGATCTTGTCCACTCGCGGATCCTTTGGAACAGCCAGATAGTATGAGTGCTGTTCGCGCTCTTCCGGGCTCAGATTGCCGGCAGATATCCATTCATCCGGACTGGTCACATTCATCCTGGAAAGAGCCATATAGGACAGGTTGAATGGCGAATAACGTTTATCCTGAATCGTGGGCTCAATGGCCAGAGGTCTAAAAGCGAGAACGCGCCCCGGAATTGTGGAGAGGTAGAATATTTCGACGGGCCTTCTGTACTGATCCGCTTCTTCCTCGGAGTTTCTCCAGGTCTGCATGAGACGCATTCGCGCCAATGAATTCAAGTCATCGTCAATTGGATCGGGCTCAAAGGAATGGTCTGGTGTGAATTTGCCGCGGTAAGATTCAGCGGCATACACAGGCTGGACCGGACTGGCGATCACCATCACTGCGCTCTGCTTTCCCTGGCCTGCACCCGATTGCTGTTGATTGTTCCATTGATCTGCTGGCAGGCCTTCCAGTTTGGGCTGGCCCTTGCTCTGGTTTCCCTTCCCCTGATCAGACTGAGACTGGTTCTGCTGCCCCTGGCCGCCTCGTTCTTGCTGAGGTTTGTTCTGGTTGCCCTGACCGGGTTTCTGGCCTTGCTTTGGATCACGTTCGCCCTGACCCTGGTGGCCGCCCTGCAATTCGGATGGATACTTCTCTTCCCTCTCTCCGAGAGGCTTCCCATTGCGAGTGTTCTCTTCTTCTTTCTGTTTCTGTCCCCTCCCTTCCCCGTCTCTTTCGTCGATGGGCTCCCCTTCGAGAGGCGAAGGATTCGGAGGAGGTTCCCGGTCCAGTTCGTTTAACACTACGTTATGCGTTACGAAATCAGGGGGCACAACGAAGGCGAGAAGCAGAACGATGCCGGCCGCAATTCCTCCATACAGGAAGGCTTTCTTTCCCGTCCCGGCTTTTTGTGGGAAAGCGGCCAGATACAGGACGACTGCATGCGTGCAGAAAACAATGATCGTGCCCGCCAGAAGAAACTTGGTGACGTTCGCGCTTTCGCGCGCAATGTCTTCGGATGCTCTGGCAAAACTCAATATCTTAAAGTATACAAAGACAAAGGCAATGAGCTCAAGTGCGGATAGCACAGGGAAGCGAGTGATGCGTGCAAAGACGATGCGCGTCCAGACGTAACCGAGCGCGGAGGCGCCCACGAGAAAGAATGCATCCCGATTCCACCCCGAAATAAAGGTGATGGCAAAGGCAAGTGTGAGAAGGCCGCCGAGGATCCATTTGAATCGATCCTTTCCGCGACCAAAGAAAGCAACCAGCATGCTCACTGGCACAAGTAGAAACAAACCGAACTTTGTTACCTGGTCATAGGGAACAGCAACTGCAGGATGAATGGCAGGCGTGGCCGCAAGAATCAGATACAGAGCGAGCCTTGTGTAAAAGAGAAGATTCATCAGATCGGCACCATCTTCAGTTTTTCTTCTACAGAGAAACCATTGACTCGCACGGGGACAGCTGGAATTTTTCGAGGAATGAAACTGCGCGCGATGCGCCCTGCTCGCGAAATCCTGGGAAGTGCTAGCCCTCTATGCCCCTGAAAGAATTGAACCGTAAGTCCTTTCTTCTCACCTGTAGTGACCGTGCGAAACAGATGAGTCTTCGCCAGACTCCGCGAGGCCACATATGCAGGAAGTGCAGCGTCAAATGCTGTACTGAAGATAAAGAGTTCATCCTGGACTCTCTCACCCGTTTGCTTTTCTCCCTGAAAATGAATGGTGCTCAGCGCCTGATTCAGCACATCTAGATCCTGGGCATCCTCCACAAACTGCTCGTATGCTCCGGCGCGCACATGAAATCTGTACTCAGGGTGGCGAGCCTGAATGGCTGCGAGAAAAGAAAGCATCCAACTTTTGACGTAGTTGAGGTGAAGAAGGGAAAGCAAATTCTCTTTCTGGCTTGAATAGGGCCTGAGCTCCAGCCTCAGAAGCCTGGACGGCTCGGGAGACACGGGAGAAATACGAGTGATAAGCTCCAGTACGCGAAAAGAAGCCTTCCAGTTGATGTCTTTCATTCGATCGCCTGGAACATACTCTCTCATGTAGTACTTGTCTTCGTCTGCGGTCTGTTGCTTGCGACTTGCCTCCGGACTGCTGGTCACATCCACGCGAAGGGCTTCTGGAACGGCAAACAGGGGTGGTTTGACCACAACGTCCCGCTGCGGCATTTCCTGGAGAATCACTCTGACAAAGCCAAACAGATCGCGCACGGAGAGCCTTCCCTGTGCGCGAAGGGTGCCGCATAACGGGAAGTAGAATGGGATATGACAAATTCCATCCGGCTCTGCCGAGCTTTCGGAAGAAACAAAAAGAGAAGTGGAATTCCCACAAATGAAATCGCCATAAATTCGATAATGCAGGCGAAAGAAAGGAAGAGTGAACGCAGGAGACACAGATACCTGGTGTTCTGTCTTCGTGCGAGCAGATAGGGTGCGGGATTGCCAGCTAACAATTGCGAACCGCAGACGGAGGGCACTCAGTCGCGCGAACACGGCGAGCAATATCAGCCACACCAGAGCAATCGCAGAAAGCCAGAACGCGTACAGGTTCCCCTTTGCCATTCCGAGCAAATAAATCGCACAGCCAAACACCAGAGTGCCAGGTCCGGTGAATGGATAGATGCGGGAAATGAACTTGAAGATGCTGCGTATTCTAGCCAGGAGCCGGAACCTCCTTCAACACTTCCTGAATGACAGAGGACGGAGAGCGTGAAGGATCTTCCAATTCGATGCGGTGGCAG
>JAIBBM010000117.1 GCA_019694685.1 Leptospirales bacterium
CGACGCAGCTTCTGCACACTCTGCACCAGGAAGGAACTCTCTATTTTGATCAAACCGCGGCGCGCTGGCTATGGAATGAATCCAGGCTCAGGGAACTGCGAGACAATGTGGATCTTGCAGAATTTCTTGCGCGAAAGATCGGGGGGCTTGGAAAAGATACGCGAGAGATCCTGTCTGTCGCGGCCTGCCTGGGAAACCGTTTTGATTTTGCTCTTCTGCGAGCGTGCTCCGGAATTGCGGAAGAAGATGTAAAGGCGGGCCTGGCCGCGGCACTCAACGAAGGGTTGCTGCTTGCATCAGAAGCTCTGCCAACATCTTCAGCCGGGCCAGAAGGCTTCACGTATCAATTCGCTCATGATCGCGTACAACAGGTTTCCTATCAGCTTTGCTCGGACTCGTTGCGAGAGAAAATTCACCTGGCCGCAGCAAGACACATTCAATCCAAGCCAGACGGGACGTCCGCTGAAAACATTTTTGCTCTGGTAGATCATCTCAATCAAGCGAGATCGCTCATCAAGGATCGAGCGGAGAGACTCGAGGCATCAAGACTCAACCTCAAAGCTACCCGCGCAGCAAAAGCAAATGCAGCCTAGGCAGTAGCGCTCAACACGAGTCTCGCTGCGATTGAATTCTTGCCTTCTGATTCCTGGAAAGAAGACTATCGCCTCTCTTACTCCGTCTTTCGCGAAGCATTGGAAAGTGAATATCTAAACGGAAACTATAGCCGGGCAGAAGAACTATTCAGAACTCTGTCTCGCCAGACAAAAGACACTCTGGAGCTCGTGCGAATCTACGAACAACTCGTGATCCTCTATACGAACATGGGCCGGCATGACGAAGCAATCGACCTGGGTCTCCGTGGTCTTTCCATGATTGGCATTCGACTTCCGCGTAAACCTGGCATTGCGTCCGTTCTACTGGAGGTCCTTCGCGTGTCCATACGAAGAGGGCGAAAGAGTGCCGCAGACATTCTACAGCTTCCCGAAATTCAGGATGAGAAACTTCGCACTGGTCTCGATTTGCTTATGGCGATTACGCCGTGCGCGTTTTTCACAAATCAAAATCTATTCGCGGCGATCTCACTGCGCATGACGTATCTATCTCTGAAATACGGAAATAGCAAAGTATCCGCGTATTCGTATATGACCTACGCGATCGTACTCGTGGATGTTTTCAAGAAACCCGCAGAAGCAGTCCAGTTCGGCCAGATGGCTCTTCGATTGAATGATCGCTTTGACAATATGGCAATCCGCGCCAAACTCGGAGTGATTTACGGTGCGTTTTTAAACCACTGGGACGGCCCAATCCATCGCACCATTTCCTATCTGAAGCGTGCCTTTCGTGCAGGCCTGGAAACCGGTGATCTTGTTTATTCTGGCTATGCTCTTGCCAACAGAATCTTCGCGGCTGTTGTTCGCGGAGAAAGTTTAATCGCATGTGACAGACAGGCAACTGCATTCCTCAGATTCACTGACAGAACCGGAGACAAAGACGTAGAGGGCGACTTCCGACTCACGCTGCAGGCATCACAGAACTTGCGCGGAAAGACCAAGAATCTCGAGACGTTCACAAATGAAACCTATGATGAAGCTTCCCACGTCAGGGAGATGAAAAAGGGAAATCCCGTTACTTTGTGTTACTTTCACTTTCTAAAGCTTCGTAACCACTACTTACTCGGAAATATTCCGGCCGCCCTCACGGCCGCGGATGAACTCGCCAAAATTGTTGAACCCGCGCGTCCTCTGGTCATCGGGCCCGCTTTCCTCTTTTTCCACGCTATGGCCCTGATCGAACACATGGCTACTGGAAAAGCGGACGCGAAACAGAAACGAACGTTAGCCGCTATTGTAAAGCAATACGAAAAATGGAGCCGTGAACTTCCCGCTCCCCATATCCAGAAGAGAATGATCCTTCTTCGCGCGGAGGCTAGAGCTCTCACGGGCCACCCACGTGCCCTTGCAGACTACAGTACAGCTATGCAACTGGCAGGTCAAGATGAGGACATTTTGATTCGCGCTCTGGCCGCAGAAAGAGCCGGGAGATATTGCAGAAGGATTGGCGCACCGGAGGCAGCGGATCACTACGTTTCGGACGCCCTGTATTACTATTCCGTTTACGGGGCAGACCATAAATTATCCCTGCTTCAAAACGATTTTCCGGCAGCACAAATTCGCAAAACGGAAACGCGTGCGACAGAATCTGCAGATCTGCTGGCCATTACTCGCACTGCCATCGCCATCTCGAGTGAAATCGTACAGAGCAGACTCATTGAAAGAGTACTGGAGTCCATCCTGGTTCAGGCGGGCGCAAGACGGATCGCCTACCTGCACGAACACGACGGGCGTCTATGTATGGCGGCGGTGGGTCAGGCAGATCCTGAAATCAAAGTAGAAGTAGTTCACAAACTGGCCGCGGACGTTCCGTTCATTCCCCAGCTCCTGGTTCACAACGTGATGAACAAGCGTGAGCCCGTAATTCTAAATGACGCCTCCCAGGACGAAACGTTCAATATGGGCGACCTGTCCATTCGATCTGCTCTTTGCATGCCCCTCCTGGTGAAAGGCAATGTAGCGGGGGTGTTGTATCTGGACAATGACCTTGCCACGGGAGTTTTCACGGAAGAAAAACTAGGATTTCTCTCTGTGCTTACCTCGCAATTCGCAGTCTCTCTGGAAAATGCGGCGCTTTACTCCGGCCTTGAAAAGAGAGTCCAGGAGCGCACGGCAGAACTGGAAAATTCACTGGAACAAGTTCGAACATTGAAACTTGCCCAGGATCTAGACTATTATCTAACAGCTCTCCTCCTGCAACCGTTAAGCGGCATTCGAATCACTACAGACGGCCTGGCCATCCAGCAACACGTTTTGCAAAAGAAGAAATTCAAATACATGCGTTGGGAAGAACAACTGGGAGGAGACATTTGTATCGCACGGGATGTGCGAATCGGTGGTAGAATTTGCACCGCGATTGTAAACGCAGACGCCATGGGAAAATCTATGCAGGGTGCGGGTGGCGCACTGGTATTTGGCGCAGTGTTTGAATCCATCACGGCATCCTCGTACGAAGATTCGGGACCCGAGCAATGGCTGCGAAATTGTTATACAGAACTGAATGAAGTGTTCCGCAGCTTCAGCGGCTATATGATGATTTCCGCTGTAATTTCACTCGTGGACACAAAGGCACGAACCATTTTCAGTATCAATGCAGACCATCCTTTGCCCGTACTCGTTCGGGACGGACATGCATCCTTTCAGCCGCAAACAGTACTGCCTCGATTTGGAATGAGACCAACTCCACCTGAAATTGAAATCAATGTAACGCAAGCGAACGAAGGGGACATATTCATTCTTGCATCGGACGGCCGCGACGATCTGATCGTGCCGGGACCAGACGGGCCCACTCTCAATGAAGATCCGGATCTTTTTCTACATACCGTAGAAG
>JAIBBM010000001.1 GCA_019694685.1 Leptospirales bacterium
GCCATCACAACCACCGGATGATTCCCACGACCCTTCGGGATATAAAGGTCCGCTTCGCAACCACCGGAACCAGACGGAAAATTTACACGCTGCAACTCGTACGTTTTTCGCGCGGCTTTCTTAGGAATCGCCTGTTTCTTTTTGGCCACGTGTCAATCGCACCGCAGTCGTTTTGGAGCGCACTTCATTTCTAGACCAATCAAACAGTCATGAGAATCCGCTGGATCTCTTCCCGATTTGTTCTTGAGAAGACTCTACCGACGGCCTCTTCCCCTGAAACCCATTCGTATCGAATGTGTTCCGACAGAGTGACGTTGCAAACCTGAGGCATGGAAAAATAAAACACTGTCTCCCTGTTTTCAGATACACCGGGCGCAAACCGATGGCGCCATTCATCCATGATTGGATATGTATGAGTGCGTCCCGTAGAAATTAGAACACCATCTGCCATTGTGAGGCCCGTTTCTTCTTTCAATTCACGAGCAGCAGTCTGTTCGATCGTTTCATGCACATCGCGAGACCCCGTAACCGATTGCCAGTAGCCAGGCCTGTCCGATCTTTCCAATAGAAGAAACTGATCTTTTGAATACACCACGACCAGAGCGGATTCTGGGACTTTGTAGTGCATGGGAGATGTAAGAGGTGTGGGCTGAGCGAGGGGGATCACCCAGCCCACACTGTCAATATATCGGACCCGAGCAGGCTGAAAAGCACTTTCCGGGCTAAAGACTTCAATTATTTTCAGGCATGCGCACAAGGCTCTTTCTTCTCTTTTTCTCCTCCGTTTGCGCTGTCACTGCAGTGTATGCCAACATGCGCCAACGCTGGCAGGTGGATCGTTACCCCTCGTATTTTCCTCAGAGTGTGCCGGGAACCACTGTAGATTCAGAAGATCTCAATTTCATCTGTGACCTTGCTTACGAAGGTGATGCAGATTGGAGCGAAATGCAAAAGAGAGGATGCAACGTGCGCGCTTTGTATGCAATCACAACAAAGATAGAGCGAGGTGTGGCGCTGGAATTCATTCTACCGTCGGAAGACCCTGTGACCGTGTTCATCAACGGAGAAAAAGTGAAAGTGGATTCACGAGAGATTGTCATGACAGACACCACACGCCGCGCGTATCGCCTGAGTGAAGTCTGTCATTTCTGCGGATCAAAACCCTCACGTCTATACTCAGCGTCCTTTGACGGGAAATTGCGAGCAGGAAGAAATGAAATTGAAGTACAATACAGACAACCATACAGTTTCTACGAAACGGCATACGGTTACTTCAAGACAAGTGAATGGCTCAATTCATTTGAATACGAACTATGGCCTCTGCGCAGCTGGGAAGTGTCCCCCGGGTTCAAAATGAACATCCGAGTGCAATTGCAGAGACCCGGATGGTTGAAAAGAATCACAACAGACAGCAAACTAGAATGCAGCGGTGAGAACCTGCAAATCCCGACTCACTTCAAGCTTCCGCCTCAAAGCACATCCGAAAATAACTTCGAATCATGGATCAAACAAAACACGCGAACCGATGTTAAATTGAATCGAAGAAATGAAGCAGATCAGGCCATTTTCACGACTACGATGACTGAAAATTTTCCTGATCGCCTCGCGTGCATTGTGCAATCGGACTGAGAATGCGCGACTAGATATCGCGCACTCCCGTAACTTCCCGGCTCATCCAACGATTGTCTTCTGCTTCCGAAGAAAGCCTGCGATAGTTGATGTATATCTTTTGCCAGTATCTTTCGTCCCAGTATCCGCGTTGCACATTGCCCAGACCGGCATTGTATGCGAGACAGACCAGGCGAATGTCGCGCAATTGCTCATTGAGATGATTGAGGAAGATCACGCCACGAGGAAGGTTCACTTCTGGACGAAACAAATCCTGCGTAGCAGGTACTCCCAGCCCGAACTTATCGCCCATCCACTTTGCAGTAGACGGGAGCAGTTGCATGTATCCGCGCGCGTCCATAGAGGAGATTGCGTCGGATTTGAAAGTGGATTCTGTTTCGATGACCGCAGTCAAAAACAGAACCCGATCCACAGGGGCCCCATCGATCTTTTGATCCGAAAGAGCCAGACCGCCGGCCTGATCCAGAATGGCCAGGACCAACCGATCACGATCCACAGAATGAATTTGAGGATGGGTTCTCTGGATGTACCCAGTCAGAAAAGATCGCTGCAGCAGCCTCTCTTCCGGTTCCGCCCAGTGGTCGCGGACCAGGGAAAAGAAGCCGAGCACTGCCAGCATCCCCAGGATCTTGCGTTTTGTTGTGCGTTGCACCATCATGAAGCCATGATTTTTTTGCGTTGCACCAGGTAAAGTCCTTTTTGGGGTCCAGAATGCATGTAGCTTGACCCGAAAAGGTGCGATCCCACAAAGCGATATGGCACTCAGCAAAGACATTGTGGGCAAAAAGCTCGATTCGTATCAGTTTACGGTGGAACGCGGAAAGGTAAAAGAATTCTGCCGCGCAATCGGAGAAACCAACCCGATCTACACTGACCCGGCGGAGGCCAAAAAAGCGGGCTTTCAGGACACTCCTATTCCTCCCACCATGCAGACTACATTTCAGTTCTGGGGATACCCCAAGATCTGGGACGACATGAAAGGCATGGGAATCGACATCAGCCGTCTTCTACATATGAAAGAAGAGTATACTTACCTCAAACCAGTTTACCCCGGAACGACCATCCACGCAGCGGGGGAAGTCATCGATGTGAAAACTGGAAAGATGGATATGGTTACATTCAAAACAACGTATGCGAATGAAAAAGGCGAACCCTGCATTCTGGCAGAAATGGCAATCGTGATTCGTCCGGAAGGGACTTGAGGAGCAAAACATGAAACGCATTCAATTCAACGAATTCGAAGTCGGCGCAAAACTGCCGGAGCTGAAAGTCGGGCCGGTGCAGCACATGGATCTGGTGCGCTATTCCGGCGCATCCGGTGACTTCAATCCGATTCATACAGATCCTACTTTCGCTAAAAGCGTAGGACTGGATGGAACCATCGCGCACGGTATGTATGTGATGGCGCAAGTGGGGCGTATGTGCACAAACTGGGTGCACCCGGCTCAAATTCAATTCTATGGAATCAAGTTCAAAGGAATGACAAAGCCAGGCGAAATGATCGTCTGCACAGGCGAAGTCAAAAAGAAGAAAGAAGAAGATGGCAAGAAACTGATGACTGTTTCTGTTTCCGCGGCCAATGAAGCCGGCGAAGTGAAAGCAGCGGGCGATCTTGTAGTGGTGTGCGACTGATGAAACGCTCTCCTGCACTTGTATTCTTACTTGGTCTTTGTACTCTTGGATTGTATCTTCTATTCTGGTACAATCGAATCTACAACGAACTCAAAGAACTGGGCGGAAAGACACCCACTGGAAATTCGTACGGCTTTGATCTTCTCCTGACCATTGTTACATGCGGTGTCTGGGGAATCTATGTAGACTATAGAATATCTTTAACTCTCGATGAAATCCTCGTGGCGCGCAGCATGCCTGCACAGAATTCAGCTCCTCTGGTTCTGGTCCTGGACATCTTTTTCTATGTAACGGGTGGTTTGACGTATCTGGCAACCTCTGCCATTCATCAAGACATCATCAACCGGGTTTACGAACAGAAAGCTTGAAACTAATTCTTGCTGCCCTCATCGCGTTCTCTGCCTGCGTTCCTTCGCGGGCAGAGCCGATCTCCTCTGGACCCATGGCGGGCAATCAGTCTCCTCGCACAGTCACACTCTGGCTGCAGACGAATGGAGTAGAATCAGGGGAAATCAAATACTCCAATGTAAAACTCAAAGGGGTCCCGCGGTCTTTTAAATTCACAACCTCTTCTGAGGACGACTATGCGTTGCACGCAGAGCTTTCTGATCTAGAGCCAGCATCCACTTACACTTACGAAATCATTTTCAAATCAAAAACATACGGCCCATTCGAATTTCGCACTCTACGCAATGGCAAAAGCGAAGAGGAGTTCAGAGTCCTGACTGGCTCCTGCGCCTACATAAACGATTCTCGCTTTGAATCAGGAAAACCCTACGGGGCCCACTACGAAATATTCGAAACCATGGCAAAAGCAAATCCTGACGTCATGCTCTGGCTCGGAGACAACTCTTACCTTCGCGATGTGGATTTCTTGAATCCCTGGAGTATGAATCAGCGCTTTCGCAAAGATAGATCTCTCCCTCAAATGCAAGCACTGCTGCACAAGGGGCATCATTACGCCATCTGGGACGATCATGACTATGGTCCCAATGACTCCACATCGAGTTTCATTTTCAAAGACCACAGCCTTAAGTTTTTCAAGCGTTACTGGGCCAACCCAACCTATGGATTGAACGAAACCCCAGGCATATTCACCTCTTTTCGCAAAGGCGACGCAGAATTCTTTTTGCTCGATGACCGATTCAACCGCGATGCGGATCGATCTCCGAATCGACCGGAAAAGCAAATGTTTGGTCCTGCTCAAATGCGATGGCTGAAAAATGCACTGGTTAACTCAAATGCATCTTTCAAGATCATCGCTGGCGGAAGCCAGATGTTCAACGACGCAAACAAATTCGAAGGCTGGCAAAATTTCCCGCAAGAAAGAAAGGACTTCCTGGATTTCGTCGCGGAAGCGCGCATAACGGGTCTCTTTTTCCTGACGGGAGACAGACATCACACTGAACTGGCGAAGATTGAACGTCCTGGCACCTATCCGATCTATGAGCTAACGTGTTCCCCTCTGACCAGCGGGATTCACCCAGTCAGTGAAGAAGAAAAGAAAAATGGAAAGCATTTACCCGGCACTCTCATAGAAGAGAGAAATTTCTGCCAGTTGGATTTCGGGGGAGCAGGATCTGATCGCCGCATAACGGTATCATCGTTTGATCCAACAGGCAAGATGCTGTGGGAAAAAAAGATCCAGCTTTCAGAACTGGGCAAATAACTCTTCGCGTAGAATCGCCCGAAGGCGATTCATGCGAAAAAATCGTAGTTCCTGAACTATCGTGATGCCTGGTTCAACTTACTTCTTCTCTACAACTTTCTTGAGTTTTGCAAGCCCCTTCTCATAGTCTGATCCAAGTAGCTTGTCTATGAACAAATAGAAATATCTGGATATCAAATTGTAGCCAGCGTCCCCTTCAAAAGTCCAGGTGACCTGAGTTTCAGCGCCCTGCGGTTTTAGCAGGAACGTCGCGCCAGCCTTCCCCTGATCCTTGAAATCGAGCGCAGTTACCACTCGCTCATTCTTCACGCTTTCAGTGATGGTCATGCTTCCTTCGCCTGTCTTCTTTCCTTTCCAGCTAAAGGAAGCGCCCACGCCTTCTTTCTTCTCTCCCATCGTGACGGCAGCCTCTGGCTCCATATCCCTCCACGGAGAGTATTCCTGAAATTTTTCCAGACTATTCACATAGACGAACACTTTGTCCGCCGGAGCCTGAATGACAATGGAACGTTCCAGTTTCGCAGCTCTAGGCAAGAGCAATCCAACAAGAACAAACACACCGACTACAATCCCGACCCATTTCAAAATCTTCTTAAGCATGAACCACGTTTGCAATGCGCTTGAACTTTCTGCAAGCGAAAGTGAGATGTTCCCATGACAGACGGTGCATTCCTCGGCCTGACCCAGGAAGAAGCAGAAGTGCTCCTCGCGCAAAATGGGCCCAATGAAATTGCCACTGAAAAGCGGGAGTCCAGCATCAGACGATTCCTGACGAGCCTGCGAAACCCTCTCGTCCTGCTCCTTCTGTTTTTAGCGACCGTTTCCTACGCAACCGGCGATCTTCGCGCAACCATTGTTATCCTGGTGATGGTGCTCCTGGGCGTAGTGCTTCGTTTTTTTCAGGAAGAGAGAGCAGACCGGGCTGCGGAAAAACTCAAGAAACTTGTGGGCTCGACCGCAACCGTGATTCGCGACGGTGTTCCTCATGAAATCCCATTCGCTAAACTGGTGGTAGGCGATTTAGTGCATCTGGCCGCGGGTGATATGGTTCCGGCAGACGTGCGCGTGGTGCAGGCAAAGGATCTCTTTCTAAATCAAGCCGCACTCACCGGCGAATCCATGCCGGTTGAAAAAAAACCGGTGAACGTTCCATCGCAGAACACGCCCGACGCGCCGGACCTTTGCTTTCTTGGATCGAGCGTGGAGAGCGGATCTGCCTCCGCGGTCGTAGTCACAACAGGAGCTCGCACGTATCTGGGTCAGCTGGCAAGCAGCATCGCCGGAAGTTCACCAGCGACGAGTTTTGACCGTGGAATCAACCAGTTCACCTGGCTTATGATTCGCTTTATCCTGGTGATGGTGCCGACGGTCTTTTTGCTCAATGGCTTTGGCAAACACAACTGGCTAGACGCATTCCTGTTTGCGGTTGCTGTTGCCGTTGGTCTGACTCCGGAGATGCTTCCAATGATTGTAACTGTGAATCTTTCGCGGGGTGCTATCGCCATGTCCAGAAAGAAGGTCATCGTAAAGAGGCTGGCCGCGATTCAAAATTTTGGCGCGATGAACATTCTCTGCACAGACAAGACAGGAACTATTACGCGCGGAAAAATTATTTTGGAAAGGTACCTCGATGTGCGAGGACATGAAAGCGAACGGGTTCTGCACTACGGATACATGAACAGCTACTACCAGACTGGACTGAAGAATCTATTGGATGAAGCGGTTCTATCCTACGGCCACCTGGAAGAAGATCTGAAAGTAAAAGAAGGATATCGTAAAATTGATGAGATCCCCTTCGATTTTACGCGAAGGCGAATGTCCGTGATTGTGGAAGACAAAGTCAATCAGCACATCCTGATCTGCAAGGGTGCCGTGGATGAGGTGATGCATCTATCCACTCACGCAGAAATCGAAGGACATGTTGTCCCGCTTCAAGCTGAACACCATGCCCACAGAACCAGACTGGTTCGATCTCTGAATTCGCAAGGCTTTCGCGTAGTTGCAGTAGCTTACAAAACCATGAACGGCGACAACGATGAACCGCATTACGGGGTAGCAGACGAAAGCGACCTGACTCTTCTGGGTTACCTCGCATTCCTTGATCCGCCCAAAGAATCAGCTTCAGAAGCGCTCGACAAGCTGGCACACCTGAACGTGGACGTCAAAGTTCTCACCGGAGATAGTGAACTTGTGGCTCAATATGTGTGCAACCATGTTGGAATGAAAACAGAGCGCATTCTGCTAGGCCCGGAAATCGAAAAACTCACGGACGATGAGCTTGCATCTGTGGCATCCGGGACCACTCTTTTCGCGCGCCTCGCACCCGTGCAAAAAGAGAGAATCATACGAGCGTTACAAAAAGCGGGGAATGTAGTTGGCTTCATGGGGGATGGGATCAACGATTCTCCTGCGCTCAAAGCCGCGGACGTGAGCATTTCAGTTGATTCTGCGGTGGACATTGCGAAGGAATCGTCGGATATCATCTTGCTCGAACAGAGTCTGCTGGTTCTGGAAACCGGAGTGCGAGAAGGTCGTCGAGTCTTCGGGAACATCATCAAGTACATCAAGATGGCAGCCAGTTCCAACTTCGGCAACATGTTCAGCGTGGTGGGAGCAAGCGCATTTCTTCCCTATCTTCCCATGCTTCCGATTCAAGTGCTCACAAACAATCTGCTCTACGATTTTTCGCAGACTACAATTCCAACTGACGACGTAGACAATGACTGGTTGAGGAAGCCGCGAAAATGGGCCATGGGAGAAGTGCAGAGATTCATTTTGTTTATTGGTCCGATCAGCTCGTTGTTTGACTATGCTACATTTTTCTTGATGCTGTACGTCTTCGACTCGTGGCAGAATCCCGCACTGTTTCACACTGGTTGGTTCATTGAGTCGATCTTCACGCAGACACTCATCATTCACGTGATTCGCACACACAGAATTCCGTTTATCGAAAGCCGCGCCAGTCGACCTCTGATCGTAAGTTCCATTCTAGTAGTTTCCGGTGCAGCATGGCTGACAATATCGCCTCTGGCGGACTCTCTTGGATTCGTAAGTCTGCCGCCTCTCTACTGGCTTTGTCTGGCGGGAATGTTAGTGTGCTATGTGGCGCTGACTCAAATAGTCAAAACGTGGTTTTACAAAAGGTACGGTGAGTGAAGCAGTAGGTGAGAAGGCGCGAAGGCAATTGCCTCCGCGCGCTATAGAAATCAGGCGCGAACGACTGATTCGCGTGGTGAGAACTTTTGTGCGAGGAAATGATGAGCCAGAAAGATTGCTGATACGAAAAGAAGATCGCTCACGAGCGTGGTGCGCAGGAATGGAAGTGCCGCAACATAACAATTCACAAGCCCCGCTAATGTTTTCTCATACATGCTTGTGGTCATCCATACCCCGAGATTCGTAGTCAGAAAAAACTGAACTGTTCCAAGGAGCGAAACACCAACTACAGCAACAGGGTTTTCAGTCTTCTGCACAAGGCGACCAAGAAGAATATTCAAAACAAACGCCGCGTATACGAAAGGTGTGGTCCATGTCCACGTGCCTGCGCCGTAGAAAAGGCCTGCTAGAATCCAATCCGTTACAACCATCACAAGCAGAGGCAAAACGAACGCACCGAGGCCTCGAATGCGCGCACCGGAATAAATAGATAGAGCCCCTACCGGCGAAAAGTTGATCACCTGAATCAGGCGAAGCAGCCCGGACAATACGGCCGCGCCTGCGGCGACTGGCTGCTGGGTGAAAAATGACTTAATGCTTTGCATACCTGGTAATCTCCTGTGTTTCGTTTTGCGATCAAGTAAAAAAGGTTATGGGCGCGAAACAACGTTTCGAGCGATGACGCCGTCCATATCTGGACCGCCGCCATAGGCACCGCTGTCCTGCGGAAATGTTGCCCCACCCGCATTTGGATTCGTGCATGCGGTAGCAGCAATCATGCGAACGTACACCACTCCTTGTCCGCTCGACGTACCTTGCAATTGTGAGACATCTCCCGCCGCGCACCCGGAATTGGACGCTACTGCGGAGCAATTATACCCGGATGTGGCCCCGGTCACGAGGTTGCTAAGATCAAACTGGTCTCCCCCGCCTCCGGACGACCCCGAAGTGAAAAGAGTGGTAGCATTCATGAAGTTGCTGTCTTGATTGAAATAGCTATTGGTCGTACCTGCAAATCTGGTCCAGTTTGCAGGATTTTGACTGTACGTTCCGGAACTGTATATCGGATTAAAACCACACCAGTGACTTCCATCATAACTGACCTCTACGATGACCGGTTCCATAAAGCGGGTAGTGGCATTTCCGTTCTGGTTAAATGAATTCTCAAAGACGATGAAGTCCGCGCCCACTCCGTTCGTAATCTTTTTTCCATTCCATTCCAGCACCAGCACTGAACTACTCCCGGTTGCCGCCAGGGAAAAAACGTCCGTGGATCCCTGATTGTCACCCATGCCGCGCACACCGTCAATAGAACACCGAGCATCGAAAAAGCCGGAACCGGCATCTCCTGGGGCAGACGTTATGCGATCAGCAGCTGCAGTCCCGGATGGCGTTGACGCACTCAACGATGAACATGAAACACTGGAGCCGCTGACCGCCCCGAGCAAAGCAAGGAGCGGTAGTGCCGTCACAGCGCTATCTTGCTTGCGCTGCTCTGCAAATGGCAGACTGCACGAGGCAGCCACAAGCATCATGCACGACAGTCGTTTCATATTTTATCGTACTTGGTCCAACTGAAACCGTTGCAACCTGAAGCGAGATTTGAAGGTACCGCACTCGAAGAACTTGCGGATTGAGCGGCAGAAGTTGACGTTAGATTGAATGCGTACTCGCACCAGTAGAATGAGTTAGAGGCCGGATCAGTCCACATTACGGCTCCAAATTTCCCCACAGTGCAACCACTGCCTGTTTGAGAGATGCATTCGTAGTAGAACTTGTTCGCACTGTTATCATAGGCACGCAAAGCATACGTAAACGAATATCCGGATCCAGTTCCATAGGCCAACCATGTGCCACCTGCTTGTCCAAGATTCAGGTTGGTCATAAATGCATTGTCGCGCCAGGTACCGCGGATGTCAGGACCTGAAGTAAGAACCGCACCTGCGAGTAACAACGCGGAATTTGCCATTAAAGTGTCAGAATTTTTCTTGTCCGTTCCAGAAGTTGAAACCGCCGAGCAAGCGAAACTCGCGCAGGCAACTGCCAGAATAAAAATTGTTCTTCTCATATTTCGTCTCCCACCGAAAAAATTGAGAGGCTTCGAATGATTATGCAAACGGAGCCCCGTCCCCAGGGCCCCTGCGGCGAACCGCATTGTACAAGCCTCTGTTCGCGAAGCACCTGTACGGGGAAGATCTGGCTCATGCGTTTTACGCATTCACAGTTGCGCGTCAGCGCGGGAATCGCAGCAGATTTTTGCTACTCACCCGACTTCCTCCCTTGGAGAGAAGTCATGACTGACGTTCTAACTCTCTGCGTCAACTACTAAGCAAAGTGAAAAACCAACTTGAAAGATACTCTTCTCTATTCCGAATACCGTTATACGCTTATGTGATGCACGCTGCCAAATTCGATTTGCTTTCTGAATGCTTTGTCCGGTGACAAGCCGGTCCAACGAATCAACAAGCTGCGAATGACTCCTGCGTGGCTGATGAGCACTGCTCCTTCCTTTCCTGCGTCCCGTAGAGTCTGTAAGAATTCAGTGAGGCGATCCTCGACATCCGCAAACGATTCACCGCCCGGCGTTCGCTGTGTGACATAATCATTCATCCAGAGATCTAGCTCTGTTCGAGGTATGTCATCCCAGCGCAAGCCTTCCCATTCGCCAAAATGCATTTCAGCCAGGCGCGCATCCACTGCATGGTCCGGATCAATCAAGTGCGCCAATTGTCTGCATCGACTCAGATGACTGGAATACACCGGCAGAGAAGGAAGACTTTCGCGCAGTGAGTTGCCCAGCACTTCAAAGCCAGGCTTGAGTGCGACATCGAGCTGGCCGTAGCAAACGCCTTTGTCCACTGCTACCGGTGGATGCCGAACTACATAAAGGTCCATATTGCCAGAGTGGCTCCATAGAAAACGACTTCAGTCACCTGTTGCACTGCTCCGAGGCAATCGCCAGTATAACCACCAATCCATTTTCTCATGTAGAGCGCCATAAGCAACGCCGTTACCGCAGAAGCAACCGCGGGAATCAGCATATACAATCTTCCGAAATATGCCAGCGGAACAAGGCCGAATAACGTTGCCGCGACCATATCGAGACCATGAGTCAGAACGCCGATGGGTTTTGTAACTGCGGACACATCACGTACATACGGAAGAAATTTCATGATCCACACCGGAAACATTCTACTGATAGAATGACCTGCGATCAGAAGAGCCGGAAGCCTCGCGGAATTCAAGTCAATCATCACATGATACTTTAACAGAAACAATAGAATCAGTGCGATCGTTCCAAACGCTCCAATGCGCGAGTCCTTCATGATCTCAAGAATTTTCTCTTTTGTCCAGCCGCCACCAAACCCATCACAGAAGTCTGCGAAGCCATCTTCGTGAAAAGCGCCTGTAACCAGAACACCGGCAATCATGCAAAGAACCACAGAGATCTCGCGCGAAAATAGACGATTCGCGAGGAGAAAAACAACCGCGCAGATTCCACCGACGATCGCTCCGACTAACGGAAAGTAAGCGACCGATCTGTTCAGCCTTTCTTCAGAATGATCTATCCAGGAAGGGCAGGGAATGCGCGTCAGAAACATCACCGCAGTGAGAAATGTACGGATCAACTAACAGCACCTCGGATTCTTGAACCTTCTCTCTTCCTCTCTGGCCCAGGTTTCCCCCGCAGATACCGCCGCAAGAGAAGAACGCTCTACAGATCGATCAGAAGAAAGGCGCGCTGCTTCAAAGCGATTCTGTCCCGACAGATGACGAAATAGCTCTGCGAGAAAAAATCCCATCATCCAGAATTTCCATGGAGGCCTGGCGGCAGCTTCCGCAGCAATGACTTCATTGGAAAGCCACACGGGAGAAGTTTCGGTCAGACTTCTGGACCCTTTTCCAAACAGCATTCCCGCCCAGCGAATGATAGAAAGAATCAGGATGGAACCTACGAGGAGAAGAAACGCGCCCGCAACGAGAGCGTCTAACTGCATGTTAAAGATGATTCTTCCGGTTTCGCCAATCTTTTCCGGCGGAACCTGTCCATGCGCCAGTTTGTCATTCAAGGAAGCAGCCATAGACAGAAAACCGATCCTCGGATCCGGATGATAAATCTTTTCCAGGCATGCGGTGAACGTAACTGCAGTCAGCCACGTCAGCGGAATCAGAGTCACCCAGAGAAATTTGATTTTGTCCATCTTGATGAGAATGGTTGTGGCCAGACACAGGGCGACCAGAGACAGGAGCTGGTTTGCAATGCCGAATAACGGCCAGAGACTATTGATTCCTCCCAGAGGATCCGTCACTCCTGAATAAAGAAAATATCCCCAGCCTGACACAAGAAGCACACTTCCCAGAACGTTGGCGCCGTACGAATGAGTATTTCCAAGCGGCTTGTAAATCTGCCCGAGCAACGCCTGCAGCAAGAATCGGCCAACCCGAGTCCCCGCATCCACCGTTGTAAGAATGAACAACGCTTCAAACATGATTGCAAAATGATACCAGAGTGCAAGGAGTGCGGGGCCCGTCAGGCGAGCAAAGATATGCGCCATCCCGACTGCCAGAGTGGGTGCGCCTCCTGCTCGACCAAACATTGTCTTTTCACCCAGTTCTGCGGCCAGCACCTGCATCTCCTGAAGAGTGAGTGGAAATCCCCAGCCTGAAATCGTCTGCACGATCACTTCTGGTGTCTTGCCTACAGCAGATGGGCTTGCGTTCATCGCAAAGTACTGACCAGGGGAAAGAGTACAGGCCGCGATCAAAGCCATAATCGCAACAAATGACTCAAGGAGCATACTTCCGTAACCAACCGAACGCGCATGACTTTCGCGAGTAATCAGCTTTGGCGTTGTTCCTGATGATATGAGCGAATGAAAACCGGAGATTGCCCCGCATGCAATGGTAATAAAGCAGAAAGGAAACACGTCTCCCGAAAACACCGGGCCCGTGCCATCGACGAATCGGGTCAGGGGTGGAAATGTAAGCGGAGGTAAAACCAGAAATATGCCCAGAGCAAGAGCGCCTATCGTTCCAAGCTTCATGAAAGTACTCAGATAGTCGCGAGGAGCAAGAAGGAGCCACACAGGCAAAATGGATGCGGCCAGGCCGTATGCAATGATCATCCACGCAAGAGCGGGCTCAGAAAACGTAAGAACGTCACCGAGTGCGGGATCCTGTTGAAAGAACTTTCCCGCCCAGACGGAAATAAGAAGAAGAATCACTCCCACTGTAGTGATCTCGAGTACCTTTCCTGGTCGAATGAAGCGAAGGTAAACTCCCATGAACAGAGCGATTGGAATGGTGGCCGCAATCGTAAACGTTCCCCAGGGACTATGCGCGAGAGCTTTGACTACAATCAAGCCGAGTACCGCGACAAGAATTGTAATGATAGAAACGATCGCTACCATGGCGACGATCCCCGCAGGTTTGCTGATCTCTTCTTGAACCATCTCTCCCAGAGACTTTCCGTTTCTTCGCATGGAAGAAAATAGAATCATAAAATCCTGCACTGCTCCTCCGAGAACAACGCCTATGAGAATCCAGAGCGTTCCAGGAAGATAACCAAACTGCGCGGCGAGCACAGGACCCACGAGGGGACCAGGGCCGCTAATTGCGGCGAAATGATGCCCGAATACGATCCACTTATTGGTGCGAACAAAGTCGCGCCCGTCTTCGTGCACTTCGCACGGTGTCGCACGGCGATCATCGAGAGTGAGAATCTTCGCCGCGATCCATTTGGAATAAAAGCGATATGCGGTGGCGTAAGTGCAGAGCGCGGCAGTCAAAATCCAGGCCGCGTTCAAGCCTTCGCCACGGTGCATGGCCACCATAATGTAACCAAGAGCGCCCACCAGTGCGACGCAAATCCAGGCGATAACGGCGAGAGGTTTCTTCATCATTCGAAAATTGATTTGCACTGCATGGAGAGCAAGTGATTCTTATCAGACGTCATGGCTATCTCAAGAGTGAGAATCTACGAAGTTGGCCCCCGGGACGGCCTTCAAAACGAGGCACGAATTGTAAGTGCCCGGGACAAGATAGAATTCATTCGCCTTCTTTCTCTCTCAGGCCTGACCAACATCGAAGCGACGGCCTTCGTGCGATCCGTGTCACAGATGGCAGATGCACAGGAAGTGTACACTTCAGTCCGAGATTTTGGACCAAGAATGAGTGCTCTGGTCCCGAATCGCAAAGGAATGGAGAACGCACTGGCCTCCGGGCTCCGCGAAGCGGCAATTTTCACCGCAGCATCAGAAACTTTCACAAGAAAGAACATCAACAGTTCAATTGAAGAGAGCTTTAGCCGATTTAAAGAGGTAATGCAACTAGCCGCGGACCATGCCATTCCTGTGCGCGGATACGTGAGCACTGTGGTCGAATGCCCTTACGAAGGTAGGATCGCCCCGCAAAAAGTGGCGGAAATTTGTGACAGATTGATCCAGGCAGGCGTCTACGAAATCTCACTGGGAGAGACCATCGGAGTCGCTGTGCCGGACGACATCTCGAGACTTCTCGATGAGGTCACAAAAAAGGTGCCGCCGGAGAAGCTGGCGGGTCACTATCATGATACCAGGGGCACGGCGCTCTCCAATGTCTTCCGCTCTCTCGACTACGGACTGAGTGTTTTTGATTCGAGCGCCGGTGGCCTGGGTGGATGCCCCTATGCACCTGGAGCGTCGGGGAATCTGGCAACAGAAGATTTGCTGTATGCTCTGCATCGCAGTAAGATTGAAACAGGCGTAGACCTGGGCAAAATCGCAGACGCAAGTGAGTTCATCCGTCATGCGATTGCAAAGGAGCCCGCTTCTCGGGTCTTCGCGGCTATTAGAAAATGAAAGTTGTGAAATCATGGATCATCTGAATCTAAGCGAAAAGCTCCGGTTGTATGCGGAAGCATTTGAGAAAGCGCTCGAATGCATGCTGATCGCGGATGAAAACCGCAGGGTCATTGCCGTAAATCCAGAGTTCGAACGAGTCACGGGCTATATGCTCTCGGAAGTTCTGGGCAAGCGTCCGGGTTTTCTGGATTCCGGAAATCACTCACTCAGATTCTATAGAGGAATCTGGAGAAGTGTGCGAGACACTGGTTCCTGGCAGGGAGAAATCCAGAGCAAGCGAAAGAATGGAGAACTCTATTCTGAATGGCTCAGCATCAGCCAGCTTCATGAAAACGGACACATTTACTACCTTGCAGTATTCAGCGATATCACCCATAGAAAAGATTACGAAAGAACGTTATACGCTCTAGCAAACTATGATACATTAACTGGGCTTCCCAATCGCAATTTGTTCTCAGAGATTCTGGAAAAAGAAGTAGCAGAGGCCGGACGCAAAAATGAAAAAGTCGGGCTTTTGATCATAGATGTAGACCGATTCAAATCGGTCGTGATGACTCTGGGCCACACTACGGCAGATGAACTCCTGATCGACATTGTCCATAGAATCCGAACCTGCCTCAGACGACACGATGTTCTGGCGCGTCTGGGTGGAGACGAGTTTGCAGTCATTCTCCCAGGTCTTACGGAAAGTCGAGAAGCTTCGAGCATTGCCAGAGAAATCCTGGCTGCCATGTCCCATGTATTTACCTCACGCAATTATGAACGTTATGTGACATTGAGCATTGGAATCGCTGTCTATCCGGAGACAGGCATTGATGCCAAATTCCTGCACAAAAACGCGGATACTGCGGCTTACAAAGCAAAGACAGGAGGTCGCAATCAGTTTCGCATGTTTGGTTTTGACATGCATACAGCCACTCTGGAACAACTGTTATTGGAAGACAGCCTTCGCGCCGCTCTGGCGAGAAAAGAATTTAAGCTCTATTATCAACCCATCGTAAATACGAATTCCGGAAAACTGACCCGGGTAGAGGCACTTCTCAGATGGGATCATCCCGACCTGGGAATCATCGCACCAGATTATTTCATACACCTCGCGGAAGAAACTGGATTGATTTTCCAGATTGGGGAATGGGTGATTCGCGAAGCATGTTCACAGTTTCGCGCCTGGAACAAAGGCGGAATATTGATGCCCAATGTTTCAGTCAACGTCTCCGCCGTTCAACTGAGAAAGATGAATCTGTTCTCCATTGTAGCAGGCGCGATTCGCGAAAACTCAATGAAGCCATTTGAACTGGACCTTGAAATCACAGAAAGCTTCGCAATGCAGAACATGGAGCTTTCACTTGGATTTCTGGAAGATCTCGGTGGGCTCGGAGTTGGTCTGTCCATTGATGACTTCGGGTCGGGCTACTCTTCCCTGGCTTATTTGAAAAGACTCCCCATCCAGCGCCTGAAAATTGACCGCTCGTTCATCAAAGACATGCCGGATGATAGAGACAGCAATGCAATCGCAGATGCAATCGTTGCCATGGCGCATAGCCTCGAATTGGGTGTGATTGCAGAAGGCGTGGAGTCCGCCAGACAAATGGAATACCTCAAAGGAATTCATTGCGACGAACTACAAGGATTCTACTTCGCACGGCTTCGCCGCCGGACAAAGTTGAGTTCTCAAAATTTTCCTGATCGATCGGAGAGACTATGGCCATTGCATCTGGATCCCTTGCGCCCGACTTTGAACTAATCGCAGACAACGGAGTGCCCTGGAAACTTTCAAGCGCACGAGGAAAAAAAGTGCTGCTCGTGTTTTATCCTGGAGATGACACGCTCGTTTGCACCGCACAGCTCTGCGACTATCGCGACGGGATCGAATCCTTTCGCGGGTTTCAGACAGATGTGGTTGGAATCAGCATGAATGATAAAGAATCGCATCAAAAATTCAAAGAGAAGTACGATCTTCCCTTCCCTCTTCTGTCCGATCCTGATCACAAAGTGGCCGCGCAGTACGGATGCATGTCTCCTCTTGGAACCAGAAGAGGAGTGTACTTGATAGATGAAAAAGGAATCATTCGATACGGACACGTCGAACTGATGACTCTCTTTAAACGTTCACGCGAAGAATTGCTCAAAGTCTTAGCTCAGATTCCAAACCGTGAAGCCTGATTACTTTCGCGGAGTAGAGTACAAAGGATCCTACGTGAAAGCGGAAGAATGTCCATCTCCCGCCTCCATTCCAGTCGTCGCTTTCACTGGCAGATCCAATTCAGGCAAATCGTCTCTGCTCTCCTCCATCTGCGATCATCAGAATCTGGCTCGAACATCCAAGAAAGCCGGGAAAACAGTCACTCTGAATTATTTTCTGGTTCCACCTGGAAGCTCCGGTGGACCTGGTCTGTACCTCGTGGATCTTCCTGGTTATGGTTACGCAACTCTTTCACATGCGGAGCGCGAGCGAATTCGAGTCATGGTAGACGAATACCTGGAAGCAACTCCATTTCGTTTGCTTGTCATTGTGCTCGATGCGAGAAGAAAACCCGCCCAGGAAGAGATTTCCATCCGCCAGTGGTGCGAAGCTCACGGATTTCGCTTTGTATTTGCGCTTACAAAATGGGACAAACTCAACAACAAAGAGCGATCGCAAACTCTTCATACATGGAAAGAATTCGGAGCTCCTCATCAGCCCGTATCCAACGAATCTGGCTACGGAATATCTGAAATGATCAAGCTAGTCCGCGGCCGTTAGCCCGCGAGCGAGGGATTCTCAAAGAGCGAAGAATGCTAGCCGCACTCTTTTGTCCGGCATGCAAAGCTGTTTCACCATAGTGCGTGCGATCCGGACCCAGATGGGGTGTGCGCGTCATGGCTCGAACAATCTTTGTCTTGCGGGCCAGAGCAAGGCGATCTTTCAGATCACGCGTCTCATGATCAATGATCGATAAGCTGGCGTGGAATGCCCGCACGATCGGGCTACGCGGAGGAGTCTCGCGCTCTGTTTCAATCATATGCACCACAATCGTGCGCACGGATGGATCCAGGATCATCTCTTTGGTTGGCTCATGATCCACGACTCCGCCGTCGATGTAGTCGTTTCCTTTCATCTTTTGAATTTCCATCAGAAACGGAAATGCCATCGAACACATCACACTGTCGAGCACGCTGCCTTCCGTGCAAAGCTCTCGCCTTCCTGTGGTTACGTTCGATACCGCAACGCCCAGTGGAATTTTCAAATCCGAAAATTTTAGTCCACCAAGATATGGCTCAAGAAGTGCTCGAATCTTCCTTCCTGTGAGCAATCCCGAATAACGGGAAACTCCGCGCGCGAAGATCTTTGCCGCCTGGGTGAGAGCGTTTCCTTCCCAGAAATCGTTTTTTCGAATCTTCTGAATCAAGCGCACCACTTCATCCATGTCGATTCCCGCACAATAGAGCGCGCCAATCATCGCTCCGGAGGAACAACCGGTGACGATCGAAGGCGCAAAGCCACCGCGCACCATACCATGCACGAATCCAGCGTGTGCATAGAAGCCAAAATAGGCTGAATTCAGGCAAAGCCCTGTGTTCTTCAATGTGTGCCTCCATCGACAACGAACCGATCATCGGATGTGAGAATTGAGAAAATACGCGGGTCTTCTTCTATAACACCCATATCTCCGGGGATCCCCGCCATCTGCAATACAGGGCCGGAAAATCCGGGAGGTGGTGGCCTCATCCAGATATGAACATGACGCGAACGGAGGTACTCCGGGTCCGCATTTTTCTCATGACCCACCTTGCCTCTTTGTTCAATTGACTGCGAAGCAATCGTTTTGTCCGTGAGGCCGGTTTCCGATTCAATGGCGAATAACGGATACCAGTAGTAAGCAAACGCAGCCTGCGCTCCCACAAACGCTATTCTAGGATTCGCACGAATCAAAGCAGGACGCAGAGAGAGAGCAGTTTCCCGTAGCAGCGCCCGAGCGCTTCTAGAATACAATCGATTCTCTTCTGTAATCCCGTCGCGCGACAGACTGCCGCCGAACGGATCCAACCTGAATACAATCGCAATGACAAAAGCAGCAAAAGCAACCGCCCTGGCTCTGGATGAGGCGATTTTAGATAGTAGAACCACGGAGCAGTAAAACAAAAGTGGAGTGATCGGAATCAGAAACCTCGCAAACATAAAATCGCCACCTACAAACACCACAAAGGAAAGATAGGCGACCACAACCAGAACAGGCAGTCGAATCAAAGGCAAAATGCGCCAAAATACGGTGGCCAGAATCAATGCAATGCCCAGAGGCCAGTAGGACTCAAAGTACAATGCCGCATAACGGATTCCTTGAAAAAGATACGGATGAGATGCTGACTTGGCATAAAAGGTATTGGGTACAATGGATCCGTAGTACAAACTTTTTGCAACCAGAACCGGAAAAAGGATTCCAACGGAAAGAAGATGATTGCGCACAGATTCTCGTGCTGCAGACACCGGTCCGTTCTGGCGCCATTCAAAGACAAACAAATAGCCGGCACACACAGCGTAAATGATCGCTCCGTCAGGACGAGTTAGAGTGGCCAGAGCCAGGGAAAAAAATGCAATGATGGCAAGTCGTCTTTCCGGCTCCTCTGTAGCGGCAGCTTTGTGTTTCAGTGCGAGAAGCAACACGCCCGTAGTTGCAAGAAATGTAAAGAGCATGGTCTCCAGGCCTGAAGTGGCGAAGATTTGCAAATGCCTGTGTGCGCAGAGAGCCAGAAGGGCAACGGCCGCAAATTCGATAGAAAGAGCCTTTCGCACGCAGAAGGCGAACGCACAGAGGAGCATTCCAAAGAAGAAACATCCGAGAACCAGAGACACGACCTCCAGATCGAGACCCAATGCTCGAAAAGGAATCAGCAAAACCGTCCACAGGAAGTTGGTATACCCCTCCACGCGTTCGCCTTCGTTGAACGTTAGACCTTTCCCGGAAATAAAGGAAAGAATGTAACGAAATGAAATGTAGGCATCATCCGCAATCCAGCGGATGCGCCAGGCTTCATATAGAGCATACGTGACTGAGAAAAACATCAAAAGCGATATGCCGATTTTTCTGGCCACGCGAAAGGACACCGGGTGCATGGTTGCGGTCAAGACAATGCTTGAGTTCTGCTTCAAAATCGCAACGCTCCTTCTCACCCTCTTTTATGCTGCGGTTCGCAGCATCTATCAATACCGCTACAACCAGAAACACAAGAAGCGCCGCGTGCACTTCTTGCGCGAATCCTTTCTGGTGACTCTGGTTGCGGTGTGCTGGTGGGGATCCACTGGATTATATGTATTTACCAACTTTCTAGAGAACGGTTCATTTCACCTCCACACCATTGCGAGAATCGCCGGGGGATGCATCATGTTCGCCAGTATTGTGTATTTCTGGAGAGTGCATTCTTTTCTGGGAAAACATTGGTCCCCCGTGCTCGAAATCGAACACGAGCACACAATCATCGAGACCGGACCGTTCAGGACAGTCCGTCATCCCATGTACAGTGCCATTATTGTTTCGATTCTGTCGCAAGGACTGCTCACTGCAAACTTGTTTGTGCTGATTCCGTCTCTTGTGTCTTTCCTCTTTCTATGCTGGATTCGCATACCGGCAGAAGAGAAAATGCTGGAGGAAGAATTTGGAGAAGAGTATGCGAAATACAAATCGCGCACCTGGATCTTCTTTCCGTGGGTTCTATGACGTAGGACGCAAGAATCTGAACAAATCCCTATTCACATACAGTGAACTCGAGATCGCAATGGAAAAGCTGACTCCTGTAGCCACGTCGATCCAGAAGGGACTTGAGTCCCATCCGGTGATCAAATCAAATAAATACTTCACGTAAGAACCGGGCAAATTTCGCACTCCCTGTGACTCAAGGACGGACCAGTGCCAGTCCGTCAGAAAACAATAACCAAACCCGTAGCGAAGTCCCAGAACACACCAGGAAAAGAGAGTACATCCCACCACGATCAAATGAAACCGACGCAGCCTGGGAATGGTCCATGCGAATAGATTCGCTGCCATGACCGCGATGTGCAAAAAATGAAAGAGCAAGCTCACGCCGCATTGCTGCATGCATGCGGAAGAACCCAATCACAAATCAGGTTGACTCAGGCCTTTTTTCGACCACTCTGACACGAGGCCCCCGTAGCTCAGGTGGATAGAGCAGTAGTTTCCTAAACTATGTGGACAGGTTCGACTCCTGTCGGGGGTAATTTTCAAAATGAGCGCCGTCAAAGACAGACTTGAAAAAGAACTACTGCGAGTGCGCGAGATCGAAGATCTCCTTTCGCAGCCAGACGTAACATCCAATCCGGCTCGATTCAAGGAACTGGCACGCGAGCATTCCATCCTTTCTGCCAGGGTGGAGCCCATTGAACGATTCCTAAAAATTCTTAAAGATCAAGATGAAGCGTCGCGCATCCTTTCGGACAAAACCGCAGATCAGGACTTGCGCGATATGGCATCGGAAGAGAAGGTTCGGCTGGATCAAGAACTTGCGGCCGGCAGAGATGAAATGGAAGCGCTTCTTCTTCCGCCGGATCCAAACTCCGGCAAATCAGTCATAGTTGAAATTCGCGCCGGAACAGGCGGAGAAGAAGCGGCCCTTTTCGCAGACGATCTATTTCGCATGTACATGCGTTATGTGGAAAGGTCCGCGATGAAGCTCGAAGTGCTTTCTACCGTTGAGTCAGACCTTGGCGGATATAAAGAAATTGCATTTTCCATAGATGGAAAGGAAGCCTATGACCTGTTTCATCAGGAAGCAGGTACGCACCGGGTGCAAAGAATTCCAACAACGGAAAGTGGCGGACGAATTCATACGAGTGCGGTCACTGTCGCCGTGCTTGCAGAAGCGGAAGAAGAAGAAATCTCAATCGATGACAAAGACCTTCAGATTGATACGTATCGCGCGAGCGGTGCAGGCGGGCAGCATGTGAACAAAACAGATTCTGCCATTCGCATCACGCACATTCCTAGCGGACTCGTGATCACATGTCAGGACGAAAGATCGCAACTGAAGAACAAAAGCAAGGCAATGAAAGTGCTACGTGCGCGACTGCTTGAGAGGCAAAAATCGTCCAGGCATGCGGAAGAAGCGGCACTCAAGAAAGACCAGGTTGGCAGCGGAGACAGGTCAGAAAAGATTCGCACATACAACTTTCCGCAGAATCGCCTGACAGATCATCGCATCGGGTTCACATCGCATAACCTGTCCGCTATGCTCGATGGAGATATTGAAGAGCTTTTGCGGGCACTCGTTCGAGCAGAAAGAGAGCAAAAACTAGCCGCAGTCTGATCAATAGTTTGACACATGCGCTCAGAACCGCACCGAGTGCCATGACCAGAAACAGACTAGAAGCATTTAGCGACGGCGTAATCGCCATTCTCATCACCATTATGGTACTGGAACTGAAGGTGCCGCACGGCAGCGATCTGACGCAGCTACTTCCACTTGTACCTGTATTCCTGAGCTACGTCCTGAGCTTTCTTTACCTTGGAATCTACTGGAACAATCACCATCACATGCTGCACCTTGCGAATAGAATCAACGGCAAAGTACTATGGGCCAACATGCATCTTCTCTTCTGGCTTTCGCTCATCCCTTTTGTGACAGCCTGGAGCGGAGAAAATCATTTTGAAACCAATACGGTTGTCGCTTACGCATTCGTTCTGCTTATGTGCGGAGCAGCTTACTATATTCTAGAACAGATGCTGATCGCCGCAGAGGGAAAAGACTCAGCTCTCGCAAAGGCTGTAGGAAACGACCGCAAAGGAATTGCTTCTCTGGTGCTTTATATTCTCTCCATTGCGATTGCATTCTATAACTCACAGGCTGCCATGGCAGTGATCGTGATCGTGGCGATTATGTGGATCGTGCCGGACACAAGAATTGAAAAGCATTTCAATAAGAGGTGAGGTATGATTTCAGCTCCGATCCCGCAGAATGAAGAGGAGAGACTGAAAGGGCTTTGATGGAGCGCAATCTCAAGAGCAGCACGGAGATCAAACGAAAGCATGGAAGAGGAATTGTTTTAACGCGAGCCATGTTTGATTCTGTGAATTATACTTCTCCAGGAAATGAAGTTCGCCTGACGCGCAAGTTCGACGCTTCACCCTCCATTACGGACGCGAATTCTTCTGCCAGAAATCCCACATAACGTCTGTGGCAGATAGTTCACGCGTTGGTTCATCCGCAGCAAAGTAGCCTTTCTCACCACCGGGCCAGGTATGCCCTTCGTCTTCGATCGCATATACTGCCAGCCCCGCCTGCGAGCAGGAAAAATCTTCTATCTGAATCTTTCCATGCGATTCAGTCGGCGATTGCGCACAGCCATTCCTGTTCTTCCAAAATTCTACCGCAGCAGCCACGGATTTGTCCACGCGAGGATGCGAATCCACACTTTTTTTTGGAGCGCCCCCCTCAAACAATACATGCTCATCCTTTTTGCCATGAAAGATCACCATAGAAACCGCACGCGCTGGATTGCACACAGGAACGTTCATCGCCCCAGAAACTGGAGCAACTCCAGAAAAAACGTCCGACATTTCGCACGCAAGGCGATGAGTCATCATGCCACCGTTGGACATGCCGGTAGCGAAGATCTGTTTGTCATCAATCGAGTACTGTCTCTTTAACAAAACGACAAGCTCGCGAATGAACGCAACATCATCCACATTCTTGTCGAGCGCGTATCCACAGCAGTTTCCTGCATTCCAGGTGAGCAGCCTTTCATCGAGGCGTCCGCTTCCGTATGGATAGACCACAATGAAGCCTTCTTTGTCCGCCTTCGCGCTGAAACCGCTCATTTTCTCCGCGTTTCGTCCGTTTCCGCCGCCGCCATGAAGCACAACCACAAGAGCAGTCTTCTTCTGCGCATCGTAGGAAGCAGGCACATGCAAAATGTAGCGTCGCACCTGCCCCTGCACTGCAATCTGTTGGATCTCCGCCACCGAACCCTTGCGAACAAGAAGGGCGCAGCTTGAATTCAAGAGCAGGCCCAGAAAGAAAAATCGCACGAGCATGCTGTCTCATTGCCGGATAACGGGAAAAAATCCAACTAAAAATCAAAACGAGTGGAGAACGAATTGACCGGAATTAGAGGGAGAGACGAAATCTGAAAATGCGCGCCATTGCGTACAAGAAATACGGCAAGGCAGAAGTCCTGGAAGAGATGGATCTACCGGATCCTGTCATGGGAGAGGATGACCTGCTTGTCCGGATTCACGCAGTGTCAGTCAATCCAATCGACTGGAAGATCCGATCAGGAGCGCTCAGGCTTCTCAGCGGCGGAAATTTTCCACGGATCCCGGGATCTGATTTTGCCGGGGAAGTACTTTCCACAGGCAAGAACACAAGACGATTTCAGAAAGGCGATAGAGTCTTCGGGATGCTTCCGCCCATGAAAGGAGGCGCTTTCGCGACCCTTGCAGCTGTCCCGGAGAGACTGGCGGCGCAGGCTCCGCGAAACCTGACTTACGAAGAATGCGCCGCTGTCCCTCTTGCCGGTTTGACAGCGCTTCAGGCTCTTCGCGATCCAGGAGAAATTCAAGACAGCCAGAAGGTACTGATCTATGGCGCTGCCGGCGGAGTGGGAACTTTCGCCATTCAGATCGCGCGCATTTTCCAGGCGGATGTAACGGCAGTGGCCAGTGGCTCAAGCGAAGAGATTGTGCGATCCGCTGGCGCGAACAGATTCATTGACTACACGCGCGAAAACTTTGCGCGAATCGATAGTAAGTATGACATAGTTTTTGATTGCGTTGGAAAAACGTATTATGCAGACTGCGTGGATATTCTTAAGCCTGATGGAAAGTACATAACGGTCGAACTTGGTCCAGGCGTTTTCTGGGATTCTCTAAGAGGCGGATTTTTTGGAGGACCTACTTGCAGCTTCATCATTACAAAAGAATCCAGTGATGATCTGGACATGCTCCGGCATTACATACAAGGAAAGACCATCAAGCCTGTGATCAGCACGATCTTTCCGCTTTCGCGAGCGCGAGAAGCTCACGCACTGAGCGAAGCGGGGCATGTGAAAGGAAAGATTGTGCTAAGAATGTAGTCAGCCGCCCGCCAGATTACGATTGTGAAATAAAGGAGTGTTCGAAAAGAATTCTTATGAATCGTGCAAAATTAACAAAGATCATCGCAACTCTTGGACCGGCTTCCTCTTCCGAAGATGCCATTCGCTCTCTCATCCGCGCGGGTGCGGATTGCTTTCGGCTTAATTTTTCTCACGCGGATGGCCCTGCCATGCAACCGCTCATTGATCGCGTGCGAGCGGTCTCTCAGTCAGAAGGTGTGCCCATTGCAATTCTGGCGGATATTCAAGGTCCAAAGCTGCGCATTGGAAAGCTCGCAGACGAAGGAGTCCTCCTTGTAGAAGGAAAAACATTCACCATTACAACGCGCGAAATCACAGGCACAGATCAAATCGTTCATAGCCCCTATGAATTCCTTACCAGAGACGTGAAGCCCGGTTCGAGATTGCTCCTCGCAGACGGGACCATTGAACTACTTGTGGAAAACGTAACATCCACAGATGTAAACGCGCGCATTGTTCGCGGAGGCCAGCTCTTCTCAAACAAAGGCTTAAACCTGCCTGGAACTCACCTCAGTGTGGAAACTCTTACGGAAAAAGATAGAAAGGATCTAGCCTACATTGCTGCCACGGACATTGATGTGGTGGCCATTTCCTTCGTGCGAAGAGCAGAAGACATTCACAAAGCGCGGGAATGTCTGGGATCAAGCAGAATTCCCATCATGGCAAAACTGGAACGCCCGGAAGCACTTCAAAATATTGAAGACATCCTTCGCGCGGCAGATGGCATCATGATTGCCAGGGGAGATCTGGGAGTGGAGGTTGAATTCGAAAGAGTGCCCTTCATTCAAAAAGAAATTCTTCATCGCGCAGCTCAGCGCGGCAAGTGGGCCATTGTAGCTACAGAAATGCTGCGATCCATGGTTCGTGCAAATCGTCCATCGCGCGCAGAAGTAACGGACGTCGCCAACGCGGTGTTAGACGGAACAGATGCTGTCATGCTGTCTGAGGAAACGGCTGTGGGTCAACACCCATCTCTTGTAGTAGAAGCAATGCTTCGAATTACAAAGGAAGCGGGAGAACACCAGAACATAGAAAAACCAAGCTTTGAAGCGGACATGGTTTCCTTTTCTGCGGGAGCCGCCGGAGCAGCTGTCAGTGCGGCGGAAAGGTTGCGAGCGCGAGCGATCATAGTACTTGCGGGTTCAAATTTAACGGCCCTTCTGCTTTCCAAATGGAGATCTAAAATCCCAATTCTTGCGCTGGCATCCGGGCTTCCCACTCTGCGAAGGCTGAATGTACTGCGAGGTGTAACGCCTGTTTCCATTCGAGACAATTCTGAAATGGATGAGCAAATTGCGGAAGCGGATCGCTATCTAGTCGAGCACGGCTTTGCTACACCTGGAGAAACAGTAGTCGTTGTGGCTGCACTGCCGCTGGGCGAAGGGAAGGAAACAAACTCCATTCGATTTCATCGCGTGCGAGCCACTCCGTCTCCCTGGCAATAGACATCAACCTCGAGCGGCCATCGCAATCGATTCTCTTTCGCGCTCATCCGGCAAACGACCGGTGCCCGCACGCAAGATTTCGCGCATGTGTACCGGGTTGGATGTGGCAGGAATGACGCACGTTACTTCTGGTCTGGCCAGAATGAATTTCAATAGAAGCTCAGCCCAGGAAAAACATCCAAGCTCAGCTGCCACTGTTGGCAGAGCTTTCGCGCGCAATCGTCTGAGCAAGGCACCTTCTTCGAACGGACGATTCACGATCACGGCTACGCCGCGATCCGCTGCCTCTGCCAGGATTCCATCTTCCGCTGTGCGTGTGAACGCAGAATAAGGTAGCTGAACAAAATCAACAGCCCGATCCCTGATGGCGAGTGTAAGCTCTCCGAAAGAAGACGGAGCGTAGTGCGTGACTCCAATGTATCGAATTCTGCCCTGCTCTTTCATCATGCGAAGAGTATGTAAATGAATGCGCCAGTCCACCAGGTTGTGAATCTGCATCAAATCCACCTTGCGCGTTTGCAATTTGCGAAACGATTCCTCCATTTGTGCAAATCCTTGTTTTTCTCCGCGTGTCCATACCTTGGTCGCAACAAAGAAATCTTTGCGACGCGTGGCAATGAGAGAGCCCACCGTTTCTTCTGACTTTCCATACATGGGAGATGAATCGATCAGCTTCCCGCCCCCTTCATAAAAAGTTGCGAGCACTTTTGAGAGTTCCTCGGAAGGCTCTTTGTCAAAACTCTGCCAGGTGCCCAGACCAATGACTGGAAGCAATTCTCCGCCTCGCGGAATCCTTCTCTTCAAGAGATGAATCGACATGGCGCATTTGTGCGAACGCTTGCGCTACAGACGAGAAAAAAATTGTGATTCAACAAGGCGAAGATAAACCGGGCAGATATGGCCGAATCCGCAGACGAACTGAACCCGTATTTGATTGCATGCAAACAGATATCCAGAGCCGCCGAAATTCTAAAACTTCCCAGGAGCGTCACTGAATTCATATTGCGACCTCGTAGAGTGTTGATCATGAATTTTCCAGTGCGCATGGACGACGGAAGCGTCCGCGTCTTTGAAGGTTTTCGCGCGCAACACACGGATGCACTTGGGCCCGCGAAAGGAGGAATTCGATTTCATCCAAACGTCACGCTCGATGAAGTCAAAGCTCTGTCCATGTGGATGACATTCAAATGCGGCGTGGTAGATCTTCCATTTGGTGGCGGTAAAGGCGGAGTCGTATGCGATCCTCGCTCACTTTCGCACGGGGAGCTGGAGAGACTGAGTCGTGCGTATGCGGAAGCTGCGTCTGTGATACTTGGACCGGAAATAGACATCCCGGCACCTGACGTTTACACCACCCCTGAAATCATGGGCTGGATGATGGACACGCTCAGCAGATTGCGCGGATACAACGTGCCCTCTGCCATCACTGGAAAACCAATCGTTCTAGGAGGTTCAAAAGGGCGCGATCGTGCTACCGCACAGGGATGTCTCTACATTGTGCGAGAATACCTGCGCGACCGGAAGATCGAACCTGCGAACGCACGAATTGTGATCCAGGGATTTGGCAATGCCGGAAGAACGGCAGCCACCCTTCTAAGCGAACTGGAGTGTAAAATCGTAGCCATCTCTGACTCCAAAACTGGTCTACAGGATCCGACGGGACTCAACATTCAAAAAGCTTGCGAAGCGAAAGACGCCGGAGGATTGCACCTGTACGGTTCAGGGTTCATGATCGACAGTAAACTCGCGTTGCAATGTGAAGGTGATGTTCTCATACCAGCCGCTCTCGAAAATTCCATCACATCCGAAAACGCGCATCACATTCAATGCAAGGCCGTAATAGAAGCGGCTAACGGTCCAACCACCCCCGAGGCAGATAAAATTCTCTCTTCGCGCGGCGTTCAGGTGATTCCTGATATACTGGCGAACGCAGGAGGAGTCACCGTTTCGTATTTCGAATGGGTTCAGAACGTGACTCATTCCGCATGGGAAGAGACTGAAGTCGCGTCCAGACTGGAAAAAAGGATGATCGATGCATACCACGCGGTACAGAAGTCAGCGAGAGCTCACGGGGCGGATCTTCGCACGGCCGCCTACTTGATTTCCGTAGAAAGATTGCGCGATGCGATTGTGGCAAGAGGTTGGGCCTGAGATTCTGTCGCAATATCGCCTAACGGCGGCGCGAAACCATGGCTTCAGGTACAACGAGTGCGCGAACGGCGTGCGAAGGATGTGCGACACGGGTGCGACACATGTGCGAAAACGATTGCCACTTTCGCATGCATGAGAGTCATTGGCCATGCTTATTTCGCGGCTGAGCATCCGTGCTCGAATCTGGATGCTGGCACTTGGCTTCTTTGCGACCTTCTTGTTCGCAGGCGTTTTCGTAGCCGTAAGCGAGATGGCCCTGTCCTCGCGCGTGAATGATGCTGTAGCGCGCATGGAACTGGTGAGACAAAGCCAGGTCCATTTCAAACTCCAAGTTCAGGAATGGAAAAACATACTCATCCGCGGATCGGATCCGGAAGCATACAAGAAGCATCTGATCGCATTTCGCACCGAATCCACTGCGTTCCAGGCCCTTCTTCAAAAACTAATAGAGAGCGAAACGAATTCGGACACGAAATCAAAAGCAATCGAGATACAGAAAAGGCATTCCGACTTGCTCAAGCAATACGAAGTGACACTGGAGGAACTTTCCGCTGGTAGTCCAGATTTTACGCGCGCCGCGGATCGTCGTGTGAAAGGAATGGATAGACCAACGGATCAACAACTCAGCGCACTTGTAGAACTCATTTCTAATCAGTCAAAAGGAAACCAGGAGAGGGATCTAAGACTGTTCTGGATTTCTCTGGGCAGTGCAGGCCTCATCGTAACCGTGCTGACGTTTCTTTTTTCCTGGATGGCGGTGCGCAGCGTTTCAAACACTCTTGGTGCGGTCACCGGAACTCTTCAACAGATTTCGGAAGGAAAACTCAATCTAGAAATAGATGACTCTAGCTCAGATGAACGCGGCACAATTCTCTCTGCGGTAAAAAGAAGTTCGCGAAAGATTGCAGCCATGCTTCTAAGTGTGCGCGATCAAGTTCACCAGACCAGAGGGGCAGCTTTCGAAATCTCGGGTACTGCTAAGAAATTGATGAAGGCTTCGCAAAATCTGGCGGCGAGTTCGGAAGAATCAGCGGCGGCGGTAGAAGAACTATCTGCGATCTCAGATCATGTTTCCGATTCCATGACTGTCGTGGCCCAGAACTCAAAAGAGGTCGATCATTCCATTCATCAGCTGGCGACTGAATCGGAAGAAATGAGGATGTCCATGCAAACGCTTGGCGCACGAAACCTGGAATCGTCCAATCGCGCGCGCTCTGGCTTACAACAAATTCAGATTGTGTCTGAATCCATGGAACAAGTGAAAGATGGCAGTCAGAAAATCGGTGCGATCATGTCTCTCATGCATGAATTGTCAGACCGCATCAACCTGCTCGCACTCAATGCATCCATTGAAGCTGCGAGAGCAGGTGAAGCTGGTCGAGGATTCGCCGTAGTTGCAGAAGAAGTTTCGCGCATGGCAGATCGAACCATGGCCAGAATCAAAGAAGTAGAAACAAACACCTCCTCCATTCAAAGTGCGATTCTGGAAAGCCACACTCAGGTGCTCGCAGCCGCAGATAGCTTTGGAGTGATGATGCGCGACTTGCTTCAGATGGGAGATTCTGTCAGCGGCTTTGCAACGCGAGTGGACGAACAAGTATCGAGGGTGAGCGCGATTGCAGCATCCATGCAACAACTCTCGAACGCAGCTTCCACCGTAGAAGGAGCGGCCAAAGAGAGTAAAAACGCGGCACGCGAACTTGCGGAATCGACTCGTACAAACGCGTCAGAAGCAGACAAGATCTTGCATGAATCAGAAGCGTTGCAGGAAGTTTCCGGAAACATGAGAACCAGAGCAGACCAGCTGGGACAGATCATGGACGAATTTTCACTCGATGAAAGCAATCAGGCAAGTAACCGCTGAGGAGCGATGGCCCGTTGCCCAAAAACCACGGTTGACGCCTGAACGCGGTCTCCGAGCCTCTGCCCATGGATCTCAGCACAATCGCCTACCACAAGAGTGAATTCAAAAAGCTATCCGATTGCACCGTGAATGTGGCCACACATGCCCTGCAATACGGTACAGCCGTCTTTGGCGGAGTGCGCGGTTACTATTCCAAAGGAATGGACAATCTGCTGATTTTCAGAATCGACAGACATTTCAAACGTCTGCACCAGAGCGCGAAAATGATGCGGATGACTCCACCTCTTTCAGAAAAGGAAATGGCCAACATCCTCATCCAGGTAGCCAGATTCAACAATTACAGACAGAATGTGTATTTCCGCCCGTTTTTGTACAAGGCAGCCGAGCAGCTGTCCCCTCGGTTCCACGACGTAAAAGATGAGTTTTCTCTATATTCCTTGAGGCTGGACGACTATCTTGAGACGAACAAAGGGCTGTCCGCATGCGTCTCAAGTTGGAGGCGCATTGACGATAACATCATACCCACACGTGGCAAGGTTTCCGGCGGTTACGCAAACTCCGGCCTGGCCAAGTCGGAGGCCGTGGAAAATGGATACGACGAAGCAATCTTCCTGGACTTACGCGGATTTGTCTGCGAAGGGTCCGCTGAAAACATATTCATGGTGCGCGATGGAGTACTCGTCACCCCGCCCGTTGCCGCCTCCGTCCTTGAAGGTGTCACACGCCGCAGCGTGCTGGAACTTGCGAAATCAGAAGGCATCCCGGTGGAAGAACGAGACATTGCTCGCGCAGAGCTTTATGTCGCAGATGAAGTCTTCTTCACGGGTACCGGCGCGCAAATCGCCTGGGTATCCTCCATTGATCACAGAGTCATTGGCACGGAAGTCGGACCTGTTACCAATAAACTTCGCAGCAGATTCCTCAAGTGTGTTCTCGGAGAGGACAGTGAATTCAAACAATGGGTCACTCCAGTCTACGAATAACAGCACAAAGGTGATGACCGGCTTTCGCAAGGCTGCTCCGGGAGCAGTCTTCACGATCGCCGTACTTTCTTTTTCAACGTTAGGCGCTCAGGAATCATTCAACCCTGCCAGCGTCATGCCTGCAGAATGCAGAAACGGTTCATATCATTGCGGTTTCCTCCCTCCAAATCCGGATGAATACAGAAGTCTACCCATGGTGGACAGTGCTTTCTACAAAGAGAGAGGTCTTCCTTCTTCCGTGGATATGTCGGCAGATATGCCACCTGTAGGATTCCAGGGTGATCAGGGTAGCTGCCTTGGATGGTCTCTGGCGTACGCGATTCGATCTTATCAGGAAAAGAAAGCATTCGGTTGGAGCTATGATTCTCCCATTTACGGAGGCCAGGGAACACGCGTCATGTCCCCGTCTTTCATTTACAATCAAATCAACGGCGGGAGAGACCAGGGTTCTGATCCAATCGCGGCGCTTCGCCTTCTCGTAACGCGAGGAGTGTCCACCTGGAAGAGAATGCCGTACAGTCTGGGCGACTATCGTTCGCAACCGGGGCCCGAAGCTCTCGCGGAGGCAATGCAATTCAGGTCACGCGGTTTTCGCGCGATCGATTCAGCGGCTGTAGATTCGATTCGCACAGAATTATCAAAAGGTCGCCCTGTGATGCTTGGAATTCTGGCATATGAGAATTTTTATAAATTAGATAAATCAAATCCTGTATACGATGACTTCCGAGGAAAGTTCTTCGGAGGCCATGCGGTGACCATCGTAGGATACGATGATAGCAAAGACACACCTGGCGGGCGGGGTGCTTTCAAAGTAATGAACTCATGGGGTAGAGCGTGGGGAGAAAACGGATTCGCTTACATAAGCTACAGAGTGTTTCCTAAAATTGTCACTGCAGGATTCGTAATTGAACAAAGAGACAAGGCTAGCGCCAGTCCGCCTTCTCTCGAACATCTCCTTCTTGCTCCGCGCGAAGTGGCCGCAACGCGAGGGGTCTTCGAAGATAAAGTGGAACTCACCTGGACGAGTGCGGATGGCGCAGTCGCCTATGAAATACAACGATCTTCTATGCGATTTGAGAGAATCGGGTTTTCTGTGGCACCTCGTTTCACGGACAACAACGTAGAAAAAGGTATTCCTTACAAATATAGGATCATTGCCATCTATCGCACAGGCAGATCCGATCCTGAACTGAGTCCAACTGCAGAAGGCTTCGCGCGCAACCCTGGCATCTTCGAACGTTATGTTCTTCCACCCGTCCTCGATATTGTGGCGAACTCCCTGGGCACTGCCTTTCGGTCTTTGGTGACTCCGGATGCACTCCCATCCCAAATGACGCAGACACCTGCGGCTGCATCTACCAATGGCATCACTCTCTCCTGGAATCAGACTTCCGGCGCAGAGTGGTACGACATTGCGCGCTATGAGCCAGCACTCAAATCGTTTCAACTCCTGGCAGTTTCGCGCGAAACTACGTTTCGTGATCCAGCTGGACGAATGGACGCAGTATACTCTATTCGAGCCAGATCTCGCCTGACATCCGGCGCCTGGAGCGCTCCGATCATGGCAGGAAACGGGGTAACCAGGCTCGATGCATCTCGCGGGTTGTACCGTGATCGCATAACGGTAAAATGGGATCCGGTCCCTGGGGCAAACGGCTACATCATTCACTTCTATGACGCTACGAAACAGAAATACACTGGCAGCACGAAGACAACATCGAATCAGTACACAGATGAATCCGAACGAGCGAAATCAGGTTCGTGGACTGGCTATACTGTTGCTGCCCTCTTCGAAGATCAGACTGGAAAATTTACGGGACCAGTGTTTGGAAAATCAAACCCGGCGCTCAATCGAATGATTCTTCCTCCACCGAGCGGCCTCGCGGTGGAAGTGACCAGGGACGGAGCACAAATCCAGTGGAACCAGGTGGCCGGCGCAGAACGTTATTTTGTTTTCCGCAAGCGAGAGCGTGACTCTGATTTTGCAATGTACGCAGAAGTGCGAGCCAATCAATTCAGAGACAAGGAACTAAAGGCCGGAGAACTCTACTACTATACTGTCCGTGCCAGCAATGAGGAAGGCGAATCGCTCGATTCTCAGTCGCTCGCTGCCGCTTTGCCGGGCAATCTTCTGGCGCTCGTTCCGCAACAGCCAGCTCCTCCGAATGCGGGACAGAGAGCATCTCGAGTATCAGAAGATTCTGCAAGAACGGAAAGCTCAAAAATCAGCCAGAACATAGGGGCCGGTGATCCGTTTGCGCGAAATTGGAAGGGATCTTACTGGGATGGAAAGGAACTCTCGCCTGTGTCTGTAAAAGTAAATATGAAAGGTGAAATCGCAGAGGCCGTAGTTCAGTTTGCGGGAAGACCGGCACAAATCATTAAAGGAATTCATCCAGCGGGCGCGCAGATTTTCGAAATCCCGGGAATCAAAGCAACGCTCAGCAGAGATGCGCTCATGCTAAGATTTACTGATAACAACATTGCACCCTACCCGATCCAGGTGGCGATGGATCCATCTCCGTGAACGAACTTTTCAGCGAATCCACAGAACTGGATCGCAAACTCGGACTCAAAGAAACATCCGCCATTGTGGTTGGTAGAATCATAGGATCAGGGATCTTTCGCACGCCCTCCTCCATCTTCGCACTCGTTGGCTGCTCTTCTCTCTTTTACGGCGTGTGGATTCTAGGAGGCCTTGTGTCTCTGATGGGTGCATTCTGCGTCATGGAAATGATTGCAATGATGCCGCGCTCCGGAGGGCCCTATGCTTTCTTGAAGGCGGCTTATCCTCCGGTCTGGACATTTCTTCGCGGCTGGGCCATGTTCTTCGTGGCGGAAACTGGAGCTATCGCCGCGGTAGCACTTGTGTTCGCTGAATACTCAGAGTTTCTTTCCAAAGAACTGGGAGGACCGTTATTCGGCATTGCGGGCAGAACTGCCATTGCACTCATGCTTGTCTGGTCATGGACGGCCGCAAATTGTTTTGGCGTGCAGCTCAGTGGTAGATTGCAGGTAGTGTTCAGTTCCGCAAAAGTCCTTGCCCTCCTCTCTGTAATAGTCGCAGGCATCGCTCTTCGCCCTGACCCGGATCACATCGCGAACAACTTCTGGCCGCAAAATGGGGGAATTGGAACTGTGCTCGCGTTTTTTGCAGCCATGCGATATGGCTTCTTCGCGTACAGCGGTTGGGAGGGCGCCACCTATGTTGCCGAAGAAGTGAAGAATCCGCGACGCAATCTTCCTCTCTCCCTTCTCCTCGGAATTTCCGGAGTGATGCTCTTGTATCTGGCAGCTAACACTGGTTATTTGCTACAATTGACTGGAAGTGAAATGCATGCTGCTCGCCAGTACATCGCGGCGGATGCAATGAGAAAGGCCCTGGGTGCAATAGGAGGGGTGCTGATCGCGGCCGCTGTGATGATCAATACCTTTGGCAATGTGGGCACACAAATACTTGTGAAAGCTCGCACATGGTTTGCAATGGCGCGTGACGGTCTTTTTTTTCCGCGCCTCGGGGAACTGAGTGCCATCTACCACACACCCAATCGCGCATTGATTGCTCAGGCGTTCTGGGCCAGCGTGCTTCTTTGTTTTGCATCTCTTGCAAAGAACGCTTACGAAACTGTAATTGATTTCTTTGCTTTCACCGGTGCATTCTTCAATGTACTGACTTTTCTTGCTCTCTTCGTACTGCGGAAAAAGTTTCCGGATGCTCCTCGCCCCTTTAAGATGCCTTTGTATCCGCTTCCGGCTTTGATTGCCATTGCTGTTTATGTGATGCTCATGATTTCCGCTTTGTTTACTGCTCCCCTCGAATCACTCAGCGGAGTGGCTTTGACTGCAAGTGGTTTACTGTACTATCGTTATTTGCGGAAAGGGGCGCGTTCAGACCTGCTTCAAAATCATTGAATTTCATCCTGTTGTCTGACAGGAAAGTTCGAATGCTTGACAATTAGATTCCATCGGACTTACCGTAGCGTCCCATGATCTTCCTGACTGCGCATACGACTGCCAATATCATTCTTGTGATCTTTAATCTACTGGTGGGAGGATTCCTCATCCTTCGGCCCGGTCGGACGACTGCGTCGTTTCATTTGGGCCTTGGTTTCATTTTCATGGCCGTGTTCCCATCCGGCTATGTTTTTGGAACCTCGCTCTATCATCCGATCGGGGCATTTCATCGATATATGACAGTTAGTTTTGTGGTGCCACTGTGCATGCAGTTCGGTCAATTCTTTCTGAGATACCCCGCAAACGAACACAGGCGCGGCGCCAATGCACTGCTTGCAGTCGGCTGGATCGTTTCCGCAAGCCTGAGTATCTATTTTATTCTCTCAACTTTTTACGGTCCCGTTGAGTTCGAATTCTCTTCCGGCGTGTTCAACTTCGTCGCCGATCGACCCACCCGGATCGTAGGTCTGTTCATCCTCGCAGCCGTAGTTCATATTATTTTCGTACTCGGATATCGCATCCTGAGAAAGGATCCTGAGTCAAAATTCCTGACGGCGCTCGCGGCCCTTTTAATTGGATCATCATTCCCGACTGCCATTGTCAACTATCTGGTAACGCTCGGATATTTCGACCGCGGCTTTTTCTTCAACATGTTCATCTTCAATATCCTAACTTTCTTTTTTGGATTTGTGATCCTCTACATCAATCACACGCACGAACGTTCTACTTTCATGGCCAAACTGGTGGGAATCACAGTCGTAACTGTGTTGCTCCTTGTTCAAAGTTTCAGCTACTACACATTCGGAAAAGCGGAAAGATCCTTTGATGAGACAATGCTCGAGCAAAGCATACGCCTTGCTTCGGATCCACGTCAGACAGGTGCGGCCAGCTATGTTGCAACCATGGAACCGCTCGGAAATCTGCGCTGGTCGAGTTTGGCCGCATCTCCCGATATTGAAATGACGAAGAATGCGATTGCTAATGCACGCTGGATAGAAACCCTCCGGCAAAAAACCGCTGCGCCAGCCGAAAGGCCTGATTCGTTTCTATTGTATGATGCCATACTGGCCGAAAGGCGAAAGGCCAATCCGAGCATTTCCACCGAAGATCTGATCGGCGAGTTAGTCACACTCGATGCTCCACTTTCAGGTTTGCGCCGCGGACTCGAAGTCATTCCGGTTTCTGAATTTGATCGAAGAGCACCAGAACTCATCCGTTCCTTCCGCGACAAAACCGTCGCGACGAGGCTGATGCAAGCGATGGAGGACGGCCCGGCCTCAGAACATAAGAATGCTGTAACGCGCCTGCTATCGCCGGCTTTACCGATTCTGTCGCGTCGCTATGCGGAAGCGCGAACCGCCGATGTCGCATCACGCGAGCGATTTGTAACGTATGTAGTGCGAAACCCAAATGGAGAATTTGTAGAAGTTGCATTTCCATATCTATTGTATCGATCGCAAATCCACAGCACGGCAAAGTTCTTACTTTTAGAACTGGGTGCGGCAATGCTGGTAATTTTGTTTCTCTATCCTCTTTTCTTTCGAGGTAGCCTGATCAACCCTCTCAGGACCCTCATATCGGGAGTGCAGCGCGTGAATTCCGGCGATCTCTCTGTATCTGTGCCCGTGCGCATAGAAGATGAAATCGGATTTCTTTCGCGTTCCTTCAATAACATGGTCACTTCCATTAGAGACGCCCGAGACAATCTCGAACAAAAAATCCGTGATAGGACTGAGGATCTACAGAAGGCTCTGGATAAGTTGCGTGAGGCGGATCAGATCAAGACCAATTTCTTTGCTAACGTATCGCACGAACTTCGCACTCCTCTGACCCTGATGCTAGCTCCCCTCGAAAGCATGCGCGCAGGGGAAGTTGGTCCTCTGACACCCACTGGTGCAAGTTTTGTTGATTCCATGCTCAAGAATGGCGAAAAGCTACTCAAGCTCATTACAAATCTACTGGACTATTCCAAGCTTGAAGCAGGGCGAATGCAACTCAACTACGGCGACGCAGAAATGGTTGCCTACGTACGCGAACTCGTTTCTTCATTTGATTCCGCAGCCCGGACGAGGGGGCTCTTCCTTGAGGTTCATACCGCGGCGCCGCAAATTCGCGCCCAGATCGACCCGGACAAGATGGAAAAGATCATCCTCAATCTCCTGAGCAATGCATTCAAATTCACACAAGAAGGAGGAATCTCTCTATATCTTTCCGAGGAAAATGGCATTGTGCAAATCGTAGTCAAGGACACTGGAATAGGCATTCCAGAAGAGAAGCTGCAAACGATTTTCGAGCGATTCAGTCAGGTGGATGCGTCTGCTTCGCGTAAATATGAGGGCACGGGCATTGGGCTTGCTCTCGCTCGCGAGCTTGCCATCCTTCACGGCGGAGATTTGAGCGTTACGTCGCGCGTTGGTGCAGGCTCGGAATTTGTAATTCGATTTCCAGCTTCGGGCGAAGGGAAAGCCGACTTACAAACAGTTACGAACTCCCGACCTCAAACCGCAAGAGCGGGAGTTCTTGCAGAAGTGGAACTCGAAAACGAATCGAGCAACCATGACCCGGATACGATGGTGGAGCTCACAACCCAGGAAGTGCAAGATACAAGATTGGTTCTCATCGTAGAGGACACGCACGATATGCGGAAGTTACTCTACTTCTTCTTGAAGCCGCACTTCAGAGTAGTCACAGCGCGCAACGGTCGCGAAGGTCTGGAAAAGGCGCGAACACATCGGCCGGCGCTCATCGTCTCTGATGTTATGATGCCAGAAATGAGCGGCTACGACTTACTTCGAGCAGTCAGATCAGAAGAAGAACTGAAGACCACCCCTTTAATCCTGCTCACAGCCCGAGCGGACGTGAATATGAAAGTGGAGGGACTCGATCAGGGAGCGGACGATTACCTGGTCAAACCATTCAACTCGCGTGAATTGCTTTCGCGCATTCGCGCCCAACTCCGGATTCAAGCTATGCAAGATGAAATACGAACTATGCGTGATCGCCTTCTCGAAGTCAATGAACAACTTTCCGGCAAGGTTACGGAGCAAGCGTCAGAGATTTTCCTGAAAGAAAAATTCAGGAACTATCTGCCTCCTCAGCTTGTCGACGCAATCCTATCCCGTGAAGGGGATGCGCAGGTTCGTTCTACACGCAAGAAACTGAGCATCTTCTTCTCGGACATTGTGCAGTTTACGCGTATCACAGGTGAACTCGAGCCAGAAGACATCGCGCGCCTTCTCAATCACTATCTATCCGAAATGACGAAGATCGCGCGAAAACACAACGGAACCGTGGACAAGTTCATAGGGGACGCTGTACTAATCCATTTTGGAGATCACGGTTCGCGCGGGGAGAAGCAAGACGCCATAGATTGTGTGCAGATGGCTATCGACATGCAACTGCGTATGCGTGAACTATCCGCAGAATGGATTGAACAGGGTTTTGAAGAACCGTTCCAGATTCGTTGCGGCATTAACACTGGTTATGCGGCAGTCGGAAATTTTGGATCCGAAGACCGCCTGGATTATACAATCATTGGTTCAAATGTGAATCTCGCCAGCCGCATTCAAAGCAACGCAGAACCGGGACACATACTCATATCACACGCCACATGGGCATTGGCTCGGGATCATTTTCGCCTTGAACCTCGCGACAATATTGCGCCCAAGGGCTTCAACCGAACCATTCCAGTCTATGCAGTCAAATTCTAGGCGCGTTCTCAGCCAATCGTTTGAAACTGCCTCTGGAACTCCGCGGCCAGTCTGGGCCCGGTACCTGCGTCCTCGTGCTTGAAATAGACAAATGCCTCTTTCCAATTCTGGCTCTTGATTCTCCGCACCCACTCTGCAATGCTCTTTTCGTCGTACTGTTCATGACGAAGCCGGACGTAGCCCCGGTCTGACGTGGCCACGAACTGCTCTCCTTCTACTTCTCCATCTGCGAATGCAAGCGCCACATTGTGCGAACGCAGAGAATCGTAGACTTCATCGCAGAACCACTCGGCATTTCTGAACTCCATCGCACAAAAAACATCTTGAGGCAGTACTTCTAAAAATGAATTCAATCGTTCCATGTCCTTTTTCAAATAGGGAGGAAGCTGGAAGAGCACAGGACCCAGACGATCTTTCAGATGCACAAGCTGCTTAAATAGGTACGCAACGGAATCATCTGATTGCTTCAAGCGCTGATGATGCGTGATTTTCTGCGAAGCTTTGATAGAAAATCGGAACGTATCGGGAGTCTGCTCCACCCAGGTCTCCAGGGTTTTCGATGCTGGCATCTTATAAAACGTATTGTTGATCTCTACCGTGCTAAACTGCTGCGAGTAAAACGCGAGCATCGCATCGTTCTTGATTTTCTCCGGATAAAAAGGGCCCTTCCATTCTTTGTAAGAGAAACCGCTTGTTCCTGCGTATGCTTTCATAGTTCAATTGAATGTAAGCACATCACCACGAGTGTCCATCCACCTCTGGTAATATTGCATTCGCATCAAGCCCTGATCCACGTAATCTTTTCGCGCTGGCGTCCCGTCCGGCAGTCCAGTGTTGTGAATGCGAAAGCATGCATTCCAATCTCTCTTTCGAGCGTGTGGTCCATAGTGACGCATCATATAGCCAACGGCCCACTGCAAATGATACGGCCCTCTCAAATCTTGAATCGAACAACCCAGTTCCAGGCAGTGAAATCCCATCACCTGAGTCAAACCGTAGCTTGTGGCCAGCTGCCGAATCTCCGCGTCACTCATAAAGACCAGAGACTCTCTCTTGATCTTCCCGAACGCGCGATTGTCGTTTTTCAAATCAACGAGTCTTTGATACACGTAGGGTTCAAATCTTTCGCTGCTTCTATTTCCGGGCGGATGCGATTCCAGGGAAACAATGGCAGCGAGGTATGCCGGGGCAATGTCCGTGCCCATAGTGGCCCTTTCAATTTCCACATGCAACTTATGATAGAGATGCAACATGATCGCATCGTCTTCATTCCTGGGACATCCTACCATGGCCAGGCACAGTATAACGGCCGCGTATCGCACAGGGTATTGGTTGCACGCGCTAAAGCGATGTCAAATGACTTTGAACAATTTTTTCTCTTGAAGTTTTCTGCCTGATGCTCGCATCAGACAGCATGACTGCACTCTCAGATCCGAATGACTGGGTCGAAAGACATGGCAGTCTGCTCTTCAGCTTCGCTTTGACACGCGTTCGTGATAGAGCCACGGCGGAAGATCTGGTACAGGAAACACTTCTCGCCGCATTGCGAAGCCGCGGCAATTTCCAGGGTAGAAGTTCCGAAAGCACCTGGATGGTTGGCATTCTTAAAAACAAAATCATGGATCATTTTCGAAAGACTTCTAGAGAGGTAGACCATCCCCTCCCATTCGAAAATGAACAACTCTACGAAACCACGGGCGATTGGGCCGGTCACTGGAAGGAAGGCCTGACACCCATGCATGTATCTCCGGAAACTGAAACGGAAATGCAGGAACTGCGTGCAAAACTTGACTCCTGCATTCAGGAATTGCCAGGGCGCATTGCCTCTATCTTCACTTTGCGAGAGCTGGACCACGCTAAAACGGAAGATCTTTGTAAGGAATTCTCGATCAGTCCAACCAATCTAGGTGTGATCCTCTATAGAGCCAGGGCTCAGCTCAGGCGCTGTCTGGAGAAATACTGGATGAGCACGCAATGATGGCCAACCTGAAAGAAAAATGGATTCTCTGGCTCGCCCGTCGGCTGCCCCCGTGCGAAGACATTTGCAGAACCCTCTCCCGTCGACTGGATGAAAGAATCGGAATAGGGGAAAGAATCAAAGTCAAACTTCATCTGTGGATCTGCGAATACTGCGAGAGATTCGCCAGACAGCTAGAATTGCTACAGAGACTGAATCAGGTAGAAAAAGACGCCCAACTATCAGAAGATGCGAAGGCGCGAATCAAGAATGCCATCCGATCAAATGGCGGCTAACGTTAAGACTTGATGTCGCGTAGAGAGTGACGGATCTTCTTGACATAGTCCTGAGTTTCCGCATACGGAGGAACTCCTCCAAATTTCTGAACAGCACCAGGACCGGCATTGTACGCTGCGAGCACTTCATCGAGCGAATCGAATTTCCTGGCCATATCTTTCAAGTAGCGGATTCCACCGTCTACATTCTGTTCCATGTCGTAGGGATTTACGCCCAGAGAGCGAGCCGTGTCCGGCATGAGCTGCATCAAACCGATCGCACCTGCTTTGGACATGGCCCCTGGATTCCCGCCGGATTCCTGCGCAACAACAGCTCGAATGAGTTCCGGAGAAACACCATGGCGAGCGGACTGTCTCTCAATCACTTCATTGATGTGACTCTGAAAGGAAGGCCCGGAGTACGCAACTCTTGAGGCGGACTGCTGCTGCGCCTGGGGAGCCTTCCTGGTCGTGAGCTCAAATCGCTGGATTATGTCTCCTATGTGACCCTGAATTTCCTGAAGTCTATCCTGAACCATCCCTGGAATGATCGACAGGATCTTCCCGATCCGTGATATTTTTTTTGCTGTCCTGAGAATCCAGGCCAGGATGGTCCATGAGCGAGAATCCATATACTCCATCCTTTTCCGAAGTAGAGCCTTCCATGCCGGATCAATTCGACGCGTCGCGAGCTATGCGCGACGGCTGGGAAGCATTCAAGAAGCATCTTGGCCCGGCGATGGGGATTGCACTTGTATGGTTGATCGCCTACGTATTTGCCGCGAACTCCTGCTTTGGTCTATTTGCTCTGCCGCACATTTTCGCAGGATACTCGATTGCAGCTCTTGCACTTGTGCGAAATCGCCCAAAATTTGAGCTTCTCTTCTCTGCGTTTGAAACATTTGGACCTGTACTGGTCGCAGGATTGTACTTCGCTCTGGTCTACCTGGTTTTCATTGCGGCCATCATGATCTTCTTCTTCGTAGCCGCATTTCTGGTTGGTTTCTGGGGAGCGGCACTTCAGGTAAAAGATGTAGACCAGCTGTTCAAAGCGGAAGGAGCCAATTCGCCTTTCGTATGGTTCCTCATCGCACTCGGACTTCTGGCGTTCTTTCTACAATTCTATGTAATGGCCAGGCTGCAGCTCGTCTTTCCTCTGGTGCTCGAAAAGAAAATGGAAGCGACTGCAGCATTTCGTCTCTCATGGAAACTTACGGCGCCTGCTTCCATGCGCCTGACTGGTATGAAGGTGCTCTTTGATTTCGCGCTACCACTCCTTGGAATCGCCCTGTGCTGCGTGCCGGCATTGTTCGTTTACCCGCTTGCTCTTGCAGTGCAGGGAGCAGTCTTACTTCAATACATGGGACCTGGAGAAGCACAACCGGTCACGCCTCAGATCGCACAGCCTGTACCTACTCAAATGCCACCTCCCGCTCCGCCGCAAGATTCTCCCGAAAGGCCGCAGAATCCGTATGGGTCGTAAGGTTGATCCCAACCGTAGCGCCGCGCATACATTCAGGTGACTCAACGTTATGCGCCATCGGGCGCGCGATGAAATGGTTGCGTCCATGTTCTCTTCTTGTTTCCTGCAACAGGAGGCGCGTATGTTAGAGCTTCGCCCGGTTTGTGAAAATTGCAGTAAGCCACTCCCCAACGGGAGCCTCGAAGCTTATATATGCTCATTTGAATGCACATTCTACAAGGATTGCGTCGACCGGATTCGAACCTATGATCACCACAAAACGTCTTGAAATCATCCCATGCGAAATCAGACACCTGGAAGCGTTTGCTCGATCCAGGGAAGAACTGGCGAAGATGCTCGCACTGCGATTGCCACCATCGTGGCCAGCATTTCCGGAAGCATACGCGCCACCGGAAACAGCGGCTCCGGATCCACGCCCATGGGGATCTTACTTTTTTCTTTGCCCCGCTCTTGGATCACTCGTTGGGTCCGGCGGCTTCAAAGGAAAGCCGGATTCAACCGGCACAGTGGAAATTGGCTACGAAATTGGAAAAGAACACTGGAATCGCGGCTTCGCGAGCGAAGCGACGCAGGGTATGATTGATTTCGCATTTCGTCACGAAGAAGTCAAATTCGTCACTGCGCACACGCTGGCAGAACAAAACGCATCCTGCACAGTACTTCAGAAATCGGGTCTAACATTCATTCGAGAAATCAATGATCCAACAGACGGAAACATCTGGTTCTGGCAAATTAGCAAAGAGGAACATGCGAAGCGCGCCTGAGTTGAATCAGGCCTCGCAGAAGAAGAATCAATGAGGCATAGGCGCATGCAACTGAATGCGCTTTTCTTTTTGAAACCTCTCAAGTAAAATACGCCAGAATCGATCAGAAACAAGACGATTCGTTCGCGGCTCTACCAGATGGCGAAGAGTCAGCAGGATCACGCCGTGCTTGAATTCAACATACACCTTGGGAGTGATCCGTTGATAGCGAATCGCATACTCATGATCCGATTTGCGAATTCTAGAATCCTTTTCTGAAATCGGCTCCACTACTTCCGCCGCGGTTTTCTCAACCAGAAGCGATGCTCTTTTCCAATCGCTTTCAGGAGAAATGGGAATGCGAATTTCATTCCAGTTGAATGCGAATTCTTTGCTGGCATTTGCGAAGGGCACTGTGAAGACGAGTGAGTTGGGAACGTGAACCACTCGTCCTGTACTCTGTCCGCCTTCATCGCGCGAAGAAACTTCAATCAACGAAGTATCCATGATGCGAATGTCCAGAACGTCTCCGGAATAAGCGCCTATCGTGATTCTGTTTCCTATTTCAAACGGACGACGAAATACTATAAAAAACCATCCCGCCACATTCACGATCACTTCTTTTAAAACCAGAATGACGCCAGCACCAAAGATGCCCAGGAACGCAGCCACTGTGCGCAAAGACGGAAGCCACAGCGGAAACAAAAGAAGAACCAGAATAGAGAATGCAAGATAGGCGCTATTTCTCCGCCACTTGATGCGCGAAGCACTCGAGCCAAGCCTGGGCAAAATGAAGCGAAGCGCCAGATGGCGAAACGCGAAGACGAAAATCACTGCACCGGCCGTAATAAGAAGCAACGGAAACATCTCCGGTGGCAACTCCATGAGCCTCGAAAAATCGTGGGCCAGGTCCTGTGCGGTCATTGTCTCAAGAATTCTTTCTACGGCGGATGCCAAGATTTTTTAGTTGACCCTCCCCCTTTCGAGGTCACTTCTTCCAAGTCATGTATACTCACGTAAGATTCCCAAAAGCGGCAGCCTTGCTTGCCATCACGATCGCTCTGGCCACCGCCAATTGCGGTTACAACAGCATCCAGAGCTCTGACGAAGAAGTCAAAGCAGCGTGGAGCGAAGTGCTCAATCAATACAAACGCCGCGCAGACCTCGTTCCCAATCTGATCAAAGTCGTGGAAAGGTTCGCGAAACAGGAAAAGGACGTTTTCCAGGGAGTAGCGGATGCGCGCTCTCGAGTGGGGTCTATCCAGGCAACTCCAGAACTCATCAACGATGAAGCTGCGTTTCAGAAATTCATTGCGGCTCAGGGCCAGATGCAAGGGGCACTTTCACGCCTGATGGCTGTGGCAGAAAACTACCCTCAATTGAAATCTGACCGCGCATTCACGGACCTCCAGGCACAGCTGGAAGGAACTGAAAATAGAATCGCTGTCGCACGCGGCCGCTACATCAAATCCGTTCAGGATTACAATGTTCTTGTGCGTCAGTTTCCAAACAATATGACTGCACGGGTCTTTGGATATACTACCAAGCCTAACTTCACTGTGGAAAACGAACAAGAAATCTCTAAACCACCGGAAGTTGATTTCGGAACAGACAAACCAAAAGAACCAAAGAGCGAGAATAAGTGAGCATCGGAAGAATCATCCGGCACATCGTAGCGTCCCCGTGGACGCTACGAAAAATGCTTCCGGCGGACGCGCTCAAACGCATTGAAGATGCGATTGGAAGATCAGAGAACACCCACCGTGGCGAAATTCGCTTTGCCGTAGAAGTGGATCTCAACGCAATCCAGATTCTTCGCGGTGTATCTCCGCGAGATCGCGCGCTGGATGTTTTTTCCCAGCTAAAAGTCTGGGACACAGAAGAGAACACGGGAGTGTTGATCTATCTGCTCCTGGCAGACAGACAAATCGAAATCGTAGCAGATCGCGGCATCCACAAGAAGGTGGGAGACGAAGCCTGGATCAATATCGCTAATCATATAGAAAGTGCATTTCGCGCTGGAAGATACGAAGACGGAGTGATCAAAGGACTGGAAGAAGTCACGAAATTGCTTTCGACGCATTTCCCGGCAAAGGCGGAAAACCGCGACGAATTGTCCAACAAGCCAGTCGTGCTCTAAAAAATCCAATGCGCACCATTTTTCTATCCGCCGTTTTGCTCTCCTGGTTCGGGCTCTCTGCACAGGAACTCGTACAGATCCCGAAACTCTCCGCACGCGTCACGGATCTCACTGGAACGTTAAGCGGCACTGAAACGTCTGCACTCGAACAAAAGCTGGAAGCACTTGAAACCAGTAAGGGCAGTCAGATCGTAGTGGTCATTGTGCCCACTACAAAGCCGGAAGCCATTGAACAATTCGGCATTCGTCTCGCAGAAGCCTGGAAGATTGGCAGAAAGAAAATAGACGATGGTGCCATTCTAATCATCGCCAAAGAAGACAGAAGAATGCGCATTGAAGTGGGCTACGGCCTCGAAGGTACCCTAAACGACGCGACCTGTAAACGAATCATAGACGAACAAATCGTACCTCACTTTAAGAAGGGAGACTTTGCTGCCGGAATCAATGCTGGCGTAGATGCAATGATAGCAAAAGTCCAGGGAGAGGATCTTCCTCCACCGGTGAAAGGAGCATCCAAAGGAAAATCGTCAGAATTCGGACACGGCCCGATGTCTGGCAAAAACGCCCCTTCGTTTGGCGGACTCGTAATTGGATTGATCGTAGCTGGATCTGTACTGACCGCTTTTGTAAGTCGCCTAACGTCTGGCCTTCTTGTTGGCGCAGGTGGATTCTTGCTTGGATGGCTTTTTCTTGGCTTGAGTATGGGCTTACTCCTGGCCATAGTCTCCATGATTGCAACCTGGATTTTCGGCGGACGAATGGGCGGCGGTGGTGGCTGGTCTTCGGGCGGTTCGAGCGGCTGGAGCTCAGGTGGTTCAAGCTTCAGTGGTGGGGGCGGCAGCTTCGGCGGGGGCGGCTCTTCCGGTTCATGGTAGATTCGCAGAGCATTCTACTTCGCTTTTCCATATTGTTTCAGGCTGCATTGATTCTCGCTGCGACCGTTCATTGCGAACATCCAAAACAATCGGCTTTAGATTCTATCGCGCTGACTTCCTACTGCGACCTTCTCGCCGTATGCCAGAAATCGGACGCAAAGTTTGGAATGATCGGAGACAGCTGGACTGATTTCGCAGGCGGTCTTCCAGTACAAATAGATCTACATGACTGGCTGGTGAAGAGAGGTTACACCATACAGGCTTCTGTAATCGCCGGGCACACCGCAGAGGCAGAATTGAGCTATGTCCGCGGCTTTGACCGCGTCATCGAACAGAGTCCACACATCAAATACATGCTCGTCTGCCTGGGCGGAAACGATCTACTCGCTAACAATCGAAACTATTACGTGAACGGAACCGATGCCGAAATGGACGCGCGAATCGCACGTCTGGACTTTGTACACAGATCCATCATCGCACAGGGAGATGCGCATAAGATCGCACTCTGGGGCGGAGAAGGGCTAACGTGGATTTTTAGCGGATACGATTATACAAATCCAGACATGGATCAGTCCTGCGTGCGCGGATCCCTGAATGCCGGAATGCCACTGTCGCAAGCTCCGGCGCAACAACAGCGGATCATTGATCGCTATCAAACCTACCTGAACTCACTTCCCGCAAGAGCGCCTAACGCTCGTTCCATTGATCTTCGCGGCACTCTGGGTGGACCGACTCAAAGCCTGGTTGGATTGAAATTTGACTGCATTCACCCTAACTCAGCAGGGTTTTATCTTCTTGCTCAGAGATACGCAGAAAACCTGGAACAGATGACGCCAGAAAAATGAATTCTACACAGTTTACATCCAGATACTCATTCGGTCTTTTCGTTCTTCTGGGGGCCGCTTTTTTCGCTACTCCGGCTTCTGCGCAGGAAACGTACTTTGCTGTGCCAGACGGAATCGCAATGAACCGCATTCTACCTGCCATTCGATTTGGCGCTGAATACAAATCCAGTGATCTGGATCAGCACAAGTACTACGCAAGAACGCAAACAGTGGACGCATATGGCGAATTCGCATTCAATGAAAATGTTTCTATAGCGGGTTATCTTCCCTGGACTAGAAAGAAGGAGACAAACATCAAGTCTCACACTCGCTTCGACAATCTCGGCCTGGGAGTTCACGGAGCATTGCCCGGATCCACTTTCATACCTGTGGCCGGACTCGATCTGACTCTACCCACAGGGAGCGAAAAAGTAGGAATTGGAAGTAAGCGCATCTTCAACATCGAGCCGTACGCGGGCCTTGCATTCCATGATGGAATTTTTTCCATTACGGGCCTTGCGAAATACAACACACAGAGCAACCGTCGGTTCAGAGAGGATCCGGAGAAACAGGATGACTTTGAACGAACCTGGCTTGCCAATGTTGGACTTGGACTGAACTTCGAGGTGACGGATCTGCTCCTGGAATATCAATATCGTTACACCTACGATCCGGACCCGAAAAGAAAGAGCATTCATACAATTGCGCCCGGACTGAACCTGAAAGTGGATCATTTCATTTTTAGTTTCTCTGTGCCGTGTGCACTTTCCAAACAGAGGGAATTCGACTACGGCGTGATTCTGCGCGCCGGGATGCGTTTTTAGAATCCGTCCCGCGAAAGCGGAACACACCATTGGGCAGAATTTCTGCTGACATATATAAGCACTGACTTTCCCTCTGCTCGTGACGTTTGTCGGAAATCTAAGGCGAGTGGTTGGATTTCGCACTGCTCGGGACTATCTCCTGGGCACCGCGCTCTTTGCGGTGATTTATGTTACCCTGGATCTATTTTCAGACACGAAACCACCGCACTGGTCCTTGTTGATCGCCTATGTTGCATACTGCACTGTTTATACGCTCTTCGCATCGTGGCGTCTGGTTTCCGGCGCCTGGACTCCTAGAAGATGGGCGCGCACAACGCTGGTCTTCTGCATTCCCATTTCTCTGTTCGTAGGTTATACTGCGTCAACCATCCCCCACCTCTTCCTTTTGTTTGGTCTTTTCATCATAGGAATCGGTCTGCCTATGATCGGCCAGCTTCGCGCTGCTCTCTGGGTTCTGACTCTTGCCGTCTATCTGGGAACGTATCTCTTTGGCTTGTGGAAGCTTCACCCGGAATACTTGTTCAACAACAAGCAATCAGTGGCTCTCTCTACGGTGATGTTTGCGGCCATCACGTACTGGCTTGCGCGGATCTCGTGGTTTGTGGAAGAGGCCTCGAAAAAAAGTACGCGCACACTCGTAGTGACGCGAAAGCAAAAACGAGAACTCGACAGAATCAGCAAAGAACTGAGACTCAAAGATAAGAGCCTCGCCCGCGATTTGAACTTCGCACGGAACTTTCAGCTCAACCAACTTCCAGATCTGGAAATCTTCAATACAGGTGGATTCAAAAGTGCCATGCACTACATTGCTCTCGACACGGTGGGCGGTGACATCATCGACATGGTTCGCTTCTCTCCCGATCGCATCGGAGTTTTTGTGGGCGATGTTTCCGGTCACGGAGTTCGAGCGGCGATGGTGGCCATGATGGCGCGAGTTGGATTTGCGAATCTGTGTAAGATGAGCGATGACCCCGCCATCGTCGCGGCCGCACTCAATGCCTTTTTATGCAGATCTCTCGAAAACGATCGGTCCTGTTACATGACTGCGATCTATGTAATTATTGATCGATCCACGATGCAAATGCATCTGACGTGCGCCGGTCACACGCCTGCCATCTTAATCAGAACCAACCATACCATCGAGGAAATAGACACTCACCCTTCCCTTTTCCTGGGCGTTGAACCGGATCAGGGCTACAAAACCACAACTGTGAGCGTTCAACCCTCTGACAAACTACTTCTCTATACGGATGGACTTACAGAACCACTGAACGATGCAGGAGAACAATACGGAGAAAGAGTTTTCGGAGAATTCTTGAGATCGCGGGCGGGTCTTGAACCGTCAGAAATCCTGGCCGGTCTTGCTGTGTCCATGGAAGGATTCACCACTGAAAATCTGCGAGACGATGTTGCCATTGTCTGCGTCAAGGTCGAATAACGTTATGCTTGCTGTTGGGCCTGCGGAAAGACAGCACCTGCCGGCATAGAGCTCGTATCCGGCGGAACCAGAAAAACTTCCTGAATTGCCTCCCCGATTTCGTTCAGTCGCAGCTCAATCAAATCCAGGTACTCATGCAAACCATGACGAAATATATCGCCTACTTCCGTATACTCCAGCTGGGATCTAAAAGACCCCATTCTTTTTTCCGCTTCATTGCGAAATGCCTGAGGATCTCCTCCTGTCAATTCACGCAAAGAACGTTCACCCTCTGTAATGCAGAAACGAATGGATCTGGGAAAGTGTCTGTCCAGTATCAAGAAACCAGCCACGTTAGCCGGCGTTAACCGATTATATTCTCTACGAAACATCTCAAGAGCACTGGCGCTACGAAGCACCGCCTGCCACTGAATCAGATCTGCTTCAGAGCCTACCTGTTCCGCGCCAGGAAGAAGATAGAAATACTTAATGTCCAGCAAACGCGAAGTCTTATCTGCCCTTTCGACGGATCGACCCAGCTTTCCAAAATGCCATGCCTCCGTATGCGAAAGAGAGCCATCCATCAAGCCAGCATGGAGAGCACAGTTGTCCTTCACCCACGCAAGAAACTCCGAATAATTAGCCACCTGGATTCCGGGTGCTGCGCTCTCCGTCAGAGTCAAATAAAACCGATTGATATGGAGCCACATCTCCGTAGAGATCATTTCACGAACTGCGCGGGCGTTTTCTCGCGCGATGCTCACGCACGATAGAATTGAATTAGGATTCTTTTCATCCGAGATCAAAAAGCGAATCACGTTGTCTGCATTCGCTTCTCCATAAGCCTCAAGGAATTGCTCCCGATCACCCGTGGTTTCCACCAGAGGCATCCACTGTGCGCCTTCGGCAAAGTCGAGGGCTAGCTGCATATTCACATCGAGAAACCTGGCGTAGTTTTCCGCTCGCTCGATGTAACGATTCAGCCAGTAGATCGAATCTGCCGTGCGACTTAACATGGCGGGTCAGGCAGGACCCAGGTGTCCTTGCTTCCTCCGCCCTGCGAAGAATTCACGACCAGCGAACCTTTTTTCAAAGCCACTCGCGTGAGTCCGCCGGGCAATACAAAGATGTCTTCGCCATAGATGATGTATGGACGTAGATCGACATGTCGTCCTTCAATTCCCTGATCTGTAATAACAGGCACGCGCGACAAATCGAGAACAGGTTGAGCAATGTAGTTTCTTGGATTCTCATGGATCCGCACGCGGAATTCTTCTATCTCCTGTTTGCTCGCACGCGGTCCGATCAACATTCCGTAGCCACCAGCTTCGTTGGCTGCCTTTACTACGAGATTCTCTAGATTCTGAATTACGTGTCTCTTCTCCTTATCGTCCGCGCAAACAAACGTGGGCACGTTAGGAAGGATGGGATCTTCACCCGTGTAGTACTTGATCATGCGCGGCACATACGCATAAACAGCTTTGTCGTCTGCGATTCCTGTTCCTGGAGCGTTTGCCATGGCAAAGTTGCCGCGACGATATGCCTCAAAAATTCCAGGAACACCCAGCATTGAATCCGGGCGAAACGCAAGAGGATCCATGAACGTGTCATCAATCCTACGATAGACGGCATCGACTCGCTTGAGCCCGCGAGTAGTCTTCATGTATACTTCGTGTTGATATACAATCAGGTCAGAACCTTCTACCAGTTCCGCTCCCATCTGCTGAGCCAGAAAGCCATGTTCGAAATACGCAGAGTTGTACTGACCAGGAGTGAGAACACCCAGAACCGGGTCCTCCTTTCCTGAGATGTAGGAAAGCATCTTCTTGAGTTTGTACGGATAGTCATAAACGGGAAGCACACCTTGCTTGAGAAAAATCTCCGGGAAGGTGCGCTTCATATTCTCCCGGTTTACAAGCACATAGGAAACGCCGGAAGGACAACGCAGGTTGTCTTCGAGAACATAGTAGCGGCCGTCCCCGGAGCGAACCAGGTCCACTCCATTGATGTGACACCAGATTCCTCTTGGAGGATTCAATCCTTCGCATACCGGAAGATAGCTTTTCGCGGAGGCAAGTAGCCAGGTCGGAATGACACCATCCTTCACAATCTTCTTGTCGTGATAGATATCGTTGATAAACTCATTGAGCGCGAAGGTGCGCTGCTTGAGTCCTTTCTCCATCTGCTTCCATTCTTTTGCTTCGATGATGCGCGGGATTGCATCAAAAGGAAAGATCTGCTCTTTGCGCGAAGCGTCGCCGTAGACTTGAAACGTGATTCCGCGATTCAGCAGGGATCGTTCTGCCATTCGCTTTCGCCTGAGCAACTCTTCCCGACTCCAGCCCGAGATCGCTGAGCTGAACCCTTCATAAGCAGGGCGAAGTGTCCCGTCCGGTCGGAACATTTCGTCATAGAAACCGTCGAGCTGGTATCCCCCGAGGTCAATGCGACTTTCGCCGCTATCATCTACTGCAAGCCCAAATGAAACCATACAGCCATAATTGCAATGTCCGTACCATGGCTGTACGCCTCAATAGAATGCAACGAAATGGACCTGACGATCCAGCGTCGGGGAGAGCTTATTCGAAGGGAGCACAATGCTGAATTTTCAGGCAGGGCTTTCTTGTCGCATCACGTCCACCGCCACCTTGCAAACACTTTTACCGCCACCGTACACAATTCCTTTGAGCGGCGCAATGTCTGCGTAATCACGCCCCAGAGACACTGTGATGTGCTGGTCGTCTGGCATCTTGCGATTGGTAGGATCAAAATCAAACCAGCCGGCACCAGAAACAAAAACGGAAAACCAGGCGTGCGACGCATCCGCACCTTGCATCTTCTGGCCCCTTTGCGGTGCTGATTCAATATAGCCGCTGACGTATCTGGCGGGCAAACCAAGAGATCGAAAACAGGCAATGGCCAGATGCGAAAAATCCTGACAGACACCCTTCCTGATCCTCAACACTTCATCCGTAGTCGTCGTGATGCGAGTGGAACCGGGTTCATATCTGAATTCGGAATGAATTCGCACGTTCAAATCCCACGCAGCCTCCAGAATGGGTCTGCCTGGAAAAAATGAGACCAGAGCAAACTGGCGAACTGCGTCCGTTGCCCGAACGTGAGTAGACTCGTTCAAGTATTGAAAGAGATCCCAGGAAGATCGAACATCGTCGCGAACAGTTTCCCAGGCGGGGGAAGGTGGCAAAATCGGATTGGAACCTGCCGGTCCGGTGCGAGGCAAAAGATCCACCACACTTTCTGAAGTTACTTCCAGAACGTTATGCGGCGATTGAACTGCAAAATAGAATAGCCTGTTGCCGAAATAGTCCGTCCTTTCGCTCAAAACTGCAGGCTGCGGAGAAACAAAAAGACGTGTATCTCTGGGGATTTGAAAATCCGTCATGCGCGGACTGAGCTGCGCTTCATTGTGGCATAAAGAAACATGCTCAGAATACTGATATGTGGTTTTATGAACTATCCTGTAACGGACCACTGGTTGGCCTCCAGAGTCTGCTGTGTTTCGATGTAACTGAAATAGTGCAGACTGATTGTTTCTGCGAGCGTCCGAAGATAATTCTTCTCCTGCGAAAGCAAAGACTGTAGTTCACGATAATCGTCATCGGCGGATCGAACCGCTCCATCCGCGAGGCGCATCAAGGAAAGCGCGTGCAAGGCGATTCTACTTTCTGCACTCTTGCCCGCCTCTTTCCATTCCGGAAGCCCGCGAGTTAGATCTTCCAGGCGAATCAATTGATGAGCGACGGAGCGTGGATTGGATTCATCGAAAACAAGTAGATCAACAACAGCGATAGGATCCATTCGTGTGCGATATCTGCGCCTGTAGGTCATGTACGAATTCTGAATGCGAAGGACATGTTCCCAGAGTGCGTCGGGCGCTTTGGATCTGGTCGCATGCATCAGCAGATCTGCGGCAAGGCCGGCTCTCTCAATTCTTCTACCCAGTTCCAGGAACCGAAACCCCTGGCCGCGCGTCATACTTTCACTCACGAAACCTGCAAAGCTTGCCAGGTACAGAAGAGTGCTTTCGAGAGTTTCCAGAATGCTTTTATCAGGACGATCCAGTTCACCTTCGAGGCGATTCAAAGTTCTCCATGCATCCTCTGACAGTCTTTCGCGCAGAGCCCTTCCGCATGTGTTGAGCGCGCGAACATCAAACTTGAGCCCACCAAGGATGGACGCATCGAATACGATCGCCCTGAGCTTGCGTTCTACTTCCGGCGAACCGGAATGCTTCCGCACGAGCTCAGGATCCAGAAGACCGCAATGTGGTTCCAGGGCCAGAAGCAGAATATCGAATACTTCCTCATCTCCCTGCATTTCCACAAGACGAAGGTACACTTCCCTCAGTATGCGCGCCAACGCCTCAGTCCTTTCCGCATAACGTCCAATCCAGAACAGATTGTCTGCGATGCGCGAAGGAATTTCTCCACCGGAACGTACAATCGGCGTGGACATCGAAGTAGACAGGAGGCTGATTTGCTTCTCTGGCTCAGATGCAAGAATCCAGAGATCCTTGCTCACTCCACCTTTTTGATTGGAAACAACAGTAGAATCCGGATCCGGAGATACTCGAACCAGCCCGCCCGGCATGATCATAAATGATTCATCACGCGCACAGGCGAAGCTGCGAATCACCATAGGACGAGGTTCAAATTTTTCGCCTGTCCAGAGTGGTGTAGTAGAGAGAGGGAGTTTTTCCTGAGCAATGAAGCCTGCTGGATTTGCCTGAATCCGACGCCTGACATCTTCCAGTTCTGCGGAAGACAATCTGGAACAATAGATCGTCCCTCTTTCCCAGCCCCGCGCAATTGGCTTGATTACTAAATCGGACAAACGAGAGAGAACAGAAGAAAGAGAATCGCCGCACCAGTAGGTGGGCGCTCCGGCCAGACGCAGTTCCTGCCCCGTCAGAAATTTGCAGATTCGCGGAAGGAATGGATAGATTCCAGGATTCTCAAGAACTGCAGCACCCGGAGGATTCATTACGGCCACTGATCCAGATCTTATGCAATACATAAGACCGGCCACGCCAAGAAGAGAATCGTTTTTCAACTCAAGAGGATCCAGGTAAGCATCGTCAATTCTGCGAAAGATTCCGTCAATGGGCCTGAGTCCATTCAATGTTTTGAGATACGCCTTTCCATCACGGACCGTCAGATCCGAGCCTTGCACTAGATTGAATCCCAGGTAATTGGCAAGGAATGCCTGCTCAAAATAGGTTTCGTTTTCCGGACCGGGAGTAAGAATCACCAGACGACTTCCGCCGCCTGCAAGCTGGCTCAAATGATTTCTGAGAGTGCGAAAGAACAACGCAAGCCTGTGAACATGCGAATCTCTGTAGAGACTGGGTAGAGTGCGAGAAAGTGCGATTCGGTTTTCAAGTGCGTAACCTGCACCGGAAGGGGACTGCAATCTGTCCGAAATCACAGTGAAGGAACCATTCGAGGATCGCGCCAGGTCCGCGGCATAAAAGTGCAAGTAACGGCGGTTAGGCGGAATGAGGCCGTGACAGGAGCGCAAAAATCCACCATGATCGAACACGATTTCCGGAGGCAGCACTCCCTCTTTTAGAAGTTTCGCGGGCCCATACAAATCCTGCAAAATCAAATCAAAGAGTTCTGCCCTCTGAATCAGACCACTTTCTACAGTGGCCCATTCTCTACTGTCAATGAGCACAGGCATAATATCCAGAGGCCATGGCCGCTCTTTGCCACCGCCTTCGTCGTACACGTGGTAGGTGACACCGTTCTCTTTGATGAACCGGTGAATCTCTTCCTGTCTTCCGGCAAGAGCGCGCGGGCCCATGGACTCCAGCGCGTCCACCAGGAAATTCCAGTGACCGCGAAACGCTCCGTTCTCATCTATGAGTTCGTCGCGGCCGCCGGACGTGCGATACGATTCCAGAATACTCATCTTCGTCTGCAAACTGGCGCTCATCTATCCCGTAGCCTTCCGGCGCGCAAGTCTAATGTATTTGGATATTCCGGATTCTCTTCGTAAAGCGCAAACTCGGATGGCGCGGGACTTCCGGGAAAGAACCTGGAAAGCATCCTGGATTCTGCCTCTCTCTCATTGACAGGCGAAGTATCGTAGCTGCGGCCTCCGGGATGAAAAACATGATAGGTGCAGCCGCCAACGAATGATTTGCGTACGCGATCATACAGATTAAAGAACAAAGGCGAATTCACAGGAATAGACGGATGTAGAGTCCGCGGCGGATTCCAGGCTTTGAAACGGACTCCGGCCACGTAAGTGCCGGTGTGAGATGTTGCTTGAAGGGGCACAGGTCTGCCGTTGCACAAGAGCGCATAACGTTCCGGATGAAAGTGATCCACTCGAACCTGGAGCCTTTCCACAGCCGAATCCACGGCTCTTGCCGTTCCCACAGCACTCATCTCCTCTCCCAGAACTTGCCAGGCCTCCAATGCCTGCCTCAATTCTATGGTGCAATCTTCCACTTGAGACGTACCGTACACAGGAAACCGACTCTCTAGAAATGGAAGGAACCAGCTTTCTTCGAAATCATAACCGGCCCGAGCGAGGTCAGACACAATGGATCGCAGATCTTCCCAGAGAAAGTGAGGCAGCCTGTACTGATCTCGCAACATAAAGCCCCACTCCATCGGAGCGCTACGATATGGCTCTTTACAAAACTTCGCAACCAGAGCGCGCATCAGAAGATGCTGCAGGGAGTTCATCTGCGCATGATATTGCATTTCAAAACCGCGAAACTCCACTATCCCAAGCCGACCAGTCAGCGAATCGGGTGAATGCAACTTATCAATGCTGATCTCTGCTCGATGAGTATTTCCCATTTGATCCACGAGCAGATTGCGAAGGAGTCTATCCACAAGCCACGGTGCGGCATCTCCGGGAACAGGGACTGCGGAACGAGGAAGCTGACTGAATGCGATGGCGAGTTCGTACAGACTCTCCGGATTGGTTTCATCGATTCGCGGCGATTGACTCGTCGCGCCAATGAACTGGCCGGAGAAAAAGTAGGAAAGTGCGGGATGGTGTTGAAAGTACGTGATCAGGCTTCGCAGCAGATCGGGCCTCTGTAGAAATGGACTCTCCATCGGAGTCGGCCCACCCAGGGTGATGTGGTTTCCTCCGCCCGTGCCTGATCTTCTTCCGTCGTGTAAAAACTTTTCCGTAGTCAGGCCACACTTGCGCGCCTCCTCATGAAGGATCTCCAACTTTCGCGCGTGTTCCTCAAAGGAATCAGATGGATGTATGTTGACTTCCACTACGCCGGGATCTGGAGTCACCGCAATTCGACCAAGACGAGAGTCAGTTGGTGGCTCGTAGCCCTCTATCAAAACGGGCATTTGCAATTCAGCAGCAGTGTCCTCAACGCTTGCGATCAAATCTACGTAGTTTGCCGCGTCCCATTGGGGAGACAGAAATACGTACAGCCTTCCGTCTCGTGTTTCAACACAGACGGATGTTCTCATATGTATCATTGGAATCTGAGTCTGCGAAGATGAATCGCCCGATGTAGCGAGAATGGTCTGTGCTCGACGTAGCGTTCTCGCTGCCACATCAGGAAACGGCGACTTCTCTTGCATGGGAGAAAGCTCCGGAAAGCCAATGTCGGTGCCGGATAGACTTTCCAGAGGAAGTCTATAGCCCATCGCAGAATCGCCCGGAATCAGATACATCCTTTCTCTTCTAAAATGCCAGCTGCCGGTAGTCCATGATTGCAGTGAACCGTCAAAATTCAGCGGCAAAGCAAAGCCAGTGATGCTGCCCATTCCTCTTTCGAGCAAAATGCGAAGGCGATTTCTTTCGGATTCAGAACTCAAATCCTTTCGCATTGGATCTACATCCGCCGGCAGATTCCCTTCTTTCCACAAATAGTAGTACGCATCTTCATAGCCCGGAACAATCGTTTCGGTGGTGCCTACGAGTCTTGTGGCGAGAGCCTCAAGGAACATTCTTGCTTCCCTCGGGCCGTAATTGTAGTTTCTGGTTTCATCCGCGAGCAAACGATCATCGCGCCACAGTGGCCTTCCATCTTTGCGGAAAAAAACAGAATAAGCCCAGCGCGGAATCTCTTCTCCCGGATACCATTTGCCCTGGCCGGAATGAAAAGATGACCCGGGGGCAAAGCGACCTCTGAGGGCAAGAGCGAGACGACGCGCCAGATCTTTCTTCTTCAAGCCGTTCGCGGAAATATTCCATTCAGGTGCGTCCCTGTCTGTTTGCGATACGAACGTAGGTTCTCCGCCTGACGTTAGACGAACGTTATGCGACATTAAATCTGCGTCTACGACACGCCCAACTCCCTGAATCTTCTTCCACTGCAAATCGGTGTAGGGTTGCGAAACCCGAGGTGACTCTTCGATTCGCGTGACCTTCATTTCGAAGCTAAAATCGGATTTCGCAGGCTCGACCGCACCCGTGATAGCAGCTGCGTCTTCTGGATTGGGAGAGCAGGCCAGAGGAATATGACCCTCCGAAGTAAAGAGCCCGGAAGTTGCGTCCAGACCAACCCAGCCAGCACCAGGCAAGTACACTTCCGCCCAGGCATGCAAGTCTGTAAAATCGTGCGCAGGTCCGGGCGGTCCAGATAGTGGCGTTTCATCTGGCTTCAGCTGAATCAAATAACCGGAAACAAATCGTGCGGCCAGGCCAAGGCCGCGCAACACGTGCACCAGCAAATGAGCCGAGTCACGACACGAACCACTCTTCAACTTTAGAGTATCTTCGCATGTTTGAACTCCTGGTTCCATGCGAATCAAATAGGACACATCGGAATGAATGCGCTGATTGAGTTCTACCAGAAAGTCGATTGTCTTTTGCTTTCTACGATTGGACTCCACATAGTACTTCAGCAGCGGCCCGTTTTCTCTCAGAGCAAGGTAAGGCGCGAGCTGTGCTTTTACGTCTGGAGAATACTGGAAGGGAAACTGCTCCGCATCTGGCTCAAGAAAGAAATCAAACGGATTGATGGAGTGAAGTTCTGCGACCAGATCCACCGTGAAATCCAGGCGATCCGTTTTCTCCGGAAACACAAGCCTGGCCAGGTGGTTTCCAAAGGGATCTTGCTGCCAGTTGATGAAATGAGGTTCCGGCCCGACGCGAAAGGAATAGGAAAGAATGGGAGTGCGTGAATGGACTGCGGGCTTGAGACGCACTACGTGAGGAAATGCAGTGACTGCATGATCGTATCGATACGAAGTCTTATGATGTAATGCTACGCGAATTGCCATATATCTGAGCAAGCACATCCGTGCTCGCAACAGTAGTGCAAAGAGCGTACCCCGCCTAACACCTTGCAGAGGTCCCGACCTGGTCAGAAAGCGAGGATCCGCCAGGTCTGAACGATTGCCTGCCAGAACGTCCAATATGGCGTTGGTCTGGGTTTAGAAACCGCCATGCCGCAATTCCGTCGGTCCAGCCCGTCCGAAAGCAAATTCGAGAGACTACCGGGAATTCCCGAAACAAAACACGCACCTTAACACGCATACTATAAAAACGCGTATTCCGATACATGAATTATATTTCTTATTTTTTGATTGCGTCATTTATGTTTTGTGTTCCATTAAAAATGGAACTGATCCACGCTCTGGCAACCAGCCTGCTCTCACCTATGGTTCGCTGCTCTGTGTTCGAAGTCGGTCTTGTGACCGGACGCAGAATGCAGGATCTGAAAAAAGTCGGGTGGTTCTTGATCGCCTTTGCGGTCGTTATGCCGTTGATTCATGGATTGCCGGGTGTCTTGATTGGAACATGGACCGGTCTTTCGATCGGAGGAACTTGCGTTGCCAGAATCTCCCATCACCTACCACCTGACAGCTTCTATTGTAGTCACTTTTCCTTTTGACGTTGTTTGTGGAATTCCTTTGTATTACACTCTAGCGGGAGCCATCCAATGAATCTACACCACGTAAAACTGCTGACCATCATTGCCCCGGACAATCTAGAAGCCAGATTGACCAGTGACGTTCGTCTCTTCGGAGCACGCGGATATACGATTTCTCCCGCGGTAGGAGCAGGACTCAGCAGCGTGCGCGACAACGAATGGACTGGAAAAAATATTCGGCTTGAGACGCTTGTAGGGCAAGACGTTGCATACGCTTTGATGGCGCACCTGGCCAAAGATTATTTTGAAAAGTTCGGAGTGATTGCGTTCATGTCCGATGTAGAGGTGCTTCGCAAAGAGCGATTTGACTACCGCTAACGATCCAGCTCTCGCGTTCGATTGAGAATGGAATCAATCTCAGGCGATCTTGCATGTGCAACTGGTCGTGGTTTATTTCTGCGAGACCAGACCCACAAAAGCGCAAATGCTCCCACAATCGCTACCACAATCCAGGGCCACACCACGGGCGGCTTTACGAAGATCATTTTTCCAAAACCTTTTACAAAACCGCTGACCAGATCGACTCTGCCTTCTGCCTGCAGAATGATTACTTGAGGATCTTTACGAATTTCTTCCCCGAACCCTGAGACAAGTCCTTCTTCTATGCTGCTTTCGCTTCTGCCTTCAATGATGCGGTTTTCAATGAACCGACGAAGCTGGACTCCGAAACAATTTTCTTCGATGTGTCCGCATGTTCCTATGATACTGTGGCAACCACAGTAACAATTCACCTTCGACGTAAGTCGATTGAACATCGCAATCTGAGCAGAATCAGTAAGGTGTTCGGGAGCACGGCCCTGAGCCTGTGCCGAGCTGGAAATCATCAGAGCCAGAAACGCAATGCCCACGCTTCTGACAGAAAAAAGAGCCGAGAAACTCATATTCATCAAGGTTTCAGAAACTACCGTCGAAACAACCAAAAATAGATCGCTGTTAGGCGCCCGGGTATGTTTGAAATTGACGCAAATCTGACTCGGCTAAAATGACAAAAATGGGCCTGACGGTCGCCATCGTTCTTGGACTGCTTCTTGCGGTCTGCGCAGCATGGATTGCGCGCGAGTTACGCAATAGACGCAACCAGATCGCTCGTCAGTTGTTCCTGAGACACGGCTCCGTGATGCTTCTGATCAAACCTGACGACGGGAGGATTGCGTTTGCGAACCTGGCGGCGGCCCGCTTCTACGGCTATTCACCGCGTCAGCTCGAGTCCATGTCCGTCAAAGACCTGAACACGCTGGGTCCAGCAGAAGTCCAGGCTGAACTGGATCGCGCGCGAAGGGAAGAGCGCAGCTACTTCCTTTTCCGGCATCGAGTTGCAAGCGGTGACATTCGCACGGTTCAAGTTCATTCTTCTCCGCTGGTCATCGATGGAGAAACCTTTTTGCTCTCCATCATTGATGACGTGACCCACCACGCGAAGCTAACAAAAGAGCGCGAAACCAGAGGGCGCGTTCTTGAACTGCTCGCTGCAAACGCTCCCCTGGAATCCATCCTCACTGAACTTGTACTGGCTTACGAAGATCTCGCGCCCGGTTCCATTTGCTCTATTCTTCTCACGGACAGTGAGGAGAGCACACTTCTTCCTGGTGCCGCTCCTGGTCTTCCCGAATGGTTCAATCATGAAGTGCAGGGACTCTCCACAGGAGAAGGCCAGGGATCGTGCGGAACGGCCATCGCGCGAAAGCAAAGAGTCATTGTTTCAAACATCGCAACGGATCCTTTGTGGGATAAATATCGCCATCTCGCAGAACGCGCAGGCCTTGCCGCATGCTGGTCCGAACCGATTTTTTCAGGATCAAGAAAAATCCTGGGATCATTTGCAATTTACTACAAACAGGTTCGCGAGCCACACGAAGAAGATCTTCAACTCATCTCCAGGCACGCACAACTGGCCAGTCTCTGCATTGAACAAACGCAACTCCGCAGGCGCCAGCAACTGGCCGATCACGTATTTCAAAATACGGGAGAAGGAATTCTCATCACGGACGACAAAAGTCAGATCCTTGCGGCAAACCCTGCCTTCGGCAAACTCACTGGCTATGAACCTGCTGAAATCCTTGGCAAAACACCCAGAATTCTTTCCTCCGGAAAACACCCGAAATCGTTCTACGAAGACATGTGGGGACAGATCAGGAACACAGGCAAATGGAAGGGAGAAATCTGGAACAAACGTAAGAATGGAGAACTTTATCCTGAGCTGCTGAGCATCAGCACGGTATACACCAAAGGATCTGTCATTGGATACTACGTGGCTATATTTACTGATATCTCCAACATCAAAGAAACAGAGGCTCGCCTTGACGAGCTGGCGTACCGCGATCCAATCACAGCGCTCGCCAATCGCTCCCTGTTTCAATTGCGACTCGCAGAAGCATTGCATCGCGCAGAAAGATCAGGCACTTCTGTGTGGATATTGCTCATTGACCTGGATCGATTTAAGGATGTGAATGATGCGCTCGGTCACGAAGTTGGAAACAAACTGCTTGAGGCTGTAACAGGAAGATTTTTAGAAGTGCTCGAACCCGGGGACTTGCTTGCGCGCATGGGAGGAGACGAGTTCGGCTTGCTCCTTGAAAACGCAGACGCTGGAAGAATCGCGCAACGGCTGCTCCATTCGCTAAACGCACCCGTCCATCTCAAAAGCGGAGACCAAATCGATGTGGGTGCAAGTGTGGGGATCAGTCAGTTTCCGCATGACGGTAACTCTGTTGAACAGCTCATACAGAATGCGGATGCTGCCCTCTATGATGCAAAGGCGTCCGGAAGAAGAACATTCCGATTTTACACCAGCACACTCACTGCCCGCGCGAAAGCCAGACTCTCTCTCGAAACAAAACTGCGTCGTGCGCTGGAAAGAAACGAAATCCTTCTTCACTACCAGCCGCAGGTGAACATTCGCACAGGTAAAATTGTAGGAGTAGAAGCACTCGCTCGATGGCCGGACGGTGATCAAATGATTCCACCGGATCAATTTGTTCCGGTTGCAGAAGAATCGGGGCTGATTCTCCCGCTGGGTCAATCTCTCTTCCGAAAAGCATGCATGCAAGCACGACAATGGAATGACGCAGGCATCTCTCTCATGGTGGCTGTGAACCTTTCTGCCAGGCAATGTGCAAACGCTCGTCTCGCGCACGAAATCGCGGAAGTTATTCGCGAGACAGGAGTGAATCCAGAACAACTCGAACTTGAAATTACTGAAACTGCTCTGATGAGTCAGGGGCAAGATGCGCTCAATCTGCTGGAACAAATGAGAAAGATTGGAGTGCGCATGGCTCTAGACGATTTTGGAACAGGCTATTCTTCTCTGGCCTACCTCCGTCACTTTCCAGTCGATACTTTGAAGATTGACCGCAGTTTTATCAGCGAAATCCCCACCCACAACAGTGGTGCTGAAATCACATCCGCCATCATTCGCCTCGGGCATTCGTTGAACTTCACAGTGCTCGCAGAAGGCGTAGAAACAGAAGCACAGCTCGCGTTCCTTGCAAAACAAGAATGCGACCTCTACCAGGGCTACTACCGCGGACGAGCCGTCCCGCCGGAAGAAATCCCGGCTCTTCTGCAATAAACCCATCGAATACTTAGTGCTTGACAAACCTAACACCGTTAGTTTTATTGTCCCCAGACAGCTAACACTGTTAGGAGTAATTATGGAACCGAGACTCACTTTACCGGCCGTTCGGGATACGATCTCGAAAGAATCTTTGCGTAATCCCACATGGAAAGGATTGCTATACTTTGCACGAGACATCGCAGTCTACGCTGCCATTCTGGTTGGACTCTATTCGACAGACGCCTGGTATTTCCTGGTGCCTCTGTGGATTCTGGCAGGCCTGGCCGTGAGCGGCCTTTTCATCATCGGTCATGACGCCGCGCACGGGGCACTTTTCAAAAATCAGAAGCTGGCGTATTTGATCGGACAAATATCCATGCTACCTTCCCTGCACGCGTATCACCAGTGGGTATACGGACACAATCGGATTCACCATGGCCATACCATCAAGATGGAAGGCGACTTTGTCTGGCGCCCAACTTCCCCCGCTCAGTATCGCGACCTTTCCTGGGCAGGAAAGATTTGGCACAGAATCACATGGTCTGCGATCGGCTCTGGCATCTACTATCTAGTTCAAATCTGGTTTGGAGGAATGATCCTGTTCGTCGCGCAGACGAAAGGCGCAAAGCGAGATAGAATTCTGATCATTCTGGCAGCAATCGCGATGATTGCCGTTCCAATCGCACTGTTTCCAACCTGGCAGGCAGGCCTCTGGGTGGCCGTGAAGCTGGGCGTCATTCCATTTCTTGCATTCAACTACTGCATTGGATTCTCTGTCTATGTTCATCATATCCATGACTTCATTCCATGGAAGAAGCACAAAGACTGGACGCCGTTCTACGGACAGATGCTTGGAACTGTGAACTACCACATTCCTGCTTTCTTCAATTTCTTCTTACACAACATTTTCCTGCACATGCCTCACCACGTGAATATGCGCGTGCCTTTCTACAACCTTGGACGGGCCTTGAGCGAGATCAAATCGGTGTATGGACAATATGTGATTGAAAGAAAATCGATGTTCATGGACTATCTACACACTACCAGAAAGTGCAAACTGTTCGACCCAGAAAGCGGAAAGTGGCTAACGTACGCGGAAGCGGCGGAAGAAAGAACGCCAAACCTCAGCCAGTCCGTGCCGGCCTGAGCCGGGAATCTATCCTGGATGCCGCCCTCGAAATTCTAAACGAGGGCGGTATGGCCGCTCTCAGCCTTCGCAGCATCGTCAAGAGACTGGGCTGCAGCGTCGCAGGACCTTACACATATTTCGCGGGACAGGATGAAATCATCAGCACTCTCATCCAGAGAGGAGAAGAGGAACTCACAGGAGACCTCAAACGCGCAGGCCAGGAAGGCGGAGATCTTTTCGAAGTCCTAAGAAGACTGGCCGCCACATACATGACATTCGCGCGGCGCAACCGCGAGCTGCACAAACTCATGTTTAACATCAATGGACACAAACGCATTTTTCCTTCCGCAACCGCAAGCTATCGCGCCTATATTGAGACCATCCGGGGTGGAGTAAAAAGTGGCAGACTTCATTTTTCACGCAAAGGCTACCACGCCATAGCGCGAACTATGTGGGCCTGGCTCTACGGATTGATTGTTCTAGAAATGACCGGCGTTACCACGATGAATGCAGATGAAGCAATCGACGAAGGATTCAGCTTTTTCCAGCGCTTGCTGGAGCAGGGAGAGAAAAGCGCCTAACGGGGCTGCGGATTCACTACAACCAGTGCCTTTGTTTCTCGACTCAAAAACTGATCTAAATCTGTCTTGCTCAATCCGAATTCGTAGAAAGCATGTGACGCCTGATCCGCGTACCAGAAGTAGTTCATGGGCCTGCCCAGTTCCACTTCCGGGTATTCGAGAGTCTTAAAGAAATATTTAGAATCCACCAGATAGAACCATTTCTCAAATCGTCTCAAGAATCGATTCATGCGCGAATTGCGAAACTCATTGTGATCTAACCTTTCGTCATGCGGAAAATCCAGTCTTCGCACGCGACGAGCCAGATCGTGAAAACGCGTAACTACCTTATCCATGCGAAATGGTTTGTGTTCCAGTCTGAATTCAAAAAGAGCAATGGAAATCAAATGAGTGGCCAGCAGTGGAAGACCCTTCTGCAAGGACATGCGAAGCAGGTGGTTGAGATGAGGCTTTTCTGCAGTGTTTCCCGGCGGATGAATGGGAGACCCGGGATGAACCCACAGATCACTTCTTCCCAGAAGATCGGGGCAAAGAAAATCTCCTGTTACACTCAGAGGAACAAGTTTCAAGCTATAGTCCCGCGCAACGTTATCCGGCATAGAGGGCTCGCGAATTCTGCCCCGAAGATGTGGTTCCTGGTCTGCGCAAAGAATGGTCTCTGCCAGATTTGAATCGTCAGGAATATCGAGAGCATCATCTGCCGCAGGATCTTCTGCCGTATCAGGCGCTTCGGGAAAGAATCGACTCAGGCTTGAGAAAAGGGAAGAAGCCTCTCCCAGACGAGAGACAACTCCAGAAACTTTATGTGGAGAGGCGAATGGTTCCCGGGGCCAATTTTTTGCAACGAAGCTCCCGCGACGCATAGGACGATTGAGCAAAAAATGAATGAGAGCAAGCTCATCGAGCGCGGACTTGCGGCTCCAGACGTAGCAGGTTTTTAGTGGATCTGTATCCGGCGCGCGACCAAGGAAAACACGTTCTATCCCACCGGGCCATCTGGCCATCCGCAGAAGCCAGCGCATGGCGCGATTTTGAGAAGAATCTTTATAATAAAATGCAACTGATTCCGGCAAAATCCGGATCGGCAAAAATCCTCCGGTTCTTTTTTGCACGGCCATAGACAACGAGACGGGTCATCCAGTGCCGTCGCAAGCAGGAAACCTTACGCGCACTTTACGCAGGTGGTGGCGTAGGGCAATGCCTCCAGGCGTTCGGCCGCAATTGGTCCGGAACATTTCTCACACTGGCCATATTTTCCTTCTCGGATGCGACCCAGGGCCCGGTCAATCTGTTGGAGCTCTGCGCGAGTTTCGTCGTCTAGAGCGTCCAGCACCTGGTCGTTCTCTCTCTGGATGCTCGCTTCCTCCCAGTCCTCTTCCAGGGGAGAAGACTGCCGCGTGATGTCCTGTTGCAATCTGTCTGCCCGACCGGCCAGTTCGGCCCTTTTTTGAGTCAAAGTTTGTTCGATTTGCTTCAGATTCATTGCTTTACTCTGACTCAGAATCGCAGATCTTACAATGACATTTCTTAGGAAGCAATTATGACGATCAACAGCGTTGACGGCGAAAAAGCGGATGAGGATGAATGCACATGATCCGAATCGCAGCCTTTGGCGACATTCACGGTAGCTTCGACGAAGAAGACCTGCGCATGATTCAACACTCGGATTATGATATGGTTCTGATTGTTGGGGACCTTCCAGGCAGAACACATGCTGGAACACTGGATGTGGCCAGACGCCTCGCACGGATGCCTCGACCTGCCTATTTCATGCCCGGAAATCATGACGGGGTAAGCCTCATTCAACTCATCGCAGAATTGCAGGGGAATCACGCTCTCGTAGAACGATCTCATCGCAGGCAATTCAAGCTGGTTGAAAATCTAAGAGCGGCACTCGGGCCCGTTTCCTATTGTGCTTATTCTCTGCACGAAATCAGCATCAAAGGAACGGCCATCTCTCTCGTATCAGCCAGACCACACAGCATGGGCGGCACCTCTTTTTCCTACAGACCGTATCTAGAAAAAGAATTCGGGATCTCTGACATGAATCAGTCAGCCGAAAAAATCAAACGATTGTTAGACGAAGCCAGATCCCCCGTGCTGGTTCTCGCACACAACGGACCCGCAGGCCTTGGTTCAAAAAGAGATGACATTTTTGGTTGCGACTTTCGCAAAGAAGAAGGCGATTTCGGAGATCCAGATCTTGCAGATGCTCTGGATTATGCGGAAGGAGCAAAGATCCAGGTCCTTGGCGTCGTGGCAGGCCACATGCACCACAGAATTCGCGGCGGTGGTGAACGCGTAACCATTGCTAAGCGGAAAAACACGTTATGCGTCAACTGCGCGCGCGTTCCGAGAATCTTTAAAGAAGATGGGCAAACGCTTCGCCATCATGTTCGAATTGAAATTTCCGAAAAGGGAATGGAAGTAGAACAGGTGACCAGGCCGTGACCCAAAGGATCAAACTGATTACGCGAATTGGAAAACCGCTTGCCTATCAGGAATATCTCCATCTGGAATCTGATCTGCGCGCGCGAAGGGAAGAACTGATTCTAGTCTGCGAGCACAGTCCAGTCATCACAGCCGGCGTTCAATTCAAAGACAAAAGCCTTCGTGTGCCGCAAACTGAGCTTGCGCCACGGGGGGTGGCCTTTTACAAAACTTCCCGCGGTGGGGATGTTACGGCGCATGAACCAGGGCAGATCGTCATTTACGTTCACGTGGATCTGAAGGCAAGAAGCCTGGACGTTTCCAAATTCTTTAAAGGATTGCTAGAAAGTGCGCAGACGGCCGCCAAAAATTCGTTCGGACTGGATCTGGATCTAAACACGGAGGCACCAGGACTATACGTGAGTGGCAGAAAGATTGCATCCATTGGAATTCAATTCAAATCGTTTTTTACGGGACACGGTCTGGCGATCAACGTCACCAATGACCTTTCTACTTTTTCTCTGATTGATCCGTGCGGGTTTGATTCCCTCGAAATGACGAGCGTCGAGAAAGAAGGCGGCAGAGTAGATAAGACCGGACTGTTTATTGATCTCTTTTACGAGCACTTACAGAAGAATCACCTTCCAGAACGAGCGTGATTCAAAAAAAAGAATAATTCGCAAGAACGATCAAGAACACCGAACGGGGGCTGTGTTATGATTCATCAGCATCAAGAGGCATTCAATTGAATTTCGTGCAAAAAGCAGTCTGGTTCGTGGAGAGTCACTTCCGGGAAACCGTAACCCTGGAGGAAATCGCCCAAACTTGCGGTGTTTCCGCGTATCACCTGACTAGAACTTTTGCTACATCCATGGGAATTCCTCTGATGCGATATGTTCGCGCACGGCGACTGAGTGAAGCGGCAAGGCAGCTCATACAGACAAAGGCAAACATCGTGGATGTTGCTCTCGAAACTGGTTACGGCTCGCACGAAGCGTTCACTCGAGCCTTTCGCGATCAATTTGATCTTACGCCCGAACAACTTCGTGCGCAGGGTCACGCAAACAACATCACGCTAGTGGAGGCATTGAGTATGCACAGTTCAACTATGACCAGAATCCAACCACCTCGCCTGGAAAGCGAAGGCCCTCGCATCATCGCAGGATTGATTCAGAGACACGATTGCTCCAATCCTGCCGGAATTCCGGAGCAATGGCAACGCTTCAGCAAGTGGATTGGGAATATTCCCGGGCAGATAGGAGATGCTGCGTACGGCATCAATTACAACTTCGATGAGGAAGGAACGTTCGATTACATGTGCGGAGTGCAGGTGAGCGGCGAATCAACTATCCCGTCGGATTTGAAGGTATTGAAGCTACCCGCGCAGACGTATGCCGTGTTCGAGCATGCGGGACACATTGCCGGTATTCGCGGAAGTTTCACTTCCATATGGAATTGGTTTTCCGCTTCCGACCTGAAGCCAACGGAAGCACCCAACTTGGAGAAATACGGCAGACAATTTGATCCTGCAACCGGACTCGGAGGTCTGGAAATCTGGATTCCGATCCAGAAGTAATCGACAGAGTCAGTTTCGCAGAATTCTCAAATCATGGCCGCTGGTGAAAACACTTTGACACAGAGCGGCCATTTTGATGTTCTGCCAGAGAGCGCCCAGGTAGCTCAGTCGGTAGAGCGTCGGACTGAAAATCCGTGCGTCGGCGGTTCAATTCCGTCCCTGGGCAATCTACTTCTTGCGGTTTTCGCCTTCCTGCCACAATCCTAGAAACTGAGATTCATCAATCTGTGCACAGCGTTCCGGCGCAAAAAGCTGCTTCACAGGCGGTTTGGGATAAATTGAAATTTGATCCGCGTCCGGAATCCAGGTGAGCATTCTGAGAATCGTGTTTACATCTTCTATCTCATACATGGTATAACTCATACCTTTGTTTGGGATGATTTGTTCACTCTGTAGATAACGAGGCATACTTCCTTCGGCCTAGACAGCAAGTACCTGCAAAGTACAATATTTTTCTTGCACAGGAATTCCCCTTCGCGTTTACTCAAGAAAATCGCGGACGCGTCGATCTTCAGGGGGAGCAGGTGGATAAGGGCTATATATTGTGCGTCGACGACGAAGTGAGTGTTCTTGAGACTCTCAGAGAACAGCTCAGACTCCATTTCGGCCAAACGCATGAAGTAGAAGTTGCAGCGAGCGCGGAAGACGCACTCACTCTCATTGCTCAAATCCTGGAATCCGGAGGCCTCATTGAGGTCATCATCACAGACCAGGTGATGCCCGGAATCAAAGGGGACCAGTTTCTTGAAGAAGTGCACAAGCAATTACCGGATACAATCAAGATCCTCCTCACAGGCCACGCAGGTCTGGCCAGCGCCATCCATGCAGTCAACAAAGGCGGGCTCAATCGCTACATTGAAAAACCGTGGAACATGGACTCTCTTAAAGAAGACATATCTCAACTCATCCACAAGTTCAGAGAACATGTGGAAAACCAGAGAATGGTCACCATGCTCGAAAGAAGAGTCGTGGAACTCGAATCCAGAATCGGCGCATAACGTTTCTGGAACTGTCCGGGCCCTCACCGCATTCATTCTTGTAACCGCATCCTTTCTCATTTCTTCTTCCATATTTGCAGAATCGGGCAAGGAAGAAAAAGGACCGACGCGCGTAGAGGCGCTTCGTGCGAAAATTCTCTACGCAAGTTCCACCGAACGCAGAAATGAAATCCGTAAGGTCAAGAGCCTGGCCGCGGACGAACAGAAACTGTTGATCCCGGACGTAGTCAAACTGTGCACGGAAGATCTAGATCCAAATGTTCGCGAAACCAGCATTCGCATTCTGACAGAAATGAAAACGCAGGAAGCGGAAAAAGCCTTCCTCACGGCGCTGAAGGACAAAGTAGATGACGTGCAGCTGGCTGCCATCAGCGGCCTTCGCGAAATTCGCTCCAAAGAAGCAGGCCCACCTCTGGTTGAATTGCTGAAGAGTCTGGACGTTAAGAAAGAACAAACCAAATACAGCTCCATCATGCGAGCGTTAGGCGCTCTTCATCATAAAACGGACTCTGCTCCTTTGATCAAGACAGCGGAAGAAGCAGACACTCACGAAGAAATTCGCAGATCCATCATACTGTATCTGGGGGATGTAAAGGCACAGGATGGTTACGAGTTCTTAATCAAGCTCGCGCGAAACGAAGAAAAAGAGCCAGATCTCCGGGCGTATGCAGTCAATTCCATCGGGCGCATGAAAGAAGCGCGAGCAGTTCCGGATCTCAAGCAAATACTCGAAACCATTCGCAATCAAAAAAGCCCGAAGGAAAGAGCGCGCATGAGCCGTCTTCGTTTCCAGAGCATGGTTGCACTCATGCGGCTGGGAGACAGGTCCATGGTCCCAGAAGTCATGTCCGCCGCACGCGATGATGATCCGGTGGTTCGCCTTCGCGCTGTGAGACAGCTCGGTGAGATGCGCACTCCGGAAGCAAAAGAACTCCTCGAATTCAAATCCAAATATGATGAAAACGCGCGAGTGAAGAAAGCCGCAAAACTGGCGCTGGATGAATGGGACAAAACTCCAGGAGACACAGGATCCGACCTGGACGATTCAGACAAAGAAAAATGATTCGCTCACTTCTGTTCACGATTCTATTTCTGGGAAGCATTCCTGGTTTCGCTCAACAAAAAGAAGAAGTATATGAGGGAGACATTCGCGAGTCCGATTTGCGCAGGCGCGAACTTGTGGAAAAAGTCAAGAAGGGTGAAATACCGGCCGCCATCAAGCTTCGATTCTCAAGAAAAGAATCGGATTTCCTGGTCTTCTACGACATAGAAGGTCGTTCCATCTACTATCGCTACCGCGAAGATCGTTTTGATACGGACGCGGAAAAGAGAGTGGCAGATCTGATTGCAGGAGAAGCCTACGAGGTCACGGGCCCATTTCTTGGCATGTACTACGCCTCCATGATGCACTCATCGGATCATCCAAAGTACAAAGAAATGCTGAACAACGCAGATGCGATCCCCGCTTTCCTATTCAAGTCTGCACGACCCCTTCGAATCGAACAGATCCTTTTATAGAATCAAATAGTACTTGAAAGCAGCGCTTTTTTCCAGCTTCCTGGTTTGTGGCTGAGTTCCGAAACAAAGATGAGTTGCTGCGAGGACATGCAGAAACCGCAAAGCAATTTCAGGAGCGCTGGGACCAGAAAGGGATCACAGGCATCCTCGACGAATTAGAAGATCTGGAGTCTCTCACGGCACGTGCCGACTTCTGGGATGACCCGGAGCGTGCGAAGAAGACTTCGATGAAGAAGTCAGAGCTTGAAAAAAGAACGCAACCCTGGCGCGATCTTCGCCGCGATCTGGATGAATTCCCGGACCTCGTAGACCTCACTCTGGAAGAAGTCAAAGATCAAAAAGCGGCCATCGAAGGACTCGAAGGTGATCTTCACAAGATCAGGGAACGCCTCGAAGACACGCTCCTCGCAGAAGCGTTGACCGGCGAAGATGACGGCAGAGACGCCATTGTTACGATTTCATCCGGAGCCGGCGGCACGGAAAGCCAGGACTGGACTGAAATGCTTTTGCGCATGTACCTTCGCTGGTTTGAAAAGCGTGGCTTTCGCGTAGAGACAGCAGACATACAACAGGGTGAAGAAGCGGGAATCAAAAACGCCACGCTCATTGTTCGCGGTGAAAATGCATTTGGCCTTTTGAATGCGGAAAATGGAGTTCACAGACTGGTTCGGATTTCCCCTTTTGATTCAAACAAAAGAAGACATACTTCTTTCGCAGCCGTGCACGTGACTCCGGACATTGATGATTCCATCATTGTCAACATTGATGAAAAAGATCTTCGCATTGATACATATCGTTCGAGCGGCGCAGGTGGACAGCACGTAAACAAAACAGACTCCGCTGTGAGAATCACACACAATCCTACAGGAATTGTTGTGCAGTGTCAGAATGAACGTTCGCAGATGAAAAACAAATCTACTGCGATGAAAATGCTCAAGGCAAGGCTCCACGAATTAGAAAAACGAAAACTCGAAGACGACATTGAAAGTCGCTCCGGAGAAAAACGAGACGTAGCATGGGGCAGTCAAATTCGAAGCTATGTAATGCATCCCTACAAACTGGTGAAGGACCTTCGCACAGATTATGAAACAGGCAATGTAGACGCAGTCATGGACGGAGATCTAGATCCGTTCGTAAATGCGTATCTCAAAAGCCTCGCTGGAATGGGACCGGCGCTCAAAGCCGGAGAGAAAGCAGAGTAAAGGCATCCGTAGTGGTACGGATATTTTTTTCCAATCACGGATTCGTTTTCTACTCGTAAGACCCGAGCGTTTCGCCTTCGTTTTACACGTTGAGCGATTTTTCTAAATCAGTTTTCAAATACATCGCCGGAATTGCGGTAACCATTTTTCTCTGTGTTTTCCTGGTATTCTGGCTGATCTATTCCCGTACGCTGCAAGCGCAGGAAGAAGAGCTGTCTCGAATTGTTGCACAGGAAGCACGAGCCCTGTCCGTCAACGGTACCTTGATCCGTACTGCCACTGGACGCGACACTACACCTGAGGAAATCCAAAGATTACTCGCCGTGACGAAAGAGGGAACTGGATTTGAAATTGTGGTCGGTCGCGATGTGGGCGATCGCTTCAGCATCTTCGCATCGAGCGAACGAGGTTTTGAATCTCTCGATCTCCCCTGGACAAGCGACAGGGCCGTTCCTATGAAGCGAGCACTGAAAGGTGAAACTGGTCATGATTCCACCGTGGACTATGAAGGCAAAGAGGTGATCGCAGCCTATGCACCTGTGCCAGACCTTCATCTGGGTCTGGTTGCCAAGATGGATCGCAGTGTGATTCGCGAACTGTATTTCTATTCTGTCATCCTGAGCATCTTGCTGGCTGCAGCGCTTTCTATTCTTGTGAGTGTCATTGTTTGGCGCGTTTCGCGCATTTCGTTAGAAAAACGGATTCTACGACCCACTCTCTCGCGCTATGAACTCATGCTGAATCGGTCTCCTCATTGCATTCACGAGATGGGCCCCAACGGCGCGTTTATTTCCATGAACGATGCCGGGCTACGAATGATTCGAAAGCGAAAAGAAGAAATTGAGGGACTTCATTGTCTTGATCTGGTTCACCATTCCGATCAAGCGAGGGTCAAGATGCTCTTCGAACGCGCTCTCAAAGGTGAACCTGTCGAATTCGAATTCAAAATGGTTTCAGGAAAAAGCGCACGCTCAGACTTCACTCCGTGGAAAAATGAAGCGGGCAAAGTCACGCGCATCATTGGAACTACTGTTGATTTGTCGGATGAACTTCAGGCCGCCGAAAACGTGCGGACGCTTGAGAATCTGTTGATGGAAACAGAACGCATCAGCCAGACGGGAAGCTGGTCCCTGGACCTGAAGACAGGCGAACTCGTCTGGTCCAGGGAGATTTACCACATCTTTGAAATCGAGCCCGAATTTGAACCATCTTACGAAGAATTCGTAAACAGCATTCATCCAGAAGATAGAGAGTTCGTAAACACGGCGTACAGGGAATCAGTTTCGTCACGTCAGCAATTTGATGTCACTCACAGGCTCCTCATGACGGATGGCCGCACCAAGTATGTAAGAGAACACGGAATTACGTACTATGATGGAGAGGGAGCCGCAGTGCGATCTGTTGGGACTGTGCAAGACATCACAGCAAGGATTGCCGCAGAGACAAAACTCGCGCAGAGCGAAGCAAAGTACAGACTGCTTTTTGAGTCATCTCCAGATGCTATCCAGGTGGTTGATCCAGTCAAGCTCACGCGATTAGAGTTCAACGATGTGTCCGCAGCACGCCTCGGCTACACCCGCGAAGAATATGCGTCCATCAAAGTGGGCAATCTGAGCGACCCCACCACGGCGGAAACTTTCATCCAGAACATCATTCGAGACGGCGAGGTGGGTGCAAAAGGATCGATTCGAAAGAAGGACGGCGGGCTGCTGCACGTTCATACGATGGCAAAAAAGATCGAAATCAATGGGCAGACCTATTTGTATATGATCAGCCGCGACATCACGGCAGAGGAAAATGCTCTTTCGCAGATCGCAGAAAATCTGGAAAAGGAAAAAGAACTCAATCGGCTTAGATCTGATTTTGTATCCATGATCTCACATCAATTTCGCACGCCGCTGGCCACTATGCATTCCAGTCTTCAGATCATGCAAATCTACTCCAAAAACGGTCATCCACCAGAAAAAATGAATGATCACCTGACGCGAATTGGAAACGAAATCCTGCGACTCACACAGCTCACAGAAGACGTACTGACCATGGGAAAGTATGCAGCGGGCGCCTTCGAATACAAACCGCAGGTCTCTGACATCGGTTGCGCGATCGGAGAAATTCTCGCACAAAGATTTCACGTGCTCTATCCACAAAGACAATGTCAGTTGGAACGCGTGGGGCAACCGCGCAAGAGTGTGTTCGATTCTGTTCTCATGACCCACATATTCACGAACCTGATTTCTAACGCGTATCAGTATTCATCAGGACCCCCCCGAGTTGTGGTAAACTACGTTCCAGATGAAGTATTCGTGGACGTGATCGACGATGGTATTGGGATTTCGGAAGAGGATCTCGGAAGGATTTTTCGACCCTTTTTTCGCGGACACAACGCACTCGCTGCCTCTGGTACCGGGCTCGGGCTGGCGATTGTTCAACAATTTTTGGAAATGCACGGAGCGAGTATCTCGGTTCAGAGTGAACTCAATCACGGCACCACATTTCGCGTCCACATCCCGGACACACAAGAGTGGAGAACCCACCTGTGAAAGCGAGTATACTAGTGATCGAAGACGAAGTAGCGCTGCGCGAAAATATATGTGAACTACTCACGCTCGAAGGCTATGGTATCAGCGAAGCCACCGATGGAATCCAAGGACTCGAAGAAGCAGTGCAGCGCCATCCGGATCTCATTCTATGCGACATTCTCATGCCTCGGATGAACGGGAAGGAATTTCTCGCAGAGGCAAGACGCAGGCGCGAACTTCAGGATACACCGATTGTATTTCTAACTGCGCTTGCCTCCTCTGGAGAAGTGCGCGCTGGGATGAACCTTGGAGCGGATGATTATATCACAAAACCCTTCTCTGCCGACGACTTGATTGTCACCATTGAAACAAGATTGGATCGCAAACGTCGTAGTATGCAAAGTATCCAATCGCGCGTGGAAAAAATTTTGTGGCGATTTGGAGATCAGACATCTGCGGACTTGAACGATCCACTCAATGCCATCGTTTTACCCGCGCGAGTACTGGCAGAGAGAAATCAGAATCTTGAAAAAGATGATATCCGCGTTCTCGCTCGCGGGATTCTCAATGCTTCATCCGAACTTAGCCGGAATATAGATCACCTTCTGTGGCAACAATACCTGGATCAAAAAATACAATCATGGCAAGATGACTCTTTCAAACTGACGACAGAGTGGATCCTGAGCACCTTGCGCAGTACTCTCTGCGATGGGGATACATTTCAAATTCAAGGCCATGTAGACATCACGGTACGCGGCAGCGAAGAAATATTGCGACAAATATTGAGAGAAGCTGCTTTCATCGCCCTCTTTGAGGCTGAAGCAAAACCACTCATTGTTTCCATATCTACAGAATCCGACCACGTCGTGCTGCGAATGGGTTGTCCGCGCGGCGTGGAAGCTCAAGAGGCGAACAAACGAGCAGAACAAGAGGGAGAAAAGATCATAGCAACTCTTCTTGAATCCTGCGGAGGTCAGTACGAAAGAAAGACAATCAATCAATACGATCACCTAACACTTTTGTTGCGGTTAGTTCCGTGAACATACCATGGAAACAGATCGCCTCTGAATTGGAGGATGCAATCCTCATTCTGGACCCCTCACTCGGTATTCAGTTTATCAATCAGGCAGCATCGAGAGTGTTTGGGTACACGGAGCAGGACGTTCTCCGAAAACCAATCGACTTTCTACTGGAATCGGAGACCATGAGGAAACACTCTGAATATCTCGCGCGCCACCCGGAATCCGTCCCCACAGAAACGATGCCTCCACATACAGGAGTGAGAGTTAAACGAAAAGACGGTGAGCTCCTCGAAGCGAATATCATTGTTACCCGGCTCACCTCGGAGAGTGGAACGCACTACCTGGCAACCGTTCGACCGTGCGAGGAAGAGCGTCCAAACAAATCAAACAGCGCAGAATTCGCGCAACATGTTCTGGACGCAATTGACGCTCACGTGGCGATCATGGACTCCAGCGGAACGATTGTTGCCGTCAATTCCGCATGGCGCAGATTTGCAGAACAAAACGATGGGCGTGATGTCACAGAGGGAGCCAACTATCTCCTTGTATGTGACAGAGCATCCGCGGACGACCGCGCAGTAGAAGAAATCGCGTCCGGCATTCGCAAACTGCTGCAGAATGGAGGCGCCCATTTCGACATGAGTACCCGTGCCATTCCAGGAGAGGGATGACCTGGTATACAATGCACGCAATTCCCTTCGTTTGGGCACAAGCCAGGTATGTGGCCGTAATCCACGAAAATGTTACAGCCAGGGTAACCACGCAGATACGGCAACAAGAGCTCGAAAGTCTCTTCATTGACTCCACTCGAATTGCAAAGCTCGGCGGGTGGAGGTTGGATAGAAAGAGCGGGCTCATCATCTGCACAGAAACACTCCTGGAGTTGCTTGATCTTTCGCCTCGCGCTCGCCTGACGTGGCCCGTCATCAAATCGATGATTTCTCGTGGGTCTGCACAAGTATTGATTGGTGCGGTACACCGAGCATTCAAACGGGGAGCAGGGTTCGATGTTCAATTCCAGATCGAGACTGCAACGGGTAAGTGGATCTGGGTTCGATGCGCCGGCGAAGCGAGGCGCCGCTTCTCTGACATCACTGGTCTTTCTGGAATTCTGCAGGATGTGAGCGCTAGCGTTCGCAGCGACATTGCCCTGGATATGGAACGCAAACGATTGGAGCTGGCTATGCAAATCTCCCGTCAGGCGCTCTTTGAAATCGACATTCCCTCGGGAGACATCTTCTGGGATGCCAGAGCGTTTGAAATACACGGGCAAAATCCGTCTGCCTTCACTCCGAACCTGCGCACATTGGATTCACTTCTCATTCCTGAGGACCAGGGGCTCACTGATCGGGTGCAAGCATTCTTTGAAAGCGAAAGACGAATCTGGCACGAGCAGTACAGAATCAAAACGCCAGATGATGGGATTCACTACATAGAAACGCTTGGAACCATTCTGCGAACGGACCGTCCGAGGATCATTGGGATTGCTCGCGACATCACTGCGCGCCGGGAAATTCAGCTGGAACTGGTTCAGGCAAGGGAAGCCGCGGAAGCAGCTACACGAGCGAAGAGCAGATTTCTGGCCAACATGTCTCATGATATCCGGACTCCCATGACTGGAATACTTGGATTTATTAAACTATTACAGAACTCGGGACTCAATCAGGACCAGCAAAGTTACGCCGACATGGCCGCATCTGCGGCCGGATCCCTCCGAACCATTCTGGACGACATCCTGGATTTTTCGCGAATCGAAAGTGGAATGCTGCGCCTGGAAAAGATTCCAGTGAATGTTGCGGATCTTTTGAGCGAATGCACTGGACTATTCAGACTCTCAGCGATGGAAAAAGGCGTTGAACTCGTTTACGATCTCGCACCTGAAACGCCGGCGTTCATACTGGGAGATCCTGTAAGACTCAAGCAGATATTAAACAACCTGATTGGCAATGCGGTCAAGTTTACGGAGAAGGGCAGAATATAAGTGCGCGCGATTTGCTCCTGCGCTTTACACGAAACTTCAATTTGCAGCCTGTGCTTTGAAGTAACGGATACAGGAATAGGAATAGAGGAAGACCGTCTGGACAAAATCTTCAACCCATTCGCACAGGCGGACTCGTCCACCACCAGGCGCTACGGGGGCAGCGGGCTTGGCCTATCCATTTCCAGAGAACTCGCAGTCATGATGGGAGGAACTCTCACTGCACGCGCAAATCATCCGCAGGGCACAACGTTTCGCTTTGAATCAAAAGTAATCATCGCGTCACCTGCTGGAAGACAGCCCCTCAAACATCCCGACCATCAGCGCATTGAAAACGGCCCCCGCATTCTAGTCGCGGACGATCACGAGCTCAATCGCATGTGCATCTCGCTGATGCTGAGAGAGCGCGGACTGGCGTGCGATCTTGCGACAAACGGACAGGAGGCTCTAGAAGCGGCCCGCACGGGTCAGTATAAGATCATATTCATGGACTGCCAGATGCCAGGACTGGATGGATACGCAGCCACGCAGCGCATTCGCCAGGAAAATCTAAACTACTCCCCCGCCATCATTGCTCTGACAGCCAATGCGCTCGAAGGAGAAAAGCAGCGTTGTTTTGAAGCGGGTATGGATGACTACATTGCAAAGCCAATCGATTTCGAACGAATGTTCGAATTGATCGGAAGATACTCCGGAGAACCAGAAGATAAAAATGGAAATTCTTGATTTTACTGTTCTGTCACGTTATTCGCCCAACGCTCTGACGACGATGTTCGGAGTATTTGAAAGCGATACTGTGACGGGGCTACCCACAATCACGCATCTCATGCAATCTGGTGCGAACCCGACTGAACTCGCTCGTCTGTGTCATCGTACGCGAAGCGGTTGCCTTGTGATGGGGGCATCAAGATTAGCATCTGTACTGTTTGACATTGAAAAATCTCCGGGATCCAATGAAAAATCGCCTAACGCTGAGGAACTGGAAGATGCAGCAAAAGAAACAATCGCGGCGCTGCGAGAATATCTAGATATCCAGGGGAAGTAAAATCTCCGCCATTACGCGTCTTTTCTTAGTGTCTTCCCGCGTGTGATCTCTAATTTCAAACAGCGATACACTCCCACCTGCCTGCTGGATTGCCTGCCGTACCACAGTCAACCCTGTTCCCATAGGAAACTCTTCCATTGCAAAGCGATCATCGTACACATTGTGCAATCGTCTAAATGGTTCAAAAATCTCATTTTCCCTTTCAGGTGGAATGCCTGTAATTCCGGCCGGTAAGTCCACGAGATCATTGAGAATACAAATTGAATACCCTCCTTGCGATGAGAAACCCGCAATGTCTACGCGCGATGCGTCTGGAGAATACTTAAATGCGTTCGTCAACAGTTCACGGATCGCGAGCGAAAGACCAATCCTGGACATACGAATGGGACCCGCGGGTGTGGGCAATGCAGAGCGAACGGTTTGTCGTTTAATCCTGCGAAGGTGATCCACTCTTTGCGTCGCTTCGGATACGAGAATAGATAAATCCGCTTCAGGAATTGTTTCAGCTGGATACATTCTTTCCATTGCTTCGACAAACATTTCCATAGAAGAAAGCCAGTGACGAAGGGCCTCCGCCGCTTCTCCTAGAAAAGTAACGGAAGATTCTGGTACAATGTAATCGCCAGAAGGATTGCGAGGAAGAAGTGGAAGAATGTCCACCTGAGTGATCAAAGCACCTGCACCAAGACCCTGGGTCATAGAATGACGAATGTTTCGCACAAGAGCGGCGCTATATTGCATATGCAATCGATCCGCCATCTGCTGCTTCCACGTAAGCCATTCCAGACGACGTTGCTCGGCATCGACCTTCCTGCCCTCCGCCTGCTCCATGAGTTCTTTATTTGCTCTGTCTGCGGTAAGCCTGTGTAGAAGAGCGAGAGCCTCTTCCACCGCATGCGCAGAAGAAACGCGATCGCAAGGCACGGAGGACGTGTCATTCCCCACGAGGATGAGTTTTGCTTCCGACTTCTTTCGCAGAACGCTCACATATGGCGCGGCGCTCGAGCCTGCAGCCACGAAGAAAAAATCAACGCGAACTGCTCCGAGCAAATCCAATGCTTGTGGGCCAGATTCTGCCGTTAGTACTGTGTACTGGTTCTCACGAATCGAAGCTGCCAGCGCATCCAGGCCCGGTCCTGCAAACAAGACGACGGGAGTAGTCATTAACTCAGAATCTGGCGGACAATATCGAGAAACTGCGCAGGCCGAAAAGGCTTCACAATCCACCCGTTGGCGCCCGCCGCAAATCCAGACTGCTTCATTGGCTCTTCAGATTCAGTCGTCAAGGTCAGTATTGGCACTTCCTTGTCCGCAGCCCTGATTTCTTTTATCAGTGTAATGCCGTCCATCACGGGCATGTTGATGTCCGTAATTAGAAGCTCCACACCGGCACCACGAAATTTTTCCAGCGCTTCCTTCCCATCGGATGCCACCAGCACTTCGTAGCCGCCGATCTGCAAGGTCTGTTGCACCATCTTTAGCATGGCCTGAGAGTCATCTACAGCTAGTACCTTTTTCATAAATCACCTCATTTGAGCAGGAGCAAAAGTAATGTTTGTTGAATTGATTTCATAATAGCGGGTGAGGCCGAACTGACGTACTACGTAGGAATCCAGCAAGCCCGTTGGCGATTCCGTCGCCCCGAGAACCAGAAATCCATCCGGGAGAATCACTCGCTGGAATCCTTCTAGAATTTGCTTTCGCACCGCCAGATCAAAGTAGATCAGAACATTTCTACAAAAAACAATGTCAAACTTGCCAGCATAGGGTGTAACCAGAAGATTTTGCTGCTTGAACTCTACCTTCGATCGAATCTCACTCGAGATATTGTATCCCTTGTCAGAAACACGCACAAAGAATTTTGCGCGCAATTCATCTGACACTCCGCGGTTCATCTCATAGTCCGTGAAAAATCCAGCCGACGCCCGTTCCACGCATGTTTCGCTAATGTCTGTGGAGACAAGATTCAAAGACGGAAATATTTGTGGAAACTTAGAATGAATCAGCATTGCAATGGAGTATGCTTCCTGACCGGTAGATCCGGCCGCGCACCAGATATTGAGAGGACGCGAAGCGCCACCGAACGATCTATTTCTTTCCATCCATTCCGGAATCATTTGTTCGACTAACGCCGCAAAGGTGCTTTCGTCCCGAAAAAAGCGTGTTTCGTGAGTAGTAATTCGTTCCAGGAACTTCTTGAAGATAGGAGAATCCTGCGGTCCCGCCAGAACATCGGCCAGCTCATCAAAGGAAGAAAGATTGTTCTCTTCGAGTAGGATTCCCAGACGGCTTCCGATCAAATATTCGTTCTTGTCATCAATGATCACACCGGTCTTCGCGCGGATGACTGTCTTGATGCGGGTCAAATTGGGGGGAGAATTACTCATGTACGCACTCCCGCAAATAATTCATTGAGGCGTTCTGCGATTTTATCCGGAGAAAGTACGGCGTCTACGAGTCCTTCGCGTACGGGTCTCGCGGGCATGCCAAAAATCAAACACGAGTCCTGACTCTGCGCAATGATCTTACCACCTCGAGCGCGTATTTCTTGAATGCCTGAGTATCCATCCTCTCCCATACCCGTCAGAATCAACCCGAGTGCCTGGGGTCCAAATGCTCGCGCGACAGATCGAAAAAGAACGTTTACAGACGGGCGACAGCTCAGCTCCGGATCTCCATCCGTTATGCGCAATTGGCTCCCATCCGACGAAACTTCCAGATGTCGTCCACCCGGAGCAATATACGCGAACCCCGGAGCAAGTGGCTCTGCATCTTCTGCCTCCTTCACTGGAATTCCTGAAGTCTCACTCAAAGAACGAGCCAGTTGGGCTGTAAATACAGGCGGCATATGTTGAACAATGAGAACGGAGGCGTGCAAACCGCGGTTGAGTTTGTTTAGAATCGTCTTTAGAACCGGCGGGCCGCCTGTGGAAATTCCGAGTGCTGCCACTTTGAAATCTCCCGTCACATTGGATCTCATATGTGAAGAATAACTTAGAGAGAACCGTTGTCCGAGTGCGTGAATGCGCGGAAGCAAGTGCGAGCGAAGATACAGAGGAATGTCAGTGTCTTTTTCCGCCGGCTTTGCGAGGAAATCGGCGGCTCCCAGTTGCAATGCCTTGACCGTAGTCTCTGCGCCCCGCTGAGTCCTGGAACTGAACATGATCACGTGAACCGCAGGCCATTCTTCGCGAATAGCGGCTAACGTGGAAAGGCCGTCCATCTCCGGCATTTCCTGATCGAGAATTACCACGGCTGGCTTATGATAACGGATGCGCGGCAAAGCCAGGCGACCGTTGGAGGCCTGGCCTACCACATCCAATCCGGGATCGCTGGCCAGAACATCTCGCAGCGCGTTTCGATACGCTGCAGAGTCGTCCACGATCAAAACGGAAATGCGAGGTTGCATCAAACGAACTCTGGAGTCATTTCTTGTGATCCCTGCATAGTTTGGATAGTGCCTGTTCCCGCACCGTTAGACGACAACTTGAACCGAGTCACTAGATTGTTCAAGTTTCCCGCCAGATCTTTTAGATCCACAGCCAGACGAGTGAAGCTGGCAGATTCCTGTGCGCCGGAGAGAACTGCCGTAGAAACATTGTTGATACTCGCGGTTACGTCATTGGATGCCTGGGCTGTCTGGTTGATGTTGGATGCGATCTCGCGCGTAGTGATGGCCTGCTCTTCCACTGCGCTTGCGATCGATCCGGCAATTTCGTTGATTTGCGAAATGACGCTTGTAATGCTTCCGATTGCGGCGATCACGTTCTCTGTGCTTCCCTGAATCGCGCCAATCTTGTCTTTGATTTCTTCCGAAGATTCAGCCGATTGCCTGGCCAGCTCTTTGACTTCTGAGGCAACCACTGCGAATCCTTTGCCTGCGTCGCCCGCACCGGCCGCTTCTATAGCGGCATTGAGTGCGAGAAGATTGGTCTGGGATGCGATCTCGGAAATACTTTCGATTACCTTCCCGATATCGCGTGCATTGACTCCAAGCTCTTTGACCAGGCTGTTCATTTCGCGCGAAGTGATTTGTGCCTTTTCTGCGACAGTTGCAGAGTCGGAGGACTTCCTCGCCACTTCCTGAATGGAAATGGACATCTCTTCTGTCGAAGAAGTCACAGATTGAAGATTCGTATTCATTTGAGTCGCGGCACTCGCGATACCTGCGAAAGTCTCAGACTGCTGCGCCACTTTATCCAATCCGGCAGAGAGACTCGTACTGGCGGAAGTTAGATTTCCGGCGGCAGAATCCAGTGACTCCACGCTCTCCTTGATTTGACCAATCACGGCAGCCGTGTTCACGAGCATGCTGAGCAGAGCCTGGAATAGATCCCCTACTTCGTCATTGCGATCATGCGGAATTCGCACGCTCAAATCTCCAGTAGCGATCAATCTAGCATAATCCGCAGCTTCCTTAATCGGGCGGAGAACAGAATTTGACAGCCCGGCGCCGACCGCAAGAGTCAATACGGAAAAGACTACGGAAAGGCCGACAGCAACCTTACCGTGAAGCAAATCGAATGCTGCATCCAGGCCAAGGCCCATCACTACGACAGTCACGAATACAAGGAATAACCAGAACTTCGCTTTCAAAGACATTCGTTTGCGCAGAGAAGAAGGGACGGTTGCCTTTCCCTCCAGAACGCTGCGGTACAGGCGCGCGGCCTTTTCAATCTGATCCCGTTGCGGTTTGCGGCGAACGGACATATAACCGACCAGATTTCCATTCTCGAATCGCGGTGCCACGTTCGCATCCACCCAGTAATGATCCCCGTTCGTGGCTCTATTCACGACGAGGCCATTCCATGGCTTTCCAGCCTGGAGTGTTTGCCAGAAATCTTTAAAAGCGGAACGTGGCATCAAAGGATGACGCACAACGTTATGCGGCTTTCCTACCAGCTCCTCCTGCGTGTAGCCTGCGATCTTCAAAAAAGCTTTGTTCGCATACACTACTCTCGACTTCAAATCTGTCATAGACACTAGAATGTCTCCGTCATCCATGATGCGCTCTTTTCCTGTGAGCGTTACATTCATTTGCTTCTTTTCAGCGTCTTTCATCCCTTGTGCCTTCATGCTTCCTCCGACTAAACTCTAAGAATTCCTTGTGGATCAATGATTTGTACGATTCCATTTTCAGTCTGGATCACACCGGCGATCAGCCGCAGGTGCTCCTCCGCCAGATGAGGTGGTGGCGGTTCTAGAGCGTTCTCTGTTGTCAGTATATCTTCCACCGCATCGACGCGAATCGCGATCGGATGCTCGCCTGCCTTCAGTCGAATCACGGCGCCGCTCGATGCCTCCCCTTTCGAAGGGGAAAACATTGACGGCAGATCGATGACTGTAACTACTTCTCCGCGCAGATTCATGATGCCGCTAATGTGAGGGCGCGCACGCGGTACTGGATAAACGCGAGAACGAAGATTCACTTCATGACAGGAATCGAGAGCCACGCCGTAGCGTACTCCTCGCATACAAAACACCAGGTATTGACGATGAATGCTCATGATGCGCCTCCGTTCAGAAGCACTTCAGGCGAAAGCACTACAATGGTTCTTGAATCGACAACGCATCGGCCAAGGATAGGGGAACCTGGATCGAGACCGAGTTCAACAGGAGGCAGATCATTTCCAACTCGCAACGCTTCGTCCGCAACGATCGCTGCCGTGCGTCCGCCTCGAGTGAAAATCACAAGGAAGGCACCATCGCTTGCTGGAACGGGAAGCAAACTTTCCAGGCGAATGAGTGGAATCGGACCACTGGTGTAGTGGACCACTTCCTTTCCGAGGCTGCTCTCTTCTTGATAACGAGTGCGCTTTTCCACTCTCGGAAACGATTCAACCGGAAGAGCGAATTCGGATCCGCCATATTGAAAGACCAGTCCGGCAAAGGCAGCGTCCGTAATTGCGTCTTCCGCGGATTGCGCAACGGAATCAATGCCGGAACTCGATAGATTCACCGAACGCGCAATTCCACCCGTGTCTAGAATCGGCACTGCACTGCTGTCTGCGAGGACCGCCGCACCGGCATAGAGTCCGATTTCCTGAAGCTGACGCCCCAGCGGTTTCACGAGAATTTCTTCCGGATTATCCAGGCCCTCGATGGTCAAACCGTACAGTCCGCGCTCGGAGCGAACCACGACGAGAAATCCAATCTTCTCAGATGGCTCGTCTGTAAATAGTTGTTTTAGATCAATGATTGGCAAGAGCCGAGAACGAAGACGATATACGGTTGCACTGCTCATTTGCGCGACTGCGGACGGATCAAATCGCACAAGCTCGACTGCATTCATCTGCGGGATGGCAAACCTCTGCGATCCTGCGCGAACGATCAAACAAGTGATGATAGAAAGAGTTTGCGGCAAAGAGGCGATGAACTGAGTTCCAGCACCAGGCTGACTGCGAACCACAATCGACCCACCTGCTGATTCAAAACTCGTGCGCACCACATCCATGCCCACGCCTCGACCGGATGTTTCTGTTACCTTTGATTTAGTACTCAGACCGGAATGAAAAATAAATTCAGCAATTTCATCTGGCGAAAGAGATGCAGCACGGACAGAATCCACAAGTCCATGCGCTTCCGCTGCCTGCAGGATCGCGCGGTGATTGAGACCCCTGCCGTCGTCTTCAATTTGAATGACAACGTTGCCGCCCATCAGCTGCGCTTTGACTTCAAGAGTACCAGCTGCCGGCTTCCCCTTCTGTAAACGTTCCGCACTCGATTCAATCCCATGATCGATCGCATTGCGAATCATATGCACAAGCGGATCAGCAATCGTGTCCAGAAGACGTTTATCCAGTTCTACTGAATCCCCCAGGATGACGAGTCTCACTTCCTTTTGCGTCGCGGCCGCGGTATCTCTCACAAGACGCGGAAGTCTCTGGAAGAAAACACGAAGCGGTTGCAGACGGACTCGCATGACTTCTTCCTGAAGTCGCGTGATCAATGAATTGATTCTTCCGCCAGCTCTGAAAAGTACAGGATCCTTGCGGAGTTTCTGCATAAACTCATTGCGCGCGCCCACAGCTTCGCCCGCCAGATTGATGAGTCGATCAATGACAGCGACGGAAACACGCAGATGTGTCTCTTCCGTCTTCTTCGGATGGTCGATACGTTCCACGCGGGAATGAACTTCCGCAGGTAGATTGGTGGGAACCGGGGCAGCCGAATAGATCACCTGTAGGTGATCCGGGCTCAGAGAGTTGATCTCCGCTATTTCAGTTGGATCGCCCGGAGTCAGAATGAGAAATGAACATGGAACAGATAGATCCGTTGAATCCAGACCCGATAGGCGATCTTCTCTGATCATGGCTCCCAGGACAGTCGTTCCATTCCAGAGCGATTCAAATGCACGCAGTGAAGTGCGAAGATCCGCGGCCGGATCACGCGCGAGGTTTACTGTTATAAGACTAAGAGTCTTCCCTTCCGATCTGGCTCGCTCCAGATGCCTCGAGGCCACTTTGATTTTCTTCGAAACTCCATTGTCTGCTTTTTGATTTGCGATGCTGCGATTGGCCGCTGCCGGAGCCACGCGCTCCACTGGCTTCCCTGCATCGCCTTCATGTGAATCCAGTAGAGTTCGGAGACGATCAATGCCAGAAAGAACCAGTTCCGTCTGCGATAGGCTGAGCGGAGCGAGCGTCTGGCGTGCATTGTCCAGCTCAGTTTCCAGAGAATGCGCCAGCTTTCCAATTTCCGGATTTCCGAGCATGCTCGTGTTACCTTTTACAGTATGAATCAGTCGAAACAACTCCAGCAGTTCCCCGGGCTCGAATTGACTTTCCAGGCGCAAGACACACTCTTCCGCTCGCATCAGAAGGTCGCGAGCCTCCGTCACAAATTCAGCACGAATCGCATCTTGTTCTGGCAGTCTCATGATGCCTTCAACTCAAGCATACGTTCAAATCCCAGCGGGCGCAAAAGATCAACTAACTCCTGTTCGGCGATGAGTTTAACAGTACGATCGTTTTCCTTAAGATGACGCGCAATGGCTACCGCCAGAGCCAGTAAACCGGATGTGGTTTCTTCTGCATCTCCCAGATGCAACAGGACAACGGGTTCCAGGTGATCCTGAATGGAAACCAGGTAGTTCTTTAATTGTTCGCGATCTTTCTGTAGATCGTCTACGGACAAATGAAGATGAGATTGGCCCTTTTTTGAAAAGTAGTTCATATCTATATTCTGAAGAGTGTTACAGTCGATTGCAGATCGTTGGAAACGCCCTGCAGAGTGTTGGCCTGATTGGCCACTTTCACTGCATTTTGCGCTCCATCTTTTGCCACGTCCGTAATGCTCGAAATATTTTTGGTAACTTCACTCGTTGCCTGAGCCGATTGAACCACGTTGCTTGCAATTTCGCGCGTCGCGATAGATTGTTCCTGGACTGCCGCCGCGATACTTGAGTTCACTTCGTTTACCTGTGCGATCATGGCCGCGATATCAACGATGGCGCCCTGCGCGCTCTGAGCGCTTCCCTGAATCTCTGATACTCTCTGCTTGATCGTGTCCGCGGACTGCCTGGCCTGACGCGCGAGAGTTTTCACCTCTGCTGCGACGACTGAGAATCCACGACCTGCTTCTCCCGCACCAGCAGCTTCTACTGCGGCGTTCAAAGCCAGCAGGTTTGTCTGGTCCGCGATGTCTACGATGCCATCTATCACTTTGCCAATCTTTCGCGCATCTTCACCGAGCTGCTGGATAATCTTGTTTGCGCCGATTGCGGATTGATCCGCCTGTTGTGCGATCTGCGCTGCGTGCGTGGACTGCTTGGCAACTTCCGCGATGGAAATAGACATCTCTTCCGCCGAACCTGAAACAGATTGCATATTCTGATCCATCTGGGTAGCGGCAGACGCGATGTTCATAGACTGCGAAGACATCTGTTCCGTCCCCGCCGCAAGCATCTGACTTGCGTCTGTCAAATCGCGCGCGGAACCCTGGAGGGTTCCAGTAGTGGCGACCATTTCTTTCACAACACCGTGAATTGAAACCAGGAACTTATTGAGGCTTCTGGCCAATATCCCGAGCTCGTCATCCTGGTTCAAATCCAGGCGCGTGGTCAGGTCTCCTTGTTCCACTTTCTGAACGCACTCCACTGCATCGGAAATCGGATTGGTGATACTCTGAACAATTGCAACCACGAGCGAAATCAGAAGCACAAGAAGGAATACTATAGAAAGACTTAGTATCCCAATCTTCAGAAGGAGAGAGTTGGTTCTCGCGTGCAAATGCTCAGAAACAATCGTCGAAATCCCTGTATTCAGGTCCCGGTAAGCAGATAGCGTATTGGTTGCAAGCGTCCCATATTCCGCAGGATCCATATCCTGAGCAACCAGCACGTGATTCTTGATAGTCACGTTCAAACGTGCGCGCTGGGCTTCTGCGGCTGTGATCAGGGCATTGAGCCGGGCCTTGAACTCCGGATCGTAACCATACGCGATCTCCGTATCCTGGTGCAAGCGACCCATCAACAGGTTTATTTCAGCCATCGATCTTTCTATGTCTTCGCGGTCTGAATCCGGCAACTTCTGCGTGATCAGAACGCGGCGTCCAATTCCTCGTTCCACTCCAGTTGCGTTCACAATGAGAGGCATAGTGCGTGAGAAAGAAACGATCAAATAGTTCGTGGCAGGATCCGGATCGATCACCAGGCCTGAATAACACCCGACCAGCTCGATCATGTCTGTCTCAAGTTGGACGATTTCAGTGTGCCTGCGAAAGGTGAGGGCAACGTCTTTCTCAGAACTGTACGTGTGCATGATCTCGTCCCAGCCCTTCGTGATTTTAGACCATAGTTCGAAGACGCGCATTTCCTTGCCGTGACGGTCCGTAAACTTTGAAATGACTTTGCTATATTCAGCAACTTCCGTTTCAGCCTTCCGTAATTTCGTTTCTGTCCTACGATCGCCTCGCACTGCATCGATGGCGAATTGACGATGATCCATGATGGAGATTTGCATGGGAGCAATCGCATTGGCGTATTCTAGTCCTTGCTGTTCCAGCGCGGTCGCGCGAAGGTCGGTGATTTCATTGAACAGAATCCAGGCCGCGAGACACAGTGGAGGAACAACTGCGATGATCAGCACCAGTTTGAGTCGCGCCTGAATCGTCGTGCTTTTGATGACCGGCGCATAAAAACGGTGGATGATGGCGGACAACTTCTCAGACACCTGCGAACCTCATGTTTCTGATTTACAGTAACATGAATGTCAGGATGGTTCAATTGGTAGTGGTGCTTGTTTTTTCAGTACGAGTACGGAACCTTGCAATGGTTAAATGAGCGCTTTCTGCATGGCGAATTTTACAAGGCCCTGCACATTCGAAATTTTCAGCTTTTGCATCATTCGCGCGCGATGAGACTCGACTGTACGAACACTGAGAATCAATCTCTTCGCGATGTCTTTGTTCATCAATCCTTGTGCGATGAGCTTGAGCACTTCCAGTTCACGTTTGGAGAGTAGATCCAGCGAGGTTTGTGATTGCTGGATCGTGGCATAGTCCTCCACCATCATCTTGCGAATATCTTCTGAATAGTATTTTGAACCGGAATGAACCGTGCGAATGGCGGAAAGTAGCCTTTCAAAGATCTCTTCTTTGATCACGTATCCGTCCACCTGCCGTTGGATCGCCGCCTGAAAAAACTCGCGATCCCGATGCATAGTCAGAGCGATGATACGAACATTTGGAAATCGTTGCTTGATTTCCTCGAGACAGGTCAATCCATCCATTCCAGGCAACGTGAGATCCAGTAGCACAATGTCACACGACGTTGTCTGGAGCCTCTCAAGTGCTTCCTCTGCACTCGCTGCTTCGCCAACCACCGCGATGCCAGAATCTTCTTCGAGCAGTTTCTGGAGGCCAAGGCGAAAAAGCGCATGATCCTCCACATGAAAAACACGGATGGAGGCGACCGGCGACGAAGTCGCGCGAGATCTAACGAGAGTAGATTTCATACGACCAGACCAATGTACGCGAAGAGAGATTGGGCGGCAAGACAGTTCAGATTATTTATGTTCGCTTTCGCCTTACGACCATGAACGACGTGCGAAAGCCAGAAATTCCTTTTCCACAATTGGAGGGCTGTACAGAAACCCTTGCACCTCTTCGCATCCATGCGAAGCCAAAAAATCGGCCTGCTCCACCTTTTCTACGCCTTCACCAACGAGAATGAGTCCCAAACTCTTTCCGAGCTGGCATATCGCACGCACGATGTTCGCGTCCGACTCATCTCCTGGCAAATCGCGCACGAAAGAGCGATCGATCTTCAACTTGTTGAGCGGAAGCATCTTCAAATAGCGAAGCGAAGAGTAGCCACATCCAAAATCGTCTACAGCCAGCTGCAGCCCCAGTTCGCGTACTTGCTTGAATAGGGCAACGGACCTATGGATGTCCTTGATCAAGAACGTTTCTGTGATTTCCAGTTCGAGAGAATTCGTGTGGCCGCCGAGAGATTGCAGAAGAGGCAGAAAATCGGCACTTTCAAGCTGGCGGCCGCTGACGTTCACTGCCAGAGTAAAATCCTCCGGCAAACCTTGCATTTTCCATTCGGATAACTTCTTCGCACTCTCCGAAAGCACCCAGTTTCCGATTTGATCAATGGTCCCGGATTCTTCCGCGACTGGAATAAAAACCGACGGGGGAACATTGCCCAGCCTGGGATGGGTCCAGCGCACGAGGGCTTCTGCGCCTACGACGCGACCCGGAAGCAAAACACGAGGCTGAAAAACGAGATGAAATTCATTTCGCGCGAGAGCCTGACGCAATTCACTCTCCAGAAATAGTTGGTCCCCCAGGCGAGTCTCCATGGATTCATCAAAAATGCGAAAGCCTGTTCCACCCGACGCTTCCGCATACTTTGCCGCGACGCGTGCATTTCTCAGCGCGCTTTCGAATGGCACATCGTGCTTGAGTTGGGACATACCGAACAGCCCGGGCAGATGAAGAAGTCGCTCGTTGCACTCAAGGCAAGAGTGAAAGAGGCGAAGACATTGTTCTGCGTGAACTGAGGCCCCAGCCTCGTCCGCATTCAGGACAAAGAATGCAAGCTCATCGCGCCCTATGCGAAACACTGCGGAACCCGTCCCAGTCATCAACCGTTCCGAAATAGCTCGAATGATGCAGCGAACATCATCTGCAGCTACCATGGGCGCAATTCTTTCGAGACCAGGAAACCTGGCGATCACCAGGTATCCATTCTCGTCTCTTGCGAAAGTTTCGTATTCCGCCTTTAGAAGTGGCTCCAGTGGAAGCTCCGTAGTTTCGTCGAAGCTTGCGGAAAAAATAAGCCTCTGTTCTTGCATTGCGAAATTCTCGCGATATCTTCTCTCGATGACCTGGTTTCTTCTGATCCGAGCCTGAATAGAGGCAATGAGTTCATCTGGATGAAACGGCTTGCTCAAGTAATCGTCCGCACCGGACATCATTCCTTCGCGCAAATCCTCCGCGCCTCCACGGCTCGTGAGAAAAATAAACGGAATATGCTGAAGCCTGGGATCCTGCTGCACGGAACGGAGGATTCTAAAACCGTCCATGTCTGGCAGATTGATGTCACACAGAATCACATCTGGATCCTCTTGACCCGCAGCCTCAAGTCCACTCGACCCGTCTGATCTGCAGACGGGTTCGTAACCTCTTTCTTCAAGGATGGATCGAATCGCCTGAGTAACCACAGGATTGTCTTCGATTACAAGCACTTTGCAATCTACCGGATTCACGCCCACATCCTACAATGCGGGAAGATTAGTTTCAATAGGTAGTGCGACTATTTTTTTGAGTACTTCTACGTACGCGACTTTAGCCCTTCACGCACAAAACCTGTTTCAGTTCATGAACGATTCCCACCAGATCCGATTGATCCGCCATCACCTGTGCGATATCTTTGTACGCGCCAGGAATTTCATCCAGTACTCCGTGATCCTTTCTGCATTCCACTCCGCTGGTTTGTTCGCGCAAATCTTTTTCCGTGAAAGTGCGCTTAGCTTGAGTTCTGCTCATGCGACGACCTGCACCGTGCGAAGCGCTTTCGAAGGCATCTGGATGGCCCAGCCCTCGAACTATGAATGATCGTGTTCCCATGGACCCCGGAATGATTCCCATTTCTCCACGTCCTGCACGGATGGCGCCCTTTCGCGTAACAAAAACCTTCTCACCAAAATGGACTTCCTCGGCTACATAGTTGTGATGACACATGATTGGTCTTTGAAACTTTACGCTCGGAAAGAATTCACGCATCACATCCTGATAAATTTCAAACATGGTTTCCCTGTTCAAGAAGGCATATCTCTGCGCCCAGTAAAGGTCACGTCTGTACGCCTCCATTTCCGGTGTTCCCGAGAGGAAAACCGCCAGATCTCGATCCGGCAGCTTTTGATTGTGAATCAGCTTCTTTGCAATGGAAATGTGTAGTTCCGCTAGCGTCTTACCAATGTTACGCGATCCAGAATGAAGCATCAACCAGACTCTCTGCTCTGTATCCAGACAAAGCTCTATAAAATGGTTTCCGCCACCCAGTGTGCCACATTGATGAATTGCTTTCTTTTCCAGTTTCTGCACCAGGGGATGAAGCTTTCCAAATTCGGAAAAAAACTTAACTTCTGATTTTCGCACTCGAGCCTGAGAATGCTCCTTGTGTCCTACCGGGATCATTGCTTCTATGCGCGATCGGATGGCTCCCAGGTGGTCCGGAAGATCTGACGCTTTCAGGCTGGTCTGCACTGCTCCCATTCCACAACCGATGTCCACTCCGACTGCCGCGGGCGAAATAGCTTCGCGTGTCGCAATCACAGATCCGATCGTTGCGCCGATTCCCAGATGAACATCTGGCATCGCGGCCACATGGCGAAATACCCACGGAAGAGAGGCGATATTCTTCAGCTGCACAAGCGCGCCGCTTTCCACATCCTCAAGGCGCGTCCACAGTTTGACAGGAATCTTACCCGGGATTTCCGAAATCGGCACTAACGCCTGCCCTTTCTGCCGCGCATCTGTGTTGTCTGTCCTTGCTTCTTTCCGCTCTTTTTCTGAGCGAGTTTCATAAAATCGACTTTCTCCCCTTTTTCCACGGACAGCATCGCATCGCGAAGAAGGGCTGCCTTTTCAAACTCCATATTGGCCGCTGCCTGTAGCATGGCCCGGCGGAGTTCTTCCATCTGCTCTTTTGCAGACATTTCATCAGTGATTTTTAGCTGCGCCCCAATCTCCTCTACGATCTTCTCCTCTACATCCGCGAGATTCTCGCGTTCGATCATGTCGTAGATTTCTTTGCGAATGGTCTGCGGAGTGATTCCTTCCTTCTCATTGTGAGCCGCCTGAATGGCGCGACGACGTTTTGTTTCTGCCATCGCGTTTTCCATAGAAGGAGTGATTTTATCCGCGTAGAGAATTGCTTTTCCGTGCAAGTTCCGCGCAGCCCGACCAATGGTCTGGATCAATGAACGAGCATTCCTGAGAAAACCCTCTTTGTCCGCATCCAGGATGGCCACCAGAGAGACTTCTGGAATATCCAGACCCTCTCGTAACAAATTCACACCTACCAGAACATCGTACTTTCCTTTGCGCAAATCGCGAATGATTTCCACGCGTTCCATGGTCTGCACCTCTGAATGCAGATAGGCGACCTTGATATCCAGATCCGAAAGGTAGTCGGACAGATCTTCCGCCATCTTCTTGGTAAGTGTTGTGATGAGGACGCGCTCGGACACGGCGGTGCGTTTTCGAACTTCCAGCATAAGATCTTCAATCTGATTCTTGACTGGCCGAACCTCTACTTCCGGATCAAGCAGTCCCGTTGGACGAATGAGCTGCTCTACCGTTACTTCCGCGTTTTTTGACTCGTAGTCTGCGGGAGTGGCGCTCACATACATTACGTTTTTCGCGAGACTTTCAAATTCTTTGAAATTCAGAGGGCGATTGTCCAGAGCGGACGGAAGCCTGAATCCAAAGTCAACTAACGTCTGTTTCCTGGCACGATCTCCTTCAAACATTCCACCGATTTGAGGAATCGTCACGTGACTCTCGTCAATGATGACCACAAAGTCATCTGGAAAGTAGTCGATCAGACAGGCGGGCCTTTCTCCGGCTTTCCTCCCGGAAAGAGGTCTGGAATAGTTTTCTATGCCATTGCAGTATCCCATCTCCGTCAGCATTTCCAGATCATATCGGGTTCGGTGATCTATTCGCTCCGCTTCAAGAAGTTTCCCTTTTTCTTTGAAGAAAGCAATCTGAGCCTCCAGCTCCTGTCGGATGACTTCCACTGCATCTTTTAAACGAGGTGGAGAGGTGATGAAATGTTTCGCAGGGTAGATGATGGCTCTCTTCATCTTATCGAGCGAACGCCCTGTCAGAGGATCAAACATAGAAATCGCTTCAATCTCATCTCCAAACCATTCCACCCGGATTCCTTCCTGTCTGTATGCTGGAAAGATTTCGAGAGTGTCCCCTCTTGCGCGAAACGTCCCGCGCGCCGGTGCAATGTCATTGCGAACGTACTGAATGTGAAGGAGTTGTCGAATCACGTCATTACGATCTATCTCCAGACCCTGATCAATCATCACAAGGCTGTGACTGTATTCTTCGGGAGAACCCAGACCATAAATGCAAGAAACGGAGGACACAATGACAACGTCGCGTCTCTCAAGCAAGCTTGCCGTCGCGCGAAGGCGCAACCGATCGATCTCCTCGTTTATGGACGCATCTTTCTCAATGTATGTATCGCTCGATGCTACGTACGCTTCTGGTTGATAATAATCGTAGTAAGAAACAAAATACTCCACTGCGTTTTCCGGAAAGAATTCCCGGAATTCTCTATAGAGCTGTGCAGCGAGAGTCTTGTTGTGAGTGAGTATGAGCGCTGGCTTTTGAATTCCCTCCAGAAAGGACGCCATGGTATACGTTTTACCTGAACCGGTAACGCCCACCAGGCAGAGTTTTTGTTTCCCTTGATTGTACGCGTCCACCAGCTGTGCTATGGCGTGCGGTTGATCCCCCGCTGCTTTGTATTCCGAAACCAGTCTAAATCTTCTTTCTTCAGCCACGGGAGAAGGAAGCCAGGAGGCAGACAACGGTCAACTGCAAGGGGCCATTTTTTTGCTATCTGGAGGCGCGGGACTGGTTATTTTGAGATTCGCGGGAACGAATGGTCCTCCCGCCGGGTCTTACGATTGGGAAACGGCAATGAATAACAAGTATGTATTTGGCGCAGCGGGCGTGGTTCTGGGTGCCTGCCTGACGGTGGGTGCCGGCGCGGCTATGTGGAGATGCTACGGCCCCATGGGATCGCCTGAAACTAGAGCGGCCTGGGTTGTAAAAAAACTTTCATCTGATCTGGATCTGGACGCCACTCAGATCCAGAAACTCACAGCCATCAAGGACGAAGTTCTCAAACACAGAGCAGCCACCGCCAGTGGTCGCGAAGAGATGCACAAGGCTGTGCTCGCCCAGGTGGAGTCGGCGAACGTGGATAAGGCAGCACTCAACAAAATTTTCGACTCTCACATGAGCGACATGAAAGACAGCAGAGTGTTTCTCATTGATAAATTCGCAGAGTTTCATTCTATTTTGCGAGATGATCAGAAGAAGACACTCAAAAAGAAGATGGAACACTTCCTGATGTCTCACGATGCGCCAATCTGATGGGGACAATGACGGAAGCAGAATTTACTGAAATCGTCGAAAGCACGAAGAGAGTCGTACTCTCTGCGATCGAGAAAAATCTGTACCCGCGGTTCCTTCATGCAATCGATGATGTAGTGCAGGAGACGTATCTTCGTGCATACAAAAGCCTGCAGAAGAAACAATTCGAAGGCAGATCTGCACTGACCACCTGGCTTTATACGATCGCACGAAACGAGTCGATTCGAATGAATGAGAAACTTGGTCGCGAAGACAAGAAAATAGCCAAATTGCAGGCCGAACCAGACAGAGAGCCCGCTCCTCAGTCCGATAACAATTCAGAAGACATGATGGGATGGGTGAAGCGGTTGCCTGCGCGATACATGCAAGTTATTAAAATGTATTTGGGCGGATCCAGTGAAAAGGAAATCGCAGATCGTCTTGAAATCAGCCCGGGAACCGTGAAGTCCAGGGCACACCGGGCAAGAGAAATGATGCGAAAGATGATGGAGAAGGAGGGACAACATGCAGTCAAGTGATCAAGCATTGAAACACGAAATTGAGAGCAGATGCTCCAGTCATGAGTGGACGTGCAACGTTGCCAGAATGGTATCAGGCACGGTGCGAAGAAGAATTAGAATTCGCAATACGGTCATTGCCGTGACGTTCTCTGTTCTGCTTCCTGCAGGTTTAACCGCAAGCGGCCATATGGAAAGAGCAGCGTATGCTCTTCTCGATTCTATGGTTGGAGTTCGTCACCAGCTGGTAATTCAACCGGTAACCACAGAGGAAGTAGATACCCTCATCGAAATCGCTCTCAATAATTGATCGCGCTCAGAATTTTGGCCATCTGGCCCAGGGCGCGAGTCAGTTGCGATTCTGACAAATGCGCCACTGAGAAAATGAGAGATGGCGAATAACGTGTAAAATAGTTTCTTCGCGCGGATCCGGGAACTATCCCATGATCCAGGCAGCTCTGCTCAAACCGATTGAATAGCGCGATTCCTTTCTTCCATTTTGCAAAAACGTGCAAGCCTGTTTCCGATTCAGCGATCTCAAGTACGTCCCCAAAATGATCCCTCAACAAACGATTCAACAAATCATGTCGTCTGGAATAGACTCTGGCCGCTCGCCTGAGATGCCGCTCATAGGCCCCTGATCTCATCAATTCAGAAAGCGCGCTTTGTTCAATGGTCCCGGCGGGATGTGTTTCAAATGTGCGCTTCGCGCGCAAGAAAGGATCGAGTAGATTTTCAGGCAGAACCGCATAACCCAGCCTGAGTCCCGCAGCAAGTGTACGCGAGAATGTTCCAACGTGAACGACGCGAGCCGGAGCCAGGCACTGCAATGGCTCGAGTGGTCTTCCTCTTCTTCTGAATTCGCTATCGTAGTCATCTTCAAGAATAAATGCATTCTTTCTCTCTGCCCATTCGACCAATTCCAGCCTGCGATCATACGAAAGAGCGGCACCTGTTGGGAATTGTCTGGCCGGGGTTACAAAGCAGAGTTGCGCGTCCCAATCCCGAACTCGAATTCCTTCTTTGTCTACGGCCGCAAAAATGGGAGAAGCACCACAAAGCCTGACCGCATCACGGATGCCTCTATATCCAGGATTTTCAAGAACAGCTTTCGAATTCTCACCGAGCAGAATGTGAGACAAAATGACAATCGCCTGAATAGATCCATTCACAATGACGATCTGATCCGCGTGCACCACCATTCCCCTTCTCTTGCTCAAGTAGGAGGCCACGCCTCGGCGCAATGTGACGAGCCCTCCCGCGGCTTCTGCGACCTGCGGGTCAAACGTTCGAATGGCGCGGTGAAGAGCCTGATTCCACTCTCGCGCAGGAAACAACTCGGGATCAGTGTACCCCGGATTAAAATCAACGATTCTTTTCGAAGTGCGCGTTTCGTTTTCCTTTCTGGATTTTTCCTCTACTGGCAATCGAGACGCCCACAGGCTGGCCTTGTAAGGGGCTGCCTTTACCGTTATGCGCTCTTGCGCTCGATGCAGAACCACAGGGGCCCGGCCCGCGTCCAAACGAATCAGGCCATCCGATTCCAGCATTTCATAGGCCAGAACTACTGTGCCTCTTGATAGTCCCAGCTGTCGTGCCATGGTGCGCGTGGAAGGGAGCCGACTGTCTGGCTCAACACTGCCTCCCAGGATCACGTCCCTTAATCCATGGTAGAGTGCGTCCTGTTTGCGCGGGTGGCGCGCCAGATAGGGACCCAGGGGAATCATTGGCCTATAGCTGGAGACCTCCTGGAAACTGGTCCAGTAAATATTGTCTATTTTGGACCTTTTCATTGGTCCAGTTTTATGATATTCTTCTGGTTCTGGAGCAATCAGCATGAGAAGAAAAGAATTCGTGGTAGAAGACGCCACAGAGATCGAACAATTTCTCGGAGAGATGTCCTTCGGGTTTCTAACGCAGAATCGTGGCGAAGTGCCTGCCATCACTCCTTTGAACTACGTAGTGTACCGGGGAGACATTTGCTTTCACGGCAGCAGAGTTGGCGAAAAGATGCAGTTGCTCAAAGCGGGTACGGCGGCCGCTTTCTGCGTCGCGCGCGAAGTCAGCATCATTCCTTCATTTTTTAGTGGCGCGGAGATTGCGTGTCCCGCAACCGCATTCTTCAAATCTGTGGTGATCCGGGGTAGCCTGGAGGAAGTAACGGATCTGCAGGAGAAGTGCGATATACTGACGGCACTCATGGAAAAACTTCAACCCGAGGGACGTTATGCGCCATTCGATCTTGAAGATCCAGAATACTTGAAAAACGTGAAAGGTGTGTCCGTTGTGCGTTTGAAAACCCAGGAAAGGACTGCAAAATTCAAATTCGGGCAAAACCAGACCAGAACCAAATGGCAGCAGATACTGGACAATTTGCTGAGAAGAGGAAGACCCTCGGATCTAGAAGCCGCGTCTGAAATGAAGAAAAGGTGCCCATTTCACTGACGGGATCTACATCCGTGTCCGGATAGAATCACTGCAGAGTAAAGTTGATGACAGTGTCCCAGATAAAATCCACAGGACGGCCATCCTTGCGATAACCAGCACTGCGCAGGCGCATTCTTGTAAGCGCGATTTGCTGCGCTGCTTGCCTGAAGTCAGCTTCATACGGAGCGTGAGCATTTCCAGCAGAACGCACTCCCTGTACGCGCACTTCCCGAATCTTGCCGGTGGAATCTATGTAGAGAGAAACGCGAACCGTTACCTTGCCAAGGTTTGCCTGCTTCGCACGCGCAGGATAAAAATCTTCCAGGTTTCCGTCTATCCAGAGGTCAGGCGCATAACGACTGCCGCCTTCCGTAGATGGATCTGATGCCGTTCCCCAGTCTGCGTTCGAACTCGTGGAAGGCCCGGTGCCAGTATCGCTGGATGTCTTCTTGTCGTCCTTCGACGCATCCTTATTCCCTTTTCCCTTTCCTGTAGTTTCTCTGTCGTTTTCAGCGTCACCCATGTAGAGGGCGACAGTGGCCACGTAATGTTCTTCCGCGGGCCACGCATACAAATACAGATACAACCCGCCCGCAATGAGGGTATGAATCACAAAAGAAACAACGAAGAAACGGTTGATGCCGATGGATGGCGCAACGGGCGGTGGCAGAGCAATCTGAGACATACCTATTCCTTTCTCCGCGATGCCACTTTACGGTAAATAAAAAAGATCAGGATGGTTTGACGATGCGTTTTGAGCCGGGCGCGATCAATTGAACTGAAGCTCTCCGAAAGCATACTTCTCATAACAGATCGCGATCAGGGCCACTGGATTTGTGCCTGGTCCAATAGAAAACGGGGAACCCGTGACCGGGGTGAGCATCCCGTTCGAATAGGAATACACACGCATGGTAACACCGGCCGCATCGAGATGAACCAGAAACCGGCCCGCGGGATCCACAACTATCTGCGAAGGGCCAGTGCCCGATGTGATCATAGAAGCAAGAGTCAGCTGGCCCGTGGCCTGGTTGATCGCATAGGTCTGCAAATTGTTCGTTGCAATGCTGCGTGATGCAAACAGATATCTGCCATAGGGATCGAAAGCGAAATTCGTTCCACCAGCTCCGTTGCTGAGTGTCATGAACGTTGGTCCGCTCATCGAGCCATTTCCGTCCAGACTAAACAATGCGACCTGATTTGTGGCGCTGCCGTTAGAAACATACATGAAACGACCAAGTGGTTCAATGCCCACCGTTGCCTGATTGGTAGCGGAACTGGGCATTGTCTGAAGAGTAGTCAGAACACCTGTACTTCCAAGGCGATAGCTTCTTACAGTCCCCGCAGCAGAGTTGTCAGCCGCATACAAAATATTTCCATACAACCTGGCGCCTGAAAAAGTTCGGCCTGCATCGTAACCGACAGCAGTTCCCAGCACGCCACCGGAAAGCACAGGATGGACGTTCACTTGACCAGTCACCACATTCATGACGAAAGGCAATGATGGATGATCGGCGGTGGCCAGAGAGGCACCTGTTGCTGGAATCTCATGCACCTGAGCGAGACTGCCTGTGGAACGATTGAGTGAAAAGCTTGTGAGGTAACCGCCGCCACTGTTTGAACCCATGCGAATGTAGTTCAGTGTTGGATCCGCAGAAAGCATAACGGGAAAATTTCCGCCGGTGGCCTGCGAAACAAAAGTCACTTGCCCATCACCATTTACGGAATACACTTCCGCGTGCGAAGGCGATCCATATCCTACGACGAAAAAACGAGGCCCGAAGTACCGAAGACTCAAGAGGGAAAGCAGGAGACTCCGGTCATCAGGAAGCTCCTGCCGGCAAGCAACCAGCAGAAACATTCCTGAAATCAGAGCCCGCATTCGCATCTAGCCGGCTCCCATTTCCTGGCGAGCGGGACGTTCGCGTGCAACCGCACGCGCATAGTCACGATTGAGCCGGGCAATAAAATCCACACTGATTTCCTTGGGACATGCTGCCTCGCATTCAAACTGGTTCGTGCAATTTCCGAAGCCAGCCTCGTCCATCACTGCGACCATCTCGAGAACGCGGCGATCGCGTTCTGGCTGCCCTTGAGGAAGCAAGCCCAGATGCGAAACCTTTGCGGCGACAAAAAGCATGGCGCTTGCATTCTTGCAGGTAGCCACACACGCTCCACATCCAATGCACTGCGCTGCATCCATAGCCAGATCAGAATCTGTTTTGGCGATGGGCAGACAGTTTGCATCTACCGCATTACCGGTGTTAATCGATACAAATCCGCCGGCCTGAATAATTTTATCAAAGCCCGACCGATCCACTACAAGATCTTTGATCACAGGGAACGCCTTCGCACGCCATGGTTCAATGTAGATCGTATCCCCGCTCTTGAACTTTCGCATGTGAAGCTGGCACGTTGTGGTCCCTTTTTCTGGACCATGGGGAACTCCATTGATCATCATGCTGCATGCGCCACAAATACCTTCGCGACAGTCGTGATCGAATGCAATGGGTTCCTCTTTCTGCGAAATCAAACGCTCATTAAGAACATCAATCATTTCAAGAAATGACATGTGTTCGTTGACACCTTCCGCTTCTCCTACCTTGTATTCGACCATGCGGCCCGGATCGTCTTTGTCTTTCTGTCTCCAGACGTGAAGAGTTAAATTCATATATGGCTCCTTACTTGTAACTTCTCGTGGCGAGATGAATGTTTTCGAATACCAGAGGCTCTTTGTTGAGCTTTGGCTCCGACTTACCGTTGTATTCCCACGCGGCCGCGTAGCAGAATTTGTCGTCGTTGCGCTTTGCTTCGCCGTCTTCCTGATACTCTTCGCGGAAGTGACCACCGCATGATTCGTTTCTATGAAGTGCATCACGGCACATCAATTCGCCAAATTCCAGGAAGTCTGCCACGCGCCCTGCTTTTTCGATTTCAGGATTCAGTGAAGACCCGCTGCCAGGAACACGCACGGTCTTCCAGAATTCTTCGCGCAATTCAGGGATGCGTGCAATGGCTTTCTTTAAGCCAGCTTCGTTTCTTCCCATTCCGCAATGATCCCAGAGGATTTTCCCCAGTTCCTTATGGAAGGAATCCACAGAACGAGTTCCGTTGATGGAGAGGAATTTGTTTGTCATCTCCGTGACTTCTGCTTCCGACTTTTTGAACTCGGCGTGATCTTCCGGGAGTTTTGCCGGGCCGACCTGTGCCAGGTAGTTGGCAATGGTGTAAGGCAGGATGAAGTATCCGTCCGCAAGCCCCTGCATGAGTGCACTCGCACCCAGACGATTGGCGCCGTGATCAGAGAAGTTTGCTTCCCCGATTACAAAAAGCCCGGGCAGGTTACTCATCAAATTGTAGTCCACCCAGAGTCCACCCATTGTATAGTGAACCGCAGGATAGATTCTCATGGGACGCTTGTACGGATCTTCACCCGTTATGCGCTCATACATTTGAAAGAGGTTCCCATAGCGTTCACGGATTGTGCTTTCTCCGAGACGCGCAATGGCATCTTTGAAATCCAGGTAAACACCCAGACCTGTATCTCCAACGCCGCGCCCTTCATCGCATACGTATTTTGCCTGACGCGATGCAACGTCGCGAGGTGCCAGGTTTCCAAAACTAGGATACACGCGTTCGAGATAGTAATCTCTTTCGTTTTCAGGAATTTCAGATGGATGGCGCTTATCCCCTTTGTTCTTGGGGGCCCACACTCGTCCGTCGTTTCGCAGAGACTCCGACATCAGAGTCAGCTTGGATTGATAGTCACCGCTTACTGGAATGCAAGTCGGATGAATCTGAGTGTAACATGGATTCGCGAAAAACGCACCTTTCTTGTACGCGCGATAGGTTGCAGTTACATTGCATCCCATGGCGTTTGTTGAAAGGAAGAAAACGTTTCCGTATCCACCGCTTGCGATGACTACAGCCGCACCCGAGTGAGATGAAATCTTCCCGGTCACAAGGTCGCGAACTACAATGCCTTTGGCTCGGCCTTCGTGCACAACCACATCGAGCATTTCAGTGCGCGGGTACATTTTGACGGCACCTTTGCCAATCTGACGGCTCAAAGCCTGGTATGCGCCGAGCAAAAGCTGCTGGCCTGTTTGACCGCGAGCATAGAAGGTGCGCGAAAGCTGCGCGCCACCAAACGATCTGTTAGCCAAAGTCCCACCGTACTCGCGTGCGAAAGGTACACCCTGCGCCACACACTGATCAATGATATTCGCACTTACCTGCGCCAGGCGATACACGTTTGCTTCGCGTGCGCGAAAATCGCCGCCTTTGATCGTATCGTAGAAGAGACGCATGGTGCTGTCGCCGTCATTCTGGTAGTTCTTCGCAGCGTTGATCCCGCCTTGAGCAGCGATGGAGTGTGCGCGACGTGGACTATCCTGGAAGCAGAAGACTTTAACATTGTATCCGAGTTCCGCCATCGTCGCTGCAGCAGAAGCTCCCGCCAGACCTGTCCCCACAACGATCACATCGAACTTGCGTTTGTTTGCAGGATTCACAAGTTTCAGATCGAACTTGTGTTTGTCCCATTTCTCCGCCAGAGGACCGGACGGAATATTTGAATTCAAAGACATTACAGTTCTCCTGGAAGTTTAATGAAGTTGAGAATCACGCAAGTCGGAGTGATCAGGAATCCGAGAAAGATGACGAGCGTGTATGCGACTGAGAACGTCTTGATTGCTCCGCTAAACCTGGCCTGATTCCAGCCCATGGATTGGAAGAAGCTTCTAGATGCGTGGCTCAGATGCAGAACCAGAACGATCTGAGCAAGCACGTAAGAAGAGTAGATGATAGGATTTCTGAAACCAAGAATGAACATGGTGTAGATATCATGTCTACCCTGTCCGTCTACCCCAGAGAAATACTGTGGCTGCACAATACCGATCGTGAAGTGAAGCAGATGATAAATCAGGTAAGCAAGCACAAGCAACCCTGTAAGAGCCATGGTGCGTGATGCAAGAGTTGCCTGGATGGTATTTTTGAACGCATACGCAGTAGGTCTTGCTGCTCGATTTTCTCGAGCGAGTGAAATGCCAGTGTACACATGCAGAACAAAAAGGACGATCAGTCCAATTCGCGCAGGCCACAGCAACTGAGGGTGCGTTTTGAGATAGTGGCCGTAAGCGTTGAACGCATCTGGCCCGGCAAATACGAGGAGGTTCCCTGTCATATGAGCAATGAGAAATACCATGAGCAGCGCTCCGGAGATCGCCATTAGGTATTTTCGCCCGAGGGAACTGGAGAAGATTCTTTGTGTGAAAGACATGCCTTGTTCCGATTAGATTCTATTTCTTTTAGAACTCGCGCCCTTGGCCTATTTGTCAAGGGGTTTCGGCACGAGAGCGGCGAGGGCAGGAAGATCCGTCAAATTGGCGTTTTCCGTTACTGCTCAATACAAATGATCGTTGGGCCGGACGTATTGCAGAGCGTTGCATTATTGAAGATAGCTGTGGTGGAAGTAGAATTGTCCGCGCCGTCGCGGCCGCTCCCTGCGGTGGATGTCCAACCTGTGCAATGACTTGCATCGTAAACCCACGTCGACGCAAGACCGGTCCAATGTCCTCCAGCCGAACTGACAAAACTGTTTGTCAGGGCAAAAGTGAAGAGTGAGTTGGAACCAGTCGTGCCTAAAATCGTAATGCCGTCTGATCGTCTGTATTGCTTCGAAGGCCGGAGAACCCAGTCTATCTGCCCATCTCCGAGATTGGCGGTCACGCTGGCCCTGCGCAAATTCGTTTGCGGGTCCACGAGAAACGCCTTGAATGAACCTGTTGCACCCGCGGGCTTATTCACGTCCGAATTGCAAGTAGCATCTGCACCGGAGATGCCGCCGAGATTTGCGCTTGCGAGCCCGTTTGTCCGAAATGTATAGCAGAACGCATTGGAAGCGCATGAAGGAACCGCCGCCGCACTGGTTGCAGATGAACTTTGAAAAAGAGCTCGCGCCAGAAGGAGCTGCGACTCCGAATCCAGGGATGTACGCGGAAAGCTTCCAGTGCAACTGGAAGACACAATCAAAACCAGAACAATCTGGAGTTTACGCATAACGCTAAACATATCAAATCGCTCGAAACTTGTGCAAGCAATAATTCCTATGCCCATTTTTTGCCTTATAGGATCAGCCATGAAGGCAGATACTCATCCGCGCGAAGCTCCACATGAGACCGACTCACCTGGGCATTCAGGAATGCACAGCCGCGATGCGAGGTGGACAGAGTGTATGCTGCAGTCTGCGACAAGGTGCCGTTCGTGTCATTGATGCGAAAAGCAGTGGCAATGTTGCCTGCTCCGGAACCAAAAGTATAGTAGAATCTACCTCGCACATCTATGCATGATGCTTGCGGCGCAGAATTATTCACGCTGATTTGCTGCAGGAGCAACAACGCCCCGGTCACCTTATTAATCCAATAGACGTAAGCCGTACCCGTTGAATCTGTCATGTACAGGTACTTTCCGTTGGGATGAATCACGAATGGAATATTCAGATTCGGCGTAGCGGTCTGGCTGATCAAAGTCAGAGAACCATCATCACCTAACTGCAGTAAGTCGATACTGTTTGTCCCCGTAACATATACGAACCTTCCGTCTGGATGAGACACCAGATATCCGTTCCCGGTAGAAGTGTAGCTACCAACCGCGGTAGAAAGAGTACCCGCAGAGCTGATGGGGGCAGTTCTGATGATTGAATTAGCACGATAGAACAAGAACCTGGCTCCAGGACTGATGGTAAGATAACTCCCGGTCGGTGTACCAATGGCAAATGTAGATGGAGCACCAAACACGCCCGCAGCAGTTCGCGAATAAACCAGAACATTTCCTCCAGTGTCGACCACGTAGGTCATTGGCAGAGTTGGATGATTCACTGCTGAATGGGAAAATGCGACTCCGGCAGTATTCGTAGAAACAGTGCCAGGCACCGGGACTGCCTCAGACACTGAAAAGGAACGCAATCCGCCGGGATTGATGTTGCGCGGAACGTATAATACTCCGTTAGTCGAATCGACCACTACATTCAGGGCGTTTACTGCGGCCAGAGTAGACGTATTGGTGAAAATCTGAGTGAGTGCGCCTGTCGTCGAATCTACCTGGAAGGCCCACAGGTCCGGAGAACTATATCCCACGAGGTACAAGATTCGCGGTTCCCATACGGTGGTTCTCGATCCATCCGCCAGGAGCAGGGTTTCGAGAGAATGATTTCCCTGCGACACTGGCTGGCAACTAAGCCCAAAGGCGAGCGCTAAGAATGTGAGAATGCCTGGTCGCATTTCAAGTAGCTTAGACATCAAAAATCGCGCACCTATGACAAAGAAGCGCAAAAAAAAAACACGCGATACCAGTCAGTTCCTGCTCCTTCGCAATTTCAAAATATACTATGCAGAGCGGATTAAAGGCAAAAACCAATCGCTTAGACTAACCGCGCGAAGGAGCCGGCTCCGAAGAAGAAATCCTTGAAGATCAACCAAATTTCGCCTATCGCAACCTTCCTTCTGGGCGCTCTTTTCTTTACCACCAATGGATGCGCGCGCCATCTGTCACATGGCATTGAAGATTGGCCCTTCCTGATTGCCTATTATGATATCAGCTACCAGGACCTTTGCGCGCCGTGGGTGACGGAATTTTCAGTCATTCAACCCGGAATGGCCGATCGCATGCAAAGCTATCTGCAATATCAAGCTTCCCTCGGCTCCGCGAGCTCTGTCGGATCAACGCGTCTATTTGGTACAGTCTATAGCGGGAATGCGAAGTGGGAAGGCGGAGCATTGGCGCCTAACGGTAAGATCTACGGCGCACGTTTTGGTGCGGGGCCCACAATGCCTTTTCTTGAAATTGATCCCAATACCCTGACCACGGCCCTCGTTGGGCCGGCCTCCAATACAGGTTCTGGAATGGTGCTTCTCCCCAGTGGACTATTACTCGAGATTCCGCATACTGGAGTTATGAATCCTGTCGTTCTCAATCCGAATACAGGCGCAACCACCACACTGAGCGGATCAAACGGAGGTGTGGCATGCTCCGGGGGAGTGCTCGCTCCAAACGGCAAAGTCTATTGCACAGCGCAGTCCGGAACGTCAGGCGCGCTTGAAATCGATCCAGTCTCAGGCTCCGTGACAATTTTTGGAGCAGCGCAATTGGGACTGAACTACGGGGGCAGCGCTGTGCTGGGCCTCAATGGAAAGATTTACGCAGTTCCGTATGCTGGAACAACTCAAATCGCTGAAATTGATCCGACTACGCGCGGCATCACTCTATTCGGACCATCCCTGACAGCGAACAACTATTATGGAGGAATTCTTGCGCCTTCCGGTAAGATCTATCTGCCCGGGTTCACCACTTCCACCATTCTCGAAGTGGACCCGATAGCACACACAGTGACCAGTTTTGGAAATACAGGTGGATCGTCCAACTACCTGGGCGCCGCAGTGGCGCCTAACGGTCACATCTACCTCACTCCAAGAAGCTCTGCTGTAGTGCTTGAATTTGACCCGGTCACGCATACGCAAACCACGTTTGGATCCGGGTGGGGAGCCGCGGTGACGGCGTTCGACGGTGGAATTCTCGCTCCCAATGGAAAGATTTATGCGTTTCCGCTTACTGGCAGCGGAAACAATCAGCAGCCGCTTGAAATCGATCCGAAAGCCAATGGCAACTACTGTCCTGCCGTCGCCAGATCCGCTTACTTCAACAAGTTTTGACTGCGCAGGGACCAAGCGTTCAAAGTATTTGAATGCCGCCTAACGTCAACGCTGGACGCAATACAGGCCGCGCATGGCTGAATTGCAGGCGGACTGAGACAAGGAGATCACAGTGTTTCCGGACGCACCGCCGGTACCGTACCTGCCACTATTTCCTCCGGTCCCGTCTGTCCATGAGAGGCAGGTCGCGCTGCTTACCCAGAATGCATCCATTCCAGTATAGTAGGTGCCTGCAGCAGCAATCTGGTTCGTGACAGTCCCGAACACAAACAGACCAGCTGAATTTGTGGTCCAGACTGTAGATCCATTGGCCAGGCGGTATTCCATGTTCGGATACATCACCCAGCCAACCTGCCCATCGCCAATGTTCGAAGTGACAGTGGCAATGCGCGTTATGCCGTCACTGATAAGGGCAGCATAGAAACCCCCACCCGCAGGCCTGTTTGCGTCCGCGTTGCACAGTCGATCCGCGCCGCTCACTCCTGTAGACCCACCCAGGTCTCCAAACCATGTGCCAGAGGTAGCGAAGATCTTACAAAATCCTTGCGTGTAACACGTTCGTATGAACAGGCCAGTCGAAAGTATGGGATTGCATCGCATGTCGCTAGCCGAGCAATTCGCTTCATACGTACAATTCACCGTTCCCAGCAGGAAAAGGAGTGATGCGATTATCTTCATCCGAAACATCATCGTGTCCCGGAGGTATCCTGGCGAAGACTCGACGGTTTGTCGAGCGCATTGTGAGCACACGCGGACTTTCATGCGACCCGAACATCAATCGGTCCACAACATTCATCGATCCACCTTCACGATTTCTTCAGGCGCGAAAACCCAATGCCGTCCGTCGCGTGCAGTAACATCAACAGCTGTCGAAGACCGTGAAACGCGTGCGGAGTAAATGCGTCTGCCGTCCTTGAGTACCAGGTCCGAGTCAAAGCAATCTTCCGATTTCGCTCCCGTCACAAACGCAGCGTCCATTGCAAAAGCAGCCATGTCGTCCTCGATGATTTCGCGCACCTTTTTCTTACCATAGTCTTCGGGATTGCCGGTCGGGATAAAGAGCATAGAAGTCCAGATAGAATAGTTGCCCGTATATTGAAAGCGATGAGGCTTGTTTGCTATATCGAGTGAAACGGCGACGTCGACAGTCAGCCTGCCAAAGTAGGTGGGAACTAAATCGAGAAGGAAAACCGTCAGCCCGAAAAATAGCGGATTCGGATGCGTTTTATAGACCGCGGCATCGACGGTGAGAACAGGCAAACCGGAGTCGTTGTTGACACAGCTGTAACCTTGTTGGTCCAAACCACGGCGAACCATCATCTCAATTTGACCGGGTGTCATTGGATTATCGAGCGGGTGTTCATAGATCTGCGATGTGCGAGCCACGATCTCACACCGAACTTTTGTAGGAACTCCAGCCCTGGCACCCCTATAGATCGCCTGCGGCGATTCTGTTCGGATCATGAGCATGCAGTGATTTGTTGTAATGATTATCAAAATCGCAATGTTAAAGAGCTTCATGGGTTCTCCAGATTTCTAAAAACGCGGCCGTTGAGTTGCGGACCGTAGAGTTCAACAATTCTTCGAGTTGTCTCATTCATCTGGTACTTGCTCAGTTTGAACCCAAACTCAATCCGGAGCTGGTTGTATTGTGGCGTGCCGTGGGTAACAGCTGAACAATGAAAATTACCCAGGTAGACGCCCTCCCCTGGTTGAACTGCGAATTTCTGAAGATAGAGTGGCGACGTAAACGGCTGCTCTTTCTTTTGCAAATTAGTTGCAAAAACCACTTCATTGAGTTCATACTCGCCGGGGGGCACAGTAAGAATTGCCAGGCCGAGTAGACTCGCTGCGAACAGTTGATCCGGCCCCTTGTTGTCTGTCGGGTGGAGCTTTAGCAGACATTTTCCGGCATTGGAGTCTATATCAAACGTCGCATATACGAAACTATCTGCCGCCGCCGGCGGATCCCCGTAGCTTCTAATTTGGTTCTCGGGAATGCATCGCATGAGAGCGAAAATGGCGAAAGCAAAGAACAGCTTCATGCGCGCAACTGGGGATTAGAAAAAACTTCTGTCAATCATTTTCGCTCACACGCGAATTGGGTGACCGGCGAACGCATTTCACAAGTAGTGCCATCGTGACATTATTTAGAAGAATCATGCGGTCTCATCTGACGCAGATTGCGCTTTTCATATTGATCCTCGATCTCATTACGCGCAGGAAAGTAGTCCAGGATTTTCACAGTCGTGAATGGATGCTGTACGTCGCATCATGGTCTGCGTTTCTCATCTTCTTACACCTGTCCGTTTTTTTCGCCAAACTACTGTTACGCGAAGGACGGAGATTTATGTACGCCTCTTTTCTTATTAGCGTCTCCCTATGGTTGGCCATTGGAACGTCTGTTTCCACGGTCTTCTACTTCACGAACGGAATCGCGCCCAATCTCTTTTCGGCGGAGTTCGCACTTCGAGAACCTTACAATGCCTGGACTTTGCTTCGCGATACAGCCTCGTTCGCCCACCTGATGTGGATCGTTTGCGGCGCGGCCCTGGTGTTCCACTTGCTCAAACGCGCCACAACACCTGCCCCTCCAACACCCGGTGACGGAAAGGCAGCCCCGGATACTGCCTTTGAAAAGACCGCGCTTCGAACATTGCGAAAAGGCATCCTCCCGGCGGCACTATCTTTGCTCTTCATGATCATGGTGCATAACGTTCAATTCTACGAACAGTGCTATGTTCCCATAACGGGAAACATCGTAATCCTACTCCGATCCGCGTGGAATCGAGCCACGAACACACAACTCTGGAGCCGTGGCTTCACTGGAAGAAATCCAATTCAACTGAGCGATACACACGAACACGCAAACTTTCATCTTCTCATCATTCTGAACGAAAGCCTTCGTAAGAAAGGCATGCAAATTTATGGCGGACAAAGGCAGAACACACCGTATATGCAATCGCTGAAGGATAGCGGTCAGATCATTCTGTTTTCGCGAGCGTATGCAAACGCCACATCCACGTATCTGTCTCTTCCGAGCATCCTCACCGGAATTAATCCGGTGCAAGAAACAGAGCTCACCCTCACCTATCCCAATCTCTTCGAATATGCGAAGGCGGCGGGACAACATACGTACTACATATCATCGCACAAGCTCAGCTGGGGTCGAATGTCCGTATTCATAAAGACGCCCGCACTGGAGAAATACTGGGCCTATGAAGAAAGTGGTGCCGCTCTTTCCAACGACCTTGGAATCAACGATCTATTGACTCTCGCAGAATGGAAAAAACACATCCGGGAAACGATTCAGAACGGAGAAACCATGGATCATCAAAGGACCGCGGGGATGCTTCATTTTAATACCACTCACTACCCGTACAATGTGGAGCCGGAATTCAGCCTCTATTCTGGCACGAGTCGTGATTCCTATGATAATACGATTTATAAGACAGACGCACTGGTCCAAGAAGTCTTTAAGCAACTAACGGAATCTGCAATGATCGACCGCACGATTGTAGTATTTGCATCCGATCACGGTGAGGCGTTTGGCGAACATGAATGCGTGGCTCATTTCTATTGCCAGTATCTGGAAACGGTGCAGGTCCCGCTCTGGATCTATGTTCCGAAAGCACTTCAAAACAAACTGGATATGCAGCAACTGAAGAAAACAGCCGCATTGAACGTTTCGAACGTGGATCTCATTCCAACGATAATCGGCCTTTACGGAATGGACTCAAGCTCGCAAATCTCCTCCCTCAAGAAAAGATTCCTTGGCAGCGATCTCTTCAAGGCAGTTAAGCCCGATCGAACGATCCTGATTACGACCTCCAATGAAATGATGCGTACGGATGTGGGAGCAAGCATCATCCAGAACAATCAACAATATTTGCTTAAACTGGCCCGCCCTGCACATGAAGAACTCTATTCATTCGACATAGACCCGGAAGAAAACCATTCCATGTGGGAAACCACGGAACCAGAAGCAAGACAAACCTGGCACAAATGGATGGATTCTCAAAAAGCAACCTTTGAAATCAGGCAGCGTTTTAGAAAAGCAACCGAACATTCTACAAAGTAATCACACTGAAAACAGGATCAAATCTCAACAATCCTTGACGAAAGATTCTACTTCTTTTCATGTCATTTCCGGGCCGTTCATGTCTACATCAGAAAGCATCACACACCAGGCAGCAGCGGAATTTTTCCACACCAGCCTTCTATCCAGACAGTCGGCCAGTAGTCGCATTGTAATGCAAGGTGGGCAGGCGGCCAAAACCATCGAGACTCTGCACAGCATGCTATGTGAAATGCTTCTCAAAGATTCACGCCTCGCTCGCACTAGAAAGCTGGAGAACTTCCCAAAGATGTCTACGATCCTTGCGGACAAGGATGGAGCGTTTCAAATCACGCTGGGCCGCGGCCTTCCCGCAGAAAGTTTTCGAGCCAGCTTTCTTGGGTGGCTTGCATTCTTGCGCTCAGAAGGTGTCATTGAAATTCTACCCGCTCTCGAAAGCAGAGGCGGAGAAATCGTCTGCAACGACTATCTAGTTCTCCAGGAAGACAAGGAACAAGATCTGCAACTTGATAGCTTCAAAAATGAATCATTGAAAACCTCTATCGACGCGGCGGGCGCATGGTTGAGTTCATTCGCCTGGAGTCACGGAGTCGCGGATGACCTGATGGAAAAAAAGGATCCAACGTTTGTGCGGCTCCTCCCTTACTATCAGATGCTCGAAGCCATGCGATCAGACTGGCATGCGCCCAAAGATACAAGCCAGGCAGGTTTCGCAGATCAAATCAAAGGCAAGGCAGAATTGCTTGGGAAAATTTATAATGCACTTCTTGGATCAGAAAAACTAAAATTTCAAACCAAATTGTCCGGTGTAAAGAAGCTGGGGGATCGGTTTCCATTTGCCTGGCCCGGTTCATCGAATGCAATGAACGATCTGGCGGCCTTTCATGATAGAGTCCGTCTTGTTTTCGCACGCGATGTGATCATGTCTGAGAAAGTGCCCGGGACAAAACCAGATCCGAAATCTCAGTTTCATCATGCGAATGTTACAGCGGAGGCATTCCAGACTGCCTATCAGAGCTATTTAAAATCGCCGGATGTCACTCCTTCTCCTTTTCTTGCGCACAAGATGGGAGCCGGTCTGCTTCAGCAGCATGCTCACCTCTTTTCGCAGAAAGAAGATGCACTTCGCGCAGAACCAGGCGTACTATTTGCTCGCAATGCAATTGTATTCATGCTGATGCACTCCGAAGCAGTTGTAGATCATCAAAAAGAAAAAGAAAAGATCCAATTCTATCAGGCGGTAGAGCTGTACGTGCAGAAACTGGCGTCAGCCAATCCACCTTACGTGGACCTGAATGTATTTGTTCGATTGGATAAGAACATTGTAAAAAATGAAAACCTGAAAAAGAGAATGATCGATGCTCTTCGTTCGCATCAAAACGTAAAGAGCCTGGAAATTCAAGATAACCCAACTTTCGGACATTCTAAACTAATCTATCTAGCCTTTCACACAAGCCAGCTGGAAAGCATGTGCGCTCGCTCATATAAAGCAGCCCGAGAAAACAAGGATTACAACTTACACATGAACCTGGAGCGGATCTACGATTGCGTCCAGGATCCTTCTCGTTTCCAGCCACTGGTTCGACCGGACACATACGAGCGCTTTCTTCAAATAAGACAGGACTTTTTTGTATCACAGATGCCTTTCTTCAAAAGGCTCTTCTGGAAACTCTTTAGCTTCGCACGAAAAATAGATCCGGAGCAGATCAAGGATTTCATGAAGACTGCAATGCGAACAGAAGTTCACAAAGCAGCCAGTATCAAAGAAAAGGAACTTCGTACCGCAGCGCGCAAAGAACAGGAACGGATGGCCAAACGCGCCGTGGATGGCTCCGGACCACATGAAACGGAGCCAGGAGAAATCCAGGAACACGTTCTGGATCTTGAGTCAACCTCATCTTCAGGACCTTCTACTGCTCCTAGAGCAACATCCGGCGGACGTCCTGATCCTTTCACGGAGGCGCGTGAGCGTAGCCAGCCGGATCCTTTCTCAAGAGGCGCGACACAGAGCCGGTCATCGGAAAGGCCAGACTTTAAAATGCCTGAGTCAAGCACAAGGACAGAAGCGGGCAGAGCAGAATCGAGTCCTGGAGTGGATGTAAGTCGCTCCTCATCACGTTCTGATTCTACAATGGATCGCCAAACAACGGTTACACGAGAGTCAGGTTCTCCGGCAGGCGTGGAAGTCAGACGCGAAAATCCGGCTGCATCAGGAGAGCCCAGACGGGCGGAAACAGCCGCAGCAGAGAGAAGACCGGAAGAGAGAAAAGAAGAACGCCGGGATGAGAAGCGAGAAGAAGGAACCAGGAGCGAAGAAGTCGCCGGCGGAGAAACGGGGAGATCGTCGAGCAGGCTCAGCCTGGAAGAACTATCCGCAAAAGCAGATCGCCCGCAGGTAGATCCGGATCACGTTCAATTCCTGAAAGATCGTCCTAAAGGGGCCGCGCCTCAGGGCCCGCAGCAACCTCAGGTACCGGAGTGGGAAATCCAGGTGATCAAAGCTGGCCACAAGGTTGGTCTGGATCTCACGGAAAGAAGGCGACTCGAAAGAAAAAAGGAAAAAGAACAGAAGAAACGCGAAAGACATGCGCTCGCCGTGCAGAAGCTAGAAGAACACAAAAGGAAAATGGCCGCGAAGAAAAAGGCTCCCAGGCCGCAGCAACCTGTACCGGCAGCAGCAGCTCACGCACCTGGTACTCCGAAACACCTTGTGATCATAGAAGTTCCCGAAAAGTTTTGTGCGCCCGGCAAACCGGGTAGAATCCAATTTCAGAAAAAGTTTTTTAAGAGCGAAAGTTTCCGCAAAGAGATGGCGGATTTTTATCGCAAAGAATCCATCTCGGCTTCCTCTCCCGAAGATAAGAAGTACTTTGCCTACTTAATTAGCGCCATGGAACAAAACTACAATCATTACCTGAAGTGAGTGGCGCGCTCAAATGCAACTCATTGTGCCAGCATATTTATTTTTGCTCATCCATCAAACCGTTGGCGGCCTTAAATAGATTGAACGTCGCATGGGCCTGGCCCTGATGATGCGGCTCATGCCACAGGATAATTTGAAATAGTTTACGAAATGTATTGTCTGTTTCCGGAACTTTCTGATCCATTTTGCTCATATCAAAGTCACGAATTGCTTTTTGGAGAGACGCACGCGAATCTTTCAAATACTGGCGCACGTAGGGCAGCTTCGGAATGAACGACACGGCTGGTTTGCCGCTCTTAAAATCCTCCGCATACTTTTCAGATATAAGAGACTGGGCCCCCAGGCGAGTGGCCTGTCTATCCTCGGACGCGGCCAGGTGCATCAATTGCCACCCGAGAGGTGCCCGGTTGGTCCCTGCACGCCAGGCGAGAGCTTCATCTGCTTTGCCAGTCTTTTCAAGTTCATCGAGAAGATGATCCGTGGCCGCTCGATTGAATTCCATCTGCGAAAGCATCCACTCTCTAAAATCGACGGGTGGTCTGGAGCAAGTGAATGCCGCGGCGATCAAAAGGAAAGAAGCGATGACAGATGGGCGCATGGAAAACACGAAAACAATGAGCTGGCTTCAGGCTATGAATTTTCTGATTGCACCCAATCGTTTTAGAGTTCTTTTTGCCCGGGTATCGTGACAAAGCAAACAACCTTCACTCTTCTACTTCTGGTGATGCTAAGCACTCCAGCGCTCGCAGGGCCGGAGGACCAATGGTACAGATCCACTTTTCCGAATGGTGCTGCCAGTCTCAAATATCACTGCAAAAAACACGGAAACGGAAAGCCGTGTGATCAGTATACGCGCGACGCAATTTCATTCTGCAAATCCAATTTGAAAAGTGCGCGGCCCATGACTCTCAAAGACGGAACTCCGGCCATCAAGATTCGCCGCGGAACGGTAGGCGGATACTTCAAAGAAAACTGCAGCCAGATTGTTACCTTCTGGTACAATTAGTTTAGATCAACTGTCGCCATGAATCAAAAGTTACATCATCTCAAAGAATCATTTGCTCTCCTCAAGTCGATGCCATTTCCATCCAGCATCGATGATGCATTGCTCGGAGATCTTCATGCGGAACTGGCGGAGTATGACGGCTATGTCGTGGGCATCCTGGAAACCGTCCTTTCCTCAGGGCAACCCGGGAAAGAAGAAGTGGACTCTGCTCCTCAGCTTACCAAAGCATTGGAATCCACACAGGATGCGCGAGTCGTCCCGCTTCGCGACTATCTAAAACAAATCAAGGCCTGCCTGAAAGCAGCGGAGGAAGCAGGCCTGATCCACTTTTCGCGGGGGAAATAGAAAACTGAGCCGCTGCTCGGAGACATCAACGCCCGGCAAGACTTCACGAAGCACTTCGCGGAACCGTTATGCGACCATGAACCTCGTTTCCGGGAGGCACATAAGAAAGATGATCAAACGACAAAGAACGAGCCAGGGCAATGCCGCGACCGTGCTGTGCAAAAGCTCTGTCCGCTGACAAATTGAGGAATGCTTTATAATTAAAGCCCGGTCCCTGATCTCGAATGATGAAGCGTACTTCTTCGCTTGTGCGAATCATCCGAACGCTGGCAGACCTGTTTGCATAGGGTGCGACGTTCTGCCTCCTCGCCATTTCGTCAGGCAAAGTTCCTTCTCCCAGCAACTTAGATTTTTCAGCGTGGGAGATTTCTAGATTCCCGTGCTCAATCGCATTCACGAGTAACTCATGTAGACCGAGCCTCGCTGCATCGGGTGAAGGACAATACTCAGCTAAGAGCTGAGACAACGCGCCCGCCTGGCTCACTGTGCTGAATCGAAACGACAGTTCCGTTAGAAGCGACTCATAGTCTGAAAGCCGAACGGTGCTGGTTTTATGAGCAGAACTAAAATCTCGGAGCGCGGTTTCCACCAGCGCGCTGAGAATGCGATGATCAAACGGCTTTGTAACATAATAAAGCGCCCCGGCCGCAATCCCTGCTTCTATGTCCTTTTCGTCCGTGCGGCCGGTCAGCATCAGAACAGGGGTCAGCCTGAAACGAGAATCCTGTTTTAATTTTCTTAAAAAATCTATACCATTTTGATCCGGAAGTTCCCAGTCCAGGAGAATCGCCTTGACGCTTGCTGCGTTTGCTTCCAGGGCTGCCCAGCCTTCCGCAGCCGTGTGCGTAATGCGCAGATCATATACGCCCGAGAAGAGCTTTTTGACGACTTCGCAAATCGTCAGATTGTCATCGATGAGCAGAAGCACAGCTTAAAAGGAAAGAAGCGATCTCATTTCGTCGACCACGTTTTTGGCCGAACGAGCAGCCGCCTCACCTCTCGAGACACCTGAATGTTCCTTGTATGCGTAGAGAATGGACCGGCTCGCATTCACAAGAACATCTGCGCCGCAATTGCGAAGGACCACTGCGAGCTCACCGCCCTGTGCACCAACTCCAGGAATCAGAAGTGGAACGGACGGAGCAATCGATTTGATACGAGAAAGAGAATCCGCATCTCTCGTCGCTCCTGCCACCATCCAGTAGTTGCGAGTGATTGCGTTTCTCTCCTGTACAGATCGCGCGACTTGTTCAAAAAGTGGAGGTGACCCCTGCATTTGAAAGTCAATTGCACCAGGATTTGATGTGAGACATAATGCGAAGACTCCGCGATCTGAAAACTGATCGTATGGTGCAAGCGACTCCATTCCCATGTACGGATTGACCGTGAGCCCGTCGCAATTGTAAGTCTTGAAAAATGTCTCCGCGTAGAAGCGTGCCGTATTTGCGAGGTCTCCTCTCTTCGCATCCGCCACAATCAGCGCCTCCGGCGCCTCTCTTCGAATGCACTGCACAATTCTACCGAACAAATCCCAGCCAGCCGGACCCAGAACCTCAAAGAATGCAACGTTCGGCTTGTATGCACACGCATAGGGTGCAGTAGCTTGAATGATCTCTCTCAGAAAAGAAAACGTTCCCTCAATACCTGAATCAGAATTTGGAATAGCTGCGGGATCCGGATCGATTCCAACACAAAGAACCGAGCGCAATGCACCCCTGCGGGCTAAAAAACGATCATAAAAGGTTGACATCCAGACTTCCGTACAATTCTTTTTCTGAGCCTACTTTTCGGGGGGAGGACTCACGTGCCAACAAGGATTACTGCGAAAACACTGCCTGCGATGTATCGCGAGGCGGCTCAGTTGTTCGGAAATCTTCCAGCTTTCGGGACAAGACAAAAAGACAAGACATGGAAACAAATCAGCTACGCAGAGTTATATGAAACTGGCGTAAATCTTGCGACAGCGCTCATTGATCTGGGAGTTCAGCAGCGCGAACACGTTGCCCTCCTCGCGGACAACCGCGTGGAATGGATCATCGCCGATTACGGTTGCCAGCTGGCCGGAGCAGCTGACGTTCCTCGCGGAACAGACGTAACAGACGCTGATATTCAGTATATTCTTCCGCATTCAGATGCGAAAGTGTGCTTTGTAGAACATAAGGAGATGTTGTCCAAAGTTCAGAAGAATCTAGATAAATGCCCAAACATCAAAACACTCATTGTCATGGACCAGGGAGCAACTGCGTCCGGCGGCAACGTTTTGAGTATGTATGACCTCATCGCAAAAGGAAAAGAGCTTCGCGCGAAAGGAGACAAGCGAGTAGAAGAGCGGATTGAAAGTACAAAGCCAGACGATCTGTTCACGCTGATCTACACATCTGGAACTACGGGTGCGCCAAAGGGCGTAATGCTCATGCACTCGAACATGATTTCGCAGACTCAGAACATCCCGATCCCAATTACAACTGCGGACAGGATTCTATCCATTCTCCCAGTATGGCATATCTTCGAGCGTGTTTTCGAAATGATGGCGGTAAGTCAGGGTGCCTGTACCTACTATACAAACATCCGGAACATTGGCGATGACATGAAGAACGTTAAACCAACGTTCATGGGATCTGCCCCGCGTCTCTGGGAAAACATCTACCTGAAAATCTTGAACAACGTAAAGGGTGCACCTCCAATTCGTCGCGCGCTCTTCAATGCGGCATACTTCTGTTCATTGATGTTCCAGGGCTCCTTGTTCTTCCTCACAGGAAGATCTCTTGATATGGAAGGAAGAAACCCGCTGGTTTCCATCGCAATGGGGATTCTGCACATTCTTCGCCTTACGCTCTTTGCAATTCCGTACTTCCTCCTCGACGTCATCGTCTTGAAGAAGCTTCGCGGAGCAACTGGCGGCGCGCTCAAGGGTTCTGTATCCGGTGGTGGAGCACTTCCTCTTCATGTGGATCAGTTCTTCAACTACATTGGAATTCCAGTCCTCGAAGGCTATGGCATGACAGAGACTTGTCCTGTTCTCGCCGTTCGTTCGTGGAAGAAACTGGTGATCGGTAGCGTTGGACCTATTTTCCCTGGCACCCAGATTCGCTTGATGGATCTGAACACTGGAGATGTGATTTATCCAAACGACAAGCGTAGAGCTATGGGCCGCGGAATCAAAGGCGAAATTCACGCCAAAGGCCCGCAAGTAATGAAAGGCTACTACAAGAACCCGGAAGCTACCGCCAAGGTACTCAAAGACGGCTGGATGAACACCGGTGACATGGGAATGATCACCTTCAACGATTGCGTGAAGATCATGGGTCGCTCGAAGGACACTGTGGTTCTGCAAAACGGTGAAAACGTGGAGCCAGTCCCAATTGAAAACAAAATGTGCGAATCTGTGTTCATCGACCAGGTGATGGTTGTAGGTCAGGATCAGAAGTTCCTGGCCGCGCTCGTCGTTCCGTCGGTAGAAGAATTTAAGAAATTCGGAATCCCTGCGGAAACAGTAGAAGAACTTGCGAGGAATCCAGAAGTCCTTCGCGTAATCAAAGAAGAAATCGCAAGACTGGTCTCAGGTGAAAACGGTTTCAAAGCATTTGAACGCATGCAGGACGCACGTGTGGTCCCAAAGGCTTTCGAAGTCGGTGATGAAATGACCAACCTCTTCAAACTGAAGAGACACATCATCACGGACAAATACAAGTCGCTCATCGACGACATTTACAAGGAAAAGTGAGAAGAATGAAGACGGAGAACCAGGCCCAATGATGACAAAGGCTGAATTCTCCGGCAACACTCTCCACCTATCCTTTCACGTGGAACGCCTGGACATGAGCATGGTCCGGGCGTTGCGCGATGAGGTGCGCGGCCACCTCGTGGGAAGACCGACTCCCGTATTTGTAGACATGTCCAATGTTACGTACATGGACTCTTCCGGTATGGGCACGCTCAAGCTCATCATGGATGACGTTACAGCGTACGGCGGCCAGCTAGTGTTGCGAAAGATCAACCAGCCTCAAATGATGCTGTTGAAACTTTCCAAACTGGATTCGTACTTCCAATTTGAAGAAATCAAGAAGCAGCCTGGCCTTCACGACATGTAATCGCCGTTAGGGCTTGACAGCTTCTTCCGTTTCCATCACACTCCAGCATCGTGCGGCGGCGGAACAAAGTACCAGCGTCCGAGAAATACCGCCCGGCCAATGTAGCTCGCATCGTCTATAACCTGGTATTCTTCGCAGTCTTTGTCTACTTCAAGCTTACAGTCGTTTACCCACTTTCCGTTTTACATCTGGTCTTCGCAGTTTCCTGGATCACGCTGATTGAACTAGAAATTCTGATCGAAAAAGAACACTGGTGGAGCGGCTATATTCCGGCCACTGCGGACCTACTCTGGATCAGCGTGATGGTGTACGTGACCGGAAATATTTCCTCATTTGTAATCATTGGCTATTTTATTTCCATTTCGCTCTCCAGCATGACCGATTCGCGCAATTATGGCATCTACAATGTAATACTGAGCAGCGTTTTGTACGCCGGGGTTGGCGCGTCTGTATACGCTGGCCTTCTACCTGCAGTCAACATTTTGATGGATCCTGTTCGACCGCCGCTCTTGCCGCTTGTGATTGCTTCCGTCTCCATGCTGGGCTCTTTCTATATCGTAAACCAGGTAGTATCGCGACTTTTTCTTTCGCTCAATGGAGAGGTCCGCACGCGAAAGAAAGCAGAAGACAGACTCAGGCGAGACCTCGAATTGGCGCATAACGTTCAGCAAAGCATCATACCAGCAGGAAATCGCTTTCCGGTTCGATCCGAATTCAGATTCGGATCCTGCTACATTGCACTCGATAGTGTTGGTGGAGATCTGTATGATGTGATTCCTCTCACCGGGAATCGATTTGGATTTCTCATAGCAGATGTTTCTGGTCACGGTGTTTCGGCGGCGCTCGTCACCACCATGGCCAAAGCATCATTCAGCAACGCGGCTCCTGCAAATACACTGGCACACGAGGTTTGCGCGACAGTCAACAGGGACATGTTCAAATTCATTGGAGACAGCGTAAACTACCTGACTGCGTTCTATTGTGTTGTAGATCTCAACACTGGCAGCGTCAACTACTGCAATGCCGGACATCATCCAGCACTGCTTGTTCGAGGTTCCACCTGCCAGGAACTGAAGTCTGAAAACACGTTTCCGATCGGAGTGTGGGCAGAATTCGATTTCGAATCAGGCTGGGTTTCTCTTGCGCCTGGAGATCGCATCTTGCTCTTCACAGATGGCATTACTGAGGCATCCAATCCTGCTTTCGCTCAATACGGAGAATCCAGGTTTCAAGATTTTATTGCCCAATCCGCTTCATTGAATGCTTCTGATTTTGTTGAGAATCTGATCCTCGATTTAAAAACTTTTTGCGCGGGCACGCCCATTCACGATGATCGTGCCGTTCTGTGCATCGACTATCTTCGCGATTCAGATTGACGCACAATAAACATATGCCGTCACTCATGATATGGAAGAGAAATTCGAAAACATAAGAAAGAATACGACGTGCTCTGAATGTGGCGGAAAGGAAATGGCCTTTGGCTATCTGTTTGAAGGAACCGGAGCAGTGAAGAAGAAAGGATCGCTACTCGGGCTCGATGCGTTTTCAGGCGTTGGCAACATGATCATGATTGTGTGCCAGGGATGCGGATTTGTTGCAAAGAGCTTTGTGATCGCCCGCTGAGTTTTCAAAGAATACTTACGCAATCTCTAGAAGCGCATCGCAATTCCAGCGCGAAGACCATCGTTTGCGGGAACAAGAACCAGTCGCACACTCTCTATGGAAAGAGACTCGGAGGCTTTTTTCTTCGAATACTCATCCCATCTATCCATGGAGAGAACCGGCATGGTCCAGATCTGCAGCTCACCTACAATCAGACTGCTCCAGAAATTCACGGTGGCTTCCCTTACAGATCTTCCACCGCCTCCTGCTTTGTCGATTTTGTGCCCATAGGTATAACGAATCACAGCGGCGCCACCTCCCGCTACAGCCACTCCAAGAGCGTGATTGATCCAACTCCGATTGAATGATTGAGTCTCCGCACTCGTTCGAAGCGCGCTTTCTGCCGCGTCGAGCTTGCTTTTGATCTCCGCCTCAGTTCCTGCGGGCATACTGCGAATGTCATCTGCTGCCCACGCAGAAGGAACAGGACCAAGCAGCATACCTCCCGTCGCAATCAAAGACTGCCACCCGCTGACCCTCTGCGTGGCGCGAACAATGGGATCGTGTGAAGTAGACGCGATTGTGAAGCTGGCCACAGTACTTGTTGCATACAATCCAGTAAAACCGTAGTACCAGAGCGAAGCGTGAGTCTTCTCTTCATCCAGCGAGTGTACAATCCAATCGATCTTCGCGATGCTCTGTGTATCTGAATGCTCCACAGGTTCGGCGTGAAACGGGTGCGCCAAACAAACCGTTAACAAAACGAGTGAAATCCAGCGGAACAAAGTCATGATTGTCTCTAGAAGAAGCAATCGATGACGCCACACATTTTATAAATTTTGAAAAAGGATTGAGTGCACTCAGTCGTAACCCACGAACGGGCATGGAACAACGCGGAAACAGAAAGTGGCTGGTGCTCGCGGCATTTGCCGGAACAGCTCTCGTCAGCCAGATGCTATGGTTGAATTTTGCAACCATCGCAATCACAATTCAAAATCGTTACACCGTAGACGAATCTACAGCAAATCTTCTGACTCTCGTTTTTCCCCTTCTGTACCTGGTTTTCTCCATTCCGTCAGGCATTCTGATCGATCGCAAAGGATATCGTGTTTCTGTTCTGTGGGGCTCCTTCATGCAGGCGGCCGCTTCCTGCATTCGCATCTACGACGAATCCTTCTACGCTTTGCTCGCAGGCCAGGTTGGAATTGCGGTAGCTCAGCCTTTCATCGTAAACGGAATTTCCAAACTGGCGGCGGACTGGTTTGACGAAGATGAAGGAGCGGCGGCCAACGGAATAGGAACAGTCGGAATGTTCGCAGGAATGGCTCTTGCACTCGGACTGACTCCCGTCTTTGTAGAACACTGGGGACTGAGAACCGCCATGATCATCTTTTCTCTGGTCTCCGTGGCAGCGGCAGCTATCTATGCATTGATAGACAGGAAGTCCATTTCCGCATCTAAAGAATCCACTTCGAGTATTTCTTTTGGGCCAGTTCTCAAAGACAAACGCCTGCAACTTCTTTTCTTCCTGGCGTTCCTGGGACTGGGCTTCTTCAACGGTCTCACTGCATGGCTGGAACAAATTCTAGCACCCAGAGGGATCAGTGCCATTGACGCCGGAATCATTGGAAGTGCCTTGATTGTGGGTGGGATCGTTGGCGCGGCGATTGTCCCCAATTTTTCAGATAAGTTCAAGAAGCGTAAGCCATTCCTGCTTTCGTGCGTCATCGCAGCTGTCTGCCTCACGTATCCTCTCGGAATGGGAAGTCGGTTCAGCATTCTCGTGACTCTGGCGGCAGCACTCGGTTTCTTCTTTTTACCTGCTTTCGCGCTTTTGCTTGAGATGTGTTCCGAAGTGGCAGGCGAAAAGCATACGGGTGCGGCCACCGGCATTCTCATGCTCACCGGGAACGCAGGAGGAGTGGTTGTAATGCTCGCGATGGATGCAATTCGCTTTGGTTCACCCTCTTACGACAATGCAGTATACTTGCTTGTGGTTCTTCTTGCGATCGCGCTCTTCGCGTCGGTGTTTCTTCCGGAAACCTACGGCGCGAAACCCATTGAAGATAAATGATATTTTTGGTTGCAAATATTTAGAACTCAAATAGCGTAAGGCCCCGGCAAACGGGGTTTTATGATGCCAAACACCACACTTTCTCGCGCGTACTATGCACTGGCCATCGCATGCATTTTGGATGTGATCGCCATAGCTGCAGGCGCATCTATTCCGGATTTTTATGGTCGCCCTGTGCTGCTCCTGTCATTCGCAGTGGTAGTCTTCAAGAACGCGGCACACAACTCTCACAGGCTGATTTCGCTTGGAATGGTGGCCGCGGCTCTGGTAGAAGCAATGCAAATGCTCGGCATTGGATTTGCCTGGATTGCATCTGCAACTGCCGTTTATTACCTCGCGTATTCCGTTGCTTTCGCTTTGCGAGGTGGTAAGATCAAAAGTAAACTGGAAGCCACCGGATTTGCAGTCTACGCCCTCTACTCCATCGTCATGTTTCTGTGGCTCGAACCGTATGGATTTCTTCGCATGGCCTCCATTCTCTACACTGCAGTCGTAATCCTCTTCGGCGGTCTCTCTTCGCGTCCGGTCTTCGCAAGAAAGGAAGGAGCCGCGTGGTCCAGACTGCTCGCCGGCGCGGTGGCTCTTCTTGTGATTTCAGACAGCATGCGGGCCATTTCTATCTTCAAAGAGCCTGTGTCTGAAGCTCTGATTCTGGCGCCCTACTGGGCAGGACAATTTGGCCTCGCACTCTGGCCTATTTTCGATAAAAAAAAGCAGTTATAAGGGGCATATAAGGGGAAAGTAAGCGAATCGCAAGGTTCGCGTTTATGCTGAGAACATAGCAGGGGGAATTTACTGTGAACAAGTTCAAGACAAGCTACACAATCGGGCTGTTGCTCTTCGCCATCTATTGCGGTGCAGACAAAGAGAAGGGGCCCATGATCGCTCCGATTCCGGGAGCGAGTGCATCCAACCACAATGATCTGACCACGGCCGGGGCCTTTACCGGTACCTGTTTCACTGCAGATAAGTTCAACGTTGGAAGGGGAATCTACGACATCACTGGATCTGCGGCCGAACTCGGCATGATGGGCTATGCCATGGTAGATCAAAAAACAGCTGGAATCCACATGAGACTGCGTGCTCGCGCTTTTCTCATAGAAAGTCCGTGCAACGGCAAACGCCTGGTCTACGTGAGTGCCGATCTTGGACAGGTCTTCCAATCCGTCAAACAGGGTGTGGTCAAGAAACTCGTTGCGGCCTACGGAGATATGTACTCAGACGAAAACGTAATTCTAAGCGCCACGCATACCCACAGTGGACCTGGCGGATACTCTCACTACGCGCTCTACAATCTCACTATCCTTGGCTATGACCAGCAGAACTACGACGCAATCGTCAATGGAATCTTTCAGGCCATTGTTCGCGCGCATAACAACGCAAAGCCGGCAACGATCGAACTTGCGACTGGTGATGTAAACGATGCAAGCATGAACCGATCTCCGATTGCATACGCTGCCAATCCAGCCGCAGAGCGTGCGAAATATTCCGCGGACATTGACAAGAAGATGACTCTGTTGAAATTCCGTGGAACAGATGGAAAGGAACTTGGATTGCTCAATTGGTTTGCAGTTCACGCCACCAGCATCGGAAACAAGAATCATTTAATCAGTGGCGACAACAAAGGCTATGCCGCCTATCGTTTCGAAAAAGCGAAAGGCACAAATTACGCATCCGCTGATACCTTTGTTGCCGGATTTGCAAATGCAAATGAAGGAGACGTTTCTCCCAATCTCTGGGGCGTTCCAGATCTGGTTCACGACTTTGATCGCACATACACAATTGGAAATAGACAATACGAGACTGCGAACACACTCTACAATCAGGGTGGGAAAGTTCTTTCGGGCGGAGTGGATTACAGACATGCTTACGTAAACTATTCGCAGGTGACTGTGGATGCTCAGTGGACGGGCGGTGCTGCGAAATCCACGTGCAAAGCAGCCATCGGCGTTTCGTTTGCAGCTGGTTCCACAGAAGACGGCCCGTCCGGAGTTCCATTGATTACGGAAGGCATGACGTACGGTGGAGCAAGCTGGCCCATGTTCACGCTGGTTCCAGACGACCAGGCATGCCATGAAAAAAAGATCATTCTGCTTCCAACCGGTCGCATGACCCCGTATCCCTGGACTCCAGAAGTACTGCCTGTGCACATTGCACGCATCGGAAGTCTGGCGATTGTCGCAGTTCCCTTTGAGTGTACTACGATGTGCGGGCGTAGACTTCGCGATACGGTTGGCGCAGAGTTGAAGGCAGACGGAGTTACAGACGTAGTGATTGCCGGACTTGCAGATGCATACGCAGGATATGTTGCAACGAAAGAGGAATACTCAGTGCAACACTACGAAGGTGCTTCTACTCATTTCGGACCAAACCAGCTCGGGGCAATGCAGCAGGAATACGCGAAACTGGCTCGTGCCATGCGAAACGGAGAAACAGTCAATCCTGGCCCTACACCGCGCGACCTGAGCAATAAGCAATCATCGTTGATCACGGGCGTTGTGTTCGATGATGTACCGCTGTTCAAAAGCTTTGGGGATGTTTACCAGGACGCTGCGGCTTCCTATTCGCGTGGTACGGTGGCCAGTGCTATATTCTGGGGCGCTCACCCACGCAACAATTTGCGTACTCAAGGAACCTACCTGGAAGTACAAAGATGGAACGGTTCTAGCTGGGTCACAGTTGCATCCGACTGGGATCCAGAAACGAAATACGAATGGGCTCGAGATGGAATTGCGAACTCAAAAGTAACAGTCAAATGGTCCATCCCGGCAACGGCGGCCACAGGTACATATCGCCTGCGCCAGTATGGAAACTGGAAATCAGGCTGGACGGGAGCCATTAGCGCCTACACCGGAACGTCTCGCAGTTTCACAGTCAATTGAGTGCAGTTAGTGATTTACAGTTTGCCGGGTTCCGAACAGCCTTTCGTTCGTGGACTCCGGGAAACTGGTTTCAGTTCTGACCATTGACGACTCTGCGACCGTAATTGCCTACCTCCGTACTCTGCTCAAAGAAAGACAGATCATGACGGACGGATGCGGCAGCCTCGCAGAGGCTCGTTCCATTCTTGCTCAAAAGAAATTCGATCTGATATTTTTGGATTTAGTTCTTCCGGATGGAAGTGGGATCGACCTTCTAAAAGAGATTCGCGCGAAAGACAAAACCACTCCCATCCTCATGCTCACCGGGCGCGGAGATGTGAAGACCGTAGTTTCCGCAATGGCTCTGGGCGCAGATGGTTTCGTGGAAAAGCAGGATTTGTTCCTGGATGATTTCATGCTGGCCGTGGATCGAGCAGTGGAACATCGACATGGAATTCTTGCACGCGAACAATTAGAACAATTGAAGAGAGACATGTACGCGATGATCACCCATGACCTGCGCAATCCAATTGGAAATGCGGGTGCTGCGGCAGATCTTCTGCTCACCATGACGCCGGATGACCCCGACCACAAACAAGTCCTGAGCATTATACGCACGTCCATCGATTCCGCACTCGGACTGATGGAACAATATCTAGACTATGAAAAAATCAATGCCGGCTTTCTCGAACTACATAAGAGCAAATGCAATCTCGCGGATTTGGTCACAGCAAGCGTAAACAACGTTGGAATGGTTGCGCGAAAACGCAAACAGGAACTGACCGTGGACGCACAAGCGTTTGAGGCAGCAGTGGATCCACTGCGAATGCAGCAGGTGATGGAGAATCTGATCTCCAATGCGATCAAATATACTCAAGAGGGTGGTAAGATTTCAGTGCGACTGTACGGGACCAATGGATCCATTATCTTTGAAGTAGAAGACAACGGCTTTGGAATTCCGCCCGCAGAATTGGAAACGATTTTTGGAAAATTCAAACAGCTTACGAATGGAACTAAACTCTCCAGAGGTTTTGGCCTCGGGCTAATGATCGCACATGAAATTGTAGAAGCTCACGGAGGAACCATCAAAGCGGAGTCTGGTGGCTCGATCGCGAAGGGCTCGCGGTTCACCGTCCGATTACCTGCTGTTTGATGAAGAGGGCTGGATTCAGACGGCGACAGAATCGCCGCCACTTCTCACTTCCCTGTGATGTTAAATACGCTCTTGTTTTCTTCCACCCAGCGAATTAGCTTTTCCACACCTTCGCGAGGCTTAACCTTTGGATTGAATCCAAACTTACGTGCTTCCGTGATGTCGCAGATGAAGTATCGCATATCTCCAGGACGCTCTGGATGAAATTCAATCACTGGCTTTGTTCCAAGAATTTCTCCGATCATTGCGATGCACTCGATGAGTGAAATCTTGTGTTCTGGTCCGCCGCCAATGTTGTACACACCAGGGATAGGATTTTTGAAATACGCGAGATAACTCTGCGCTCCGTCGCCGGCATACAGGATGTCGCGCGATTGCTTTCCAGTTCCAAACACTCGCAAAGGAAGACCAAAGACCGCGCGAATTGCAAAATTCGCAACCCAGCCATGATCTTCGCCGCCAAACTGACGAGGACCATAAATGCCTGTAAAACGGAAGCTTGCCCCGGGTGTCTGAAGCATGTCGGTAAAAGTGCGCACGTAATGTTCTGCTGCCATCTTGGATGCATGGAGCGGAGAAAGTTGCCCTACCATAACAGGATGCTTTTCATCAATGGCAACGGGTGTTCTTTCGTAAGAAGTGGCACCCTCTTTCAGAGTGTCGTTGATTGAGTTTCCATACACGTGAATGCTCGAAGTATTCACAACGGGAATCCTGTGCTTTCTTGCAGCGTCCAGAACGTTGAAAGTACCCAGGACATTGGTGTTGAAGTCCAGGCGTGGATCTTCCCAGGAGATGGTCATGGCAGGCTGCGCGGCTGTATGAACAATGAAGTTGCATCCGGATGAATGATCTTTCATGGCCTGCTCGTCGCAGACGTCCGCCTTTACCATTTCGCAGCCAAGAGCTTTGAGGTAGTCCCAGTTAAAATTTCTGGTCTTTTCGGTGCCGTATCCGGTCTTCGCAAGCTCGTATTTTGTCATGCTATCATAGCTAACAACTTCCCAGCCTTCTTTGCGAAAAAGCTCACACACATGCGAACCAAGAAAACCACATCCACCAGTAACCAGCACTTTCATCGCATAACTCCTATTAGTTGATCAAGAATCAGGGCGCCAGCAGCGCTTCTAGATCCTTTGGAACGGCGCATGCAAGCACGTTCTTCTCCACGCCGAGCCCCTGCAGAGTATCCTCTGAAAGTCGCTGGCTCGTTTTTCCTGGCCCGAAGTCAACGATCGTGGTGATCTTGCTCGAGTCTGCAACCGGCTTCATGGACTTATCCCAGTAAAGGGGATTGATTGCCATATCCAGATACATTCCAATCGCAATGTCTGCGTCTCCCTGAAGATTTCTTCCATCATAGAAGGAATACACAGGCACCTTGAGCGCGCTGCCCGGATAAGAGAAGCCAATGCGCTTGATGTCCGCTTCAAACAATGGGCGAATTGGGTCCATGAGAGGGCAGTGAAATGGGCAACTGGTACGAAGGTAAACTGCCTTCACTTTTTTTTCAGCAAGAGCCGCACCGTGCATTTCAGTGAAACGAACGAGAGAGGCACGATACGAAGATAGAATGCGGTTGGACGGCGAATTGTAGAGACTCACATAAATCTTCTGATCCGCTGGCAGCTCTTTGTTGGTTGCATCTACCATTGCCTGAATGGTCTCGTGCGAATCTCCTACAACCGCCATCATGGGCGCTGGAGCTTTGTTGCCTGCTTTTTCAGATCTTGCGATCTCATCTGCTGTGGGCGCGAAGAATGGATATACTTCCTGCGCGCGCACACCCAGATATAGTAAGTATTTCACATATTTTGCCGCGGCGGCGTAGTAAGCATCTCCATCGAGATCCAGTGCAACCAGAGACGCAGGAATGAGGCCCTGGCTGTGACCGCTGGTTGCTTCTGTGGCTGCAACGAGGTCCTTGCGAGAGATTCCCTTGTTCACTGTGTTTTCAAAATGAGCAAGTTGTGTAACCTGAATCATGGGAATCGACACAGCAGCGCACGCAAGATAATCCTCAGATGGAATCTTTGATTCATCTTCGAGCCAGGCACGTGCGTCCAGACCATGCGGCAGACCCACTGTCCCATCCACATGAGGACGCTCTTCTTCAATTGCGCGAAGCACAACATCGAAGAATTTCTTCATAGAAGGTTCTTTATAATATTTTGCAAGTTCCTTGTACCAGGGCGCACCCTGGCCGCCAAACTGAACAAACAGCCGGCCCTGTCCGGCTTTGGCCTGAGAAATGATCTTTGACATATACCTATCCTTACTTGCTTACGCGTTCCACGAAGGAAATTTCGCGCAGGTCGATCTTGATGCGATCACCCTGTTTTACATACAATGGCACAAGTACTTCCCCGCCGGTCTCCACGGTTACTTTCTTTCGTGAAGTTCCAACCGTGTCCCCTTTGATCGCGTCTTCCGCATACGTAACTTCTAGTTCTGCAAAGTTAGGGGGCGTGACACCAACCGGATTGCCTTCGTAGAAAGTGATTTCAAAAGGCATCTCTTCCTTCATGAAAGGAACGATGTCTTCCACGAGCACCATTGGAATGCTTAGTTGCTCATAGTCATCTTTGTCCATGAACACAAGGTGATCACCGTCTTTATATAGAAAAGTCATGTAGCGCTTTTCGAGATCAACATCGTCGATCTTTTCAACCGCTTTGAAGGTACGCTCAACTACAGTCCCACGCTTCAGGTTTCTGAGCTTTGTGCGGACAAATGCGCTGCCTTTTCCAGGGTTGACGAATTGAGAGAAGGTAACAGTGTAGAGGTCGTTGTCTACTTTGATGACCTGGCCTTTACGCAGGTCGATTGGATCCATCATGCGAATCGAGATTTATAAAAAAGGCAGGGCAGTCAAACAGAATTACGATTGGAAGGAAGAGCTGAGATCTCGCATCAGTTCGGCGGATGAACTCCTCGAATTCATGCCGGATTTGCCAGAATCGCCGCTCTTTCGCCGTTTGTATGCATCTGTTGAAGATTTCCGAAAAGTGGCGGAAGCCATGGCGGGAGAGTTTCGATTCTCTGTAACTCCTTACTATCTGTCCCTGGCCAATCTGGAGAATGCCAGATGCCCCATCCTCCTTCAAATCCTTCCTCGCCGGGAAGAGCTCGAAGACCAGGTGTTCCAGTTCCCGGATCCTCTGGCAGAAGATTCTCATCATCCCGTGGACGGCCTCACTCATCGGTACCCGGATCGTGTGCTCTGGTATCTTTCGCACAACTGCGCAGTCTACTGTCGATTCTGCATGCGAAAACGAAAAGTATCCAGGTCAAACAGCGCACCGGATCGGTCTTCGTATTCTGCGGCACTTGACTACATTCGCAATCACAAAGAAATCAAAGAAGTGATCCTGTCCGGCGGAGATCCACTTTCGCATTCGGATCAAACCATTCAGTTCTTGCTTACGGAGCTTCGCACAATCAGCCATCTCTCCAGCCTCCGCATCCACAGTAGAATGCCGGTCACTCTGCCGTCTCGGATTACAGATCAACTTACAGACGTTATGCGACAGGCCTTCCCTGTTACTCTGGTGACTCATTTCAATCATCCAGTTGAAATTACGGAGGAAGCTACCTCGGCAGTGCGAAGATTGAGAATGAACGGTGTGACCGTATTGAACCAGACAGTCCTCATGCGCGATATCAACGACTCCACACAGACAATAGAAGAATTGATGCTAGGCTTGCTCCGTATAGGCATAAAGCCCTACTATCTGCATCAGTGCGATGAAGTGCACGGGGTTTCGCACTTTCGCGCGAACATAGAAACTGGTTTGCAAATATTGCGCGATCTTCAGGGAAGAAACCCGGGCATTGCAATTCCGCGCTACGTCATTGATCTTCCTGGCGGCGGAGGGAAGGTGCCCCTGGAGAATCAATACCTCAGGCGCAGGACGGATGATGGCCTGGAATTTGAGAACTGGAGCGGTTTGAAATTCACTACAGTCCAGGATCGCGAAGACAAATAAAATGCTCGCCGTGTGCCCGGGCCCGGTCGACTTCTAGTACGTGAAGCAGTCAGAACTATCACAGAAACTGCAGATCAAGTCTGGCATGCGGATTGGGACCATGAATGCGCCGGATATGTTTGCCAGAAAGCTCGCGCCCGTTCCAGAGGGATCGGAACTTTCGCCGGTTGCACCCTATGATCATCTGACTGTATTTGTGAATCGCAAAGCGGAACTGGATCGTTTCGCTCTTGGTGCGATGAAATCTATGCGCCCGGGTGGAATTCTCTGGTTTGCCTATTTGAAAAAAGCATCAGGCGCAAAATCGGACGTAACGCGAGACGATGGATGGGACGCTCTTACGCGGGCAGGATGGGGCCCGGTATCTCTCATTGCCATTGACGGCACCTGGTCTGCTCTTCGCTTCCGGCCCCTCACTAAGGAAGAACAAGAAGATCGTGCCAACCGCAAGGTTCCTCTGGACGAAGGAATAGAAAAAAAGCCATCCAAACCTAAACCGAGCGTCGCACGAAAACCTCCCGCAGTGCCGGCCGACTTAACAGCGGCCCTTGCCAAAAATAAAAAAGCTAAACAATTCTTTGAAAGTCTGGCGCCATCTCACGCGAAAGAGTACATTGTCTGGATCACAGAAGCAAAGAAGGCTGCCACTCGCGAAACTAGAATCGCCAAAACCATCGAAAAGTTGCTCCAAAAAAAGAAGAACCCAACCATAAAATGAATCTACATTGCATCCTGCTCTCGGGAGGAACCGGAGAGCGAATGGCAGCCGGAAAACCCAAACAATTCATCGAATTATTGGGTATTCCTGTTCTGCGCTGGAGCGCTCTGACACTTTCAAACTTTTCAAAACGCCGCCTGACGGTGGTAGCTCCGGCCAACCTCCTTGCAGAAACCAGATCCATACTGGAAGGGATAGACAGCGTAGTAGTTCCAGGTGGATCCACTCGGCACGATTCTACGTTATGCGGCATTCGATCCATTGCAAAGGAAATCCATCTTCAGAGCGATATCATTCTCATCCACGATGCCGCAAGACCAGTCATCAGACACGCTGAACTTTCGCGCCTCTGTGATCTCTTCAAAGACGAAACAATCCTATGCTCTTCCCTTGTGGGTCCAATCGTGGAAACGATCGTTCAATCGAGGGATGGGAAAACATCTGATGGAATTGCGGACAGAGATCAACTCCGCGCGGTAAAAACTCCGCAGGCATTGCGCGCAAATGCTCTTCGCGCACTTCTGGAAGTGGAAGGAAATTTTACGGACCTTTTGAGCTGGGCGCACGCCACGGGATTGAAGGCAGGTCTGGCTCTGGCAGAGGAAACAAATGTGAAACTAACTTCTCAAGGGGATCTGGATTTGATGTTGAGCTTGCTCAACCGTCTGAAGATCGACGGACCTTCGTAAGAGCTTCCTCGTACTCCGGTTTTCCCAGTCCCAGTTTCTTGCAGAGAGAGGAAAGCATGGTCTGTTCATCCGGACTGAGAACCGCAAATTCTTCTGCGATTGCTTTTGCGTGTCGAGGGAATACTCTCTTCATGAGTTTCTTCCCTTCTTCTGTGAGGTGAACGGTAATGTAGCGACGATCCTCTGTGTTTCGAACTCTTTCCACGAGGCCGCGCTTCTCCAGGTTGTCCACAATCAGAGTGATGTTCCCGCCAGTGGAAAGCTGCTTTGCTCCCAATTCTTTCTGGCACATAGGACCCAGATGGTAGATTGTTTCCATTACACCGAGTTGCGGCTCCGTGAGTCCTTCAAGGTGCATGGAACCTTCGAGCCTTGAAGCAAGAGACGAAGATGCACGCGCCAGTTTGATGAACGCGTCGAGTGCTCTGACTTCTGCGTCTGATCCTTTGTAATGCGTTGGCATAGCGCGCTCTTGATCTTAAGATGCTACAAAAAGTCAAAATGTCAAGGTCATTCCGACTCGAAACGAGAAATGTAGCGACTGAACGAAGCGAATTGCTCGCCTCAATCTCAGAATTCTGCTTCTTTAATGCGATGAACATTCTCGTCATTGGCGCTTCCAAAGGCACTGGAGCCATCTGCGTGCAAAACGCTCTCGAACGCGGTCATTCAGTTACTGCCTTCTCTCGCTCTCCTGAAAAACTTGCTCTCAACCACTCTCGTCTTCGCCTTTACCCGGGCAGTTTTCATGATGCGGCAAACGTTCAAGCCGCAGTGCCCGGGCATGACGCTGTTATCATCACAGCTTCTGCATCCTCGATGCAGGCGTTTAAAGAAAATCCGAACTACTTCTCAAATGGAACTGCAATTGTTATCGATGCGATGAAGAAACATAGGGTGCCTCGCCTGGTCGTTCTTTCTGCCCTGGGCGTGGGTGAGAGCGGGAAGCTCATGCCATGGCCACTACGAAAGATCGTAGTATCCTGGCTTCTCAAGCTTCCGTTCGCAGATCACGAAAGACAGGAAACAATGGTTCAATCCAGTGGACTCGATTGGGTGATTGCGAGACCAGGACGTCTCACAGATGGGCCGGCAAAAAAACAATACCAGAAGAAATCTCAAATAGAATCGATCCCAACTTCCATTTCGCGGGCAGATGTTGCCGATTTCCTGGTGGAAGCTTGCGAACCCGGCGAATGGGTGCGAAAAGCAGTACAGATAGGCGGCTAGTTATCCCACGACAGCTTCCGCTTTTCGCGAACGCGGTGCGGGAAAAGAATATTCAAGTGCGGACAACTCTGCGATCTCTTTCATGCGCTCGTGCAAGAAGAGACCGTGATCCATGTCTGCGGTGAAGTAACGCGTTGGCCCAAAGCGAATCACAACGCTCGTTCTAGGAAATCCTGGTTTGTAACGAAATCCAACTGAATTGCAGGCAAGAGGTCTGGCTGGTTTGCCAGCAAGGAATCTAAAGCCCGCGAGCTTTCCTTCTCCCATCTGTCGCCAGTAGGTGGTTTGCTCCGGAAATAAAACCATCAAGTTTCCATCTCCGTCTTTCAATCCAGTGATGTCCTTTTCATAGAGAACTTTGCGCGCATAAACGAGATAGTTCTTACTCTGCTGAGGATCTTCTCTCTCCAGGGGAATTCCGCCTATCTTCCAGAAGAATCCCAGATAACGAGGACGAACCAGGCTCGCCTTCATGATGCACCAGGCATGTCGCCCGAAAGCGCGCTTCATCGCATGGTATCCGAGTGGAATGTCAAATTCAGCGCTGTGCTTGGATAGAATGAGTACAGGTCCGTTCTTCTGTGCGTCAGGATCGATTTCGATCTTCACCTTGAAGAAGAGAATTCCAAACAGAACTCCAATGAAATTCAAAATGTTGGAAGCCCAGGGTTTCTTTCCGGGGTGGGCACTGTAATCGAACCACATCGTGAACGATCGCGCGAAATGCGCAGCGCGGTAAACGAAAAATCATTGAGCATCCCTACAATGCACGAATGTGTGGGGCTGGAGATATCGGTGAAAATCCCAATGTATCAGGTAGATGCGTTTACACAGAAGGTATTCGCAGGCAATCCCGCAGCAGTCTGCCCACTGGAAACCTGGCTTCCGGAAAGCACGATGCAGGCAATTGCAGCAGAGAACAATCTCGCCGAAACTGCGTTCTTCGCCTCCGCTGCGAATGATTTTCAAATCCGCTGGTTCACACCGGAGGCGGAGGTGGCTCTCTGTGGACACGCCACACTTGCATCTGCCGTTGTAGCCCGACATCTGAACCTGTTCCAGGACAGAATCTGTTTTCACTCCAAAAGCGGTCCTCTCTTCGTGGATCGAAAAGATGATCTCTACACTTTGAATTTTCCACTGCGCACGATTGGCCCGGAGATTCAAGTTTCTCCCGCCATCGCAGAGTGCCTTGGAACCCCTCCGGTCAGATTATTCAGATCAGAACCAAACTATCTTGCAGTCTTTTCGTCTGAAGAAGAGGTGCGGCGTTTAAATCCTGACTTTAGAAAAATGAAAGAGATAGCGGGACATGGAATCATTGCAACAGCCAGAGGCACTGAATTTGATTTTGTATCACGCTTCTTTGCACCTGCCATTGGCGTAGATGAAGATCCTGTGACCGGCTCTGCACACTGCACGCTCATCCCTTACTGGTCTGCGGTTCTAAACAAGACCAGAATGGTGGCGTATCAAGCATCCAGAAGAGGCGGAGTATTGAACTGCGAATTGAAAGACGAGCGAGCTCTGATTGGCGGATACGGTGCACTCTATTCAGAAGGATTCATTTTCATAAGTGAAGCGGGGACTCGATGAAGAGGATTGTTTGCCTGACACTTCTAGTATGCGCAACAGTTTCGCACGCACAGAACGTTCCGGCCGGTATTTTTCACAGCATACATGGGGAGGATCCATCCACCGAGAATGAATTTTATCTTTCTGTTTCAAGAAAAGGAACGTTAACCGCCATTACTCTGATTTGTGCGACGTCATGCCTGCCCAATAAACCAAAACCTTACGTCTTTTCAGCTCAATCCTACAAGGGCGAAAAGATCAAACAAATTGAAGCGAATGTATGGCAGGTTGCTATGAAATTCGAATCTTCTGCAAATCGAAACGAAAAAATGCATAAGCCCTTTGATCTTCGCCTCGATCTGAATGCGAAAACCATGTCCTTTGATGGCAAAACTATCCCTCTTGAAAAATTCAATTTTCAATCCGCGTCCTACCATACGATGGGAGACTATGGATTTGAATCTGAAATGCTCTTTGTATCCGGCAAGGGGAAGAATCGCGAATTCTTGATCAAGACACGGAGCGCACCGGAACACGAAGACGAATTTCTATATTTCACATCTTCCAGAAATGAAATCCATCCCATTCAGGCGACTCACTGGCGGTACGTTCTAGATCCAAAAGCCGGCGGGGAAACTCACTTCGCGCAGCTACACGCAGACGTTGCCATACCAGGACAGGGCCCGGCCCAAATCAAACTCGATGTTGTGCGCACTCCAGCAACGGATGTGGGCTTCTGGCTCTTGCGCAAAAACAAATCTCCAACGCGATTCTGGCAAACGAATGATTCGAATACTCGCAGATTTCGGTTCTGCGCGAATTCCTCCGCCAGTGACGAAGCTGGCTGTTCTGTTCTCACGATCGCAAACGGAACGGGGAACCCTGCCTGCTCCGGTGTTGAAATTGGAACCATCGTTGTAATGCTGAACCAGGGGAAAGCGCAGATCCTCTCAGACGATCAGAAGGGACATCTGCTTGACGAAGATTGCAAGGTCGTTTACTCGTTGGAATATCGGGAAGAAATAAACGCCGTCTCCATCAAAGGATCTGAAGGGCCGGCAAAGGTATTCGTGGAAAAACAGCCAGATCCCTGATCCCAGAAGAAACAGAAACGAACTCATTCAAAATGAAATGGATCAAAACAACATTCTTGCTTTTGGCACTATGCGGTCCACTGCTTGCAGAACCCACAGTAGTACGCGGATCACGACTTCTCGATATCAAAAAATCCGGGAAGATCAAGATCGGGATTCAAAACGAATACAGACCCTTTCGCATTGAAAATCCAAAACCAGGATATCCTGGCATTGATGTGGAACTGGCAAACGCACTGGGAGAAGCTCTGGAAGTAGAAGTTGAAATTTCTTATCTACCTCTGGACCAGCTCCTGATAGAAACGAACGAGGGTAAGCTGGACGTAAGTCTTGGTGGAATCTCTTCTACACTGGAACGTGCGCGAAAAGTAAATTTCAGCGATCCGTATATGAAGACAACACCCGCCGGCCTTCTGGCGCGCGATTCTTTGCCCCCGGAATCTGAATCCGTAAATTATGCGCGCAGACAGTTCAAAAGCCTGTCTGACCTGAAATACCTGGGTCCGATCACAATCGGAGTGCGCGCAGGTACTGCAAACGAAACCCTTTTGAGAACAGATCCTGATTTCCAAAAACACAAGATCAAAGTCTTCCAGGATAGAACTATAGCCCTGGCGGCACTGGAATCCAGGGAAATCGATCTTCTGGTCGCCGATGACGTGTATTTACGCGCTCTTCTTCTCAAACGACCAGAGTTGATGAATCGTTTTCTTCCACTGCTGGACAAGTATCTGGAAGACCACATTAGCATGGCAATTCCACCAGGAGATCCAGAGCTCTGGAATTACTTAAACTTCTTTATTAAAGAAATGATTCGTACGGGGCGAATGCAGACAATCATCAACAAATATTTTCAGAGCGGTGCGTGGTTCTAGCAAATGCGTAGGATTTCACCATCCCGCCTGACGGGTCTGGCGCTGGTTATCGCTTCCTCTTTGATTCTTGCCTTTTCTTCGCGGCCCCTTCATGCGCAGGAATCAAGCACACCGATCGCAGATCGTTTCAGCTATCGCGGAGATATGTTCATACGCGGGATTTATCTGGCCAGAGACCTCCCGCTCAAGTCGCAGTCCTACAATACAACATCCAGAAATCGAGAAGAACAGGATTTCTATTCCGCCAGACTCAGATTGGATCTGGCTTTTCGCGCATCGCAATATGTGGACGTACTCTACGGCCTTGAAGTAGGCGAACTAACATTTGGAAGAGACAATGCGTCGAGAGCCGGACCTGGATCAGGTGGAAAGGGTGCTGGAGCTGCGAACCTGGAGACCAGGGAATTGATCCTAAAATTTCGTAACTATCCAGAATCTCTTTCATTCAGCGCGGGAATTCTAAACTTTGATACACCCAGGGGACTGGTGACAGGCACAAGCGGAGCCGGTGCAAAATTTTCAGCTGAAATGCGTGCCCTTCATTCATCTGTGGACGCTTACTACATTCGATCTGAGGACAATTCCACCCTGGACGGAGATTCAAATGGTTTTTCAGATTCAAATTTTCGCAACGTCAATATGGGACTCATTTCCTGGAAATTTTCCGGAATTCCCGGCATGCGAAGCGAATTCTACGGAATGTACAGACAGGACGATGACCCATCTCTGACTGCAGGAGACAGCGGCGAAACATCGAGAGTCTACTGGGGCGGAATATTCACTCAGTACAAGGCAGGACAGTTCGGGCTTATGTTGCACGGTGTCGGGAACTGGGGAAACTTCTGGCGTCCCGGGGCAACCTCGACGTCCATAAGAAAAAGGTACACGATCAATGCTGGAGCAGGACAGTACGAGGTTTCGTGGCAATTCCTCGATCAACTTCAGGTGGCGCTAGTGGGAGCAGGAGCATCCGGCAGACTCGGGCATGAACCGAATGCCAGCTCAAGCGAATTTCGCACAGATCAGTTTCGCACGAATTCATCTGCATTCCAATTCACTTCTATAGCCCTGGATTCTTCCGGAGGATACACAATCTTTCCAGGCGGAAAGCTGACCGGAATCGTAGCGCACGGAATCGAGTTTCGATCCACTATCTTCAATGTACTGCAGGCAGATTTTTCCGCTTATTTGATTCAATTGTACCGCTCGCCAGTTGTGGACTACAATGCGTACTACACCCGTTATCCGGCATTGCACAGATCAGATAGAAGACTGGGCAAAGAATATGATGCGAAGTTCGCGTGGAGATTTTTGTCGGATCTGACTCTGGAGGCAAAACTGGCCTACTTTGATGCAGATGATGGCTATAGAATTATCAATGATGTTGTCTATGGAGACGACATGGCCGAGATTCAAATCTCGGCCACGCAAAAATTCTGATCGAACACAGCCCTCAATCAGGCAGCGCGCTCTTCCAGTTCGCGTCTTTCTACTACGCGAATCAAATAATCCTTCTCAATGGTAATCATACCCAGGGCCTGCATTGCCTGGCAAATGCGATAACCATAATCCACTTCAAACCAGCGATAGGAAAACTTTGGAGAGCGAGGATGTTTGTGGTGATTGTTCTGATATCCTTCACCCATAACAAGCCATGAAACAATATTGTTGTTTCTTGAGTTATCTCCGTTATCAAACGTCTGGTATCCCATGGAATGACCAAAAGAATTTACGAGCCAGCCTTGAATTGGATGGGTAACCATTCCAGAATAGAACGCAAGGCCTACCAGCCATCCGCCCAGAGCGAAAGAAAGACCAACTGAAATCGCAAGGTGCAAAGCGTAAGGCAACCACCAGAGCTTGTTGCGATACAACCAGTGCACGTTGAAATCAAGGTCAGGCACCTCGGAGGTGTATTGCTTTTTCCTTGCGATGAGTCCGCGCATGATCCGTTCGTAGGACTTGAGTTGCTCCACGATCACGCGTGGTATGCTTGAGTTAAGAGGACTGTGCGGATCGCTTTCTTTATCTGAGTGACGATGGTGAAGTCTGTGCATCGTGCACCAGGTCTTCGCATCGATTCCCATCACCCACGGACCGCTTGCCACGACGAACTTGCGCAGTCCCGGCTTGAGCTCAATGGCGCTGTGAGTCAATCCGCGATGGTAGAAGATAGAAATATAGGTCGCATTCACCAGATACGCGACGCCAAAAATCAAGGCACAAATCAAATAGTATTCCACGATAACCCTCCGTGCATATCTAACATGGTTAGATATACACCATGTTTTTTCTTACTCCGGCGCTGACAAGCCCTTTCCTCATCCTGGACCTAAATCGAGTGCAGAATTCTGCCCAATGCGGAAAAATGGGCGCCGTGCGTCTATTTGTCGCCATTCCCATACCGGAAGAGGTTCAAGACGATCTAGGAGGGCTTACAGGCAGCCTCGCCGGCGTAAAATGGACCGACCCACAGAACATCCATCTCACCCTCCATTTCCTCGGAGAGGACTTTGAACCCGAGGAAATCCACTCCGCTCTTGCCTCCGTTCACTCCGGTCCTTTTCCGGTGGAAGTGAAAGGGGTAGGTCGATTCCTGCACAACCAGGGCGGGGCCATCTGGGCCGGCGTTCTACCATCGCCGCAACTTATGGAATTGCACGCGAGAATCGGCAAGGCTCTTCGCGCTGTTTCTGTTCCAACGGAAAAACGCGCCTATCAACCTCACATCACGCTGGGCCGGGTGAAGAACGAACCAGAACACAGAATCCAGGATTACATATTGCATCATCAAGACTTTCACACTTCCTTCAAAGCCGTGTCTTTCGCATTGTTCTCGAGCAGACTGAGACCGGATGGCCCGATCCATTCCATAGACATGGAATACGAATTCGATTGAAGTTATCCGGCCCCGATTTCAAATCGAGCCATGCTGCGCTCCGTCATCGTTCTCGTCGCCGTTTGCGCAGCTACCGGCCCGCTACTGGCTGGAAATGGAACTCTTCTATTTAATCAGGCGTACAAACTGGAAGAAACAGATCCTTCCGGAGCAGTTGAAATTTATCATTCTGCAATCCAGGCAGGACTTACCACAGAGCTGCATCGCGCCGCGCGATGGAGACTCTTCTTCATTTTCAAAGATCAAGAAAATTTTCCGGAAGCCCTGCGCGAAAGCGAGTATTTGCCGGCCTCCGCTCGCACCCAGCTCGTAGAGTACATACGCGAACGTTATTCGCCATCTAAAACGGCTTTTGAATCGTACTTGAGCGGCATACGGCTAATCATTAGTTCTGACTCGGAAAAAAGGAATCAGGGCGCTGTGCAGCTGGAAAAAATTTACTCCACGTCAGATCGTCTTTTTCAGAAGAGAATCCTGCTGGACATGTCTGAGCATGGTTCTGCGGAACGTGCGTTGAATTTGATCCGTTCTTCAGGCAAAGATACGGCCAGCGTTCTTCGTGAATGCGATTTGTTGATCTATCTTGGCAGACTCTATGAAGCAGAGCAAAGCATTTCGAAACTGCTCGCCAACCAGAAAGATGACTTTTCCACGGAAGAGAAAATGAGGCTCGTCTATCTCCTCGGGCGGGCCCGCCGAGATTCTGGCCCGGACGTAGAAATGTTTCGCATCTCAGAGAAATACGCAACCGGCGAAGAGAAGATGAGAATGCGAGCCCTGGCCGCCTACGCGTTGTTACGCCACGACTATCCTGTCCAGGCGCGAGCATTGATGAAAGACAACTCTTCGAGCGATCCGGACGTGCAACTCCTTGATCTGGTGCTTCGCGCAGAAATAGACAGAGATCCCCAGGCATTGCGCACACTGCAGGGGAAAAAGGAGTCACTCAAATCCACCGTTAGAAAAAAGAAAGACGCCTATCTTGCGCAGCGCGCCCTGCGCCTGATCGCGGGAGTAGAACATTGAAGCAGAAGCTCTCGCTGATCACTTTCGCGTTCACGCTGATTTCTTGCAGCACGATCCAGACAACGGAGAACGAAGACCTCCAAAAACAGGAAAGAGAAAAACTCGAACAACAAACGCGAGAGGATCAAACACGCGCGGATCAGAAGAAGAGGTTCGCGGAGGAAGAAAAGAAACGGCTCGAACTACTGGAAACTGCAAAGAAAGACAGAGAGAAACTGGACGCACAGGAGAAAGAGAAAGCCAGGATGGCAGAAATGCAAAGACGCGAAGAAGCACGGAAAGCAGAAGAAAAAAGAGCTGCCGACGAACAAAAGAGAACGGATGAGAAAAAAACCGCAGAAATGCAAATAGCAGATCAAAAGAAGGAAGAAATCAAAAAACAAGAAGAGGCTGCACGGGCCGCCGCAGAAGAGCGCGAAAGACAAAGGATTCTGGAAGAACAAAGGCTGGCAGAAGAAAGAAGAAAAGCCTTTGAAGCAAGACAGAATCGACTCGATCAAATTGATCCGGACAGAAAAGCATTCTTTCGCATTGAAATGCAAAACAAAGTAGGAAGTCTTTCCTGCCGCCGCGATAGTGTAATCATCTACAGAAACAAAAGACCGTTACAATTTCAGGGCTATACCATGGCAGCTCTACCCGACGCAGATATAGATTCTCCCTTTTCATTTGGCGGAAAAGATCTGGCGGACGCCTTGCGCGGCAAAAAAGGACACTTCGTAGCACTCGAGGACAGATCCACGACAAGGCCCCTCTTATGCGATGGAAGGAATGGGTCGTTCCGCATCATCGACATGGATTCTGATGGAGAGGGACTGTGGCTTGGGCTTGAGATGGAGAATTCAAATGGAGAATTCTACAAAATATACACCGAGTCCGTTCCGCTCGGAAGATGAAGATAAATGCGCAAGAGTCCCTGGAAGCGAATTGACCCATCTGCAAACAAACCAAGCATGAACCCGTGACCGCACTGAAAATAAAAAGCGCCTGGTTCTACATTAGCTTTGCCTTCGCGTTGACCGCTTGCAGCGGCCAGATCAAGAACGGCGAACGCATCACAAAGGATCCGCTCATTCTCAAAGATCAAGAAGCCACCAGCAGTCAGCCGCTGCCGTGGAAAATGGTGCGAACTCCGGAGGCAGCCGCGCTCAATGATAGTGGTGTGGAGGCAGTCCATGATTTGCGTCTGGATGACGCAGAAAAGTTGTTTGAAGATTCCATTCAAAAATCGCCGTTATACGGCCTTGCGTATCTAAATCTAGCACGACTCTACTGGGTGGCAGAAGAAGAAAACAATTCGTCAAAAGTCTTTGCTCGCCTGGCTGTGTCCGGAATCTCTTACGAAGACCTGCTCAAAACGGCGGACCGCCTCTACGAGTATTCCCGAACCAGAGAATCCGTAGCATTGCTGGAACAACTCAGTCAGATTCCGCAGGCAGGACACCTCCCATCTCTGCGGCTCGGGAATTATTATCTGGGTCAGGCCTTGTATGCGCAGGCAGATGCCCACTTCGATCGCGTTCTCGCAAAAAAACCGGGAAACGCGGACGCGCTTTTCGCACGCGGCTTCATTCGTTTTCAGGCAAATGATTTTGAAAGAGCGGCAAGCTTCCTTGAGGCGGCAAAGACAAATGGATCGCAGGAGCCTCAACTCTGTCGCCTTTATCTGCAGTCCCTGTTTCGCACAAACAAAATGGAGAAGGCAAAAACAGAGCAGGCGAACTGCCGCGGAACTGATCCAGATCTGGCGGAAATCAAGATTCGCATATTGCTTGTGCTAAATCCGTTCGAGGATGTTTCCCGGATCGTCGCGGAATTGAAACAGGAAGACGCCGCGGCCCTTGAAATGCGCGTCTTTGGATCCAACAATCGATCCGCTCTGCGGCAAATTCAGAAAGAACTAGAGCTGGGTTATTGATTGGGGTTTTTTTGCTTGTAGCGTCCTTTCCTATCGTTGCAATCGGACTATGCGCATCGCCACTCTGGCCCTGTTTTTCGCACTTGTAAACTGCACCAGAATTCAAAACCCTTCTGAGCCACTTCCTGCATCGCCACCTGCACCGCAGAAATTCGACATTCCATCTCGTTCCTACTGGCCAACCGCCGGATGGAGAACCTCTAAACCGGAAGAGGAGGGACTGAAGCCGGAGGCAATCGCGAAGCTCAATCAGTATTTGTTCACACGCACCGGCGACGATCTGGATAGAAATGGAGTGCGCACAGATGGAGCCTTGATTATTCGCGGAGGAAAAATCGTCTACGAACGTTACGCACGTGGATATGATGAAAATCGTCCGCATCTGATCTGGTCTTCTGCGAAAAGTTTCATTAGCGCACTGATTGGAATTGCAGTGAAAGAAGGGAAGCTCTCGCTTTCTGATTCTGCATCCAAATATTTCGCGGAGATGAAAGACGGACAAAAGTCAGAAATCAAAGTAGAACACATTCTCCAGATGAGCTCCGGGCTTGCATGGAACGAAGGATATGAAGCATCTCCTCTCGATTCATCCGTGATCGCCATGCTCTACACAGCCGGACGCACAGACATGGCCCGTTATACGGCAAGCTATCCTCTGAGATATCGTCCCGGTACCAGATGGTACTATTCGAGCGGAGATACGAATATGCTCAGCGCCATTCTTCGCAAGACAATGAGCGAAGAAGAATACCAGAACTATCCATGGGCAAAACTCTTTGAGCCCCTGGGAATGAAGAACATGACTTTTGAAAGAGACGGGTCTGGAACTTTCGTCGGCTCATCTTATATCTATGGGTCCCCGCGGGAGCTCGCGAAATTTGGATTCCTCTATTTGAACGACGGTGTCTGGGACGGAAAAAGAATTTTGCCAGAAGGATGGGTCACTCTTTCGCGTACGATGGCCCCGGCTTTCTACGCACATCCAGAAAGAGAAGATGCCTGGGATGGCAACTACGGAGCACAGTGGTGGCAAAATGGAGATGCACCTGGCCTGAAGGCTCCATGGCCAGACGCACCTATGGACACCTATGTGGCGAGCGGACACTGGGGGCAGAGAATCTACGTGATTCCAAGTCTGGATATAGTCGCAGTGCGCGTTGGAGATGATCGCCGACATCCACCAGAGGGCGGATTCTCAGACAATGAGTTTCTTAAATGGATTGCGCAGGCCGCAAAGAAATGATCCGCAGACATTCTCTGCACATGTACGCGCCGATTGCTTTCGCACTCCTCTGGACTTCCTGCGCGATTGATGGATCTGATGTTGTTTCCGGCGGAGAGATGATTGATCGCATTCGCACAGCAGTGAGCATCAAAGTTGGGATCTGCTATCCGGGAGATGCAAGCAATGTGCTCCTTGCAAAAGAAGTCACGACTCGCTTTGATCGCGGCCAGTTTTACTCCACCAAAGACGTGGACAGGTGCATTCAGGATTTTGATGCCCTTCCGTGCGCTTTCTTTTATCAGAACTTTGGAAGGCAATCCGTTTCCCTCTTTGTAGGGAACGTGTATGCATTTGTCTGTCCAAACTTGAGCGACAAGGAGTTCTTTAGCCCAACGTATATGCAGGGAAATTTCCCGGAATCATCTAGCACCAAACACAGCAGCACTTCAAGTAATTGAGGAAATATAATGATTAAGAAAACTATAGGAATCATCGCACTGTTTGCCGCCGCTTACGGCGTATTCTGGATCACAAGCAAGCGACATGAACTCCGCAACTTTCCGGGAATCATTTCTTCTTTCTACAGCAAAGAAATGTGCTCCTGTTTATTCGTGGCAGGACAGACAGAGGAATTCTGCAACAACTATGCGCGCCAGTGGGTGCCCATCCAGGGATCGCCTGTTGTGGACAGAGAAAGAAAGACAGTGCGCGTTACAGGGCTGTTTCGAACCAATGAGGCCGTCTACACTGGAGAAAAAACAGGCTGCGTTCTTCGGTCCGGTGACTGATCCGAACGACCTCTCCGTTGATCTTCGCGGCCATGAACACTGAGTAGTTATCTTTTCAGTTTGGGCACGTACCTAGCTCTTCCTTAATCTCAAACCCAGACGTGTTCTGGAATCCTGACAATGCATCCTTGATCTGATCTGTGCTCATTTCACTGGCAATCTCGCATCGAAATGTGGTTGGTTTCGTAGCGTAGTCTTCGGTGATTGTGATCTCTCCACCATAAGTAATTGCCTGGGGGCGCACTTTCATTCGAACTCCAACCGGGGCGAGCTTTGTCAAATTCATAGTCCCGCCGGAAACCGGATAACGGCCAGTAGACCGGATGCTCTGAATGACAATATCACCCGCTGCAAACTTGAGCAAGAAAGGGTGACTGATGTTGGCGCGGCGTTCGGAACCGTCGCTCAGGAAAAGAGTGGTTCCGTCATATACAAAATATGTGGAGTTCCCGGAACGTGCTCTCATACCCTCACGATAAAATGACCCGAGAGGTTCTTCTATTTTCGTTGCGTTTTGCACCTTGAAATAGCGCATCGAAAAAATCAGCACTCCGTCCGCTTTGTCAAGCGTATCCGTCGCACGCAGGTTTGCAGCCGATTTGCATTGAATAGAGAAAGCGAATAACGCGCCCAGAATCAGAAGGAAGGAATGCTTTGTTTTGTTCATCATGCTGAAACCTCAAAAAACCTTAGTATTAAGTTTGGTTTTAACTCAAAGTCAACAGCATCATGATTTCGGGCAATCTGAAATCCAGATTCCGAAAATATCTGGACCTCCGGTCGAGTGTGATGCCGGTCTCCGAAGCCCTTCAAGACTCTTTTTTGCTGACACGAAGCCTGTTCAGCTACCTTCTCCGTTGATCTTCGCGGCCATGAATGTAACCAGAAAACGCGGAGTGAGCCTCAGAGAAAACGCAAGGATGCGATTGAACACTCCGTGAATCGCAAAGCGTCTTCCCGCCATCATTTTCGCGTACGTGAATTCAGCAACCTGACGTGACGTCGCGAGTTTCGCAAGTCGATCAATCAAGCTTCCGTTGAGTGATGCTGCTTCCTGAAATCCGGAGCTCGTGGCTCCGGGCAAGATGCAAGTCACGCGAATCCCGGAACCGCGCAGTTCATAGTCCAGTGCTTCAGAAAAATGATTCACGAATGCTTTGGTCGCGTAGTAAACGGCCATGTATGGACCGGGCTGGAGTCCGGCTGTTGATCCAATATTCACAATGATTCCGCGACCGTGAGCGCGCATGGATGGAAGCACCAGGCGAGTCAGATGAGTGAGAGCGTGCACGTTGGTCATGATCATCATGGACACTTTTTCCCAATCTGATTTCTCAAATGCGCCGTGGTCTCCGAATCCTGCATTGTTTACGAGCGCATCCACTGAGATCTTTTTGCGAGTCAGTTCTTTCAAGACTGCGTCCGCAGCCTCCGGCTCCGACAGATCCTTCCTAATTGTATGGACTTTTACTCCGTGCGCGGCCAGCTCTGTGGCCGCATCTTTGAGTCTGCCTGCGTGCCTCCCAATGAGAACCAGATCGTGGCCTTTCTCTGCACAAACTCTTGCGAGTTCGAGGCCAATTCCGCTAGAAGCCCCGGTGATCAGGATAGTTTTAAAGTCTGATGATCGCATGGAGGCGTTGTGCCGGAACTATCGGGACAGGTCAAAGTGTTTCGCGCACACTTCACGGCAAAAAAACTTGTACTCCAGACGCAATCGATCAGCATTGCTCGAATGCAGGAACTTTTGCCGCTCTCTGCGGAGGTACGGGACGAACCGGTCACAGCATCCCAGCGCCTTTCCGAGTTCCAGTTTGCACCTGCAGGCACGGACCCCGGATTGGCCCTGCGATTTTTGGACGCATTTCGTGTTCGTCTCAGTCATTCATTCGATCATCTCTCCAGTCTCTCCAACTCCCGCACACGTTTGCTGGCCCATCAAATAGAAGCGGCCCATACCGTGGTCAATGCTCTGCGCCCGCGCTTTCTCATCGCAGATGAAGTAGGACTGGGAAAGACCATCGAAGCTGGGCTCATCATCAAGGAGTTAATGTTCCGCCGCGGATATCACAACATACTCATCTGTGTTCCGGCACCCCTTGTAGTGCAATGGCAGTCTGAGCTCAGGAACCGTTTCAATGAAGAATACACAATCCTTCAACGCTCCAACTATCGTGAAGTGATGGAAGGGAAAACCCGTCACATGCGAATCATCACGTCGATTGATTTCATAAAAAATCCACGTTATGCGGAATCCGTTCTCAGAAAAAGATGGGATCTGGCAGTGTTCGATGAAGCCCACAGACTGCGCCGGGACTACAACAAAGTTACGGTGGCTTATGCCTTTGCAGAACAGGTTGCAGAAAAATGCGAAGCATTGATGCTACTTTCAGCCACTCCATTTCGCGGCAAACTGGAAGAACTGTTCTACCTGATTCGGCTCATCGATCCGCACGTACTCGGGCCGCTTTCGTCCTTTCTCCAGGAAGAAGCATCCGGCAGAACCGCAGATCTAAAAAGAAAACTTTCTCAAGTATTGATCAGACGCAGGAAAGTGGAGGTGGGAGGATTCACGAAGCGACACGCGCAGACGATTCGCTTCGAGCTTTCCCCAGAAGAGAGAGCATTCTATGACGAAACTACGGAATATGTCAGGCGAGAATACAACCTGGCTCTCGCAGAAGAGAACCGTGCAGTCGGCTTCGTTATGCTTGTATTCCAGAAACTTCTGGATTCATCCACTCGCGCACTCATGCGCGCATTGACCAATCGAAAGATGATGCTCGAAAGGCTCGTTGCTTCTTCGCAAACCCTGCCTGAATCCCCGGATGAATCCGAATGGGAAGATCAGGAAGCGCCGGAAGAACTGGTTGGGCGAGTGCGAGACAGACGGACATGGGCCGAGCTTCGCAAAGAAATCCTCACGATCAATCGTCTCCTTTTGCTGGGTCGCGCGATAGAAACTGACCGCAAACTCATCAAAACCAAGGAAACACTTCAACTTCTCAAATCGCGGGGCACAAACAAATTCGTAATCTTCACACAGTTTAAGTCCACTGTCGACTATCTATGCGAAAACCTCACAGAGTGGAAGGTGATCCCGTTTCACGGCTCCCTTAGAATGGCGGAGAAGGAACAGGCAATCGCGGATTTCAAAGATTTCGCTGACATTTTGATTTGCACCGAAGCAGGCGGAGAAGGTCGTAACCTGCAATTCTCAAATGTGCTCATCAACTACGATCTGCCCTGGTCTCCTCTCAAAATCGAACAGAGGATTGGTCGCGTTCACAGATTTGGTCAAACAAAAGACGTTTACATTTTCAATTTTGCAACTCGCGATACAGTTTCTGAGAGAGTTCTCGAAGTTCTGACAAACAAAATCAAACTGTTTGAAGAAAGCATTGGCGCCTCTGATGCGCTCCTCGGAGCAGTGCAGGACGAAGTGGAGTTCCAGAGAGATCTGATGGAATTCATCACAAACAAGAAAACGCGCAAAGAACTCAATGAAGAACTCGCAGCCAAACTAAAGACTGCAGAGAGCGGATATTCCAAGCTTCACACTCTCGTCTCTCCTTCCAGAATGAACTTCAACTGGGACGATTATTACGGTTACACGAAAAGAGAAAGAAGCATCAACTCAAGAACTCTGGAAAAGATCACTTCCAACTATCTCGCAGACGTACCTCAGGCGGGGTCTCTCGAGAAATCGGGCGCAGACTATCTTCTGCAAAGGAACGGAGTGCGCAAACAGGCTTCCTTTGATTCGGAACGAGCGCTGGAAAGAGACTCGCTCGAATTCCTGGCACTGGGCCATCCTCTAGTAGAGGAGGCAGTGGATCATTATCTATCTCTCCCTGTTGGTAAGAGCATCCACGCCATTCGAGATTCACGCAATGGTTACTATTTCATCTACTCGTTGCGTTACTCCTCCAATACAATGGAACTGACGAGTGTGTTTTGTTCACAGGATAAGCCAGAAGAGCCGCTCGTTTTGCCGGATTTGATCCTCGCTCCGGGCCACGACGCAGTGGCGGCTTCATTCAACGCGGACGCAACGGAAAACATTCTACTCAGAAGAGCTGCTGCAGCCGCAGCAAAAGCAGTCGAACAGGATGCAGAAACGAGAAGACTGCGCATGGAAGAAACATTGAAAACAGTCTTCCGCAAAGAAGAACTCAAGGTGGAGTCAAGTCACAACAAGCATCTCAAAGGCCTCAGAGAAAAGCAGGACATCCAGAAGATGCGCGCCACCATGCATCCTGTTTTTGAAACAAGAGCAAGCCTGGCCAAAACAGAAAAAGAAATCTCGCGCACACAATCTGCGAGGCAAATCGATCTGGAACGAATTCGTCGAATGAGCAAAATAAAAGCAGAAATTGAACTTCTGCAAATCTATAGACTCATGGATCGTTGAAGAAAGTTCTATCTCTGAAAGAAAAGAGAACCGGCGCGACCCCAGAATGGATGAGCGTCCCCGGGTAATACCCGCAACAACTGATGGAATATCTGGCTGGCAGCGTGCACGGCCCCAGCACCAAGCTCGCCTGTGGCGCGTGCCTGCAAAAGCTCAGAGCGAAGCCCAACCAGGTCAGATACATCCTCTTTCAAAAATCGCAAATATCCAAACGCGAGGATGGCCAGTCCCGTCATTTCCCGACGAGGAATGGTCATACCGGCTCGCACATAATTTCGCTTTCGCAGCGTTACATATTCCTCTCGCTTCAGAGTCTGCTCCACACTCACGATGAAATGATCGCGCACGCTACCTGTTTTCGAAACAAATCGCACAGTGTCTTCCTGCCGACTGGTCCACGTCTGCGAAGCATTGCGCGGAACTCTGCAAAGAGCCAGATCTTCGCCGGCCCACACTAAAACGTACATCACATCGCACTGCATCACATAGGTCTTTTCACACGTTAGGCGACCAGACGACAGATCGAGCGATCCTTTCAGATTTTCAAGCCTGCCTTTCCAGCCCGCCTCTGCGACGCAGAAGGCGGGAAACAGAGGATCTTTGAGTAAGTTTGTCCTTTCTTCGGGCCAATACTGGGATAGAACAAAATAGGGAACGTTATACGCAACCATACGAGGAAAGAGCTCACCCAGATCCCCCGTGATCGCCATGTCGTCTTCGAGACGACGCAGAAAGTCCTCTTCACTTAGTTCAAATAGATTCAATGAATTCTATACCCCGCGCAAATTCTAAAGCCTGTTTCTTCTGCCCTTCGATACGTGAATGATCCATTGAAATTCCGGAGTGGAACTCTCTGACGAGAGGCAACTCCCTCTGCGGAAATATAGAATTTCTCAATAAAGACCTTCACACCTGCCGCCACACTCGCATATCCAGAAAACGGATCACCGGACAGTCGGGCAAAAGGCGATACCACCCAGAAAGGCAGATAGACGGCGGCCTCATAACCGCCGCCCAGGTAGGCCTGGGACTTGACTGTGGACCTCTGAAATCCCAGGAAATCAGCGCCATTGAGATTGCCCGAACTATAGAACGTACCGACCGCAGGTGCTATGGCCCGGTACTGCCAGATCAATTTCTGCGCGGCGACTACATCGTGAACCCGGACAACGGTGGGCTCAAAACTCCGCCCGATTTCCAGCCATGGAAAGAGAAAATATTCAAAAGCAAAGCGAGGCCCCGACCCGCGTGCGCGTACATCCGGCGCAGCCGCGCTTTCCAGGAGCAAGAGCGACTGACGTTCCCCAGAAGCTCGTAAAAAGGTCAGCTGCGAAATCTCGGTCAAGGCGGGCTGGGTCTGGTGGCGAATTCCCTGACCTGAGTAGGCTCCCTGAACGAACCCCAGTTCCGCATACAATGCACCGGTCCTGCCATATGCATTCTGTGTTACCAGAGTGCACAGTAGGACCGTTGCTTGCAGTAACCTATTTCCGGCGCTTTGCCGGCTTCCCTGCTTTCTTGTAGTCAATATTCTTGCGATGATCTTCGCAGAGGCGGTACAGTCGACCATTAGCCGGATTGGTTTTGGTAACTTTTTTGCCACAGGCAATGCAAAGTCCCTGATCTCTTCTGCGGCTGTACAGAGCACGCACCCGTTCAGCGCTGGTTTGTTTGTAACGGCTGATTTGAACGCGCCATCCACCGACGACATAGATCCCCATGCTGCCTTCTGGATCTTTCTTCATTTGAGAAATCACCTGCGAGAGACGACGGTGATCAACTTTTTTTGCTTCCATGTTTGTGGTCCTTTATTCGAAATCCGACTGACGGCTCAGTTCATCCTTACGATCGGTGCGGTTACCGCCTGCATCGTGCAGGTCGCATATCCCTTCTGGTCTACGAACAGACGCAAACAATTCGGTCACGGACGGGCACTTCGGTCCGGAAATTTTTCCAGACTCTTTGCAAATACGAATTCGCTCCGCAGATGGAGAGAACGCATAGCTGCCATTAGGCGAAAACCCTGACCGTGAAACGATTCGTCCGAACAAAGGGCCAGCCAGGCGCGCACCCATTCCACCTTGCATCGAGTAGGTTGGATTATCATATCCAACCCATGCGGATGCAGACAAACCAGGAATCGCGCCGACAAACCATGCATCTCTGTATTCGTTCGTCGTTCCAGTTTTTCCCATGAGCAACCCGGAGAATACACCAGTGTTTGCGAATGCAGCGGAATCCCGCAACATACTCGACATCACTTCAGCTACATCTCCAGGAAGAACACGAGACATTAATGGTAGATGTGTACCAAACTCGTCCTGCGATCCATCATTTTCATAAAGTATTTTTCCTGATGTGTCTTTGATTCTCAGTATCAAGTAGGGCCTGTGAATCGTTCCGTTATCCGCGAACGCCGCGAAGGCGACCGCCATTTCAAGAGGAGACATCTCCAGAGAACCAATCGCAATCGTTTCATCCATACGAAATCGTCTGTCAAAGGTACTGTCGTCTGGAAAAAAGAATTTTCGAAACTGTCCGGACAAACGGGGCAATCCCACCTGACGGCCCACGAGTATAGCGGGGACGTTACGCGATTGAGCCAGTGCTTCACGTGCGGAAATCTTTCCTTTGTACTCACCAGTGATGTTTTCGGGAAGCCAGAATTCGCGCGGCCCCTGCCCTCCGTGAAAGACAAACACAGGAGAATCGTCGAGACGACTGGCGGCCGTGATTTCGCCTGTTTCAATGCCGGCGGAATAGATGATTGGCTTGATCGCGCTTCCTGTCTGACGACGCATGGAAACGGCTCGATTGATCTGATTGTCGCGGCGAAAGCTTCGCCCACCCTGCATATAGAGAACTGCACCTGTGCGCGGATCGATTCCCACGCTTGCGCCCTGTAAAACGGTCTCCGAAGTATGCTCTGACTGGCTGGAGGAAGGCATGCCGAGCATCACCGCACCCAGTCCCATATGAAAGTATTCGTCAACAATCGCTCGCTTAAGAGCATCCTCAGAGGAGCCTGGATTCCCTTTGCGAACAGGGGGAAAATTCCCCTGAGCACTCGCCAAGAATTCGGCGGTGGATGTGTTTGCTGAGTTCTGCAAATCCGCGTCTATGGTAGTTTCGATTTGCAGACCGGCCCCAAATTCTTGTTCCACACCGAATAGTTCCCCAATCTTGTTTCGCACGTGCTCTGATACATATGGAGCGATGTCCTCCCGATTTCCAAATACTGTTTCAGACGGACTGCGAGTGGTGTTGGAAAGCATGGCCGCTTTTTGCGACTCATACTGCTCCTGAGTGATTTCTGCCGCACCCGAAAATCCTTCTGATTTCATGCGTGCGAAGACAGCGTCCATTTTCCGTTCAATTCGATCTGGATATCGCAGAGGCGAATACATCTCGGGTGCAGAAGGAAGACAGCTGAGCGCAAGCATCTGCGCGAAATTCAAGTCCGCGATTCCTTTCAAGAAATAAAAACGAGCGGCGTTGTCCGCACCAACGGCACCGTGTCCCAGGTACACTTGATTCACGTATGCAGTAAAAATGTCCTCTTTGGACATGTGGCCTTCTATGTAGTAGGCGAGAGATGTTTCGCGCACTTTGCGTAGCAGAGTTTTCTGTCGCGCATTCAAAAGAATTCGCGCTAGCTGTTGCGTTAGAGTAGAGCCTCCTTGAGAATACCCCATAGAAGTAACGTTACGCGCAAATGCTCGAACAACGGAAGGCCAATGCACGCCGCCGTGCGAATAGAAATGCTCATCTTCTACAAAGAGAAGTATGTCGCGAAAAGATCCCGGGATTTCAGAATACTTAAGATTGCCCGTCTTTCGCGAAAACAATTCCCCTACGAGCCGGCCTTTGCGATCAAGAATTCTGTTTTCGCGAATGGTAGTAAGGCCGGACAGGTATGTGTCTCCGCCTTCGGGGAGAAAGACGGAAGGAACAATCTGCAGCGCAAGGAACATCACGATCGGAATCAATCCCAGAAACGCCCCGCCGAGGATCAATGTCCGCCCGCTTAGTTCGGGAAGAGACCATGTGCTGAATCTTCGCGATGCACCCGTTGATTTAGAACCGCGCGTCCAGAAAAGAGGACCGTCTAGAATCCCGCGGGTTTTGATTTTCTTCTTTGTGGTTGGCGGTTCTGGATAGACGACGTCCTGCGCTGGTCTGGGCGCACTTGCGTTCCCCTGTCTGTCTAGCAAACCTCTCCGATTGTCAAAATAGTTTACGTTTCCACATACAGGGCATGCCGCCCTGTGAACCTTGTATACTTTTACCTGAATCGTAACGCGGTATCTGTTCTGGCAGGCAGGGCAGACATGTACGAATTTTTTCAGTTCACTGGATTCTGAGGAGGCGGGCTGCATTGCTATAGTAGATCTTTCGAAGCACGTCCGGGGGCAATTTTACACCGTAGATCTTCCAAACTCCTTTTCGGTTGGTTCCGGCAGGAAAGTAATCGAAATACTCGTCGTCTGTTTCGAGAAAACGCCAGTAAATCTTCAACTTTTCTGGATCAGGAAGACCATCTGTCCCGTACAAAATGCGATTCTGGTTCTTGATCAGAAACTCTCTAGCGGCCCTGGGTTGACGCCCGAGCTCATCAATTCTCTGCGCGATGTCCACGTAGACATTCGGATGGCGATCCAGCAAATCTTGCGCTCGCGACAGATCGTGCGCGAATTCTCCAAAGTGAAGTGCCACAAAAGTGACATCCTTTCGTCTGGTGAACAGTCTATCTCTCTGCTGCATCACGTCATCGAATGAGGGCAGCCCGGGCTTGTGAAAAGACCATTCTGGTCTTCGGCCAAGTTCTTCGAAACGTTCATTGTGCTCGTCCACGGGCAGAAAGAAAACAGGTGGATCCGCAGTATGAACTGCGACGAGCAGATGATACTTCGCGCAGACGTCCCAGACCGGGTCGAGCCTTGGATCATCCAGCGTCACCAGTTTACCTTCGTATTTCTGCATGAGCCCGAAATTTTTCCATAGCTTCACGCCGCGGCCACCCATCTTCGCAATCTGTTCGAGATCAGACGCCATCTTCTGTGCAAAATCGGGACCTTCGCTCATTCTCTTCCAATTGAATCCGACGAAATGAAAGATCCTTTTGGATGGTTGTTTTTCTACAAGTTTCTGATAGGAGTGGGGCGTGGATGTAAACAGAGACAGGTTCACAAACACAGATGTGTGAGTTTGATCCATACGAGTGAGAATGTCCTCTGGAGGATCACTTGTCGGGCTGGTAAAAAGATGTCCGTGAAACTCGACAGTCGGGATGAAAGGGTGAGAGAGAATCGTCTGACGAGTCTTGAGCATCGGATCCGGACGAAACTGAGAAAGGAAAATGTCTTCCGCAATGGTGGGACCGCCTGTGGAAGCGGCTCCAAACCAGGACAGAACATGCAACCGAATGGTTTGACGAATGTCGGGAAACGCCCACAGAGCGAGCCCCAGGTAACTCAGTCCAAACAACCCGAGCAGAATGCGGCGTTTCATTGTAGTTCCGCACGTGCAGCGTTTATGGCCGACAAAAACTCATCGAACTGATCCGGCCGAATCGCAACACCCTTCTGGGTGGGCTTGAATTCACCGGAAGTTTTATCCGTATACCAGACCCGCACGTTTAGATACTTCTTTCCCTGGTATTCGGATACTTCCACCCGAATGATCTCTCCGGCGCCTTTTTCAATATCTTTCAAGATTGCCATGATTACCACCCTTTTGAATTGACCGATCGTCCTTCCAGCGAAATCCTGGCCAAATGGCGCGCAGATGTCAATTGTCCGGTAAACAATCTGGTTTTGGAGCTCAGGTTTCCCACTCCCACAGAGTCACGAAACGCAAATTCCAGATCAACCTGGTAGAGCGCCGCGTCTTCCTCGAAGACGAAAATCGCTGGGTGCGCCTGCGTATTTCCGCAAGAATGCTCCGCACTCTGAACAAGAAAGGCCCGAAGGCCATCATTTCAAAGTATAAAATGGATCCGTCCGTTTTGAAAGCTGCCAAAGCACTTTCAGCCAAGCCAGCGCCCCAGGCAAAAGGTTCAGCAGCCTGATCTAAGATCAGGCGCCTTTCTGACCGCTTCTTTCCCTGATTTCGTCCACTAAATGAGCCAGCCTGGTCTGGTCTAGATGTGCATGGGCTGCCTCTGTAGCTCCCCCAAATACTGTTTCCAGCGATGATCGAATGTTGGCGCCCGCCGGGCATTCTTTGTTTGGAGTACTGCGGGGAAAGTGAAACAGATTCTCTCCGAGAGCACAGTGCACCTGCCTCAACGAGATTTCTCCCGTGGACCTGGCCAGGAGGTATCCACCCTGACTGCCCCGAGTGGTCCGAATGAGACCAGCCTGCTTGAGGTTCGAGAGTATGCGTCGAATATGGACAGCGTTTGTATTTACGCTCGAAGCAATCAGCTCAGAGGAAACGGGTTTGTCCGTGCAAAGACCCAGAACGGTCAGGATATGAATAGCAACAGCAAAACGCGACGACATTTGTCAAAGGTTTGGAAGCGACACTCGCACTCAAAGCAAAAAAAAGCCGGGAGGAAATTCCCGGCTTTTTTCTCGATCTCTTTGAATTAGAATCAGCGGCGATTGTAGTCGTACTTGGCTTTGCCGTGCGATTCGCTGCTTCCGCCCTGCCATACAGTGTAGTATGGAGTCCAGCGGTCGTAGTTGTAGTAGCAAGTGCTCAGCCACAGGAATCCGCACTTGTAGGATTCAGTCATACGAGCAGATCCTCTAGTGCAGGAAGTTCCAACTGCAGTTACGCGGTTTACGCTGCAAAGGCTGTGGTTAGCCAGAACGCCATCGTCATAACCTGGAAGCAGTGGGCTCGTAGCATACAGGTAATCTGTGCCTTCGCCAGAAGTAGTGTAGTAAGTGCGGCCGTTAGAAGTGTTGTGGTTGAATCCGTTACGCGCTCCGCTTGTGCTCACAGACTGGTCGAGTTGACCGCCCAGAGTGTCGAATCCAAGCCAGGAAAGGTAAGAAGTGGAGAAGTCAGCCAGTTCAGAACCGCCCGCTGCGGATGCAAGAAGCTGGATTCTGGTTACGCTGATTCCAGATGGATTGTTGAGTGCGAAGTAAGCTGCTGCAACCAGTCCACCAGTAGAGTGAGTGTAAATCTCGCAGCTGTTTCCGTTTGCGCAGAAGATGCGAATCGCATCGTTGAGCTGCTTTTGTGCACCACAGTTATTCCAGCTGTATGCACCACCGCTCTGAGTTCCGTCAAAGCCTACGTAACGAACATTGGTCAGACCAGTTACGGCTCCACCCCAGTAGTTGTTGTAGTCAGTAGTTCCGCTTGCAGTAGAAGTAAGAGCCTGGCAGTGGTTTGATCCAGAGCGGCCATGAACGAACAATTTGTAAGAAGCAGCTGAAAGGTCTCCAGCAAGCAATCCTACGAACGCTAACAAAGCTATTTTACGCATGTTATCCCCCTAGCGTAGTAGTAGTTTATGGTGCACCGTGCCATAGATTCGTGTACGTGCAACTCATTTTTGAACCTATCGGCAAAAAAACGGTACGTCTACTTAATTCGTTTATGAGCTTGAAAAACGGCCAGTTTCTCTTCCTCGAGAATCTCAATATCCATTTCATCAAACAGCTTCACCATCACCATCATTCCGCGCATGAGTGTGGTTGTACTGGTGTATTTGCCCGCTTCTATGTCCTTCTCCAGTCTCACTTCACTCAAGCGGTTCTTGATCATTATGTGGAATACTCCGTTTTCGACTGAATAGGAGACTTCAATAGGGCTGTGGTCACTGTATTTTACAGCGTTCTCCATTGCTTCCGTTGTAGCGATACTGATGTCCATCAATGTCTCGTCCGCAGTGCCTTGCGATCTTAGAAATGCCTCCATACAAGATCGCACCATCTGAATGGGAGATTGCTTTAATTCCCCGGATACTTTGTAGCGCACCGACGTTTGGAATTCTATAGGAGATGCAAGTATGTACTCGTGATCAAAGCCCGGATGATGTTTGAATTTCCCGGCACTGACCAGGTTGTCCAGAACCGCTGGAACGGACGGATCCTCTACGCCGGTTTCAAAATGAACCCATGCCGCAAAATCCCTCGGTGTCCCCTGGCAGCCACGGCGGCCAAGATCCATCAATGTTATCTCGGTGCTCGCCACTTCGCCTGAATAGAGGATTTATAGAATCTTGTCCAGGATTGCAAGTAATAAAGATCGTTCTTGACAGCGCGTCATGCTTTGCGCAGCAGATACTGTGGGCCTGGTTAAAATATCGATCTTCCAGAAGTCCATTCACGAACCACTCGGACCTTCTACATTCAAGAAACTGACCGGGCTGAAATCAGATTTCCTGGTTTTGCCCGAATACCTTTTCGCAGACGCATCCGTGAAAGACCATGCCAGCGGCATTGAGAAAAGCAAACAAGCCCTGGACTGGCTCCTCAAGCTGAGCGATTCCTACAAAGGAATCATCATTGGTGGCAGCGTCATTATAGAAGAAGACGGAAAACTCTACAACGCAACGCCCATCGTCTCAGATTCAAAAATTGTAGATTTCTATAGAAAGCGCAATCTTACACAAAATGAAACTAAACATCTCACGGCCGGGACAGAAGCAGGCGTCTTTATTCTGGGAGGGTTTCGCTTTGGCGTGCTGATATGTGCGGACGTACTTGAACCAAAGCTCATTGACGAACTGGCGGAAATGGGTGTGAAACTGGTTTTCGCCGTCATGAATTCTCCCTATCGCGAAGAAACCGTGGAAGAAAAGAAAGCACGCGATGAGAAGCTGTTTTGTGCACCTGCGGCTAAACATGGACTGGTGATTGCGAAATGTTGCGGGGTTGGAACAACGTTTGGTCGTAAAATTCAAGGACGTTCGCTTGTCGTGACTCCGACAGGCATTAGCTGGAGAGTGTCGCTGGGAGAAGAAGACAGCGAACTGCTAAAAACAATTCTGGTTCAAGCTCCTTCCGTATAACAGGCCATTCGGTGAAACATGCGCGAAATCGCGTATGATTGAAACCCGGGCATTTCCGATCTAAGATCTCCCTGAAAATCAAGAAGCGCCGTCAATCTACGCAAATTTCCGGATACGTCTGCATTGAGGTGTCGAAGCCAGACCAGGACCAGCAAACTCCACAGACGCATACTCTCAATGGGTGCCCCGAGCATTTTCTCCGCACCTCCACGATCCAGATCGATCATCCATTTTTCCAACTCAAGAAGACCTGGCCGCGAAGACGTATCTGCGACTCGGCTCTTCAGTGATCGATATAATTCAGACTGAAAGAACTCAAGGTTCTCAAGACTGCCAGCGAGCAAATCCAGCAAATCGGGCGAATCGACACCGGATACTTCTGTCAAAGAAACTCTGTCCAACAATTGAAAAGGCACCAGAAGTCCGCGGCTGAGAATCGTAGGTTTGAGCTCACTTACGTCGCGCACTAGAAATATGAAACGAGTATGCTCCGGAGGTTCTTCCAGAGTCTTGAGCAACGACGTTTCCGCTTCGTCTTGAATTAGACTGGCATCCGGAAATAACACAAAGCGAAAGGGCGCTTCGTGAGGACGATACGGCAAACGCGTGGAAATCAACCAGCGAATCGTGAAATCCTCTGGCTTTCGCCTGTCCCCTATCTTGATGCGATCTTCTGGAAAACGAATATAGTCTGGATGTTCACCCTTGAGCATGCGACGACAGGGCCCGCATTGACCACACGCGGATCCGGTATCGCAGAAATGACTCTGCACGAAGATCTCTGCGGCCGAATGCTTTCCGGTCCCGGCCGGGCCACTCAAAATGAGCAAAGGCGGCGGGGTTTTTTGAAGATAGGCCTCCAGAATCGATCTGGCTCGAGGCTGGCCTTTCAAGTCTGACAGGTGATGCATATGAGTTTAAAAACGAAACCCGGCGCGAACGCCGGGTTACACTCTTCCTGCCCCAATTTCTTTGGCTAACACAACAGGCACCGGTCCGATGAGTAAAATCCTTTTTGGGACATGACGACTATTTTTTCAACATCCCGATCAAAATTTCGCCTTTTCTATTGACTGATTTTTCAGTCGTGCGTTTTCAAGTGCCCATGCGAAGCATCTTTCTGCTCCTTCTGATGTTCGCAGTCTTCACAGGCTGCAAGTCCGGAGACGAAGCACCTCAGGAAACCAGCCCCCTCGTATCCTTACTCGGACTCAATCTTGTGACCGGCTATGGATGGACGGGAAGACTCACGAGCCAGACGTGCTCAGCAGATACAATCCAGAGCACATACGTATCCTGCCCTGTGTTTAATGGACTGGAGGCGCAAACAGTCGCGGCAGTGCCTAACAATGCTACTCTGGTGATGCAGTTGTACAACAACCGCCTGTCCGGGCAATTCACACTGATCCTTCCTCACTACAATTTCATTCCTACCAACTTATATCAAATCACTACTTCCATGACTACGGAACAAGGATACGATACAGGCTCCGGTGCGGTCACAACCGTGCGTCAGGCTTTCTCAAATACGGTGCCTTACACTGTGACCTACACGACGCAATCGACAAACACCACGCAGGTGGACTTGCTCGACTTTGCGGCCACGCAGGATCCGAACTATCTTTCCGGGTCCATGAAACTGAAGTTCACACAGCCCTCCAATGCGGCTGCGGGCCAGATCATAGCCACCTACGGCTTCAAGTTCGACAAGCTATTCTAAGGAAGTCATGATGAGAACGTTATTCGCACTACTCCTCGCGCTCACTGCTGTACAGCTCCATGCGGTAGAACCAGAAAAAGATCCGCCCGTAGAAACTCCTAAAAAGAAAGGAGGAGACCCGGGCCTCGAAGGATTCAAAGTCACAGGTCTGCCTCTCATTTCATTTTCCACAGATGATGGATTTGGATACGGTGTTCGCGCCTACGGCACATACTACGAAGAGGGTTATGCTCCCTTCAAGTTCCAGGCTTTCGCACAGTATTACAAAACGACTCGCGGCTATGAATACCACGAAGTGTCTCTCGATGCTTTGAAGTTCCTGGGTACTCCTCTCCGCCTCAGACTGGACGGCGGTTTTGAAAGAACTCTCAATGCACAATGGTATGGTTATGGAAACTATCATGATCTGGCGCGCATCAAGCAGATCAAGAATGGCGAAATCCCAATCAACGAAAACACTCCGCCAAACACGAAACGAGATCTGTATCAGTATGATCAGAACATCACTCTGAACAACCTCGCACTCACAAACCCGTTTGGTTCAGGCAACCAGATCTTCAACCCATCGCAGAGAGTTTTGCGCGAAAGTCAGGATAAGTATTTCTACTATGACCGGATTCGTCCGTTCATCAACATCTCAACGGAAGATTTCATTGGAGACACAAACTTCAAGTGGTTCGCCGGTGTCAGAGGGCAGCGCTACAAAATCCAGTCCTATCAAGGCGACTATGACAACGGCAACACTGTTGCAAACATCAAGACGCTGATCGACAACGAACGCCCATACGGTTATGATGCGACTCAAGACAGGAAATACGTCAACGGTGTTCGCGGAGCCATCGCGTATGACTCACGTCCACGCGACAGAGAAAGCAATCCTAATGGCGGTATCTTCACGGACATTCACGTGGAGGGAGTGGGCAAAGGAACGGGAAGCCACTACTCTTTCACTCGCACCACTGTGACCTGGAGACAGTACTTTGACGTCGCACCTTCTTTCTTCAATTCCTTTGACAAAGAACTGGTGATTGGATACCGCCTTCTGGGACAGGAAACGTCAGGAGATGTTCCATTCTTCGAAGCCGGTCGTATCTACACCATGCGCGAAAGTGCAGAGGGTCTGGGCGGAAACGGCGGTGTGCGCGGCTATTCTGCGAACCAGTTCGTAGACAAAGACATGGTCATTGGAAACCTGGAAATGCGTCTGACCACATTCAAAATCTCGGCACTCGGTGGTATGGACTTTGTTCTGCTCGGCTACCATGACGAAGGACGCGTGGGTGCCTCCCGCCGCGAGATCGACATGGACAACTGGCACAAGGCAAACGGTGGCGGTGTTCGCATTGTATGGCAGAAAAATACAATCATCAACATCAGCTACGGTCGCTCCAAGTACGGAGCAAACGGCAACTTCTCCTTCAATCACCTCTTCTAAGCGAACTGCTTTTTTGCGGGCCCCTGCGCCCGCAAAAAAAGCTAGAACCTTTTCCCGCCGTGACAAATCGAACCTATATGCGCCATTTTTTGCCCTTGTTCTTTCTACTTGCAACAGCGGTTGCCGCCCAATCTGAAAAGGGAATCGACGTAGTACAGAGAGCCAATGGCGTTTTCATTTACCGCTACGATGAGACTCTAGAACAGATTGATCCCAGAAAAGATTTCAAAGCAAAAAAACAAATCACAGAGCAAAGTGTAATTGCTGATCTAAAAAGACTCCTGAAAGACAACACAGACTACACGCCCAATTTCAAAGCCCGGTGCATGCCTGTTTGGGATGCTGGAATCGAGTTTCGCACGCCAACTGAAACGCGAATGTATTTGTTTTCTTTCAGATGCAACACGGTCAAATCCGTAGAAGACAACACTTTCAAAGACTTCACGCCGCAAAGAACGGAATTATACGGATTACTCATGTACGAAATCAATGATCGGACGTCCTACAGTGGCCGTTAGGCGACATTTGCTTCTATTGCTGGTCCTGGCGACGCCGCTCTGGTCGCAGGCTCCGCGGCAACCAGTCATAGCAATTCTTCCTTTTCAGGCAAAAGATAGCGCCAGAGGGGAAGAGCTCGCATCGCGCCTCACGGCTGAAATCGTGGCCAGACAGGCTTTCCCCGTCGCAGAGCGGGCTCAGCTGAAAAAAGCATTGGAAGAACTTGCGAAGGGACAGACTGGACTTTTTCAACCGGAGAATGCTCCACAGCTGGGTCGAATGATTGGAGCTGACTACTTGATCCTGGGAGAAATCCTGGATTCAACAGACAAAGGCGGCGTGCGCGCATCGATGCGGGTAGTGCGCGCGGAAACAGGAATTGTAATTGGAGCAGCCGTAACAGGTGGAGAAGCAGACGCTGTTTCCAGAGACCTTTCTCTATCCGCGATAAAGACAGTTTCTATCCATGCGATGCTGGAAAATCCGGACAGCCCCTACAGCGTTCTTCTCCTTCTGGACAAGGGAAAAAATCCAGAATACAAACTGGGTGAGACGCTTCGCCTGAAGTTCAAGGTTCTAAAACACGATCAAACCGCATCTGAAAAAGTTTATCTTTCTATATATTCTATAAACGCAGACGGTGTCATGACTCTTATCTATCCCAATCGTTTTTCGGGTCAGGAAGGGGTGTATGTTGGTCGGGAGTACACATTTCCGGATCCACGTGACGACTTTGAATGGAAACTGGTTCCGCCGGCCGGTGCAGAAACGCTCCAGGCAATCGTTTCAAATAAGCCTGTGAGACTTGCAAATGAAAGAGCAACGGAGGACTTTCCCGTTCTAGGTGTAAAAGAATCACCGGCCCTCTACCGCGGTATCCAGACCCAGCTGAAAGAAGAAAAACGCGGAAACTGGGCTGCAGAAAGAATCACGTACATTCTCAAGCCGTAGCCTTCAGAATCGCCCAGGTCCTCCCCGATATTGTGTATGAATGTCTCTGTTGACTCTAGATCTCCAATTGCCGCGCAATGAATCGCAGAACATACCCAGACTCCTGAATGGATCGGCGGGGCAGGTCCTCTCATGGAATCTACTCTACTCAGATCCTCAAACCTCCTACTACCGAATTGAACTATTTGGAACATCTGCACCGGAAGAACTTGAGGCGCATATCCTCGAAGGCTGCCCCCAGGCGCGCGTAAAAATCAAAGACGACACTGCCCATGGGTCAGACGCACTTCTCGCCATCGGGCCGGCCAGGTCCCTTGAATTTCGCAAAGCGTTCCACCGCACATCTCCTGAAGTTGTAGAGAATTCCGCGTCACTGCTCTTGAAAAACAGAGAGGACGCTCGCGAACTTCCCATGGTAAAAGAACGCGCTTTGTTCATTTCAGATGGCGGCGCTCTTCGTGTGAAAAACCAGGCACTCCTTGCTCTTGAGCGAGATGGATATCTCGCATGCAAGTTCAGCGGAATGCAGGCAATTCCACTACTTCTGGATGCGAGAAACGAAGAAGAATTCATCAAATCAGTCATGGCGCTTGCAGGAAATGTGTCCGTGATCCGCCTTTCGATGCTGCAAAGAACCATGTCACGCCAGATTGTGGAGAGAATCACAGAGCAGGCATCCATCCCGGTCATTCACGCAGAATATTTAGAATCCTCTGCAACGATAGCCGCCATTGTATGCAATGCACTTCAATATCATAGCATGACTCTAGACGAAAAAGTCGTTGCGATTGTCGGGCTTGGACCGTGCGCTCTGGGCCTCTCGCGTATCCTATCCAGGATGGGAGCATCCAAGCTCTACGGCGTGGACACGGAATATGCACTGAATTCGAGATTTGAGAAAGACGGCGGAACGGCCACTTCCCTCGATTTCGCGCTCGAACGATCTGACGTGGTGGTCATTAGCCCGGGAACTCAGGTATTGATCGACCCAAAGAGACTGCGCGAAAATCAACTGGTCCTTTCTTTCGCTCCGTCTGCCATTGATATGAGCGCACTGAAACCAGAGGTTTCCAGATCAGTTCATCTTTGCGAAGAACCGCACCCCATTTACGCGCTCCCTGGACTTCTTGCGGGAGTGCACGCAGGTGCAAAAGCGGACATCGAAATTTCAATTCGAATTGCGGAAGTGCTCGTGGGTCGATGCGGAGACAATCGATTCCTTCCCATCCCTTCGGAATCACTCGTGCGCGCGGAAGCAGAAGCTGTGAGCCTCACCTCCAGACGATAAGACCGGGCGCCGCGAAAAAACTAAAGTATCTAAACTAAAATACGCTTTCAGCAATCAGCTTCTTCGTGTCCAGAGGCGGAACACGATCAAAATGAGCAAGAGCCATCTCAGAGCGATCTGTGAAGACACCGTCGCTTCCGAATTGATTCATCAACCATAATTGCCATTTCTTGTTGATCGTATACGAATGAACCAGCCTTCCCGCGCGATGTGCAGGACCCGTATGCCACGGATAGCTAAGATAACCAACCGGGCCCATCCCTGCGTCCAGAGAGCGAGCTTTTTCCACGAGTGCAGGCCAGCCATCGCGAGCCCCCATTTCCTCATCCACCAGATAGACTCGAGGAACGGTCGCTGCGATGTTCTTGAGGACCTGCACGCTTTCCGCGGAGAACGACTGGAAGATCACAGCAGCTTTGCCGCAACCCACTCTCACAGGGCGAATCACAGACTCATCAATGAGGGCGGGAGTATCTGCGCAAACGCGGTCACGGCCAATCCAGCCTCTCTTCGTAAGAAGATCCACCAGATCCTTTTCCACTCCAGGATAGCGTTCTGGCGATTTGGTTTCTAAATATACGCCTGGCCTGTGATTTCCACCCTCCGCGATCGCAAGAAGATCTTCTACAGTTTGTATCTTCAATCCCTTGAAACGATCATTCGCGCGGTCCGGGTTTGCGGAATTGAACCACGAACCGAGGTCCAGTTTGAGTAGCTCCGCATATGTGAAACGATCTATCGTGTCCTTCTGTCTTCCCGGAAACACCTCTGCAACATTACTTGTTCGTTCTAAAGTATCATCATGGAGTAGAACCAGAATTCCGTCTTTGGTCCGCTGCACATCCCCTTCCAGGTAATCAGCACCCAGATCACGGGCAATCAGGTAAGCCGCTCTGGTTTCCTCGGGTGCCAGATAGGACGCGCCTCTGTGCGCAATCACGGCCGGGTGCGGAATTCCCAGCGCATTTGCAATCATTCGTCCGGCCTTTGGCGGACTCTGGATTCTCGCATAAACAAAGAACCCAAGAATCAAAACTTCCGGAATCAGAGTGATGAACAAGATCAGGCGAATCGTGCGAAGGGTCATGGATCGAATCTTCAGATGCAGATCCGCCTGTAACTCACTTTTCTCGCAGGCGTTACTTCTTCTCGAGTCCGCGAAGGAACTGTATTCTCCGGGTTTTTTCCGGAGATTGCCATTCGAGCGAGGAAAAAACGGCAAGGGAATGTGGCGCAGTCGTCACGGCCCCGGCAAAAGGCTCCATGAATTCCTGCCATGGTTCTGTCTGCTCTTTGTGAGGTGGGAGAGGTTTTCCATTGATTGAATCTCGCACCATGGAAGGAGTCACAGGAGAGTTGTTTCGCATCCCGCGAATATTTCTTATGGTAAACGGGCCGCCTGCCTTCTTATCGCGAATCACTTTACCAAAGAATTGAAATTCAATCGTTTGAAGCCCGGCGGAATAGTCTCCTTCCACACTCGAAGTCGCCACCGGTCCTGATTTCGAAAACAAGTTTGCATCAAAAGCAAAATATCCTGCCTTGTGAATCCATACAGGGATGCGAACATACAAATGGCCCTGGCGCACTGATTCGGTGGCCCCTTGCTTGAATTCTGCGACGTTATGCGGCGTTGAAAACCAGTGCGCACGTTGATTGTGACGCTTACCCTGAACATTAAAGTCAGCCTCAAGAAACATATCGCCCCAGTCCTGCACGCCTGGCTTCACCAGAAATTGAATGCTCTGATCTGGTCTGTTCCCGGCATCAATGCGAGGCGCGGCGGAGGCCTTTTGTTTTCCGCGGTCTTCCGTGTATACGCGAGCCTTCACCGAATCTACTTTCAACGGCTGTCCCAGCGAAGATTTGCAGTGAAGATAGATCTTAAATTCTTTTGTTCCAACGGACACGGCGCTCTGCGGAATCAGAGTGCACGCAGCACTCAATCCAGAAACCGGCACAGGCGGACGATCAGAATTATAAGGGTCGAGTAGATCTACCTGCGTTTGTTCCAGCGGACGACTGTTGGGCGGGTATTTGGCCCATTCCAGATATCGTTCAAGCTCCGTTGGTTCGGAGTACACCTGAAGACTGAACAGCAGAATCAGCAGGCACCACGCCCGAATCATTTCAACCTTCTACGACGTAAATGATGCTGCTCTGAATTCCAAGTCCGGCCTGCGCAGAAACAAGCGCAGTCTTCGCGCCCGGAACCTGCGATGGGCCCGCCTGCCCGGTCACCTGAAGAGATGCCTCCATGAGGCGAGCAAGGCCCGATGCGTAGATGATGCCGCCGGAGAGAGCGCCGCCAGATGCATTCACCGGTTTGCCCGAAGAGCGATCAAACGCACCGTCGTTCAGTGCTTTTTGCGGGCTTCCGGCTGGCGCGATGCCCAGGGCTTCGCACAGCATAAGTTCCTGGTGTGCATAGTTTTCTTGAAGTTCAAAAATGTTCACATCGCCTATTTTTCTGCCCGACATCTCGAGTGCTTTGTTGGCTGCGAGGCCCACGTGTTTGAGCTCAGAAAGATTTCTGTAAGTGGGATAATACGCATCCCCGCTCAGTCCTACACCTATGATCCATGCAGCGTTTCTTTTCTTTTCTTTCACGTATTCTTCCGTTGCGAGAATCATGACAACGCAACCATCTCCTGGATAGGCCGCAGTCAATCGCGTAATCGGAGTGGCGATCCTGGCAGATTTTAGAATTTCATCAATGGAGAAATCTTTTGTTTCCCCTTCCATGGTTCGCGACTGATTCGCGGATCCGTTTGCTCTGTTCTTGCGGGCCACTTGCGCCAGATCTGCTTCCGTTGCGCCGGTCCTCTGCATGAAGTAATTTGCCTGGAGCGCAGCGATGCTATCGCCATCCGCGCCCACTGGCCTGAGATAGAATGGATCCGCGGACATTCCGCTGAACGCTGAATACGTACATTGACTTGCTTTAGAAAATGCAACTACCATGGCAGTGCGAAATTTTCCGCTGAGAAGACGAGCCATCGCGTAATGAACGGCCCACGCTCCATCTCTCTCTACTTTGGATTCGTCTTTTAGAAATGAACCGGCCGGTTCCACTGTGTAGACGTGGTTGATGGCGATTCCGTCCATGATGTCGTCGCCTGCCTGAACAATCGTGTCTATCTCTTCGATGGTCAGCCCTGTTTCGCGAAGCGCCTTTTTCACAGTCACGAAAACCAGGTCCTCCGTGGACTGGTCCAGATTCTCTCTCTCGATGGAAATCCCGTGCCCGATTACGCCAATTCGCATATTTGCAGGAGGAGTGGGGGACGCACGGTGTCAAGTGCTTCCGTCCGCGGCCTTTTCTTACCCGGTTTTGCCGCCTTTCTCCGTTTTCCTTTGACTGGAAGGCCTCAAAATGCCCTTTGCCCCCCAAGAGGACATAATGGCCAAGAAAAGCGGTTTTCGTTCCAAATCCAAAACAGATAAAGGTAAAAAGCAGGTAAAAAAAGCGCCAAAAGCGGCGCGCCCTGGCAAAGCGAAAAAGCGCCCGGTTCCTAAGAAGACCAGCCGCCCGCCTTCCAGGTTGAGCCCTGCTAAACGGCCGCCACCGCGCACCAAACAGCGCGGAAACGCCAAAAAAACAAGAAGGGCAAGAAGGATGGAGGAAAATCCACAAATCGTTCGCACAGACATTCAAGGTGCGCTGCAGAAAGGTCTTCGTATTGTTCCGGTAGAAATCGATAACCAGATGAAAGAGGCATACCTCGATTACGCAATGAGCGTAATTGTGGGCAGAGCACTTCCGGATGCTCGAGACGGTCTCAAGCCCGTGCACCGCCGCATCCTCTATGCGATGCACGCGCGCGCCTGGCGCAATGACAGGCCATTCGTCAAGTGCGCAAAGATCGTAGGTGAGGTCATTGGTAACTTTCATCCGCACGGTGACGTGGCCGTGTACGATACTCTCGTGCGCATGGCACAGGATTTCGCCATGCGACAGCCTCTCATCGACGGTCAGGGGAATTTCGGATCGATTGATGGAGACAGTCCGGCTGCTTACCGTTATACGGAAGCGCGCCTCTCCAAGATCGCTTCAGAACTGCTCAACGACATTGATAAGAGCACGGTTGACTTCAGCCCCAACTTTGACGACACAAGACAGGAACCGCAGGTTCTCCCTGCTGCTTTCCCCAACCTTCTGGTCAACGGTTCCACTGGAATTGCAGTGGGCATGGCCACGAACATCCCTCCGCATAACCTCGGTGAGGTGATCGAAGCTACTCTCGCGCTGATTCAAAAACCAAACATTAGCCTGGAAGATCTGACAAAGTACATTCCAGCTCCGGATTTTCCAACTGCCGGCATCATCATCGGCGGAGAAGGATTGAAATCTGCCTATCTGACAGGCCGCGGTTCATTCAGAATTCGCGCCCGGGTTGATATTGAAACGGATAAGAAGGGTCGCGATAAAATTCTCGTGACGGAAATTCCTTATCAGGTGAACAAGAAGACTCTACTCGAAAAGATTGGAGATCTTGTTAACAACAAGGAAATTGAAGGGATCACGGATATTCTCGATCTGTCGGATCGTCATGGAATCCGAATCGAAATCTTCCTCAAAAAAGATGCAAACGCTCAGGTAATCCTAAACCAGCTCTACAAGCAAACACAGCTGCAGATCAGCTACGGCATCAACATGCTCGCTCTTGTAGACGGCAGCCCCAAGGTAATGAACCTCAAAGAGCTTCTGCAGGTATACGTTAAGCACCGCAAAGAGATCGTTGTTCGCAGAACGCAGCACGACCTGGACGAAGCAGAAAAACGCGCGCATATCTTGGAGGGTTTGAAAATCGCCCTGGACTTCATCGACGAAGTCATCAAGATCATCCGCTCTTCGCAGACAGTGGAAGAAGCAAGAACGCGTCTGATGACTCGCTTCAAGCTCACCGAAATTCAGGCAAATGCAATCCTGGATATGCGTCTGCAAAAGCTCACGTCTCTCGAATCCAAAAAGATCATTGAAGAACTTGAACAGCTTCGCGCTACAATCAAAGACCTCAAAGACATTCTCAAAAGCGACGATCGTCAATTCAAGATCATCTCCTCAGAATTGGGCGATGTGAAGAAAGCTTACCCTGGAAAACGCAAGACAGAAGTAGATCACAGCTCTGTAGAAACCACGAACTTCAACGTGAAAGATCTGATCAAAGACGAACAGGTCGTCATCAGCATCACAGAAGATGGATTCATCAAGCGCACAGCTCTGGATACTTTCCGCCGCCAGCATCGCGGAGGCAAAGGAGTCAAAGGTGCGAACCTGAAAAACGAAGACATGATTCGTCTCGTGTCTACGGGATCCACTCACGATACTATGCTGTGTTTCTCAAACCGCGGCAAAATCTTCGCCGTGCCCATGCATGAAGTTCCGGAAGCGGGCAGAGAAGGCAGAGGAAAGTCTCTCAAAGCAATCCTCAGTCTGGGTGCAGATGAAAAGATCACTGCGATCACGAGCGTTCGCGGTTTCTCAGACGAACTGGCCATCGTAATGATCAGCCGCGAAGGGATCCTCAAGAAATCGGATCTCAGCGTTTTTGCTTCCACTCGCAAAGGTGGAATCATCGCGATCAATCTGCGCAAAGAAGATGAACTCATCAACGTGCGCCTGGTAAGTCCAAAAGACGACATTGTCATCGCCACGAAAGAGGGAAGTGCCCTTCGCACAAACCTCGCGAAGATGAGAAGCCAGGGTAGAAACGCCGCAGGCATCATTGGCATGCGCCTGGAAAAAGGGGACGAGGTGATCGGCATGGATGTGGCCAGAAAAGACGCTTCTCTCATGGTAATTTCTGAGAAAGGTTTTGGAAAGAGACTGCCGTTCAATCAACTGCCGGCGAAAGGACGCGGTGGGAAGGGTATGACCTACATCAAAATCACGGACAAAAACGGGCCGGCCATGGCTGTGGCGACTGTGAAGGAAGACGATGATATCATCGTCGTTGCAAGAAGCGGCATGGTGATTCGACTCAGCGCCAAAGAAATCCCGGCACTCGGAAGGCCTACAGTGGGCGTTCGAGTTGTGGACATTTCTGAGGGAGATCGAGTGCGAGACGTTGCTGTACTGAGCGACGACGCGCCTTAGATTTTTTCTTTACACGCGCTGGAACGCACCTACGTTTCGGCGCGTGAGGGATGTCTTACAGGAATCGGTCCTTGTGCTCAATACGAGCATGATCGCCATTGACATTTGCAGCGCCAGAACCGCGATTCTGGAGATACTGCGCAACATCGCCATCCCAATCAAAGAATCAGAGGACCTGGTGCGCTCTGAAAAGCTCACTCTTCATGTGCCGCGAATCATCGCACAGAGAAGTTATCACAAGATCCCCAGGTACGATCAGAAAACTTCCAAGATCAACATCATTTATAGGGACGATCAGACATGCTGTTACTGCGGCGTGCGATTTCCAATTCCTGAACTGACTGTAGATCATGTGATTCCACGATCCAGATGGAAAAAGATTACCGGAGAAACACCACCCTATGATTTCAATTCCTGGTGGAATCTCGTAACTGCGTGCAGGAGATGCAATTCCGTAAAAGCAAATCGACTCTTGCAGGAAATTGGCTGGAAGCTGCAAAAGAAGCCGGATAAACCAAAGAATACTGGACTGGTCATTGCCAGACAAAGAGCAGAATCTCTGGGCTGGATGGAATACTGCAGAGTGAATGTCCGGCTGGTGGAAAGCGTCTAACGATGGTTATGCGCGAGACCAGGCCTTTACTATTGTAAAAGGCGATAGCCGCGCTTCACATCAAAAGTAAACTCGCTCGCGCAATTGGGACACCGATAGCGCCCAAATTCAGTGGGCGCAATGGGCAACGCACACGCCGGGCAGTAAACTGTGGGCTTCGATGATCCACGCGTCCGCCGAACTCTGGCGTGAAAGCTGTCTAGAAAACCTGCGGCCTTGAGCAAAAGACCTAGAATAACTCCACCTATGAGACCCCCGACATGCGCCGCATAGGCAACGTGCGTTGGCAAAGCAAGTGCGAGAATTGCCCAGAGTAACTGACCTGCGAACCAGAATCCAATGGCCCAAAACGCATTCATCAGAAAAGGACCTGATGCGGAGGCCTCAGAATCTGCGGCCAAGAACAAGTTCACCTTCACGTTCGGAAAGAATACTAAGAAAACCCCGAGGATTCCTGAGACAGCTCCGGAAGCACCTACGACTGGAAGAGTTGATTGCAGGTTCATCCATGCGTAGCAAGAATCCGAAATCACTGCAAGAATCAGGTAAAGGAGAACAAACATGAAAGGGCCGACCACGTCTTCAACGCCTGGTCCAAACATATACAAGAAGATCATGTTTCCAATGAGGTGAAAAATGCCGGAATGCAAGAATGTTGAAATCACCGAATCGATGAAAGAGAATCGGGCAGGGACGAGACCAAACGATTTGATGATATTTTCGCTGTCCAGGGCAGTGAAAGCGTAAGCCAGCACGGATATGGCGATCAGCGCATATACAGCCAACGGCGTGGAGAATCTGTGCTTCCCTACCGGCTGAAAAAACAGCATTGATTCTTTGGCTCCGCTGGCCTAACCACTGTTAGGCGCCGCGCTTGATCCCATCATTCCGGAGCATTTGCAGACTTGCGCCTGCCCCACAAAAACTTTCCTACGAAGAAAGCAATCACAAGGGCAATCAACAAGACCATTCCATGCTCAACGCTACGAACCGTGTTGATCACTGCCTCGAGTTCGTGTCCAAACAAGAAGACTACGTAAGTGATAGTGGGCACGCTGATGAGCGCTGCCATTCCATCGTAAAAAAGAAATACTCTAAACGGAAGATGCAGAGTCCCTGCCGTGAAGAAAACGGGAGTGCGGAGTCCAGGCATAAAGCGCGCGGCAAAGACGATCTTGTTTCCGTGCTCATGAAACCTCTCTCGAATTGCGGCCAATCGCACGGGAGAAAGCACCCGTTGAAAGAACGGAAGCTGAGTCAATCGCAGGCCTAACTTGTGCCCCAGAAAGAAGATGGTCCCGTCTCCTATCATTACGCCCGCAAAGGCGACGGCGACCATTATGTGAATGTCAGCGAGTCCCTTGTAGGCAAGCACACCTGCAGTAAAGAGAACCACATCTTCCGGAAGAGGAAGACCAAATCCACAGAGGAGGAGAATGAAGAATACAAACAGGTACGGGAGCGGCCCAGAGAAATTCTGGACCACCCCGAGCAACGAATTGAGTAAATCCAATCAGGCTACCGTGATATCTTTATTCAGGTAAATATCCTGAATAGACTGGAGCAGCTGAGCACCTTCCTCGAATGGACGCTGGAACGCTTTGCGACCAGAGATCAATCCCATGCCGCCTGCGCGCTTGTTGATCACTGCAGTGCCAACCGCTTCTGCGAGGTCAGAAGAACCCTTAGATTCCCCACCAGAATTGATCAAGCCAGCGCGGCCAGAATAGCAATTCAGAACCTGATAACGAGTCAGATCGATCGGATGATCCGTGGAAAGATCTGAATACACCTTCGGATGAGTCTTGCCATGTTTGGTTGCGTTGTATCCGCCGTTGTTTGTAGGAAGCTTCTGCTTGATAATGTCTGCCTGGATCGTTACGCCCAGGTGATTTCCTTGAGAGCTTAAATCCGCGGAAGTATGGTAATCCACACCATCCACCTTGAACGCGTTGTTTCGCAGGTAGCACCAGAGCACTGTAGCCATTCCAAGTTCATGTGCGTATGCGAAGGCTTCAGAAACCTCAACGATCTGGCGACGGCTTTCATCCGAACCAAAATAAATGGTTGCTCCAATGGCAACAGCACCCATGTTCCAGGCTTCCTTGATTGTGCCGAACATCACTTGATCGTACTTGTTCGGGTAGCTTAGAAATTCGTTATGATTGATTTTCACTAGAAAAGGAATTCTGTGAGCATACTTGCGCGCAACCGAGCCGAGCACGCCAAAGGTACTGCATACAGCATTGCAGCCACCTTCGATTGCCAGCTTTACAATGTTTTCTGGATCGAAATAGATTGGATTGGGCGCGAAAGACGCACCACCGGAATGCTCCACTCCCTGATCCACCGGCAGAATGCTAACGTATCCACTACCACCGAGGCGGCCGTGTGAGAATATCTGCTGGAGAGAACGCAAAACCTGCGGCGATCTGTCTGACTGAGTCCAGATTCTGTCTACGAAATCCGGCCCGGGCAGGTGAATGGTTTCTTTTGCTACTTTTGCTTTATGACCCAGGAGGGACTCTGCCTGCCCACCCAGGAGTTCTCTAACTTTTGCGAGATCCATTGCATGAACTCCTTTTTTCTCATCATTCTACACCCGGACAAAGGTAGTCCAGCGAAACTCAGTTTTCCTCAGGACTCAAAAGGCCTTCCGCGGTGATACCTTCGTTTTCCTTTCTGGAGTAGATCATGATGTCTGTTTCGTCAGGCACTTCTTCCATGCGAGACTCTGCAATTTCGACCTGCGATTTGTAGAGCTTGATGTATACTTCGCCAGTGTCATAAAGAGAATGAGTCTCTTTAATCTGATTGCCTGCTTCTGTTGTGCGCGGGGGAAGCGATTTCTGCAAGACAGGCTGAGCCAATTTGTAGGCTGTCTTCAGGTTTTGCTCATAGATCGTTGTGCGATCCGGACTGTTGCGAATCTGGATCTGGACAATATTGAGCCTGTCATTCTGGAAGTAGAACGTAAGCTGGTACGGACTTTCATCTGGCATGATGTCGCGACCCTCTGATTCCGGTACGGTCGCGCGAATGAACTCGGTTCTCTCTGAAACCAGATAACCTTCCTTCTCGAGAAGGCCTTTCACATCTCCTCTGTTCTTCCCCCATACAAACAAATGAAGGGGTGGTTTGTCTGGATCGGGTCTGTGCTTCCCGCAAGAAACAGCAAAGAATAGAACTGCAAGGCACAGGGTGAAACGCACGTCGCAACCTTTGGTTTCCACTCGACGGTATACAATCAAAAAAGACTGAAAAAAGGCGCAAAAATCCAGCAAGACTACAAAAACAATTGCCAGCACGGCAAATGTGACATAATACAGAAAAATCGCATGAGATACGAAACACTGCGCGGCCCCAGCATTTCCAGACTCATGTCTGAAATGAGACAAAAGCATGGCTCAGCCGCCGTATTGATCAAACAAAGAGAAGTAAAAGAAGGCGGGCTACTTGGCACGGGGTTGCTTTCCCGAAAGATCTACGAAATCCACTACATGGTTCCGGAGAAATCCGTTGAACAAACCGCAAGCAAGAAAGTGAGACCGGCCGAATTCACGAAGATCAGCAGACAGGAGCTTGCGCGAAAGTTGAAGCCTGTTTTCGAAGATGAGTCTCTGCCCGAAACTGCAGCGCAGATAACTCCCGCCATTCCAACGCCGCAGGCAATCTCCGAAGCAAAACCAGAAATCAAACTGGAGAGAGAAAGCACTCCACAGTATTTTCTAAAGATCCGCGCACAATTACTTGGTGCGAAGCTGAGTGCCACTTACGCCGATTCAATCATCGCACATTTAGAAAGCAATCTCTCAAAGAACGACAGGGCGCAGCCTCAAAAGGTAGAGCAAAAAGCGTTGGAGCGACTTGCGGAAACGATTCGCACAGTACCAGACATTGCGCCTCCGAGAGGAGAAGCGCGCGCAGTCATGCTCATTGGACCCACAGGAATGGGGAAGACCACGAGCCTCGCCAAACTGGCTGCCCGATATTTCTTTTACGAGAAGCGTGAAGTATCCATGTACAGCCTGGACCGATACCGCCTGGCAGCCACCCAGCAACTGCGCATGTATGCGGATGTGATGAAACTGCCATTCCACGCTCCCATGGGTCCCTCGGAATTTCGCGAACAAACCAGCCTGGATCCTGCCGAGCTGCTTTTGATCGACACATCTGGAATTGGATACAGGGACGCCAAACGCCTGGCCGAGCTGCAAGAGCTGGCAGAAGCCTGCGCAGTCAGGCTCGAAAAACACCTTGTATTGTCCGCCAATGCGGATGAGTCTACTCTTGAGGCAATTTTTGCCGCTTACGATGCGGTTGGCTTTGATAAAATCTTGCTAACCAAACTGGACGAAAGCGAATTTATCGGCACTTTTATAGAGTATGCCGATAAGGTGAACAGACCGTTTTCATTCGTTACAAACGGCCAGGACGTCCCGGCAGATCTCATTGGCCCAGGCCCGGAAGATCTTGCAAGGATACTGTTAAGAAAGGAAGCTGCGACCAGGTAGGTGTGATTTATGGAGCAGTTGGATCAAGCCTCGACTCTGCGCCGCATGGCAAATCAGATGGATCGAGGAAGCACTGCGGTACTGGAAAGGGACATGGAGCACGAAAAACAGCCGTCTCATGAGACACCGCAGCGCACGAAAGTGCTGACGGTCACGTCCGGAAAAGGTGGGGTCGGTAAGACTACCGTGTCCGTGAATCTTGCAATCAGTCTGGCTCGCGCTGGAAAGAAAGTTCTGTTGTTTGACGGAGACCTGGGTCTTGCAAACATCAACGTTCTTCTTGGCATCATTCCAGAACACAACATCTACGAAGTACTCAAAGGCAAAAAGAAGCTTCAGGATATCATCATTCGAACGTCATACGGCATTGATATCATTGCTGGCGCGAATGGAATCTCTCAACTCGCAAACCTCAGCGATTCGCAGCGCGAAAACTTCCTCGAAGGTCTGCAATCTTTGATGGGCTATGACATCATGCTCATCGACACTGGAGCAGGCGTCGGTGCAAATGTGATTGGCCTTGTTCTTCCCGCAGATGAAATTCTTGTAGTAACGACTCCAGAGCCCACTGCAATTACAGACGCATACGGCATGATCAAGAGCGTTGTTTCGCACGGGCCAGGTGGTAAGATCAAGTTGATTGTGAATCGGGTCCCGGATGCAGGCGAAGCGAAAATGGTCGCAGACAGACTCATCAGCATTTCCAATCAATTCCTGAAAGCCAGAGTGGAAAACCTCGGCTTCATTTTCGAAGAAAGCTCGGTTCAAAAAAGCATTCGCAGCCAGCGACCATATGTTGTGCTTTTTCCGAACGCGAAGAGCAGCGCCTGCATCAAACACATCGCTGCTCGCCTGATCAATGCTCCGGTAGAAGAAGATAGCGCGGGCATATATCAGTTCTTTCAGAAAATGATGAATTTCAGTTTTCGCGGCAAAGACGACTAACCTCCCGATATGGGCCCGATCCTGAAATTCACGGCCGGGTTCGCCATCGCGGGCTTCCTGATTTCGCTCCTTTTCGGGTGGATTGGCGGCAATCGTCCCATCAATATCATCATCACAGCTGTTGTTTGCGCGCTTCTTGGCGGGGCCATAGGTGCCGGGACGTTTCGATTTCTAGAATCCCGGGTTCCTGAAATTCTGGCCCTGTTTCGCAAGCCTGAAATGCCCCAGGCCGCAGAATTAGAATATGACAATGAATCACCGGGGTTTGAGTCGCCGCTCAGTGCAGGCGATTCTGGCGGATCCGTTGACGAAAGCGATTCACCTCCGCAAGTATCCACGTCCACAGGTAGCATGCCTACTCCGTCGGCAGCTCCTGCGGCATACGGCGATCACATTCTGGTCAACAAAGTGAAGATCAAGAATGAACCGAAGCTAATGGCGGCAGCAATCCGCACACTTCTTGCGAAGGATGAAAAGTAAAAACAGTGTTTTGCTTGCTAACCCACAAAACACACTGCATGGTGACGTAATATGTCCAGACTCTGGGATAAATACAAGGACAAAGACGAAACCGAGCTCTGGCGTCGTTATCGCAAAGAAGCAAACCGTGAGATCCGCGATTTCCTCGCGGAAAAGTATGCTCCCCTTGTGAAATACGTTGCGGGCAAAGTCGCCATTGGCATGCCGCAAAACGTTGAGTTCGATGATCTGGTAAGCTATGGTTCTTTCGGACTCCTGGATGCAATTGAAAAGTTCGACCCGGATCGTGACATCAAATTCAAAACGTATGCGATGACGCGTATTCGCGGAGCCATCTTCGATGAGCTTCGCAGCATTGACTGGATTCCTCGTTCTATTCGTCAGAAAGCTCGCCAGGTAGAAGAAACAATCGCAATGCTCGAAAACAAACTCGGGCACACAGTAGAAGACGAAGATATTGCAAAAGAGCTGGGCATTTCAGTAGATGAGCTTCAGTCTCTTCTCACAAAGATCTCAGGCACAAGCATTGTATCCCTCAACGATATCTGGTATCTTGGAGACGATAACGACGAAGTCTCCTTCATGGAGACCCTTGAATCTCCCGCAAACCTGAACCCTGATTCACTCATAGAAAGAGAGGAAATCAAAAGCGTAATCGTGGAAGCCATCCGTCATTTGCCGGACAAAGAAAAGAAAGTTATAGTTCTTTACTATTATGAAGACCTCACCCTGAAAGAAATAGGGGAAGTCCTTGAAGTCACAGAAAGCCGAATTTCTCAGCTCCACACCAAAGCAATCATGCGTCTGCGCGGTAAGCTCATGCGCATGAAAAATGCCCTGAAAAAGTGACTTCCCTCGGATCTTCTGACCGGAAACTTTAATCTTTTTTCTTAACGTACTGTTAAGGTACTTCATCCAGTTACCGATTTGCAATCTAGGGACAGGGATGTCCCAGGAGATCGAGAATGGATGCTATCAGCATAGTCGGGCATAGCCCCACACCCACACGACCTCACGGGGATCAGACAGCCGTGAGACAGAATGAAGCTGCTGCGGTTGCGGCGCAGCAAACCGAGGCAACAGAGCCTAACGTTCACAAAATTGCTTCTGCGGTGCAGGCACTCAACCTGTTCCATGAGGACAAAGAGCACACCAGGTTTCAATACAGGGTGAATCCTGAGTATGGCACAGTTCAGGTGACGCTGTTCAATTACATGACCGGCGAAATCATATCCGAAATTCCATCCAGAAAGGTTCTGGATTTCGCACAGAGAATGCGTGAGATTTCGGGAATGCTACTTGAAAAGCAGGCCTGAAAGGCCTGCTTGTTTGCCTTAAGCCGGCTAGAGCCGGCGATTCCACAGCAGCTTACTTGCTGTAGAACTCAACGATCTTCTGTACGTTGATGCGCGTAACCGGAATATCGGTTACACTTTGAATTCCTAGAAACTTGCCAGATACACCGTCAGACTGCACCTCCAGGTATGGAGTGGGCGAACTCACAGATGCACGTGTTTCCAGAGCGCTTTTCACTCGATCCAGTTCCGTAGAGCCGGGAGTCAGTCCAATGATCTGACCAGGCGAGACACTGAAGCTTGGTACGTCTACACGTTGTCCGTCTACAGATACATGCCCGTGGCGAATGAGCTGGCGTGCGTCGAAAATGGTGCGAGCCAGTCCGAGTCTGTAAACCAGAGTCATCAGGCGGCCTTCGAGTAGCATCATGAAGTTGTCTGACTTATTGCCTTTCATTCTGGATGCACGTTCGAACGTGTGGTAGAATTGCTTTTCCATCAAACCATAGGTCAGACGCAGCTTTTGCTTTTCGAGCAGCTGTTCCCCATAAGGCGATTTCTTCTTCTTTTTGCGTGTATCTGCATGGTGCCCAGGAGGCGTTGGCCTTTTGACGGAAGGGCATTTAGGACTGCCGTAAAGGCAGTAGCCGACAGTCCGGCAAATCTTGTGTCTGGGTTTACGTATCGTTGCCAAAATAAAAACTCCGAGTTAGCATGGAAATTTTGAGCGGGTACCCTGTAAACTGAAATCCTATGGTAGAACTCTACTTACAGCAATTTGCACGCCAGGAAGCAGATCTTATGTCCCCTGAACTGGCTGTTTTCAATACCTCCAGGCTGCAAGCGCTCTGGGAAGCAATCATCGCTGTAAAGGGAGACAAGGCTCCCGTTCCGTTCTGGTGCGTAGTCTGGCCGGGAGCACGCGCCCTGGCCCGTTACATTCTGGACCACAAGGACCAGTTTCGAGGGCGACGGGTTCTGGACGCTGCGTGCGGAAGCGGTCTGGCGGGAATCGCGGCAGCAAAATGCGGAGCCAGGGTCCGCGGAATCGACATCAGTCCAGAAGCAATCGAACTGGCAAAGCACATGAGCCATCTGAATGGAACCGATTGCGAATGGGTGGTGGGGGACGCGTTCGCCGAATCGTCCGAGCTATTTGATATTGTCCTGGTGGGCGATGTCTTTTACGATCAGGCCCTTGCGCGCAAAGCTACGAAGTTCATGCGAAGCGTCACGGATAAAGGATCGGTGGTACTGGCATCAGATCCCGGCAGAAACTATTGCCCGCGCGAAGAGTATCGCGCATTTGGAAATCTAAAAGTGCCCGTCGATCCGGATCTGGAAGGAGCCGATTTCAAAATCACAGCACTCTTGACCATGAACCGCCAGGCGAATTGAATTGATTCTGCGCATGCCGCGCCAGATTCTGATTCATGGACCAGCAAGTATTCTACTCACTGCGAGACATCCCCGAAGGCCTTGATGTAATCGATGAGCTGGACCTCGAACTGAAATGGGAAACGGCGATCGACCCGGAGCGATCCGGAGCACAGAGCTTCACAGGCATTGAAGAGCTCAACGAGTTGTTGAAAGAGCGAATTCGCACTCTACTGATAGACAAAGGTGGAGAATGCGTTCGTGTGAAGTACGAGAAAATCTCGCACTCGAAAAACTATGCGCACATGTCTTTGATCGTAGTTGGTGAATACCATTTCGAAGTATTGGGAAAAAAGAAGTAACTATTCTCCCGGAGACGGGCCCGGGGCTTGAGATGCAGCAACCGCAGGGCCAAGAGCCTTTTCCAGCGCCGCCGTGCGAATGGAATCCAATCCCTCAAATTCAATCCCAATTCTGTGCGCGTTTTCGAGAGATCGAATGTTTCGAATCGATGCTGAAAAATTGAGACTCCCTTCTGGAAAGCTGATATCGAGCAGAACGCTTTCGCCCGGCATGAATTTCTGCATCACAATCGGAGACTGCGGATGAAGAAGACCGGCGCCAGACATGCTCAAATCCAGAATAGGACATTTATCTGGATTGGATGGAAGCAAATTCGATTCCTCGAAGAATTTCTCGATCTTTCGCGCTACGCTGCTTACATGATCAAACTCTGCCAGAGAAAAAGAGTTAGGAGAAAATGCTCGAATGAAACCGTACATGTAATTTTTTCTATAATAAATCCCAACTGATATTTCAGATACAACTCCCTTGGGCAATTTATCATAAGTTATAATTTGCTGATAATCCTTGACCGGGACAAAACGTTCATCAGGGGAAATAATCTCAGGAGAAAACAAAATAGATCGACATCCGGCCTGAAGAGCTTTCATGCGAAAATCAAGGCGAATGGTCTTACGAAGAATGATGGAGACTTCACCTAGAGAAGCTCGCAGATCCTTTTCCACGGCCGCCAGATAGTTGTCTCTCTTTACGTCTCCGGCAGCCATTGCTTCCGGAAACTGGCGAGAAGGGACCACGCTGGATGCAAATATTTTCGCAGGCCCTATTTCAGTGCGAGGCTCTTTTCGCAATGCCCGGTGAACCTGGAGTCGGCGCGGCTTACACAGTTCCCTGCCATCTGGAAGCCTGCGGTCAGGGACACATTCCAGAACAATAAGTCCTTCCTGTAATCTTGCTACAATGACTCGAGCCGCGGCATCCGATGCAGTGTGCGAAAGCACAAGCTGCCCTGGACCGAGCCTCTCTACCTGGACGGGCATATTTTGATCTGCGTGCCTGAGAATCACCTGCACTTTGCAGAACACTTTCTGAATGATTTGATCCAGCTGATCTGGATCATTTACCCATCGGGCATCGCTGCTCACAAATTCCAGGTAACAAATCTACCCTGGAAGGGCAAGCAATCCATGCAATTGAAATGGGAACCAGGATGGTATGTCCGCTGGAAAAAATTGCCTTGTCTGGTTTGAATGGCGAACACAGACTGTATCATGAAGACAGTCCTTGTATTTGCATTCCTCTTTGTCTTGCAGTGCGCCAAAGCACCGGAAGGTGCCATCATTTCGCAGGTTCGCGGAACTGCGTCTGTAGAAATTCAGGGAAAATCAGAACCGGCCACAGTGGGAAAGAAGGTAAACGCTGGCGATGTAATCATTACTGAAAAAGACTCCGAAGTAGATCTGCAAATTGCCGGTGGCGGGGCGTTTCGCGTACTCAATGCGTCGCGGATTACAGTGGGTGCTCTCGCGCAAAAATCAGAGATCAACGTACAGAAAGGCGGACTCCTACTTGGTCTGAAGAAAATGAAAGCAGATGAAGAGTTCACGGTTCGTTCGCCCACTGCACTCGCCGGAGTGCGCGGAACCTCTTTCTCCTTTTCCGCAGATCGAAACACAATCGCAGTCCTGACAGGAAGCGTTCAAGTAGAGCGTCAGGGGAAAGCGCTGCAACTCGAACCCTTCCAGGAAATCCAAACAGACAAAGAGAAACTGGAAAGTAAAAAGCTCAGTCCAGACAGCGCGCGGCAGCTTGCGCGAATTGGAGAAATGAAAGGCATTGAAGATCTGGCGGACTTCGACGAAATCCAGAAAAATCTTTCTGTAGTCATACTCGAAATTGAAAAAGAAAATCTAAAGACAGGCAAAACAGTCGCTCCTCGACCAAGGCCGGAGGTTCAGTGAGATCCGCACTCTTTTCGCTTATTCTTCTAACTGCGTGTGCAAGCGCGCAGGACATGTTTCTGCAGGGCGTCAATGCAGAGCAAAAAAACAATTCCAGAGAGGCGCTTGATTACTATGCTGCGGCTCTCGCAAAAGATCCGTCCATGGCCAAGGCCTACAACAACCGCGGACTGATACTATATAAAGATAAACAATATCAAGACGCAATTGCTGAATTCGATCAAGCACTCAAAATCAAACCTGATTATGCTGCAGCTCTGAGCAATCGAGGTCTTGTACTTGAGGCAATGAATGATCCAAAAGCGGCCATGGCGCAATACGAAAAAGCAGTCTCTCTGGATCCGAAATTTCCCGAAGCCTACTTCAATGCAGGGGCACTTTCCTCAAAAAACGGAGACATTCTCCACGCAATTCAGTGGCTTGAGAAAGCGAATGAACTAAAAGCAGATGACGGCGAAACGCTACTTTTGCTTGGCCGCGCCTTGCTCGTCGCAAAGAACTACGGACGCGCAGCGCAAATGTTTGATGCGCTTTTGAAGGTAGATCCAAACAGCCGCGATGCTTTCATCGGAAGCGTGGATGCAACCAGACTCGCCGGAAATCAGGATGTAGCGGCAGCCAGGCTGAATCAATATGTGGCCATGCATCCGGATTGCGCTCTCTGCTCAAGCATGCTGGGCGCCATCTACACAGATCAAAAGAAATACGATTCAGCCATTGAAGTATTTGAAAAATCCCGGCAGTATCGCCCGGGGGATCCGACTCCACGCTACCACCTTGGCTTCCTGTATTTTCTGACAAAGAACAAGAGCAAATCCATTGAGAATCTCGAAGAGTTCTTGAAGTTGAAGGGAGATTTCAAGGACGCCCAAACAGAAAAAGCGAGTCAGATGCTCGCAGCGCTCAAAAAGGGATCCTGATCTCACAGAATCGCCTAACGTCTGCGGCTTTCAGAGCCGCAGATGAGCTTTCAACCTTGCACGGCATTCACTCAACCCGAGATTCCCTCGGATCGCATCCGCCAGAAGCGTTCGAATCACGGGGCTGAATATGTTCCAGTATTTCTCATGCCAGTCCGGCATTGCTTCTTTCAACTCCCTTGCTTCTGAATCAGGCATATTGCCAATACCATACATGAGAAATTGCTCCGCCATCGAGTAGAGAACCTCGGGTGGATATTTTCCTTCTTGTCCCTGGCGCACTTGCTGCGGACTGGGTACCCATTGATCCAGCAAGACGTCAATCTGTTCTGGCGAAAGATTTGGTTCATGCTGGCGAATCATGCCTTTCACCATGTTGCGCGTCACTTCGTTCATGTTCTCCGGCATCGCAAATCTTCCGGAAAGCCCTCGCGTAACGCTGCTCGCCATGTCCTGAAAATTTAGACTCGATGCGCTGGAATTCCCGCGGCGCGAAAGTGCTGACGCAAGCGCTTCTAATTCCGCGCCTGTAGCATGATTAAGAATAAAATCCAGAGCCGCAATCAATCTTGGATTTTCTGCCATAAGCCCTCAGGTCCGAATTGATTGACGAGACTTTCTGCTTCGAAAGACTTCCCCAATGCACAACCTTGTCCGGGATCATATAGAACGCAGTATTGATGTCAAGAAGATGCTGCTAGAAAAAGAAACGGACAGAATCTCAGCTGCGGGGCAGGCACTCGCAGAACTAATGCAGAAAGGCGGGCGTCTTTTTACATGTGGAAACGGTGGAAGCGCGGGCGATGCCCAGCACATCGCCACGGAATTGCTCATCCGCTACCGTTCCGCTCCCGAAAGAAGATCGCTTCCGGCAATTTCCCTTGTAGGGGATGCAGCAGCTGTCACGGCAGCCGGCAATGACTTTGGTTTTGAGTATGTATTTTCGCGGCAGATCGAAGGTCTAGGCAGCCAGGGGGACGCGATTCTCGCCATAAGCACTTCCGGCAATTCAGCAAATATCATTCAAGCTCTTCACGCCGCACGCAAGAAGCATATGATGACGTTTGTACTCACTGGTGGAAGCGGTGGTCAAATTGCAAAAGAGGGAAACCTGGCTGATCATATCATTGTGGTTCCAACCGCAGAAACCGCACGCATCCAGGAATGCCACATCATGATCGGTCAGATCTTCTGTGCGATCATTGAACGCCAGTTGTTTGGATTCGAATAGAACATTCACTACAACCTTCAGCCAGGCTTTAGTTCACTGCCCCGTTAGGTGGTCGATTCAGAACGATTCGCTTTATTTGTGCTCGCGGAAGCACCACTTCCTCCACCTGAGTCTCAGGTTTGCCTTCCTTCTCCGTGGATGCTCGCTGATAAGAGATTCTCTTGATTCTTTCTTTCTGAATCACGACTGTGCGGCCGCCAACCTTCAGGCTAATGCTCTGATTGTCCTGGCCGATCACTTCACCCACCACCGTTTTTCCATCTCGTAGAATAATGCTGGCCGCGTTCACCGAATCGACCTGGGACGCCTGCTCCACTGTGCTTCGCACTGCGATGGTGATTGTATCCGAATCGAGCTCCAGAATCTTTCCGCGAATCGAATCACCAGAGCTCAGAATGAAAATTGCCTCTTCCGGAAGTGTAGGAGTTTCCGTTGCATATTTGTCCAGAGCTGCCTGCAGTTCCTTCTTGCGCTCCGTCTCCAGTTCATCTTGAGAAACGACAATGAGCCTTTCGTCACAGGAATCGATCGTGATTGTCTTTCGCGTAAGGGTGAGAATGGCGCCCCCGAAGACATCGATGAGCACATCATACCACTTTGACTCTTCCTTCACTCTGTATGTCTTACCCGTTTCTTGCAGGGAAAGATCTACTTTGTTGATCGGTAGCGCGCCAAACAACAAGTACCACTGTCCGCGCGTCGTCGCCTGACAGCTGTTTTGCGGAGACGCCAGCACGGTTCGCGTGCCGTTAGCCGGGCTCTGCATTTGCACAGATGTTGTTGAACATGCCCCAACCAGAATTGCGGAAAGGAGGACGATCAAAGAGTGCCTCATGAGTTGATTCAAAAGCTGGCGCCCCCTCACCGCAAGCAGTAAATTCCAAGGGATCAACGAACCATGAATCCTACGGACTGAGTCTCTGCGCAGACGTGTTCGCATAACAATAATGTTAGCTTATGACTACCCCTCGCCGGTTTCCAGACAGCAGGATTCTGCTCACCAATCACTTTGCCGTCCAATTTCCATTGAAGTCTGCTTTGCACGGAAGCCGCTCGAAAAAATATCCTCTGCCTTTCTGGCGGAATTTCCGGATCAAGGGCGAATATCGTTCCTGATTCAGGATACAAAATGCGAGGATCACGCGGTTCGATCTCATGAAAATGGGCTGGTTCTGTGCCTTTGATGTAGTATTCTTTCCCGTATTCCGTTGCCTGGATTGCAACCGAGTCCGGGAGACCGGGCGCGCGGGACGGAGAATCTGCATGGAGCACCCGCATAACTTCCTGCCAGACTGGCGCAGCACCGGTGACTCCCAGTACATTCCACATGGGTTCGCCGCTTGCGTTACCAACCCATACACCGACCGTGTAACGGTCGCTATAGCCAACGCACCAGTTATCTCTCATGTCCTTGCTTGTGCCGGTTTTCACGGCAGTCCAGAAGGGAGTCGAAAGAACGTTTTCCAGGCCAAACGTCAGACTTCTGCTTTCACGATCCGACAGAATATCTCCTATAATGAAGGCCGCGGCCTCCGATACAATCCTACGCTTTGCGGGCGCGGCACTCGTTCGTTCCACGAAAGGAGAAGACCATTCGCCACCGGACGCAAACATTCTGTAGGCAGACGTTAGTTGCCATAGAGTTACATCCATGCTTCCGAGAGCAATCGAAGGCCCATAAAAATCCGCTTCCTCAAGGTTTTTGAATTCCATTTTGCGAAAGACATCCAGGACGGAATCCACGCCGAGCAAAGATACCAGACGAACGGCAGGAATGTTACGCGAAGAAGCCAGAGCGATGCGCGCGGCAACGGGCCCGAAATAGTCACGATCATAATTCTCGGGGTGATACACTCCGGAAAAAACAGGCATATTCAGAGGCGTATCATCCAGCAGAGTGGAAGCAGTGATGAGACGTTTGTCGATTCCCACTGCATACACAAATGGTTTGAGAGCAGAACCCGCCTGCCTTCGCGAGCGAATGGAATCTACGAGAGGCGCAAGAGAAAGATCCCCCGTCGAGCCAACGTAGGCTATCACTTCACCCGTACGATTGTCCAGAACCAGAACCGCACCATCGCGGACATTTCGATTTCGCACGGAAAGAATGTGCCGATGCAAAATTTCTCGCACCGCAAGTTGAATATCCAGATCCAGAGTGGTGCGAATTTCAGATTCTCCGGATTTGATCAGAGCGGGGAGATGAGGAGCGTAGGAAGCAGTCGGTCGAATCGCATGCGAACCTTCGAATGCGCGTGCCACGTCCGGTTTGATTTGCGAACAATCGTACGAAAGCTTCATGGAATAGGCAAGCATACAAGAACGACGCAGTACATCCTCTGCAGAGGCCTGAGGACCACGAATGAGGGCCGCGAGAATGACGGATTCAGTATCTCCGAGAGCGTGCGGATCCTTTCCAAACAATCCAAAAGAAGCGGCGGAAATGCCTTCCAGCTCTCCGCGAAAGGGGACCAGATTCAAGTAGGCCTCAAGGATTTGTGATTTGCTCCAGGTCTTCTCGATTTCTCTGGCCGCCTGGATTTGCCTCCACTTTTGTTCGTAGGTTCTTCCGTGCGAAGAAGGGGTCAGAGAATCGTCGAGGCGTGAAGCGAGCTGCATGGTGATTGTGCTCGCTCCGCGTCTTGTGTCTTTTGCGATTCTTCCAAACGCGGCTTTCAAAATGGCAAGATAGTCCGCGCCGGAATGCGAATAGAACCGCTTGTCTTCGCTGCGCACAACTGCGCTGAGTAAGGCTGGAGATATCCGATCGAGAGAAGTCCAGGCAAGCCTGCGACCCGACTCATCCAGGCGAATGCTCTGCAGAATTCTACCTCTCCTGTCCAGGTACACGGCTTCGGAAGATTTGTAGGAGGATCGAACTTCTTCAAACGAAGGAACGGCCTGCAATCCGGCAAGAGGGCCAATCGCAGAAAGTGCAAGCAAGAGCGAATAACGTCTCATGCTTTTCCACGGCGAAGAGTATCCTTATCAATTTTGCCGTCCACCAGATGAATTCTTCTGTGCGCCCGCGCGGCATAGTCTTCATCGTGAGTGACCATGATGATGGTTGTTCCGAAGTTCTCGTTTGCTTCTTTAAAGATTTCAAGCACACTTTCCGCGTTCACTGAATCGAGATTTCCAGTGGGCTCATCTGCGAAAAGAACGGCAGGCTTCATGATCAAAGCCCGCGCAAGAGCGACGCGCTGTTGCTGGCCACCGGACATCTGGGACGGAAGTTTATCTTCGCAGCCCCCGAGATCAAAACGTTTCATGAGTTCAATAGCCCACGGTTTATACTCTTTGTCTTTGCGAACCTTGCGCGCAGGCATAAGCACATTCTCCATACCCGTCAATTCCGGCAGCAGATAGTGAAACTGGAATACAAAGCCAATCTGCGTGTTGCGCATCTTTTCAATGTCACCTGGTTTTGCACTGTGCATATCGGAGCCGAGCATTTGCACGCGACCAGACGTAACATCGTCAAGGCCACTCACAGTATAAAGTAAAGTAGACTTCCCGGAACCGGACCGGCCGGTGATGGCAACGAACTGACGTCTTGGAATATCAAACGTAAGCGATTTTAGAATCTGCACGGGCGGGTCACCGAATGATTTAACCAGAGACTCGACGGATATGATGTTGTCTGCCATCACCATTCCCCCGTCACGATTGACGAATAACCTCGATCGGTGCCAGACGCCCTGCAGCCCTTGCCGGAAAATAGCTGGCGAGCACGCTGGCGCCACAGGAGATCAAGAACGCTCTGATGTAGATCTGATACTTAAAGGATATTAGTAATTTATTAAAACCGATTGGCTGATTTCCCGGAAGTGTAATCGTAGATAGATACTGGCAAATCAAATAGCCGATGACGAGTCCCAGGACCGCTCCTGTGAATCCCAGCAAAAGTCCCTGATACAAGAACAACACCACAACATCCGAGCGAGAGTAACCGATGCTTCGCAGAATCGCGATCTCCTTTTTCTTCTGATTCACGACCATGTTGAGAATGTTGTAAATTCCGAAAGATACGACCAGGATGATCGTCAGAGTGGTGATGTTTCGCACGAGATCTTGTGTAAAAAAAACAGAAAGAATCGACTCATTTGCCTTTTGCCAGCTTTCGACTTTGTCGTTTGTATAGTTGGCCCATTCCTGCGCGACGGATTCTGCAAGACTTACATCTTTCAATCGCACTCCAACCACGGAAACTTCTCCAGCAGATCCTGAGACATTCTGTACAGTCTCAAGAGATGCAAAACCCAGAGTAGCTTCAATCATTCTGGACCCCAGACGAACAATTCCAACAATCTTCACCGGGTGTTTGGTTCCATCAGATGCAACCACGTGGATCGTTTCACCCACTCGCGCGCCCAGACGATTCAAAAGTTCCTGGCCAAGAATCACCATGGCTCCGCCGCGATTTAGATCCATCAGAGATCCGTTCACGATAGACTTCTCAATATTCGTGAGCTTCAAGTGCTTGGTGGGAACCACGCCATTTAGATTTCCTGGAACAGTGAATCGACCTCTCACATAAATGACCTGACGCGAAAGCTGGGGTTCAAACGCTTCCACTCTAGGGTCCTGGCTCAATCTCTGGTACCAGATCTGAGCTCCGTTCAACTTCGTGCTGTCTGTCTTGCCGGACGGCGGGACCGCCCATTTTAGACCACCGTCTGTAAAGAAAACTTCGCGAAAGGTCTCGCGATCGATCACCTGATCACGCGCTGAAATCTTTATGTGAGCATCGTTGTTGATGAGACTGTCTAGAATGCGATCCTGAAATCCAAGCATAAGCCCGGAAAACACTACATAGCCTGTTGATCCTAGAATGATGGCGATGAAAGTAAGAATGGTCTGGCGCGGCCGAGCCCTGAGTTGTTTGAGTGCGAGAAAGAGCATTTCATTTCTTCTGGATCAGAATTTCATCGTTGTCTTCGATCACGTTATTCGTAATCTCGATCCACTCTCCGTCTGCCGCTCCGGTTTCTACTTTCACTTTTTGTCTGACATGATTGCGAACGCGCATAACGTGAGATTCCACGATCGTTTCAGCCGGAATTAGAATTGAATTCTCTTTTCTCTCTGTTTCAATCGCCACGTCTGCAGTCATTTCAGGAAGCGCATCCGCTGGAAGTTCCGACTTGATGCGAGCAATGAACTGCCCATTCTGCGGATAGAGCCTCTCGACAGTGCCTGAGAACTTTTGACCTCTCATGGTCTCAAAGCTGATTTGAACTTTCTGCCCCGGCTTCACGCGAAGCGCAGATTCCTGATCCAGAGAAACCAGGATATGGCGATTCTTCAAATCTATGAGAGTCAAAACCGGAACGCCAGGCATCACGATTTCGCCTTTCTGAAAAGCAACTTTCGTGATGGTTCCGCCAAACGGAGCGGAGACGACTGCGCCAGAATCAAGCAAGAGCAACTTCTGACCGCGACCGACTGCATCGCCTTCGCGAACGTAAATGTCCTGAATGCTCGCAGTCAATCCTGCCTTAAAAGAAAACACATTGTCTGCCGTCACCGTTCCCAGAGAATAAACCGCCACAACGACAGGGCCTCTCTTTGGTTTCACGGTAGCGCCATTGCGGAAGAACAAGAAGTAGACGACCACGACGGCGACGGGCAGAAGAAGAAGCGCCAGCCATTTCCGATTCACTTTGATCAGCAATTCACGCATTTCGTTCCTCTTTTCAATACCCGCGAGCCTGCCTGCAGCTGTCAAGATGACTCAACTCGATTCTGGCGATGAATGATATGATTTTTGTTAGACCCGGAAATCCAGATTCTGTTCCAAAATCAATCAGAGATAGGACGACTCATCGTGCCGAACATAAGGCCGTCAATGAGAGGTTCCCCGAAACGCGGTTCTCCATTTGGAAATGGAATTCTTTCCTCCGTCATGCGGTAACCCTGCCTTTCGTAGTACGAAATCAATTCGGGGCGATTCATCAATACCTGCAGTCTCATCTCACGGGCACCCTGATCGGCAGCCCAGGATTCTGCCGCGCGAATCAGCGCTTTGGCCATTCCACCTTTCTGAAAAGGAACTCCAACACTGAGCATACCAAAATGACCAAGTCTTTCGCTGACATCCACGGAAACGCAACCAGCAATGCCAACGCGCACCTGAGTAACCAGAATGATCCTGTAAGGTTCATTCATGATTTCGCGAATTCGCTCTACGTCTGTTCGCTGCCCTGCAATGAAGGACGCTTCGCTCGTCCATGAGCGCAAACCGGTGGTTCCGCGATAGACTGAATTTACAAGATCAGAGATGCGTTGCGCTTCTACTGCGCGGGCAGGGCGAATGCTCCAGTCTGCCAGATCTTTTACCTGCCCTGACCTTCTACGGTGATGCCTACTTTCGTAACGCCCGATTTGCGCAGTATATCCATGAGTTTAACAACAGTTCCGTGAGAAGTCGCAGTGTCCGCTGTGATGATCGCGGTCTTCGTGCTCAAAGAGCCTCCGAGCGCTTTGAGTTTACCCGGTACGTCTTCCCACTTAACTTTTTCTTTATCCCACTTGAGTTCACCTTCCTTGTTGATAGTGAACGTGAGAGTAGACTTTTCACTCTGCTGTCCGCTATCTGCTTTGGGAAGGTTTACGTCGATCGTGCTTTGATACAGCATGGGCGCTGTGATCATGAAGATAATCAGAATAACTAGAACGATATCCACGAAAGGCGTAATGTTAATATCCGCTATCGGATTGTCATCGCCTCCGCCGCCAACTCCACCAGCCATTGCCTGAACTCCTTACTTCATCATGCTTCCAATCAGGAAGCTTTTGAGTGCGTCCGCTTCCATCGCGGCAGTCTTCACTCTTTTCTGAAACGTGTTGTAAGAGACAACAGCTGGAATCGCAACGAACAGACCAATCGCAGTTGCAACGAGTGCTTCCGCAATGCCTGCACTCACTTGAGTGGCACCCTGAGCACCCGCAGCACCGCCCGTTCCAAGATCTGCGAATGCTTTCATAATCCCAAGAACGGTTCCGAACAGTCCAAAGAATGGCGTGTTACTTCCAATAGAAGCCAGAACGGTGAGATACTTATCCCATGCGATACGCGATCTGGTCAGAGAATCTTGCGCTAGTTGATTCATGGACGCAGGCGAAACCGCCTGGCCACCGGCTGCTTTGGTGTGAGTCAGCAAAGTGTAAGCCATGTCCGTTTCGAGATCTGGATACTTACCTTTCTTGGCTGCAATCCGGGCCTCTACGAGTGCAAGAGATTCCTTCCACTTGGCCTCAACAATCAATGTGCGAAGGCTGGATCGGAAAGCCACAATGCCCGACTGGGCTTTGCGATAAAACTGCCACCTTTCCAGAGTCATCGCAATGGAAAGAACAGATAGTAGCAACAGAATGACCAGAACCCACTCAGATCCCAGTACTGTGAAGGCTTTGAAAACTGCGTTAATCATATCAGATGTGACCAGGAAAACAGCTGGAGCTGGCCTGGTCTACTTTGAAATTTGGTTGCCCTGCATTCCAGGGCACCTCCAGATACCAGGATAAGATATGAAGATTCACCCAACCGCGATCATTCACCCAACTGCAAAACTTCACGAAAGCGTGGAGGTGGGACCATTCTGCATCATAGACCAGGACGTGGTCATGGGCGAAGGCTGCTTCGTAGAAAGCACCGTAAAAATCCACGCTCGCACCGTCATAGGGAAGAACAACCGTTTCCATCATGGTGCCATCATTGGCTGCGAGCCGCAGGACCTTGGATACGATCGCTCCTCTCCCTGCTATGTAAAAATCGGGGATAACAACGTTTTTAAAGAAGGAGCCAACATCCACCGGGGCACGAAACCGGATCACCCGACTCTAATTGGAAACAACAACTACTTCATGGGCAATTTTCATGTCGGCCATGATTGCATCCTGGGAGACCACAGCATCTTCACTCACGGCACCGTACTGGCCGGTCATGTAACGGTCGGAAACTACGCTTTCATTTCCGGTGTGGCCGCAGTTCACCAGTTCTGCAAAGTGGGGGACTATTCCATGATCGCTGGATGTTCCAAGATTGTGAAAGATGTTCCGCCTTACGCCACAGCAGATGGAAACCCTGCCACGCTGATTGGAATCAACAGTGTCGGTCTCAAACGCGCCGGCTATTCTCCAGCCAAACGCGACGCGATCAAACAGGCTTACAAATTGCTTTTTCATTCCGGCAAGAATATCAAGCAAGCGCTCGCTGAATTGAAGAGCCAGGAAAACACAGACGAAGTAAAGCTGATCGTGAAGTTCTTTGAGGACAGCGATCGCGGGGTCACGGACCACAGATGAAACGATTCGCGGTGTTACTCCTCCTGTTTCCTGCGATCCTGATCGCAGAAGACGTCAAAGCAAAACTCGGAATCGAACTCAAACGTGGCACTGCTTCTTCCAAAGCTCACGCCAGAGAAACCGTACGCTCAGGTGATCGCATAACGGCATATGTTCTCCCTGCTCAGAACTCAAATGTATACGTAGTTTCAATCAAAGATGGAAAAGCATCTTTGATCAATGGAAAGGGGATTGCGCTTTCTTCCTCGGAAGCGGCCGCCATTCCATCTATGGAATCGCCAATCATTCTGACAGAAAAGGGTCTTGTAGAAATTCAAATCTATGTTTCTCGCGAACCGATCTCTGACCTAAACGAGCTAGCAAACGGAGTCACCGTGAGTCGCTTTCGCGAAATCGAACGAAGAATCAAGGATAGAGCGGGAATCACAGGAGCACCAGAAAAACCAGCTCCGGTGGCGGCTAACGTTCGAGCCATGGGAGCAGACGTGATTGCACGGGAAATGCCGGGCTACTCCAGCCCGAAAATCATTCTGGCAAAATTCTATTTCGATGTTCAAAACTGAGCCGGATCGATCCGCGTCTCTAATTCTCTCCTCGCTCTGGACCATACTTGGCCTGCTTCTCATTGCAGTCATTGGAACCTGGCATCGCACGGATGAAAGACTGAACGATTGGATTGCGAGAGTTGCGGTTCATCGTGGTTTTGCTCCTGCTTCTTCGCCTCGCATATGTTACTTGTTCATCACGGATACAACGTACGCGCGCTTCAACAAGCAGGCCCTCAATCGCGAGCAACTTGCTCACGCAAACGACATACTCGCAGACCTGGGCGCTGAATCAATCGTATACGATCTCATCCTGGCAAGACCGGGAGAGCAGAGTGCGGACGCAGCTTTCGCACGCTCATTGGAAAGAACAAAGATCGTATTTCTTCCGTCTGGATTCGCCGCACGCAAGAGAAAACCTGTAGATCCTGATGCCCTGGAAGTGCGGGAAAGCGGAAGAGGTGGTGCCCCGATTGCGCTTCATGAAATTGCATCGCTTCCTGACTTCGCGCAAAGGGCCCGCGGCGGCGGACATGTTTTTGCGCCGTCGGATTCAGACGGTGTTTATAGAAGAATGAATCTGTTCGTCCAGGAAGGCCGCCGGATCATTCCGGGGCTGGCTCTTTCTGTCCTTCTTTTTCAGAGACATCAAACTCTCGCGGACATTGAAATACACTGGGAAGATGAAGTCCGAATTCCTGCGACTGCGAGCGCACCAGAGCTCATAATTCCAATTGATTCCGCCGGCGCTACACGAATCGCCTACACCGCGAAATGGGGACGCGATTTTGAAAGCATGACGATAGACGATCTGATCGCCGGATACGAAGATCCAGATAAGCGCGGCAATTTGATCAACATGTTCGAAGGCAGAACTGTCTTCATTGGAGACACAAGCACTGGCATTGCAGATGCAGGCGCCACTCCACTCGAAAACGATGTGCCGCTGGTGGCCATGCATGCGGCTTTACTGAGCTCCATGATGGACCAACATTCATTCGGTGTGTGGAAGCCAGTGCATGTGTGGGCTCTTTTTACTGCTTGCTGTATTCTTCTTGTTTTTTCCTCCACTTTGAGACGTGCGGGTTCTTTGCACATAACAGCTGTTTTACTCCTTATCGCACTCTGGATACTTCCATTCCTGGGATACTACCGTTATACGCTCTTTCCTGGCGCCACCGTGCTTGCCGTGTTCGTTCTTGTATATCTGGGTACAACGGTCAGCATTCAGGTGCGCGTCTGGAAACAAAATGTAATCATTCGGGCAGAAAATAGTTTTTTGCATAGAGACCTGTCGATCGCAGCAAACATACAGAGTAAGATGCTCCCGGCCGCTCTCCCGGATCGATCGGATCTGGAAATTGCTGCAGTAAACATTCAGGCGCAGAGTATTGGCGGCGATTTCTACGATGTGATCACTCTGCCATCCGGGAAGGTGCTGCTCCTCGCAGGAGATGTCTCCGGAAAGGGAATTCCAGCAGCGCTCAACATGAGCGGAATACTCAGTAGCTTTCGCACCATTGTTGCTACGGGAGCGGCCTCCACTCCACGCGAAATCCTGCTCCACTTGAATGACGTCCTGATCAAACAAATTCGTCCGGGGGAACTCACTTCATTCGCGACAGCCGTCTTGCTTCTGATCGATCCTGTGGAAATGAGCGTTCAAATGGCCAGGTGCGGACATGAACTCCCGATCTTCTGGAATCCGGGCAATCGGGAAATGAGAGAAATAAAAACATCGGGCTTCATGCTCGGAGTGTCTCCTTCTTCGATGATGTCCGGAGTGCTCAATGAAACTTCAGTGCAATTGGCTCGCGGAGATGCAATCTACATCTATTCGGACGGAGTGACGGAAGCAGCCAACGTGGACGGAGAATTTTACGGTCTTTCCAGATTGAAATCGGCTATCCGCGCATTCGGCAGCGGACCTGCACAGGAGTTGCTCGACGTTCTTCTATCTGACATTCGTGCATTTTCTGGAATAGCTCCACAGCATGACGACATTACGCTGGTGATCGTGCGCTTGCTCGGCCCGTAGAAAAAAACCTGGACGGATTCGCGCAAACAGGACGGCATGCTCCTGTGAGAATCCTGCTTCTGTTAGTTTCATTTACTTTTGCATTTTGTGGGAGAAAAGAGAACGCCCTTCTCAATGTATCTTACGATCCCACGCGAGAGTTCTTCCATGAATACAACGAGCTGTTTCAAACTCACTGGAAGAAAGTGAGTGGTGAAGACATTCAGGTGACTCAGTCGCACGGCGGTTCAGGAAAACAGGCTCGCGCCGTGATTGATGGACTCCCTGCAGATGTAGTTACGTTAGGATGTTCCTACGACATAGACAGAATCGCCGCGCGAGGACTCCTTCCAGCGGACTGGCAACAAAAACTCCCGAACAACTCTTCTCCTTTTTATTCCACGATTGTGTTTGTAGTGAGGAAAGGAAATCCGCGGAACATTCATGACTGGCCAGACCTGGTCGCCCCTGGTGTAACCGTTATTCTCCCCAATCCAAAAACAGGAAGTAGCGCGCGATGGGCTTATCTCGCGGCCTACGGGCAGGCAAAGAAAACGGGAGGGAAGGCTGCGGCAGATGAGTACATCCGCAAACTGATCGCAGCTGTTCCCATCATGGACACAGGCGCAAGAGCCGCTCTCACCACATTTGCGGAGAGAGGTATGGGAGACGTGTTCCTGTCGTGGGAAAATGACGCATATCTGGCGTTACACGAACATCCAGACCTTCAAATCATCGTTCCACCTGTAAGCATTCGCGCGGAACCAGCTGTAGCCGTTGTGGAGAAGAACGCAGGGCCCAGGCTGAAGGCAGCGCAGGAGTATCTGACGTATCTATATTCCGAAGAGGCTCAGGATCTGGCTGGCAGGCATCACTATCGCCCGCGGTCAGCTGCAGCTGCATCTCGTTATGCCTCCACGTTCCCGAACCTGATTCTACTGGACCTAACCGAAGTTGCCGGCAGCTGGGCGCAGGCGGACAAAGAGCATTTTGCGGATGGGGCCAGCTTTGATCAGGCCTACCAGAAGCGATCACGCCCGTGAAATCGTAGTTGTTTTTGCTACATGCCCGGTATTGACTGGACGACAATAGGAGAGGCTGTCAGGTTCTGCCCGAGGCACTCATTTCACTAACATGCCCATCCTGGCCAATAAAACACCCGATGAGCTTGAGCCCATCATTCTCAATGCTCTGGACAAAGGCCAGATCCTTTCCGTTCAGACCTATTACCTCAGCGATTACGGCGAAAAAGTACTCAATCTGGTCACCTCCGCTATTCTGAAGAAGTATGGCCGCGAAGACCTCATCGACGTTGTGTATACGTCCGCAAAAGAACTCGTCATCAACGCGACCAAGTCTAATTTGAAGAGAGTTCTTTTTGCCCGCATAGGCCTGGACCTATTCAATCCAGAAAACTATGAACAGGGGATGAAACATTTTAAAGAAGAACTCAAAGAAGAGAACATTCGAAAATACAAATCCCTTTTCCGCGAATTCAAGTTCACAGTGACCATCACGTTTTATTACTCGCCTGACGTTCTAAACATCAAAATCAAGAACAACACTCAATTGATACCACAGGAAGAAGAACGCATCCGCCAAAAGTTTGCACAGGCGGTTTCTTACGCGAATCTCTTTGATTTCTATCTGGAACATGGAGATGATACAGAAGGCGCAGGCATGGGTCTGACTCTGGTAGGCATTCTACTTAATCAAAGTGGAATCGATAAACATCAATTCACTCTGTACTCAAGCCCACACTACAACGAAACCACTGCTAGACTTGAGATTCCTTTGTCCCAGGAGTACACAAGCAGACGCGAAAGATTTGAGAAAGAAAGAGAATCAAGCGGACTGAGCCGCGAAGAGTTTCGTAAGCACTTCGATAGCAAAAAAGAATTTCACTGATTCCCAATCGAATCCAGTATTCTGGTTTCTGGAATGCGAAGCACGAGATCATAACCGAAAGCGACGGACGGTGTCTTGAATCCTTTCGGGCTCTTTTCAATCACTTCTTTCACGCAAAGGAGTGCGCTCTTCGCTGTAAACACATAGCCTTCTATAGTTTCCAACCACGCCTCCCTGCTTTTACCCGCAGCAGAAGAAACTTTGACATATACATACGATCTTCCACTTTTCTGTTCTCTTGCGCCGGGTCCTCGCACGAATAGATCCACAAATTTTTTGGCCGATCGCCTCACAGGCGAAAACTGGAACAACAACGTCATCACCGGACCAAACACTCTGAGAAACATCGAGGCACCGCGCGAAAGCGAAGTGTAAGTTGTAATGTTTGCAATGCCTGTAGAGTAAAAAGCAGTTTCCAGATCGCCCCAGGAAACGGGGAGCACGAATCTTTCTTTGTCTGAAAATTGAACTTTCTTTCCGCCGCTTCCCGGAGAGATTCTCTGCAGATCGCCATTTCTTCTGGTCAAAAAGCCGCGAGGCATCATCTCTATGGCAGACTTAGCCGTGCCCTGACTTGGATTGGAAATAGCAGCAAAAGCGATCTCGAGGTTTTCTGATCCAGGACTTGCGTCCGCCACATATCTGGCGAGGCAATCTGTGGGCACTACGTCAAATCCCACTCCAGGAATGAGAGCAATGCCTGTATCTTCTGCGCGCGAACCAAGCCTCGTGGCGATTTGAAACACAGGAATTTCTCCTGTAATGTCCAGGTAATGAGCGCCCTCGTCGATGCAGGCATGCATCATGGGCTCCGCGGTATAAATAAAAGGACCGGCCGCATGAAGTACGCATGCAAATCCACGAATACCGGCGCGAATGGACTGCGGATCAACCAGGGAAAAGACCTTCCATTCCAGTCCGAATTTTTCCGCCATTTCGCGGATTCTGGCTTCCGATCGGCCGGCGATCACAGGCTTCATTCCTTGCCGGACCGCTTCTTCCACGATGAGCTCACCGGTAAAACCGGTAGCTCCGTATAACAACCAGTTACTCGAATTCACTTACTTTTCTCAATGTATGATTCAATGAAGGATATAAATTCTGTGGGAGCTTTGCGAGGCCTGGCATTCTTGAGAGAAACTATCAACTGTTCGTCGCGTAAAGACATGAGAAGCCTGTCTCCATCAAATACGTCCTGCCTGAAATAGAATCGGATTTTCTCCAGGGAATCAATCCAGGTACGAATGCGAAGAGGTTTGCCAGCGATCATTCTTCCGAAGAAGTTAAACACTCCCCCCATGTAGAAGGATGTGGTGTCCATTTCTACAAATTTCTCATAGGTCAAGCCAGTGCGTGCGCAAAATAACCATCGACCTTCTTCAAAGACTTTCCAGAGAAGCGAGGGACTGTAAGAACCAAAAATATCTCTTTCACAATACAGAGGAGTGTACGAACTTTCAATCTGCTGCGCTCCTCCCTTGAATTCAGCAAGATCCTCATACAGAATTTCAAATTCTGCATCCCCTGCATCCATCAACGTTAGACGATCTTCTCCCTGGAAAAATTCCGTACGCAGTTGAATATGACAGACAGGTTTGCCGTCTAACTGCTCCACCTTCTGATCCCAGATAATTCCTTTCTTGCTATCGGAGGCTGCAGTGGTATGAATCACAAGAACAGCGCCAGCATACTGCTGGTACATGAATCGAACATATGAATGAGTGGGGACAAGATGAATTCCTTCGTCCAGAAGTCGTCCGACTGAATAGCCCTGCTTTTCGAGCAGTCTATGCCTTCCTTCCAGGCAAAAACTTTCATACGTGCGACTGGTCACGTGACGCTGCGTGTCCAGGTCTGAAACACGCGTTGTCATTTCTATGGTTTCACGAATCACGCTCTATGCTCCAAGAAATAGTCTCTCCGGCGCGCATGGGCACTACCTTCTGGCCGCCAAAGTCATAGTAATCCGGCACCGTCTGCGTTTTTTTCGCCAGTCGGATGGTGCTTTTGTTGCGGGGCAGTTTATAGAAATCAGCACCATGATGGGACAGAAACGATTCCAGACGATCCAGCTTCCCGACTTCCTCAAATGCCTCTGCGTAAAGTTCAACTGCCGCGTGAGCGTTGTAGATTCCGGCACACCCACACGAATTTTCTTTTGTGGATCGCTCGTGGGGAGCACTGTCTGTTCCGGCGAAGAATTTCTGATTGCCCGACGTGGCCGCATCCAGAAGCGCAACTCGATCCTCTTCCCTTTTCAGTACCGGCAAACAGTAGTTATGCGGACGAATTCCTCCGCGAAACATAGAATTGCGATTCAATAACAGATGGTGTGGCGTAATGGTAGCGGCCACATTTTTCGGAGACTGCATCACAAAAGATGCGGCTTCACGAGTCGTGATGTGTTCGAATACAATGCGAAGGCCTGGAAATGTTCGTGGAAGCTGCTTCAAGTGCCGATCCAGAAAGACTTTCTCTCGATCAAACACATCCACGGATGTATCTGTCACTTCGCCGTGAACCAGCAAAGGCAGATCCATCTGTTCCATCCGGGCAAGCACTGGATAGAGTTTCTCTAGATCATGGACTCCGGATTCTGAATTGGTGGTGGCTCCGGACGGGTAGAGTTTGATTCCGTGGATAAAACCCGAATCTTTCGCGCGATTGACTTCATCCGGCACAGTACGGTCCGTCAGATAGAGAGTCATCAGAGGTGTGAACCCGGGGGCCACAGCGAGGATGCGATCTCTGTAGAGGCGCGCCTCTTCGGTCGTCGCAATGGGTGGTTTCAGATTTGGCATTACAATCGCCCGCGCAAAACTTGCCGCAGTATGGGAAACAATTCCCTCAAGCATCACCCCGTCGCGAAGGTGTACATGAAAATCGTCTGGCATTGCAATGGTCATCTGCACATGCTCAGGCTTTTCGTCGTCTGGCTGAGTGCAATGATAATTGCGTCATGCGGCCCAATCAAGGAGCCAGTCGACGCGTCCGATCGTCCGATCCGAATTACTCGGATCCGCGGGCCTGTTTACCTGGTGGAAGACTTGAATTACTGGAAAACAAATTCAGTCTTCTATGTGAATGATTCCGGTGGAGTCTTCACGGGCGCCGGATGGACTGAAAAATCGGCGAAGCAGATTTTATGGAAGGCCGCCACACTGACTATGGCTGAATTCACCGCCGTTGTTCCAGCAGACCACAGATTGCCTTACAGCGGTGGGCTGCAAGAATTCAAGAAGCAGTCTGTCCCCATCTATCTTTCCAAAAAATCCAGGACGTTGATGCTGGAGCAATGGAAGGACTTGAACCTGGATATGAGCAGCTTTGGGTCCTGGAAAGAAATCCCAGCCGCGGAGCCGGATCACATCTTTGATGGTTCGATGGAGTTTCTGGGCGGCTCTGTGATTGTGCGAGAAATAGATGCAGGACAGAGATCTTCTGCGATTGCAGCCTACTTTCCGGCAGAGCGCATCCTCTTTTTAGGCAGCGCTCTTTCCGATCCGCCTTACTTTTACACGTACGATCGTAAGGCGCTTCGGTCCTCGATCACAGAACTAATGAAGCTTCCATTTGAAATCGCCATCAGCGGACACGGCAAGGCCATCCGCAATCGAGCTTTCGTGGAAGATCAGCTGCGGCAATTGAATGCGGATTGACCGTGTATCGCAGCGCATGCGATCGTTGGCTATGCGCCCCGTCTTCATGCATCCAGTCTTCCTATTGATCACCTGGTTCATCCTGAGCTGCCGCCCGGATTACACGAAGAGTCAATCAGACGCAGCCATTCAGTCTTTGCTCTTCGCAGGTCTCAGCTCCAATGTTGTCACATGCGCACAACCATATACAGGCCAGGCATCCGTAGATACGATCATCGACCAGATCAAATCTACGTACGGAGTACAGCCATGCGTCAACCTGGGCCCGCTTCCTCTTTTCACGCTGGGTACCGTTACTTCAAGCGACTACGCAAATCTACAAACAGCACTCACCACATTGCAGACTGAATTCGCACGATATCCCATTGAACTCGTGCTTCGCTCTCGCCTCAGAATGATTTCTTTTCCAACTTCTATTGGAGTTCCGTACGGAGGAACTGCAGGCGGATTTGCGCCCACCGAACTGGACTTCATCATGGTTCGGCTTCAGGTGTCGAACATCCCCTTCCTCAAAGCAACCATCCATCATGAATTCTTTCACCACCTGGATGAAGAGAAAAATGGCCCTCGCTACTATACGGATCCAACCTGGAGATCCTATAATTATACTTACTATTCCTACGGCTGCAATCGATCCAATACATCTGCAGGAGTGATCTCTCCTCCAGCCGCCGGTTTTCTCAATACGTACTCCACATGTGAAGTGGTGGAAGACAAGGCAGAAGTCTATTCCAATCAATTCATCCTGCCAAACAAGACGCAAATCCAAACACTCATCGCGAATGGAGATACAGCGGTCGCACAGAAGCTAGACTACGTCCAGAGGGTCGCGGCGAATTTCAGCTCCAGCATCAACCAAACTTTCTGGAATAACCTATGATCCTCAGTAAGATCCTTTGTTCAATTTGTCTGGTACTTTGTGTGACTGTAGCGTCCCTGAACGCGCAATCGGTGCCGGGCGACACGAACCGAACAACATTCTGGGCATTCGAAGCAACCATCGCCAGGGGCTTCTTCCTTCATTCGCCAGGGGCAGCTGACGTGCTTGGCTACGATTCATCTGACCGAAAGCCAGTGGGCGATTACACCATGAGATACGGTACTTCTTTTGAAGTATTGCGAAACAGCTACGCCTACAAAACAGCTCCTCAGACAGATTTCGATTCCTCCGATGAATTTAGACTTTCTGCTTCCAGAAAGATTCTCCCGTGGCTTCACCTGGGTCTGGATGCAGAGCATGTAAGCTATCGAATTGCAAACATGCATATGAATGTTAGACAGTATACAAATCCATACAATCAGTTTAACATACTAACCTTCGGAGTCATTTCGTTCCCCACTCTTCGCGATGCTGCTGTAAACGGTGAGTTGCTCGACCCGATTCTACTTCACAACGGATGGCCTATCAACACAATCACAGCCGGAACTCATGTTGCATTTCACTTCTCAGAAGGAAACATAGATCCATTTCTAAAAGTAACGGTTGCAGTGGGCAAAGATCTATATCGACCACTCAGCACATTTGAATACGGTGCATCCGGCGGATTGCGCGTCTTCATCAGCGAGCGCGTATTCGTTACAACGGAGGCAGGCATTCGACTGGTCCAATTCAATGGACACGCTGGCGGGCGTACAGTTTCGGCCCTTTTGAGAGAACCATCTTTTCGTGCGGGCGCCGGATTCACTCGTTGAAGTCTTTCCGATTCATTGATTTGTTCGCCGGAATTGGCGGCATTCGCATGGCCCTGGAGAGTGTGGGAGGAACATGCGTCTTTTCCTCTGAAAAGGACAAATTCGCTCGAATCACGTACAAAGAGAACTTCGGGGAGGAACCGCACGGCGATATTTACGATGTCAACGTGACAGACATTCCGGACCATGAAGTTCTGGCTGGAGGTTTTCCATGCCAGCCATTCTCCATCGCCGGAGTATCCAAAAAGAAGAGTCTGGGTAGAGAGCATGGTTTTCGAGACAGAACCCAGGGCACGCTCTTCTTTAAGATTGCCGAGATTCTGGAAGCCAGGCGTCCGCGTGCATTTCTACTGGAGAATGTAAAGAATTTGCTTTCGCACGATCAAGGACGCACATTCCAGATCATTCGCGAAACCTTTGAGGAACTCGGCTATACTCTGTTTCATAAAGTACTCGATGCGCAGGGTTATGTTCCACAGCATAGAGAAAGAATCTTTCTCGTAGGCTTTGATTCCAATGTATATCCTGCTCCTGTCTTTTCATTTCCAGATCCACCGCAGCAGATCGTGCAACTGAAAAGCATTCTAGAAAAATCGGTACATCAAAAATACACTTTATCTGCGCATCTGTGGAAATGGCATCAGGACTACGCCGCCAAACACAAGAAAAACGGAAATGGTTTTGGGTATGGACTCGTAAACGGAGACTCAGTAACCAGGACTCTCAGCGCGCGATACTACAAAGACGGAGCGGAAATTCTGGTATCTCAAAATCCTGTTCCACGTCGACTCACGCCCAGAGAATGCGCGCGATTGATGGGCTTTCCGGATTCGTTTCGGATTGCGGTTTCAGATACGCAGGCTTACAAGCAATTCGGAAACTCCGTTGCCGTTCCCCTGGTCACTGCTGTTGCGCGCAGTCTTTCGAGGGCTCTCTAGTGGCTCACCCAATTGCATCGTGTGCGGAAGCGGAAGCATTCTTCTTCAAGTACGTCAGTGCCAACGACGTTGGAGCTACCGGTTCCCACCAGGCAGGATTCTACATGCCGCGCGATTCATGGAAAATGTTTTTTCATGAGCCAGGAGAAAGGGGAGAAAACAGAGATACCTGGCTTCACGTACAGTGGGACCATGGGACCACAAAAAGCAGATTCGTATGGTACGGCAAAAAAACAAGATCCGAGTACAGACTTACAAATGGATTTCAATTTCTTTCGCCGGATAACGTGGGAGATCTTCTGGTTCTGGCGAAACAGGAGACAAATTACTATGGGTTTATTTTGCAATCAGATGAGTCCATCGATGAGTTTCTGGCATCCTTTGGCCTTTCCCCTTCTGATTCAGGAACCGTTCAATTTCGCAGACCATCCGACGATGCCTCTTTAGAAGAAGTCATTCATCCGTGGGCCCGAACGTTCGGGGGAGAGTTTCCATCAGGAGAAATGCTCAGCTCCAAAGCGCGCGAATTCGTCAGACCGCTCCTGGCACCGCCTAAATCAGAAATCCCCGTAACTGCGCAAAGCAAAGGCCTGGACCTGGACTCACTCTTATTGCAGTGGCTGGACTACGAATTTCGAATTTTTCGAATCATAGAAAGAGAAAAATACGGGAGCCTGCTGGCTCGTCCTTTTGAATCCGTGGAAGATTTGATCCAGATATCTCACACAATCTTAAATAGAAGAAAATCCAGAGCGGGCAATTCTCTTGAGAACCATCTTCGCGCGATTTTTCAATTTCTCGGAATTCGTTTTTCTTTTCAGGAAACAACAGAGGGATCGAGGAGACCGGATTTTACTTTTCCAGGAAAGTATTACTACGACAATCCAGCCTTTCCATCTTCTGCTCTGCGTTTCCTTGGGGTAAAGACCACATGCAAGGATAGATGGCGCCAGATTCTAAACGAAGCGGATCGTATTCCGCGAAAGCATTTGTTCACTCTACAACAGGGAGTCTCGTCTACGCAACTCTCTGAGATGTGGGATTGCGGAGTGATCCTGGTGGTCCCACAAAAGCATAAGCCGTTTTTCCCGCCCGCATTTCAAAGCAAGATTATGTCTTTGCGAGAATTCCTCGACGAACTTCCGGAAATTCCGGAAGGCGCCGAAATGCTGAGCAAAGAATATAAGCTTTTTTGACGCTGGACCCTGGCGGACGGTGGCTGCCTGTTCAGTCCCTTTCAAAACGAGCGTAGACTTTGTTGAGAGTGCGCTGGCGAATCACTTCCATTCTTGCGAACTGTGCTTCGCTCAAAAGAGATCTTGCGCGCAATCCGTTTTCGGGTAGCAACGTATCGCTCTTCACCGTTGCGATGAGGCTTTTGCGACCCAGGAAATTTGCGGAACGATAGTTTTCATCCATGTCTTCGTATTCGTGTAACATTTCTGCCTCCGTGCAGAAGGCGGCTGCTCTTCCGTGTATATACCGCCTGATAGTACTATCGACTGTTTTGCTGGACCATTCAGTCTTTTTTGCACTCTGCTGAAAAAAAACCTCCTTTACTCCCGCGTCTATTTTCCCACGCTCGGGGCATGAGAAAGAAACTGATCGCGGGAAACTGGAAGATGTTCAAGAAAATTGGGGAGGCGCAAAGTCTGATCAAGGAAATTGCGCAAGGAGCCGGAGATCTTGGAGGCGTGGAACTCCTGGTCTGCCCGCCATACACTGCACTCAACGCAGCAAGCGAAGCCAGAAAAGGCACTCAAATCAAGGTCGGCGCGCAGGACCTGCACTGGGAAGAACAGGGCGCATTTACCGGGAAGATTTCCTGGGATATGATTCGCGACACCGGCGCAGAATATGTAATCATCGGCCACTCAGAGCAGCGCACGTATTTTCACGAAACAGATGATACAGTAAACAAGAAGACCAAGACAGCTCTCAAAGGCGGACTCATTCCGGTGATCTGTGTAGGGGAAACTCTCGCGGAAAGAGACGGAAACAGAACCATGGATGTTGTCTCCACACAGACGAAAAAAGCATTCGAAGGAATTACTAAAGAAGATGCAACTAAGTGCGTGATCGCTTATGAACCGGTCTGGGCCATTGGCACAGGTAGAAATGCAACTCCAGAACAGGCTCAGGAAGTGCATGCAGGAATTCGTGCGCTCATTCAGTCTCTCTATGACGCATCCGTTGCAGAGGGAATGCGTATCCTCTACGGCGGAAGCATGAAGCCGGACAATGCTAAGTCACTTTTGACTCAAAAAGACATTGATGGTGGTCTCATTGGAGGTGCTTCCCTGAAAGCGGACAGCTTCCTGGCCATTGCACGCGCGGGTCTTTAATTTGAATGTCGCCTGACGGGCTTCCCCGTCAGGAGGACGCTCCGATTTCTCATGAATACATAGACTCAATGAGTTCCGCATGCTTCTCTGCAATGCGATGACGTTTCAGAGAAAGCTTCGCTGTTAGTTCGTCTCCAACCACGAATGGACCTGGAACAAGCGAAAACACCACCACTCTCTCAAATGACTTGAAGCCGGACTCAGCATTGATCAAAGACTGAACTTCTTTTCGAATGGTGGCCTGGGCTTCCATGCTTGCGACGATTCTCTCGTATTCCTCGTTGTCAAAGGCAGATCGATTGGGCACGATGAGCGCTCCCAGTGTTTTTCGATCCTGACCTACAACCATAACCTGATCAATGAAGGCAGATTGAAGAAGCCTGCTTTCGATGGGAGTGGGTTCCACATTCTCACCGCCCATAAGCACAATCGTCTCTTTGGAACGTCCTGTGATCTTCAGGCAATTGTTGAAAGTCATCATGCCCAGATCTCCCGTGTTGAGCCAGCCATCGGAAAGCACTCCGGCCGTTGCCTCGGGATTCTTGAAATATCCGGCCATCACCTGCGGACCTCTGACATGGATTTCGCCTTTCTTGCCGCGCCCCACTTTAGGATTCTGTGAATCGAAAACGCGAGCCCCGGACGCGGGATCTACAATGCGAATGTGTGTGTCTGGGTACAAAGGCCCAACGGTCCCTGGAACCAGAGATTTCCACGTGCGAACTGCAATCACAGGCGAAGTCTCTGTCATGCCATAACCTTCCAAAACCGGAATCCCAATATCGTTGAAGAATGTATCTATGTGTAAGGGCAAGGCTCCTCCGCCAGAAACTGAACCACGCAGGTGACCTCCTGTAGCCGCGCGAATCTTTCGCAAAACCAGGAAATCGAGAACAGCAAACGGCAGCATGAGACATACGATCTTAAACAAGGTCCACAGCGCCCGCACAAAGGAGATCAAAGGGTTTCGTCCACGTAAGTCCAACTCGCCGCCTCGCAAGAATCGGATGCCGCCGCGGACTTCACGTGCAAGAAAGATCGCAGAGCGAAATAGGAAGCGAGTGAACCCGGACGCTTTCTGCACATTCGACTGAATGCCGGAATAAATACTCTCCCACAGACGAGGCGCTGACGCCATAAAGGATGGCTTCACTCGCTTCAAGTCTTCGCGCAAATTTCGCACGTTCGTGTAGTACGTGCAGGCTCCACCCGCAATGGCGATCATTTCAAAAACGCGCTCAAATATATGCCACACAGGCAAGATGGAGAGAATGCGATCCCCTGGTCTGGGAACAAAGGGCATTCTCGAAATCTGCGAACACATATTTGCATGCGTGAGCATCACTCCTTTGGGTGCACCGGTTGTCCCCGACGTATAAATGAGAGTGAACAAATGTTCCGGCCGAATTTGTGCCACTCGCTCTTCCACAGATTCTGGAGGCAAATCGGCACCACGTATAATCAAATCCTGCATGCGCGTGAACTCAGGGTTTTCGCGCGCGCCCGGATCCATTACGATCACGGACTTAAGCAATGGAAGCGAATGCCTCAGATTCTGAATTCTTTCAAAGAGCTTCTCATTTTCCAGGAATAGAATCTTGATCTGTGCATGGGACAGAATGTAAGTGATTTCCGAGTCCGTGATGTCTGCGCCGCGTGGAACGTCCGCTGCACCGCAAAAGATGACTGCCCAGTCTGCGACCATCCATTCATATCGATTGTCACTCAATAGACCGACATGTTCACGAGACTCGACACCAAGCGCAACGAGCGCACGAGCGAGGTACGTTGCATCTCTATAAAGGTCGCCATAGCTTTTTTCGTGCAGTTGATTGTGTGCGTCATACCAGGCAAACGCCGGTCGATTCGAAAAGCGAACGGACGAAGCCTCAAACATCTCCGCAAGATTCTTGTAATTCATATCCCCTCCAGGAATCATCCTGGAGAAAATTTTAACACTCGGAAGAACCGAAGTCGTCCTGATTGATCTATCCGAACTACGCGTAGAGGTTTGGTTTTATCATTCGCTACTTCGGTGATTGGCCAGATCTAAACTGCGAGGGAGTAACTCCGCAAAAATCAAGGAAAGCTCCGTTGAATGCAGATTTGGAATTGAATCCAACAGCAAGTGCAATCGAAAGAACAGTTCTGTCTGATTCCTCCAACAAAAGTCTTCTTGCCTCTTCAATCCTGTACTGATTGACGAAACGCGCAAAATTACGGCCAAGCCGTTCGTTCAAAATTTCGGAAAGCTGGTGAGGTGTAATGTGCATCGCGTCCGCCACGTCTGCCAGTTTGAGATCTTCATCCAGAAAAGGCCGTTCACTCTTCATGTAGCTTTGTAGATTCTCGATAATGCGATCCACGTCGAGCCTGGTCAGCGTTGACTTTCCATAAGGAGCGCGCTTCACTTCGACTTGCAGTTCGCTGATAAACTCAGGATATCTTTTGGACACAAGATAAAGAGCAAAAATGATCAGAGGCAAAGTCCAGGCACTCCAACGCTGCAGGGAAGGCGTCTGCAAAATCATTCCAAACAAACCGAGACCTGTTCCAAACACAATCCAGCATCCAAACAGGATGACAAACAGCTGCACATGATTCAATGGCGCGCGAAGACTGAGGAGAAATCGATTGCGAATCGCAAATGCAGAAAGGTAGCCGATGGCCGAAAGCTTTGGAAACGCGTTCAAAACCCCGAACCACTTCGCAAGCAGATCCTTCCTGATTCCGGTCGCGATTTCAATCTTTTCTCCCGGACTCAACGAGTAAAAAGGAATGAGCGCCACCGCTACCAGAATTGCGGGAACGAAATGGGCCACGTCCCTGGGACGAATCGGAATAGAAGGGTGGATCAACTTGCGATAGTAAAAATACAGACAAGGACCTATGCAGGCTACAACGGGCAAATGAACGAGCAGGAGATGAGGAAAAGCCTGGTACAAACCAGAAAAGAAATGAGCTCCTGACAAAAGCCATAACCCGGCAGAAGCCAGAGTAGCGGCAGAAAGATAAGACAGCGAGCCAGTGCGACGCTCCAGACACTGTCCGAGAGCCCAGACGAGCGCGAAAACCGCACCACTTGACAGAAGAAAAAAGCTGACAGGGTCCGTGATAGACGAATTCAATGGGACAAGCCAACTATGGTGGACACTTTTCGTCAACCGCTGTGCATTTGTGAATTTGAAACAGGCTGAACTTTTGGGGAGGTCCTTCTGAATTTTCCTGGCATCATCACCGGCGAACTTCTTACAGAATTAGAGAAAGCCATCATTTATGAAGGATTCCTCAAAGATCAAAGAAAGCCAGTACTCATCAAGATGCTGAAGCATGACTATCCGGATGCATCCGAAATCCGGCGTATGATTGCAGAAGGCCAGTTTCATCGCACACTCCAGATAGAAGCTATTCCCCCTCTTGTAGAAGTCCGATCTCACCAGCGCGGACCGGTTCTCATATTGGAGAGGGCTGCGGGGCATCTACTGCCAACCATTCTCGAAGTGGGCCGATTGAATACGCCGCGATTTTTGCATCTGGCTTCTTCGATCGCGCGCGCCGTGGCAGATTTGCATGGAGCCAATGTTATTCATCGCGGACTCAGCCCCGAACTTCTGTTATGCGACGAGAATAAACGCAAGTGTTACATCCTGGATCTGAGTCCGGCATCGCGACTCTCGCGAATGAATCGCGAAATTGAAAAGAGCATTCCGATGACAGGAAATCCTGGATACATCGCTCCCGAACAAACAGGGAGAATCAATCGCAGTGTGGATCATCGCACAGATCTCTATTCACTTGGCATCATCTTTTATCAAATGCTGGCCAACAGGCATCCTTTTGTAGCACACGCTCCTGCGGAATGGGCGCACGCTCACATTGCACGCGCCGCGCCATCTATCGATCGCAAAGACATTCCTCCCATGCTTCTGCGAATCGTCACGAAACTGATTTCAAAAAATGCGGAGGATCGCTATCAGTCCGCACTGGGATTAATCGAAGACCTGGACCGCTGCTCCGATGAACTTCTGCGAAAAGGAGAAATTACAGAATTTACTCCGGGAGAAAAAGACGTATCCTCTTTGCTTCACATGTCTGAAAAACTGTACGGTCGCGCACATGAATTGGACATACTTCTTCGCGCTTTCGAGGCTTCGCGAACCGGCCCACTCCAAATGGTTCTGGTCACAGGTAGCGCGGGCGTTGGGAAGACGGCACTCATTGGAGAATTGCAGAAGAAGATTGCGGAGTCAAAAGGTCTATTTGTAGAGGGCAAGTTCGAACAATACGAAAGACATTCGCCTTACAAGGCGTGGGTGGCCGCCTCTCAAAAACTGGTGGAAAGAACCAACGCAGATGCGCCAACGCTTGCTGCAAGGACCAGAGAGAGGATCAAAGAAAACGTGGGCGGCGCTCTGGGAGTTCTGATGGAGAGCATTCCAGCGCTCAGAGCGTGGTTCAACACAGTCCAGGAACCAGTGGAGCTTCCGCCTGCAGAATCCAGAAACCGTTTTACAGATACGTTTGTGAACTTCACGACTGCGTTCGATCAAACGGACAGGCCTCTGGTGATCTTCCTCGACGACGTGCAATGGGCGGATGCCGGATCATTGGATCTACTTCGCTCCTTTTACTCGATCGCATCCGATGCGCGCATTCTCATCATACTCGCATGCAGAGATACAGATGTGGATACGATTTCCAGTTTCGCATCCACTCTGGAAGAACTCAAGAAACAGAAAACCTTTCGCATCGCAAAGATGTCCCCTCTCTTGCGCGAAGACGTAAACCAGCTGATCGCTGATAGCCTTCTACTCTCGAGCGATCGCACGTCTGCTCTGGCAAGCTGGGTCCACGAACAAACAGAAGGCAATCCTCTCTATGCGACGCAGCTTCTGCACACTCTGCACCAGGAAGGAACTCTCTATTTTGATCAAACCGCGGCGCGCTGGCTATGGAATGAATCCAGGCTCAGGGAACTGCGAGACAATGTGGATCTTGCAGAATTTCT
>JAIBBM010000118.1 GCA_019694685.1 Leptospirales bacterium
TGTCGTCTGGAAGTCTGGTTCTGAGTCTGGAAACTGATTTTGACGGATGCATGCAGATTGTAAAAGAAGTCACTGCAAACAAGACGCTTTATCTGGCCAACTCGATGAATCCTCTTCGCATCGAAGGACAAAAGACAATCAGTTTTGAAATTACGCAGCAAATGGGATGGGAAGTGCCAGACTGGGTTGTCATTCCGGGCGGAAACCTGGGAAATGTCAGCGCGCTTGCCGCCGGTTTTGAAATGCTCCTGGAAACTGGAATCATTTCGAAGAGACCGCGCATCCTTCTCGCACAGAGTGCCAGGGCAAATCCAATGTACCTGAGTTACAAGAACAACTACCGTTATTCGCCCGTGCAAGCATCCCAGACATTGGCCTCTGCCATTCAGATCGGAAATCCCGTGAGCTACCCGCGTGCGCGTCGCGCACTTGAAAAATACAATGGAATCGTTGAGCAGGCAACGGAGCAGGAGCTGGCGGATGCGGCGGCTCGCGCAGACTTGCATGGATTGTTCAATGATCCTCACACAGGTGTGGCGCTTGCAGGGCTCATCAAATGTAGAGAGCGTGGAGACATAGAGGCGGATGCTCGCGTGGTTGTAATCAGCACTGCACATGGCTTGAAGTTTCAGGAATTCAAGGCAGGGTACCACGAAGGTACACTGGCCGATGTGTCCGGGAAGTATCGCAATTCTGTGAAGAAGCTCCGTGCAAACGTATCGGATGTCCAGTCAGCGCTCGAGGAGTTCTTGAGGGTGAACTGATGGACTTTGAACGTAGAATTCAAGAGTCTGTCGCGCGAAAGAAGATTCTGATCAAATCTTATCTACTTCGAGAGGAGGGAGAGGAGAAGCTTGAGAGGATCATCCACGCTGTGTTGCGTTCTTGCGGACGCGAAGACCTCATGGGTCCAATCTATGCCTGCATGCGAGAGCTGGTTCAAAACGCGGCCAAGGCAAACCTGAAGCGCGTTGTTTTTGAAGAGCAGGGCCTCAATCCTTTCGACGAAGACCAGTATCGCTTTGGTCTCGAGGCGTTCCGCAAAAGCCTTGCCTCCAAGAGAATTCAGCATTACCGCCCGATTCTACACGCACGCGATGTGCCTTTCTACGTGAAGATCAAATGGGATGGACGTGTGCTTCTTCTCAACGTTGAGAACTACTTCGCCATGCTTACCGTGGAAGAGAAAAGAATCAGAGAGAAATTCATTCATTCTCACAACATGGACAATCTGTACGAATTCTTTATGACGTATGGAGATTCAACGGAAGGCGCCGGGATGGGAATCGCAATGGTGCAGATCCTCATGAAACAGGCGGGCTTTGACGCTCATAATTTTACCATATTTTCGGACCCGATTCGCAACCGAACCTCTGCCAGGCTCGTGGTTCCGCTGGTGAAGGATTATTCTGAGCCAAGGGTGCGCTTCGCGGAAGAGATGAAAAGGAGAGGAGTGGAGGCCTCAGTCCTCCGAAAAGAAATACAGGAAGGGAAACTGGAGTTTCCCGTGTTTTACTGATGGATCGGCTGAAACAGGCATTGATGGAGTCCGACAGCCAGGAACTGAACCTGGTAAAGGACCGGGTGGAAGTGATCGGTGCGAGCATCGCTGGTTGCCTGGCTCGCGCTGCATCTCACCTTGGTCAGGAAGTATCACGCCTCGACTATGAGATTCTGGAAAGAGGTAAGTCCACTCTACTGACAAAGATTCCCTATCGCCTTCTGGTTTCTGTCCTGCCTCCAGAGGAGCGCTTCGCAGATCTAGAAGAGTTCTCGATCAAGCTGGGTGTGGGAGATAGAATGCTCAGCGAAGAACTGGATCAGTTTGTCGCACCCAAACATATGGACGGTCGTTGTCTGGTTCGTGTGTACAGGTCAGGTGTCTACGTTACGGTATTTCCCCCACTCGGTCAAGGAATGCCCGTGGACCTGGAAACGGTTCTCAACCGCGTACGTTCTACCGGTGTTCAGAATTTTGTACAATCCACTGTAGAAAAGGCAGTGCGCGATGCTTCCGGTGAGCCCGTGCGAATCGGAGACACAGTGCCCAGGCCAGAGGCGGATTCTAGTTGCAAGGTTGATATTTCTGATGACGAAATGACTGCCACAGTTCGCATAACGGCTCCGAAGATGGGAGGCCGACATCTGGAAGTGAACGATGTGGTCAATGCGCTGAAAGCTCACGGCGTGGTAATCGGCTTCAAAGAAGATCTGATTCGTTCCGCTCTCATTGAAGATCGTTACATGCAAGACATTGTTGCGGCAGAAGGTGTGCCGCCACTTCACGGACCAGATGCGAAGATAGAATACAAAGTAAATATTAAGAAGAATGTTCAGCTCGAGCAGGATGATCGTGGTAAGGTGGATTTCAAGAACCTGAATCTAGTGGAGAACGTGGTCGCAGGTCAGATTCTCGGCGTGAAAATTCCAGCGAAGAAAGGTGTCCCGGGAAGAACCCTCACGAATCGAATCGTTCTGGCGCGCGATGGAAAAGACATCGAACTGCGCCAGGGCAAAGGCACCATCCTATCTGACGACAAGACAAAGCTGATTGCAGAGATCAATGGACAGGTAGTGTACTCCAACCTGAAGCTTTCTGTTGAGCCTGTTTACAGAGTCGTTGGCGATGTTGGTCCGAAAACTGGAAATATCATGTTCCTTGGATCCGTCATTGTTGGCGGAAGTGTGCTCGACAACTTCGAAGTGAAAGCGGCGGGGAATGTGGACGTGCATGGTTCTGTGGGCAAAGCTCGCATCGAAGCAGAAGGCGATATCATTGTGAAGCAGGGGATTCTTGGACGCGAAGGTGCATTCATTGAATCGACCAGTGGTTCTCTCTTTGCAAAATTCATCCAGAGTGCGCGCGTCAATGTGGCTGAAGACGTTGTGGTTCAGGAAGGAATTCTACACAGCGAGGTAGATGCAGGCGGAAAGGTAGTCTGCAATGGCCGCCGTGCGCAAATTGTAGGCGGAGCAATCCGTGCGAAGAAAGAAGTTCGCGCAAGGATGATTGGCTCCCCGTCTTACACAGGCACAGAAATCACAGTTGGCACAGATCCTCGCGTGCTCAAGCAGTTTGATGAGCTGCGCGCGCTTTCCAAAGACACAGAAGACAAGCTGAGCCGTGCGAAGAAGTCTCTGGCCACTTTGAACGCTCGCAAGAAAGCAGACGTGGACAGCTTTTCACCGGCGCAGGAAGAGCAACTGCAGAAGGCGGAAGACGCAAGCCAGAAGCTGACTGCCAGAACCAAAGAAATCGCAGAAGAAATGGGCAAGCTCGAAGAATACATGAACCAGCTGTCTGCACAGGGAAAAGTTCATATAGAGAAGGAAGTCTTCCCCAATGTTACGGTCACCATTCGCAATGTTTCCCAGACC
>JAIBBM010000119.1 GCA_019694685.1 Leptospirales bacterium
GGTCTGGGAAACATTGCGAATGGTGACCGTAACATTGGGGAAGACTTCCTTCTCTATATGAACTTTTCCCTGTGCAGACAGCTGGTTCATGTATTCTTCGAGCTTGCCCATTTCTTCTGCGATTTCTCTGGTTCTGGCAGTCAGCTTCTGGCTTGCGTCTTCCGCCTTCTGCAGTTGCTCTTCCTGCGCCGGGGAAAAGCTGTCTACGTCTGCTTTCTTGCGAGCATTCAGAGTGGCCAGAGACTTCTTCGCCCGGCTGAGCTTGTCTTCTGTGTCTTTGGATAGTGCGCGCAGCTCATCGAATTGTTTGAGTACGCGAGGATCTGTGCCAACTGTGATTTCCGTACCTGTGTAAGACGGGGAGCCAATCATTCTTGCGCGAACTTCTTTCTTCGCACGGATTGCTCCGCCTACAATTTGCGCACGACGGCCATTGCAGACTACCTTTCCGCCCGCATCTACCTCACTGTGCAAAATCCCTTCCTGAACCACAACGTCTTCAGCAACATTGACGCGCGCACTCTGAATGAATTTTGCAAAGAGAGAACCGCTGGTCGATTCAATGAATGCACCTTCGCGTCCAAGAATCCCCTGCTTCACAATGATATCGCCTTCTGCTTCGATGCGAGCTTTGCCCACAGAGCCATGCACGTCCACATTCCCCGCAGCTTTCACTTCGAAGTTGTCGAGCACACTTCCGCCAACAATGACGGATCCAAGGAACATGATATTTCCAGTCTTCGGACCAACATCGCCAACGACTCTGTAAACAGGCTCCACAGAAAGCTTCAGGTTGGAATACACTACCTGTCCATTGATCTCTGCAATCAGCTTTGTCTTGTCGTCAGATAGGATGGTGCCTTTGCCCTGGCGCAGTTCGATGTCTTTTCCATCGCGCGCCAGAACGATTCGATTCGTGAGGGTTCTTCCCGGGACACCTTTCTTCGCTGGAATTTTCACGCCGAGAATCTGACCTGCGACCACGTTCTCCACTAGATTCAGGTTCTTGAAATCCACCTTACCACGATCATCCTGCTCGAGCTGAACATTCTTCTTAATATTTACTTTGTATTCTATCTTCGCATCTGGTCCGTGAAGTGGCGGCACACCTTCTGCCGCAACAATGTCTTGCATGTAACGATCTTCAATGAGAGCGGAACGAATCAGATCTTCTTTGAAGCCGATTACCACGCCGTGAGCTTTCAGCGCATTGACCACATCGTTCACTTCCAGATGTCGGCCTCCCATCTTCGGAGCCGTTATGCGAACTGTGGCAGTCATTTCGTCATCAGAAATATCAACCTTGCAACTAGAATCCGCCTCTGGCCTGGGCACTGTGTCTCCGATTCGCACGGGCTCACCGGAAGCATCGCGCACTGCCTTTTCTACAGTGGATTGTACAAAATTCTGAACACCGGTAGAACGTACGCGGTTGAGAACCGTTTCCAGGTCCACGGGCATTCCTTGACCGAGTGGGGGAAATACCGTAACGTAGACACCTGACCTGTACACACGAACCAGACAACGACCGTCCATATGTTTGGGTGCGACAAACTGATCCAGTTCTTCGCTGAGCATTCTATCTCCCACACCCAGCTTGATCGAGAACTCTTCTAGATCTGCGAAGCGCTCTTCTGGAGGCAGGACGGAAACAAGAAGGCGATAGGGAATCTTTGTCAGTAGAGTGGACTTGCCTCTTTCCAGAATCTCATAGTCGAGGCGTGATACTTCCTGACCAAGGTGAGAAGCAGCGCGAGCCAGGCAACCAGCGATGCTCGCACCGATCACTTCCACCCGGTCCTTGACCAGGTTCAGTTCCTGGCTGTCGGACTCCATCAATGCCTGTTTCAGCCGATCCATCAGTAAAACACGGGAAAATCCAGTTTCCCTTCCTGTATTTCTTTTCGGAGGACTGAGGCCTCCACTCCTCTCCTTTTCATCTCTTCCGCGAAGCGCACCCTTGGCTCAGAATAATCCTTCACCAGCGGAACGACGAGCCTGGCAGAGGTTCGGTTGCGAATCGGGTCCGAAAATATGGTAAAATTATGAGCGTCAAAGCCTGCCTGTTTCATGAGGATCTGCACCATTGCGATTCCCATCCCGGCGCCTTCCGTTGAATCTCCATACGTCATAAAGAATTCGTACAGATTGTCCATGTTGTGAGAATGAATGAATTTTTCTCTGATTCTTTTCTCTTCCACGGTAAGCATGGCGAAGTAGTTTTCCACATTGAGAAGAAGCACACGTCCATCCCATTTGATCTTCACGTAGAAAGGCACATCGCGTGCGTGCAGAATCGGGCGGTAATGCTGAATTCTCTTGGAGGCAAGGCTTTTGCGGAACGCCTCGAGACCAAACCGGTACTGGTCTTCGTCGAAAGGATTGAGGCCCTGCTCTTCAAAAACAACGCGCTTCAGGTTTGCCTTGGCCGCGTTTTGAACCAGCTCTCGCATGCAGGCATAGATTGGACCCATGAGGTCTTCGCGTCCGCAAGAACGCAACACAGCGTGGATGATCCTCTCAAGCTTCTCCTCTCCCTCCTCTCGAAGTAGATAAGATTTGATCAGAATCTTCTTTCGCGCGACAGACTCTTGAATTCTACGTTCAAAGTCCATCAGTTCACCCTCAAGAACTCCTCGAGCGCTGACTGGACATCCGATACGTTTGCACGGAGCTTCTTCACAGAATTGCGATACTTCCCGGACACATCGGCGAGTGTACCTTCGTGGTACCCTGCCTTGAATTCCTGGAACTTCAAGCCATGTGCGGTGCTGATTACAACCACGCGAGCATCCGCCTCTATGTCTCCACGCTCTCTACATTTGATGAGCGCTGCTAGCGCCACACCAGTGTGAGGATCATTGAACAACCCATGCAAGTCTGCGCGAGCCGCGGCGTCCGCCAGCTCTTGCTCTGTTGCCTGCTCTACAATTCCATTGTATTTTTCAAGTGCGCGACGCGCGCGCGGATAGCTCACAGGATTTCCAATCTGAATGGCAGAGGCAAGAGTCTGCGAAGCGACCACGGGCGAATAACGGTAGTTGTTCTTGTAACTCAGGTACATTGGATTTGCCCTGGCACTCTGTGCCAGAAGGATGCGCGGTCTCTTCGAAATGATTCCAGTTTCCAGGAGCATTTCAAAACCGGCGGCAAGCGCGCTGACATTTCCCAGGTTTCCGCCTGGAATGACAACCCAGTCTGGCACTTCCCATCCCATTTGCTGCGTAATTTCAAAACTGATTGTCTTTTGCCCTTCGATGCGAAGAGGATTCATCGAGTTGGCCAGATAAAGCGTCTTGTTTGCAGTGACTTCTTTTACAATCTGCATGCATCCGTCAAAATCAGTTTCCAGACTCAGAACCAGACTTCCAGACGACA
>JAIBBM010000021.1 GCA_019694685.1 Leptospirales bacterium
GTTGCTTCCGGACTCAAGGCAACCAACCCTGATTTGCATGTTTGGGTGGTGACTGGAGACGGAGATGCTCTTTCTATTGGCGGAAATCACTTCATTCACCTGATGCGTCGTAACTTTGACATCAAAGTCATGATGTTCAACAATCAGATCTATGGGCTTACCAAGGGTCAGTATTCGCCAACTTCTGAAAAAGGAAAACAGACAAAGTCTACTCCTTACGGATCCATAGACGAACCTTTCAATCCGGCAGAATTGGCGCTGGGTGCCAAAGCTTCGTTTGTAGCGCGCACACTGGACCGCGATCCCAAGCATATGCAAGCGATGATTCGCAGATCGCACGAACACAAAGGCACAAGCTTTCTTGAAATCTATCAGAATTGCCCGGTATTCAATGATGCCGCTTTCTTTCCCTTTACGGACCGCGAAACGCGCAAAGAAGAATCTCTCTTCGTGGAAGATGGAATGCCATTGATTTTCGGCCAGAACGATGAGAAGGGAATCAAGCTCGATGGGCTGACACCAGTGGTTGTGGATTTGAACTCAAGTGGAGTCAGCCGCGATGATCTCTGGATCCACAAAGAAGGGGACAAGACAAAGGCCGGAATCCTCGCTCGATTCTTCGAACAACCAGGACACCATGGCCTTCCCAGACCGTTTGGAGTTTTCTATTCTGAAGTGCGCGCCTGCTATGAAGATGATCTGGATCAGCAGATTGAGCACTCTCGCAACACAAAGGGAAAAATTCCTCTGAGCAAGATTCTATCCGGCGATCGCACCTGGGTCATCGCAGACTAAGTCTGCATTTGCGCCCTGCGTTCGTCCGGCTCTGAATCATTCGAGGATCAGGTTGTCTCTGTGGATCACTTCGCGTGGTCCGTGGAGGCGTCGCTGATCCTCTGGATGATCCAGATCGCGTTTGCTGTAGTTTACAATTCCGCGCCCGAGAACTTCTCCACTGCTGCTCAAAACGTCTACTGGATCTCCTGCGAGAAAATTTCCGCGCAGCTCCTGGATCCCTGCGCGAAGTAGAGAGGATCCCTTTTCTATCAGGGCGTTTTGTGCGCCTGCATCGATTACGATTTCACCTTCCGGACGAGCAAACAGGAGCCACTTCTTTCTAGCACTGATTCGTTTCTTGTGCGATCCGGCAATCAGAGTGCCAATGTCTTCACCCGCGAACAGGGATTGAACAGGCGAATCATGCAAGCCTGGAAGAATGGCAAGCATCTGCCCGGAAATCAGACAAAGCTGGCCGGCGCGAAGTTTGGTTCTCATTCCTCCGCTTCCTGGACCGGCCGGACCGAGTGCGTGCGAAAGCTCAGATGCAGAAATGGTTTCGAGATGAGATACTCTCTGGTCCTGAATGAGAAATCCAGGTGCGGCGGTGAGGATGATGAGCAGATCGGCACCAAACAGGGAGCTACAGGCAGCACTCAGCAGATCGTTGTCACCGAACTTCAATTCATCTGTAGAAACAGTATCATTTTCATTGATGATGGGAACGACTCCCATCGATATGAGTTCCTCAAGTGTGTTTCCAATGTTCAGATAAGCTCGTCTGTCTCTCATATCGCGCGCAGTGATGAGAAGCTGCGCTACCAGGATTCCATCTTTGCCAAAGACTTTCTCGTACTGCGCAATGAGTCTTCCCTGGCCAATCGCAGCGAGAGCCTGCTTTCGCGCCAGCTCGCCTGTATTGCTCCGATCGCGAAGAATCGCACGCGCAGTTCCAACAGCACCACTGGTTACAAGGGCGACTTCACAGCCGCGACCGCGAAGAAATAGAATCTCGCGACGCAACTTTTCAAGCATTTCTGTCTGGATGCCACTTTCATCTGTGAGAAGGCTTGTGCCGACTTTCAAGACGACACGTTTTGCCCGGCTCAGTCGCGCGTTGTAATCCGCGCGAGTCACAAGGATTCTCCCTGTTCGCGGTTGTCCTGAGCAATTTCTTCAAGAATATGCTCTCCTTCTTCTCCATGAACCAGGAGGCTTTCCGCGAATGTAGGACCAGGAAAATGTTCGAATAACGTTTGCTTTAGACGATCCAGATGCCATTTTTCTTTGGCAGAGACAGATAGTATATCATGAGCTCCTAGCTTCGCATTGTGCAGTTTTTCAACCACGTCGTCTGCGGTTTGTTTCGCGAGTTCTTCGTCGTAGTCGATCGTATCCATTTTGTTGAGTACAACGATGAAAGGTCGCGCAAGAAGAGATTCTGAATAGCTTGCGAGCTCTGCCTGAAGCATCGATAGTTCTGCTGCAGGATCCATGGACTGAACATCGATCACATAGACGATCGCACGCACACGTTCAATATGACGGAGAAATGAAAGACCAAGTCCGGCCCCATGATGGGCGCCCTCTATGATTCCAGGAATATCTGCGAGCAAAAGTCGACGATAGTTGGCATTCTCGAGCACGCCAAGATGAGGAATCAATGTAGTGAAAGGATAATCTGCGATGCGCGATTTGCTTGCGGAAAGTGCGGCAATCAGAGTGGACTTCCCCGCATTGGGCAAACCAACGAGCCCGACATCGGCCATGAGCTTCAGGCGGAGAATTAGATTTCTTTCTTCCCCTGGAAGTCCTGACTGCGCATACGTGGGAGCCTGATTGACTGAATTTGCAAAGTGAACATTTCCCAGTCCGCCTTTGCCGCCCCGAACCACAGTTATGCGAGAATCAATCCCAATTAGATCACATACAATCTCGTCCGTATCTGCATCAATTACCTCAGTACCAGGAGGAACGAATACGATGAGGTCATTGCCGTTTGATCCAGTGCATTGATTTGCATCGCCTGGTTCTCCAGCATCTGCTGCGAAGACTTTTCTATTTTTGAAATGTCCGAGACTCTGGTACGCAGATCGAGCTTGCAGGATGACGTCCCCGCCTCTGCCTCCATCTCCGCCGTCTGGTCCGGCTTTAGGTCTGTATTTTTCTCTGCGGAAGTGGGACGAACCGGCACCGCCGTGTCCGCCCCGAACGCAGATTTCGATCTCGTCTACAAAGGACACCGCAGATTAGCGGGTTGCTACCGAAGGCTGTTTTTCGATCGAGATGATTTGTCTGTCTTTCTTTACAAAACGGAACTGGATGATGCCATCTTCGAGAGCAAAGAGAGTATGATCGCGTCCCATGCCAACGTTTGGACCCGGATGGAATTGAGTTCCGCGCTGGCGAACAATGATGTTGCCTGCTTTTACGAGTTCTCCGCCGAATCGTTTCATGCCCAGTCTCTGGGAATTCGAGTCGCGTCCGTTGCGAGTTGAGCCGCCGCCCTTTTTATGTGCCATTTTCGTTTACCGGGGGACAATTTGCTGAAAGCCGGTACCCTGTCAACCTCTCACAGGTCTCTGGTTCCGGCCCCTTTCTAGAGCATCCTTTCAGGTGGCTTCCATACGGGCCAGGTCTTTGGCCACTCCACGGCGGAAGGATCCATCCACTCTTCTAAAGGCCACTCCAGCACCATTTTCGTCCACGCGAACAATCCCGGCCCTGCACGTGTACTGATTCCCCTGGAGAGTGAACGTCACCTGGACTTCTTCTCCAGGTTCGCGGTAGCATTCGTCCCAGAGGACAAAGAGTCCGGATTCGCTTGCATCCGCTGTTTTTCTGCGAATTCCATCCACGATGACTTCAAACTGGATTGGCCTGCGTTTCTGCAATCTCCAGCCACGTGGATACATTTTCATGTATGGTGCAGAAACATCTTTTCGCACGAAGTAGATCACAGCTGCAATTCCAAGAACGGATTGCGCAAGAGCCAGACCGTTGTATGCTCCGGGAGAGCGCACAATGGTGAACAGATCGTAAACAATGAGTATGGCCGCATAAGACAGAAACAGCCACCAGCCCCATCTCTTCACCATAAGCAGACCAATCCCAATCACAAAAGGGAACACGGTCAGAATGATTTCTGGAACAGAAAGCATCTTGAGTCCGAGCCATGCATGCTTCCAGTTCAAGTGGAGTTGCTGTGTGATTGCAAAATAGTTAATGAATGGTAATAGTAGGAAAACAATACCAAATAAGAGGAGCGTCCATGGTCTGCGAATGCGGCGGCGCCTTTCAAAAAGTGTGGTTTTTGCTGATTCTTCTCTTTCTTGCACGCGGTGGTTGTAGGATGCGCTGGCGGTTCTGGCAATCATGTTTTTCTTGTTCTATGTTTTTCATGAATCGTGTAGTCTCCAACTAACGTCAGTACAGGCTTGACTGTTTCTGTCTGCATGCCATAACACTGCCCATGCGCAGGGCCTTCTACTTCGCAGCGCTAGCACTCCTGCTTGGCTCCTGTTCGGATCGATCTGTGGTGGATCTGACCGGAAAATGGCGGTACAGAATGGGCTTTGAGACGGCCTACCTCACGGCGCGAGAGGATGCTGCGTGGAAAGAGGTCACGCTTCCCGCTTTCCTGTACAAGACGCTCAATCTACAGGACTATCGTGGCTGGATCACGTTGCAGAAGGATTTGCCGTCTTCCATGTCCATTCTCGAAGAAACTCCCGGACTGGTTCGCATGGGATGGAATTCGGATGTTGCGGTATTCTACATAGACGATCAGAGAATCGGCCAGACTGGAAGTGTGGAACCATACGAATCAGGTGCATATAGACCTTCCGCGAAAACCTTCTCTGTTTTATCTCACAGAGATACTCATACTGTGACCATGGCTCTTTACACGAATGGCCAGTTTCCTCTCCAGGTGTTTGGTCCAGAAATGGAAATCGGCCCCGCCGATGTTCTTCGCCAGAGGATGGATGTGGCTCAGGTTATTTCTTTTTCGTTTCTTGCCATCTACTTCATTGTAGGCGCATATCATCTTCTTCTGTTTTCCGTGCGAAGGCGCGATCGGCACAATCTCTTCTTTGGGATTTTTTGCATGCTCCTGACAGTATACTGGTTCTTTCGCACTGACTTTCGAGGTTCTCTGTTTGGATCCAATGTGCTCTATCAGGTAAAGACAGAATACAGCACTCTGTTTATGATCGGTCCCAGCATGATCTTCTTTCTTTCTCAATACTTCGAGAAGAAGTTCTCGCGCATTGGAATCGTGGTCACCATTTTCTGGACCGGACTTCTTCTATGGCTCCTCTCTGCAACGGCGTACCAGACAACAGCAGACGTGCTCAGAGTCTGGCAGCTCACCGCCCTTCCTACGATGCTCTTTGTAGTTTTTTACATGGGTCGAGAGGCATTTCGCGGCAATCGGGATGCCAGGTGGATGCTCGCTGGCTTTGTAGTGTTCTTTCTTTTTGTTTTGCACGATCTACTCAGTTCTCTGTTTCAGATCGATACGCCTCATTTAGCACGTTACTCGTTCATTATTTTTGTCCTCGGGATTGCAGGAGTTCTCGCGCGTAGATTTACGCGAATCCACAATCAGGTAGAAGAGCTCAACGAGCATCTGGAAGAAAAAGTTCGCGAAAGAACGGACCAGCTCCATAAGACTCTCCACGCAGTAGAAGAGCTCAAGGTGCAGCAAGACGGAGACTATTTTTTGACTTCCCTCTTGATTCAGCCTTTGACAGGAAATTTTGTAGAAGGGAGCGCCGTGAGTGTGGATATTGTTGCGCGCCAGAAGAAGCAGTTTCGGTTTAAGCACTGGGAAGCGGAAATCGGCGGAGATCTGGCCACGGCCAATGTAATCACCCTTCGCGGAAGACGTTATGCGGTATTCATAAACGGGGACGCCATGGGCAAATCGATTCAGGGTGCCGGCGGGGCTCTCGTGCTCGGTACGGTTTTCAAGTCCATTCTCTCTAGAACCCAGGTTTCGTCATATTTTCAGAATCGATATCCGGAGCAGTGGCTCAAAGAGATGTTTCTCGAGTTGCAGAGTGTTTTCACTGCCTTTGATGGCAGTATGATGGTATCGGCTGTGTTCGGTCTGGTGTCGGAGGAAAGCGGCCTTGTGTACTACGTCAACGCGGAGCATCCGTTTGTTGTGTTGTATCGTCGCGGGAAGGCGAGCTTTCTCGATCGCTCTATGGAGTTGCGAAAGCTCGGCATTGCGATCATTCCTGGGATTTTGCAGGTAAGGTCCGTTCCCCTGCGTCCGCGCGATGTGTTGATCATCGGCTCTGACGGACGCGATGATGTTGCCATCGGAGAGGACTCACTTGGCAATCGAATCATCAATGAGGATGAATCGCACTTTTTGAGAAGCGTAGAGAAAGGAGATGGCAATCTGGAACGGATAGAAGAGGCCATTCGGGAAACCGGAGAACTGACGGATGATCTTTCCCTAATGCGAATTGCATTTCGAGATGATGTTCCTTTGACTGAGGAATCGTCTGTAGATCAGGCCCGTGATCGTATTGCGGTGGCCCGGGCTCATGCGAGATCAGGAAGGCTCAGGCAGGCGGAGGAGGACTACAGAGCTGCAGCCGAAAGTTCGCCCGGGCCTGCCATCGGACGCGAATGGCTCAAGGTTCTTCATGCGATGGGCCGCGAGTCAGAAAGAGCGGAGATTGCGGAACGTTATTCGGAATTGCACCCGGAAGTTCCTGGATTTTTGCGCGTTGCCTCTGAAGCCCTGGCCGCCTGTGGCAATATCGAAAAAGCGGTGGATTTTGGAGAAAGGTACAGGCTTTGTCAGCCATACAATCGAGCGGGTCTACTTCATCTGGTCGATTTGCACATGAGGCAGGGCAGGTGGACGGCAGCGCTACGAGTTGTGGAGCAGAGGCTCATTGTAGACCCCATGGACAGAGAAGCCCTCGAGTTGCGTCTTCTGCTCCGTCAAAAAATGGGAAGTGACGACGCGTAAATCGAGAGCTGTTATTCTGTACTGGCAGGGCGGTTACTCATGGACCAGGTATGTGCAAGCCAGCCATCAAAATCTTCCCATTCGCGTCCACGCATGCTGGTCCCAAGAAGAGTGATCACGCGCATTTTTCTTTCCGTATCAAAAGCAAACTGATCTTCATCCCATGTTGCGAACACGATTAGATTCTGGAAGCTGTCATGGCGCGCTGGAGGTTGGAAGTAGAAGTTCGTCATTTCTGGTTCGAGAGTAGTCAGCAGGATTTTGTAGGAAAGGGGTAGCTCAATTCCAAGTCCCTGTTCTGCGGTTTGAAGATCCCCCGCTGAAAAAAGAGGTTTGTCTATGCATCTGCCCGATTGTCGCAGTTCGGAGATAACTTGTTCTACGCTCATGGGGACATGCTGCATGAGCGCGTTCCGGGGATCAATGATTTGTCGACGCAAATCATTGAATTCTCCTTGCCTGCCGGCAGCTCTGTGTTTCCTATTCGTTGTGAAATATTCTCTTTTTCTCTTATGGATTCTCGTGGCTGCAACCCCGGCCTTCGCGGAGGAGTGTTTTGCGACTCCGTCTCTTTACTCTTATACTTTTCCAAAATCGCATCTAAAGCAGTACCCAAAGCAGACGGTCGCGGAGATGGATCTTTCCTGGCAGGATGAACAAACGTGCCCCCACGCTCGCGCATCCATTTCTATCAAATTGTGGTCAGGCGTTTCCTATAGATTTTTTGCCGATTGCGCGCCGCTCGGGCAGGGCAGATATAAATGTGCGAAGGGCGCGAGCGCAGCATCGCTTCGCTTTGATGGTAAGTTTGCCTGGGTAGACTGGATCACGCCGGTTCAATTCGATGGCGAAAGCGGAAAAGGAAACGTAGTATTAAAACCAAAAACAGACGACGATAACTTTCGTCTGGATCCTCTGAAGATGGGCCCTTAGCTTCCGGCCATGCTTCCCTGAACGCGCACAGCTAGAGCATCCGGGAATTGCTTTTCCAGCGATCTGAGCCCCAGGACGGTGGCCGCGAACAATATTTGAGCTGCGGGAGAGTCTTCGGTTTCCAGATCGAAGTAGCCGTCCGCCTTTTCAAGATTGGAATGCTGCTTCGCGATGAGGCGAATGGATGCTTCTAGAGTTTCTGTGAGGACAGAAATGGCGGAGCAGAGGTCCAGGGCCGTGGTTTTCTTAGAATGGCCGTCTGCGACGAGGCGCAGACTTCCTTTCTGGTTTTGAAATGTGACGCGGGTCAACCCTGGATTTTGAGCACTTGAAGCTTCTGGAGATCCTGGCGATGCCCCCAGTGGCGGCGAATGCCCTTGCGCTTCTTGTAATGCATGCCAGAGATTTTGGGAGAGCGAGTGTCTTCCAGAACTTTCAGAGAAACAGAAGCACCCTTTACGAAAGGTGCTCCTACTTTGAGGCTTTCCCCTTCACCTACTGCGATGACGTCTTCGCATTTGAACTCTTTGGAAATATCATGCCCCGTCAGGTCCGTGAGGATGACGTCATTTTCCTTAACTTTGTGCTGGTGACCGGCGATCTGGATGATTGCGTACATAGTAAAACCCCGAGGAGACATGATTTTTGGCCCCAGTCGGCGGGTCAAGCGCGTACCTGGGTGTTTCCTGACCCAGGTGGCTGCCCTCCCTCTGGAGGGCCAGGTGCTCTGGCGGAAACTGCCTGCCTGGATACGGTCTTGCGGGCTACCTGAGTTTTGACGGAAATGTGCTTCTATGGCTCGGCGCCGATGGCTCCGCCCCGATGGCTCCGCCCAATTTGCCCACGGTGCCGGAATCCCTGCGGTACATGGTTCTTGAAAGGTCGCCTAACGTTATTTTTTGGAGAGCAGGTCTGCAATTCTGGTTCGATTGCGCTTTCGCGCTACGCCAGGAGCGTCGAGTCCGTCTTTGTCCCGCAAATCTGTTCTTGCACCAAGTGATAGCAGCAATTTGACCGCTTCTATTTGATCGCATCTGACCGCGGATGATTCCGGATGCAACTGCAGCACAACTGCATATACTCAAAAAGAGCACAGAGCTGGCCAGGCGAATTGAGTTCATGAAGCATACGAGATCGAGATAAACCCTTGTGCAATCAAGAAATGTCATCCGCATTTCCTGCTTTCCTGATTCAATATGAGTTTGCGAACTGTTCCAGTGGAACGAGTTCCAGATCAACTGACGACCGAATACCATGAAAGGTTGATTAAGAAAACACGCGGGACGGGGACTTCGGTGGAAGGTGCGCGTCTGGGCATGTTGCTTCTGTGGCTTGCCGACGACATGCAAGATTCTGTCAATGCGGACCTGGAGGAGTTTGGAATCACGGAAAACAAGCTTGGGATGTTGATCATACTCTACCTGGCAGCCAGCGAGTTTAATCGGAGCGTCACTCCGTCCGAACTTGCAGATCTTGTGGGCGTGGAGCGAGCATCTGTGACCGGGATTCTAGACTGGCTCGAACAAAGAAAATTCATCGTCCGAAAGCCAGAGAGCAGTGATCGCAGGAAAATACACGTAACCATAAGCAATTCCGGCAAAGCCCGGTTTCACAGAATTTTGAAAGGCTACTGGGAAGCATGCGATCGCATTTCGCGACATCTAACCGCGTCTGAGCAAGCAACGTTCGAGAAATTGACCACTAAACTGCTCAAAGGCATTAAAGTGGATCAGAAAAAGAAGAAAAAAACATAAAAGACCACGCACCACCAGAAGGAATACTTCTTGCCAAATCATTAGGTAGGCTAATTATTAGGTATACTAACCATTAGGAGTGGGTGTATGCCTGTTTTAAATGAAAGTCGGGTCATGTCCCGGTTGGATCAGAGAGTTACGGAAACACTGTCGCGTTTGCATCGCGACGCGGAGGCAGACAAGTTCGTGTTCGCAAGGTCGATTCCGGCGGCACTTGGCGCAAAACTTCGGGGAAGATCGGTATTTCAGGCTGTAGCACCACGATTGAAGGACGCTTACATGCCTGTTACTCCTCAGATGGGAGAGTTCTTGCACATAACTGCGCTTCAACTTCATGCAAAGACGATTGTAGAGTTTGGAAGTTCTTTTGGGATTTCAGCGATTTATCTTTCTTCCGCGTTGCCGCCAGGTGGGCGTTTCATTGGTAGCGAAATGGAACCAAACAAAGTATCTCAGGCGCGGCGCAATCTGGAGAGTGCTGGACTTGCGGATGTAGCTGAAATTCGTCCTGGCGATGCGCTGGAAACACTGGCCAGGCCCATGGATCAGCCTATTGATCTGTTGTTCCTCGATGGCTGGAAAGATTTGTATGTGCCAATCCTGAAACTTCTAACGCCGCGACTCAGATCAGGTTCTGTTGTTCTTGCGGATAATATATACACTTTCAGGCGAGAGCTTGCAGAATTTGTTGCAACGGTGTCCAATCCGGACAACGGATTCGCGTCTATGACCTTGCCTTTCAAGAGCGGATTACAGTATTCAGTTCGCATCTGAGCCCATAGATGCCGCATAACGTAATGCGGCATTGTTTTTTTGATTGCGCGAATGTTGCCGCGGTTTACACTGAAGCAGGAATGCTTCCAGGATGACTATGCGAATCGTACTACTACTCTGTTTTCTCCTCACAGGCCTGGTGCAAGCCAGGGAGCCACTGACTCTCGATGATTTCTATACTCATCTGAGCTATGGCAATGTGAAACAGGTCCGCGAGTACATGCAGGCCCATCGAGTGGATGTAAATGCTCTGGCTGGACCAGGCGAATGCGAAGGATTGCCGCTGCTGCAATGTGCGGGGTCCGCCGGAGTCATGGAGATTCTTCTTCAAAACGGCGCGAGAATTGACCAGGTCACCAACGGGCAGACGGCCCTGGACCATGCTGCTTCTGAGAAGGACGGAGGAGAGGCGGCGCGCTTTCTCTTAAAGAAAGGTGCGAAGCCTTCCGGGCGGACACTGCATGCAGCCATCTGGTACGAAAACACAGAGCTCGCTTATGAACTGATTGATATGGGAGTGGATGTGAACTACCGGGACGCAGATCAGGGATACACTCCGCTCCTCATTGCATGCGAAAACGGAAGACCCTTGTCCTTGATTAAGAAACTCATAGAGCGCGGCGCAAAACTGGATGTTGTTACAAACGAAGGTTTTGCTGCTCTGCATTTTTTTCCGAGCAAGCGATCCACGGATCATCAAGGGGGAGCGGGAGACACCACGATTGGAGAAGAGGAACGTCTTGAAAAGACAACGTATCTTCTGTCAAAGGGCGCGAAGCTGGATGTGAAAACGAAAGAAGGATTCACGCCCCTTCACATCGCCGTGCAGTCTGGTGATGAAATCGCAATGTTGCTAATTGAAAAAGGTGCCAACATCCAGGCAGTGTCGAATACGGGCGCCACCATGTTGCAGCTTGCCGCGGGCGCAGGATCCGCCAGGCTCGTGAAATATTTTCTGGATCACGGAGCAAACGTCCAGGCAAAGAACGGGGAAGGGTACACTGCCATTTTTTATGGGGCTCAAAGCGGGAGCGGAGAGGTAGTGAAGCTTCTTCTTGATAAGGGCGCTGTGTGCACGGATTACGGGAAGGATAGAAAGACTCCGCTCTTTCTCATCGCAATGTTTCCAACAGCAGAAGCGCACTATGAAACTCTGGAAGAGAATCCGCAGGATTTTTATACGGCACTCACCCTGGTGTTGCAGAAAAGCGGTCCGGCGCTTATTCATTCTCCCGACATTTACGGCGAAACCCCATGGTTTCTTTTGAAAGGATGGATGTATCCACTGCCTGAAAAAATTCGGCTGTTTCTCAAATATGGAGCAAACAAAAATGCGCGCAACCCGAGCGGTCAAACCCTGCTCGATGTGCTGCAGAATGAGCTTAGAGACGAAGAATCGAGTCTGGCAGACGGCGCACGTGAGAACATAGAGGAAAGCATTCGAGTGCTCAAGAATGGGCCGTAACGCTTCGCCATGGTCCGTGAACCTGAACGAGCTTTCGTTTGATGCTGGAATCTTGTTCTGCACTGCTATCATACGATTTGCACTCTTCGGAGATCGACCGATTGCTGAGGCCCTGGCGTCGTGGCAGCTTGTTGTTGTTTACCTGTTGGTTTGTTTTGCTATACCGTCTTACATGGGTTATGTGCTCGGTCGATATGCAAAATTTACAGGCAGGTTTACGCAGAGACTGATCCTCACAATATTTTCTGTCGTTATTCTGACTATTTTCGTTTTTCTTACGCGAATCATGTTGCAGCTTCAAGATCAAAATCTGATGGGATTCCTGCTCTGTTCCGGGACTGGGCTGTTGCTGATGGGTTCGATCGCCGGGATCGTCACGATGGCAAATGCAGAAGATACGGAAGTAGTCACCAATGCGTTTGAAAACCCCATACTTTCCATACTCGGCGTGACTGGTTCTGTGATTCTTCTTTTCTATCTGGGTATTTACAAACCCTTCGGGATTACTTTCGAAGGAGGGTTGGGGTTTCTAGAATTTCTGGCTGTGTTCGTTGGCTGCCCTTTCGCGGGCGTTCTCTTCATTCTAGTAGTCGGGCTTGCTGAAAACGCGGTCATGAAAGCGGGCGGCGGGGAGGTGCTTGAACGGATGCGCCATGTGCTCATTCCTCTTTTTATTGCAGTTTCACTTATGATCTTCAGTAACTTCGCAGGTCACTTCCTGGGACAGACCAGTCAATCAGTCGGAGGATCATCGCTTGCACGCATTTTACTTTTCACCTTTTCGGGGGTCCTTCCCTTTCGGATCGTACTTGTTTTCATGCCTCCTGTTCGAATCACAAACGTGATCATTGGCAGTGTGGTTTTGACGGCATCCTTTATCAGTGCGTAAGGATTTCAAGAAACCAGGACGTTAGGCGACTAATAGTGGTTCAAGTAGGAAGAAGTAAGCAATCCGGTGCAAAACGTGCCGACTGACCCTGTCGAAATTTCTGCAACATTGGTTGCGTCTCGCGGAATGGTGTAGATCTTCCCATTCGGTGCCATCACACCATCTTCATATTTGTTTGCCAGGCCGCCTGCGAAGTTATTTCCAATTGAAGTCATTTGCTTTGTGTTGGGATCAAACTCAAGTACGTTTGTATTGGGTGCATCGTAAGGGAACATGTAGATTTTCCCGTTAGGCGCCAGCGAACCATTCGAGTACCCTCCCACCAGAACCCCGGTCACTGCGGTTGCAGTTCTTTTTGTCGGATCAATTTCGTATATCGCTGTGTTTGTGTATGGAATGGTATAGATCATTCCGTTAGGTGCAAGCACTCCACTTGTGAAAGAAAATGCTGGAAACGAAGGCCCGAACAGAACAGTGGATCCAGTAGCAGGATCGAGTTCCATCAATTGCGCGGGCCCTGCGTTTGAATATGGAATTCCGTACACTTTCCCGTTTGGCCCGAGCACGGAACCTATTTCATAAAAGCTTCCGCCTGTGACGGCTGCATTCTGATTCACCACGCGGTTGATTGGATCGATTTCGAGTACTGTGGTTACAGAGGAAGGCATCGCATAGATCTTTCCATTGGATGCAAGAACTCCTCCTTCCCATTTTCCTGTGGCTCCGGATACAGTGCCGAATTGAACGGCAGTGCGCGCGATTGGATCAATTTCCAGAACGCTCGTCGCGTTGTACGGAATTCCATAGATCTTTCCGTTTTGAGCGAGTACCCCTCCGGTATACTGGTTGAGGCCGGCAATGCTCCCAAACTGCAGCAAGGTGCGGGTGTCCGGATCGATTTCAAGAACGGTGCCCGCGCTGCGCGGCATTCCGTAAATTTTTCCGTTTGCCGCGAGTACGCCGCCAGTCCATTTCGAAGTCGCAGCTCCCGGGCTGCCAAACGTAGTGACAGACGCCGGAGCATTCGATCCCTTAAACATTTCGTACTGCAACATGGTCTGGACGTTCTTCCAGTTCGAAGCGGAGACAATTCGATCCGGTGGCGAAGAGCAGACGCTCGCATAGCCAGCGTTAAATAGGAGGAGGTTGAGAAAGCTTTTGGTTTCCACGCCATTCGCCGGCTGCTGGCAACTTGCCAGCACCAGAAGGCAAACAGAAATCGATTTATTCCTCTGCATCACATGGAGCCAGAGCGCGCCAATTCCACCTGATAAACTGCCGCAGGAACCGCAGCAGACTTTTCGCCTGCACGAATGATTCGCAGATTTCCTCTGGTTTCTTCGCTAACGATTATTTTTTCAAACTGACCGTTGGACTGGCGATAAAGAACACCTGGTTCAGATTTGATGAGCCTCAGAGAATCCGTTTGCACACCATTCTTGAAAAGAGCAACGTCCAGAGTTTCGCCGAAGTTCCTATAGGTCATCACTGCAGTCTCTGATCCAGATGTAAGGGTGCGAGTGTATTCGCCTTTCTCGTTGTAGTTGAGTGCCACTGGATTGGATCCAGTCCAGAATTCTACGGAGTTAAATACGATGGCGTCTGCGAGGATCGTGAACCCATAGACGAATGATAGCACCAGAAATACGATCCATCGGATCCATTTGTTTCCGATGCTTGTAATCAGCCCGTTCCATTTAGAAGTGAGAACAAAACCGCCGTGGCAACCAATGCTTCCGCCTAAAATGCAGGCGGCCAGAGTGAGTGCGAGAAAGCGTCCCTTTATCTTGCCAAAGAAATTCATAGATCCCTCCAGGCGACGTATGCAAATTCCGCCGCGTTGAGCGATAGGTGACAGAGCCAGGCCGCAGTCGTCGAGTGATTTCGTAAATAGATGAACGCAAACAATCCACCTGCCACAGCACCCGTGAGAATCATGTACCAGAATCCACCTGCCCAATGAATCAGCCCAAAAAAGAGGCAACTCCAGAGGACGCCGAACTCACCGCGTTCTTTCAGTCTCGGGAGAGCGTATCCCCGGAAGATTGTTTCTTCTACAAAGGGGGCAAACAGGACATTGGCCACGAAGAACACTGCTTTCATGGATCCAAGGGAGGAGATGAGACCACCTGCCGGAACATAGTCACCGATCGACCTTTGCAGCCAGGTATGCGCCGGAGATAAAAGCCGTACGTAAGCTGCCGCAAGGCCCAGGCCGGACACAATCGCGATCAGAGAGTCCGATTTTTGTGGCTTCTTCCATCCGAGATCTGTCCAGGTAAGGGAGTCTCGCCATTTGAGGTAGAGCAACAGCAGAAGCCACAAAAGTTGTGCCAGAAGAATCATCAGAGGAACGGATTCCTGGATTGCGAATGCAGCGTCTCCTGGTTTGTCCCCCACTCTTATTACTTGATAAACTATAACTATTAAGATTGCCAGCGCAAACAAAAGTGCAGGCGAAAGAAGACGTAGAGTGAGTTTCATGCTATGGCCGTGTATACGTGATTCTTGATTTGCTCAGACAGAAGGACCAAGAATCACGGTGTAAGGATCTTCCCCTTCCGCAATTTGCAGACTGAATCCGGTCTCTTCGAAGATGCGATCCATTCCTTCCGCAAGCTTCTTGTAAAAGTCTCGAGTGGAAACAATTCCCACCGGCTTTTTTTCAAGATCCACGATAGGCAAATGGCGAAAGTGAGCGTCTCTGAGAAGCACAATGCATTCCGCAACAGAGGCGCCTTCGCGGGCTGTTTCAGGATTGGGAGTATAGATTTCCGTAATGGGCACATCTCCACCTCGACCTTCTGCGAGCACCTTGAGCGCCAGGTCTCTTTCCGTTACAATGCCGACTAACTTTCCAGAGTCAGTGATCAGCACCGCGCCGATGTCCTTTTCCTTCATGAGCCTGGCTGCGTCTGCCACAGTAGCGTTCCCTTCCAGGCACGCCAGATCCCGGATCATTACTTGCGTGATTCTCATCTGGCTCCTCCGAAGATTTCCTGCCATATAGAGGCCACATTCTGTGATTTCATAAATGCTGTGCCGATCAGCACCGAGTCCACAAACTCATCTACGGTTTTGAGTCCGTCTCTGGATTCCACGCCTGATTCGGCCACAATGACACATCCGGGAAGCTCGCGTCTCACTACAGGTGCGAGGCGCGGTGTCAGGCTAAGATCCATTTTTAGAGTGTCCAGGTCTCTGTGATTGATTCCAATGATCGCGGATTTTACTCTCATCGCGATTTCGATTTCTTTTTCATTGTGAGTCTCCACAAGCGCGGGCAAGCCAAGAGAGTCTGCGTATGCAATGTAATCTGCAAGCTGTGAGACTTCTAAAATGCGAACGATCAGTAAGACTGCATCTGCTCCAAGCACAGCTGAGTCTGCGATTTGTTTTTCATCAATGACGAAGTCTTTTCTTAGCGCAGGAAGTCCGCTCTTCTTCGCCATAGCCACGTGCGCTGGATCCCCTTCAAAAAATTGTCTGTCCGTAAGTACGGAGAGAGCGGATGCACCCAGTCTCTGGTATTCGGTTGCGATCTTTTCTGGTTCGTAGGTTTCGCGCATTCTACCGGAGGAGGGGCTGGTTTTTTTGCACTCTGCGATGACGCGCACGGAATCGCCGGGAGCACGTTTGACTGCGGCCAGGAAATGGCTCTCCACTCTGGCTGGCTGGATGGATTTGAGTGAGCGGATTTCCTCTCGCTTGGCCGCCACGATGCGGTCTAGCAGGCCCTGCACGTTACTTCAGTGCGTCTGCTTCCGTTTCGCAAATGTCAAAGAGGCTGGTCAATTCGATGACATCAAAGATGCGTTTTACGGAAGGGCGGATGGAGCAAAGCTTCAGAGTGCCGTCTTTGGCATTCAATTTGCGCAATGTAGAAATGCATGCGCGGAATCCGGAGGAGCTCATGTACTCCACTTTTTCCATATTCAGGACCAGATGCTTCTGGTTGTCCGTTTCAATGATACGGTTGAGTTCTTCTTCTACGTCGTTGGCGACGGAAACGTCCAGACGGCCTTCGAGATAGACAACCATCTTGTCCCCGACTTTTTTTGTATTGAGCATTCAGGGCACCTCTAAACAGTACTCGGGGCACCTTGCATTGCCAGGCCCGCCCTGTCAAGCATCCTGATAGCCAGGAAAAGATGGAAAAACGCAAGACCATTCTAGTAATCGACGCTCACGCGATGGCATACCGTGCGCATTTCGCGCTCGAGCGTCAGAATTTAACCAACGCTGCCGGTCAGAATACAGGCGCGATTTTTGGATTCTTTCGGATGTTCTTTAAGATCCTTCAGGATTTTACCCCGGAAGAAACTCTCGTAGCCTGGGATCCGCCAGGTGGGGGATTTCGCGGCGACATGTACAAGGAGTACAAGGCAACGCGGAAGCCTATGCCGGATGATCTCAGGAGTCAGATTTCTGAAATCAAAGAGATCGTTCGCAACATGGGTTTTGCAACCTGCGAGGTACCTGGATTTGAAGCAGACGACGTGATGGGAAGCATGGCTACTCGGTTCGGCAAGGCGTCCGACGTTCTGCTTCTTACCTCTGACAAAGACTGTTTTCAATTGATCACAAAGAACGTCAGTATGCTCAAGGGAGCAAAAGGCGTTACAGAATTCGTGCGCGTGGATCCTGCATGGGTGGAAAACGAAATCGGTGTGCGCCCCGATCAGATCCCAGAATACATGGCGCTCGTCGGTGATACGAGCGACAACATTCCAGGCGCAAAGGGCATTGGCCCCAAAACAGCCGCGGAACTCATCCAGCAGTACAAATCCATTGATGGCATCTATAAAAATCTCCCGCGCATTGCGAAGGAGTCAGTCAGGAAGAAATTGCAGGAGAGTGAATCAGACGTTCGTCTTTCTCGCGATCTTGCCACCATTCGCACGGACATCAAGGAAGTGCTCGATTTTCCTGAGGCAAAGCTTCGCACGCCGGATTATCTGCGCGAAGATGTAGTTCAATTTTTCAGACAGGAAGGGTATCGCGCCATCGCAGAAGATCTGCGCCGGGCGGCTGAGAAAAGGAGAGGGAAAGCAAAAGTGGCCGCCGCCTCTGTCGCCCAGGAGGGAGAAGATGTTTCTTCCTCTTCTGCTCAGAAAAAATCGGCGGGAAAAAAAGACGCAGCCTCTTCCACAAAGCCAAAGCAAAAGTCAAAGAAGGGCGCACTCGATCAGGGAACTCTCTTCGAAGAAGAGCCAGAGCAAAGAATGTTTTCTGGCAAAGAGCATTTTCTCGGGACAGATGTAGAATATGAAATGGTTACAGATGCAGAGCAATTGAAGCGAGCGCTCCGCGAACACAATCGTTCTGTTGTGGTCGTGGATACGGAAACAGATTCCGCAGATCCAATGCGTGCGCGTCTGGTTGGAATCTCAATTTCTGCCCGCGAAAAGAAGGCAACCTACATTCCACTTCCACCTCCTGGTTCCCCATACGAATCGGCAGGGCTTGCATTGAATGAAGTCCGGTCACTCCTCAAAGAATTCTTTGGGGAAAAAACACGCTCCTTTGTGGGGCAAAATATCAAGTACGATTACACTGTACTGCGCAGGCATGGAATGCCTCTCAATGCTGTGGCTTTCGATACTATGCTTGCGGGTTATCTGCTCAATCCGAATATCAGAAGAAACAGCCTGGATGACCTGGCGCTGGACTATCTAGACTATTCTACGATTCGCTACGAAGATGTGGTTGGTACGGGCAGAAAACAAGTGACAATGGATCAGCTTCCACCGGCAAATATCAGAGACTATGCGTGCGAAGATGCGGATTTGACTCTTCGCCTCCATCAGGTGCTCGGGCGTAAGCTCAAGGAGAACAAACTTCTTGAAATCAATGATTCGCTCGAAGTTCCTCTGATTCCCGTACTGGCGGATATGGAAGTGGCGGGCATGGCCATCGATTTGCAGTACTTCAAGGAACTTTCGCGCGACTATAAGCAGAAGATCACAAAGCTGGAAAAGAAGATCTTCGAGGAGGCGGGTCAGGTCTTCAATGTGAACTCAACTCGCGAACTTCAATTTGTCTTGATTGAGAAATTGAAGCTACCCATGGCAAAGAAGATCAAGACTGGCTTTTCTACGGATCAGAAAGAACTCGATCGCATGCGCGGAATGCATCCGATGATCGATCATCTTCTTGAATATAGAAAGTACACCAAACTTCTGGGCACATACATTGACGCTCTTCCTGAGCTTGTTCATCCAGAAACAGGCAAGCTTCATACGAACTTTCATCAGGCAGTGGCCGCAACTGGTCGTCTGTCATCTATGGATCCCAATCTGCAGAATATTCCTGTGCGAGAGGATACAGGCAAGGCGATTCGCCGAGGTTTTGTTTGTAGCAAGGGCAGGGTGCTTTTGTCTCTCGATTATTCTCAGGTGGAGCTGCGCATCATGGCGCATTATTCGCATGACCCGGCTTTGATGGAAGCCTTCACGCGCGACGATGTAGACATTCACGCGCGAACAGCTTCTTCCATCTTTGGAGTTGCAGAAGATCAGGTAACAGCAGATATGCGATCCAAAGCAAAGGTTGTGAACTTCTCGATCATTTATGGGGTAACCGATTTTGGTCTTTCGCAGAGTCTTCAGGTGCCGCGAGCAGAAGCAAAAATGTACATCGAGAAGTTTTTTGAGAAATACCCCGGCGTCAAAAAGTACATGGATGATACCATCGCATTTGCAGGAAAGAACGGATATGTGGAGACGTTATTCGGTCGCCGCAGGCAAATTCCAGACATACATTCCCCCAACCGATTCCGTCGGGAGGGAGCGGAAAGAACAGCCATCAATACGCCGATCCAGGGAACCAGTGCAGACCTGATCAAGCGTGCGATGATTGATATTCACGCGAAGATGAAATCAAAGAAACTTGAGTCTCAGATGATTCTGCAAGTGCACGACGAACTTCTGTTTGATGTTGTGCCCTCTGAAAAGGATGAAGTCGTTTCGATCGCAAAAGGGGAAATGGAAAGCACAAGGCTTCGCGTGCCCCTTCGCGTGGATCATGGATTTGGACAAAACTGGGACGAAGCGAAGGGTTAGGCGATTCAGTAGTAGTATTGATAAATTGCGGAAGCCGGATAGGAAACGAGTCCAACGTAACTTGGATTTCCAGATGTAGGTGTATTTTGAATGAGGCGTAGCTGCCCGGAAAACGGATCAATCGAGTACTGGTTGATGCTTGCTCCCGTTGCATTTGGCGAATACAAGAACCGTCCGGTTGGATCAGGCGATGCGATGATTGGTCCGCTCCCGCTTACGACGCTCCCGAACGAGTACAGCAAACCAGTAAACTGATCAATGGAATACTGTGTGACATCTCCTGAACCCTGGTTGCAAAGATAAGCAAACCTTCCGGAAGGCTCGATGCGAATGGCTCCGGTGTTCGTGCCGCCGGCAACAGAACCAAGTAAACTCAGTGCGCCATTGGAAACCTGATACATCATCACCGTCGTTCCACCTGTAAGGCTTGTAAGGTAGGCAAATCGTTTGAAGGGGTGTTCCAGATTGAGAGAAGAAGGCGCCGCCAGTCCAGCCACTGTCTGGATGTTGGAAAGCGTTCCATCTGAATTGACGGAGAACACAGTAACAGATCCTGGATACGTATGGTAGAGATATTTTCCAGTTGAATCCAGTTCCATTTGTCCAGCGATCCCGCCGTCGCTGATGGATCCCAGGCTTGTGAGTGCCCCCGAAGTCTGATCAATGGAATACATATAGATGCCAGAGCCAGTGTTCGCATAAAGATATCGACCGCTTGTATGAACGAGTGGCTTTCCGTACCCAACAGCGGAAGGCCACGATCCAATCAGAGTCGTCGCACCGCTGGTCTGATTGATTGCATAGCCTGTTACGCTTCCGGCGCCACTGATGAGGTAGACGAAGCGATTGTAAGGATCCATTCGCGGTGCGCTCGGCGCAGCGCCGGTTGCTTGCGTACCCGCGCTTACAAGCGCGCCTGTGGTCTGATCAATACTGGCCGCGTAGAGAGTTGTTCCACCGGTTGCATATGCGAACTTTCCCTGTGTGTCTGTTACGAGTGCGGAAGGACTGATCCCTGTAGAATAGGTTCCAACAAGTGTGATCTGTCCCGTTACGCGGTTTACTGAGAACCCTCCAATGTTTCCACCGCTAAGAGGAGCATACGCGAAGCGTGGTATGTCGATGAGTCTGAATACGTCGTAGGCGACAATGGACCGCGTGAGGAAGTCCGTGTTGTCATCGAACTGGCGGGCGCAAGATGACAATAGTAGTATCAGTAACCCGCATATCTTTCGCATGCGACCTATCAAGTTCACAACTTGATTTGGCTCCTCGCGGGGGCTTGTCCAGCCCTAAACGGCCTTCAAGTTTGACTTGAAAGCCTCCGTACAGGGGAAAAGATTGTCCATGGCTCAATCAGCTCAGTTCGAAACTATCGCACGTGATCTCGTAAATGTAGGCATTGCCCTTTTTCAAATCACGGCAGACCGTATTGAAAATCTTCAGAAAGACATTGTGGCCGGCTACTCCGGACTTGTAACGCGCGGTGCTCAGGACAAGAGCCAGATGGCAGAAAGCCTGCGCGAAAGACTCAGCCAGAGTCTGAATGTTGTTCAAACCGTCCAGGATAGCCTGGGTGTTGCGGTGCAGAAGCTGCCAGCGAATCGTTCTGTTCCAGTGAATACGCCTGTAGCCACTCCTATTGATTCTGCAAAGAAAACAGCAGCAAAGAAAAAGAAGAGCGCTTAACGTTCATGCGTGGCCGGCTTCGCGCCGGCTGCCTGCTTTTGGGCAAACCAGCCCCGTCTCACCAGCCATTTCACGGTTTCCAGAACCGGTATGATGGAAAGCGCAAGGGATAGAATTACCACCAGGTCCACGGCCGTAATCGCATACGTTCCAAATGCTTTTTGTAAGAAGGGATGATAAATCACCAGGCTCAGAAGGAGCAGCTCCCAGGCGATCGCCATATTCAGCCATTTGTTCGCGAATGGCTTGTGCCACACGCTCGCCTGATCCGAACGATAATTATATGCTTTGAAGAACTGGATCAGAACCAGAGAAGCAAAGGACATGGTCATTGCCTCTGAAAGACTTCTGCCCGAACTCTGCGCCCACGCAAACAGACCAAGATTCACGAGAGTGGACCAGATTCCACCTGCGAGCATCAAGACAACTACAGGTCGAGTGAAGATTCCAGCGGAAGCGTTTCTCGGAGGTTGGTTCATGGCATCTTCGTCCGGTGGATCCACTGCAAGTGCAAGTGCCGGCAGGCCGTCTGTTGCCAGGTTCACGTACAGGATTTGAACTGCGGACAGTGGAAGGGGCAATCCAAGCATGGATGTACCGGCCATGAGTCCGATTTCTCCTATGTTCGAGGAAAGAAGATACATCAGATACTTCTTGATGTTTCCGAATACGCCTCTTCCTTCTTCCACTGCTGCCACGATGGAGGCAAAGTTGTCGTCGGTCAGAGTCATCGCAGCCGCTTCGCGCGTTACGTCTGTGCCCGTGATTCCCATGGCGATTCCAATATCCGCTTTCTTAAGCGCTGGAGCGTCATTGACGCCGTCGCCAGTCATTGCGATTGAATGTCCGTTTTTTTGAAATGCATGCACAACCATGAGTTTGTGCGCAGGCGAAACTCTGGCATACACTTCGATTGACTCAACCTGTCTTTTGAATTCTTCGGGGCTCATCGAGTCGAGTTCGACTCCCGTGATCACTTTGCCATTTCTCAGTATGCCCAGTTCGCGTGCGATGGCGGCCGCGGTGATTGGATGATCGCCAGTGATCATAATTGGTTTGATCCCTGCGCGACGACATTTCTCAATCGCTGTTTTTACTTCTGTTCTGGGCGGATCAATCATCCCAAGAAGCCCCAGAAAAATCATTCCTTCTTCTGCATTTTCTTCGTTTGCGTTCTGCTTCATGGCAACCGCGATTACTCTGAGCGCTTCGCCTGCGAGAAAGGCTGCCTCTTTGAGATATTCACTCTTCTCCCTGTCTGTGAGTGCCAGAATTCCCTTTTGTGAGAGGTAATGAGTGCAGGAAGGTAGAATCGACTCTGGAGCGCCTTTTGAGTAGGCAGTTTTGCTGGTGCCTTCGCTGTGCAGCGTGGTCATCCTTTTTGTTTCAGACGTGAACGGGATTTCGTGAATGCGAGGGAACTCGTTGTCCAGTGAATCTTTGTCCAGGCCCGCCTTCGCGGCGGCCACGATCATGGCCCCTTCCGTGGGATCTCCAGTGATCTTCCAGGATCCGTCTTTGTTTTCCAGGGAAGCATCCGATGCAAGAGAAGCGGCTTTGAGAGCTAAAATGAGTTCCGGCGACGGAGAGACACTTGTTCCATTGCCCACAAAGTCGCCTGACGGTTCATATCCGGACCCTGTGACATCGAATCGCTGATCCGGTAGATGGATCTTTCTGACGGTCATTTCATCTTTTGTGAGCGTTCCCGTTTTGTCGGAGCCAATCACGGAAACGCTACCCAGGGTTTCGACTGCCGGCAACCTTCGCACGAGCGCGTTGCGCTTGATCATTCTTTGCACGCCCAGAGCCAGAGACACTGTAACCACAGCAGGCAAAGCCTCTGGAACCACAGCCACCGCCAGTGCAATCCCAAACAGGATCATATCGAGGAAGGGCTGGCCTCGCATAACTCCCAGGATCGTGATCAATACTACAATAGCGCCCGCTGCCTTTGCCAGCGCATTGCCCACTTTATCCAGATTGATTTGCAGAGGAGTGCGCGCGTGCTCCACGGATTCAAGCATGCGGGCGATTTTTCCAAATTCAGTCTGCAGGCCCGTGTTCGTCACAACAACAACACCTCGTCCATAAGACACGCTTGTTCCGGAGTATACCATGTTTACCCGATCCGCGAGTGCTGCGTCTTCCGCCAAAGCCATCGTTTCTTTTTCTACGGGTAGTGATTCTCCGGTTAGCGATGCTTCTTCTGTGCGAAGACTGAAGCTCTCTAGAATTCGTGCGTCTGCGGGGATTCGGTCACCGGCGTGAAGGTGAATGATGTCTCCGGGTACTACGTTGCGCGCGGCGATTTTTTGCACTTCTCCGTCACGCAATGCGAGTGCTGTGGGAGCACTCAATTGTTTGAGAGCGGACATTGCTTTTTCTGCCCGAAACTCTTGAATAAATCCGAGAAGCGCGGCAAAGATTACAATGATTGCGATGACTGCTGCTTCAGTGCTATGGCCAAGTACGGCAGAAAGAACTGTGGCAAGAAGTAGAATGATGATGAGCACATTCTTCAGCTGTTGGGCCAGGATGCGAATCCAGGAGGATCTTTTTTGAGTGGGGATTTCGTTTGGGCCCCAGAGGGCCAGGCGACGATCGGCTTCTGCAACGGAGAGTCCGGTCCGCGATGAGGTCACGAGCTCCAGGATTTGATCAGTGCTCAGGGCATGGGGCTTTGAGAGTGGCTCGTTCATGATGGCTGGCCCCGAAGGGCGCGCGCGAAGGCCACGCGCAGGTGTGCTTTATTTCTTCTTGTTCATTGCATCGCGAAGCTGCTGACCAAAACTGGAGAGCTCCTCTTTCTGCGGGCCCTGAACTTTTAAGTACTCTGCGAATTCCTGTTCCTGGTCATGTGCCGCGACTCCGCGCACGGAAAGGGAAATCTTTTCGCGTTCGCGGTCGATGGTGTGCACCATGACGCGAAGAGTTTGTCCTTTCTGGAAAAACTTTTCAAAAGGCTGTCCACGTGCCACTCCTGATTCTCCTGCTGGAATCAGTCCTGTGAAGTTTCCTTCTAGCTTTACGAATACTCCAAAAGGTTTGATGCTTTCCACTTTGCCTTCTACAATATCTCCTTCTTTCCAGGGAAGCTGACCCTGCCATGGGTTTTCGAGGAGTGCGCGAAGAGAGAGAGTGAGGCGATCGTCTTTCCAATCGATTTGCAGGATTTTTACGCGAACGCTCTGTCCCGATTTGAGAACCTGGGATGGATGAGTCACTCTCTGGTGGGCGATCTCTGAAAGTGGAACCAGTCCTTCCATTCCGCCAATGTCAATAAACGCGCCAAAGTCTGCGAGGTTGGCCACGGTTCCTTCCACTACATCCCCTGGCTGGAGTGACTGCATGAGCACATCTTTTTGGCGCTTCTTTTCGATGTCGCGAAACGCTCTGTTAGATGCGATGACTCGGTCCCCCTTTGCTTCTGTGATCAGAAAGGTAACTTCTGACTTTACGTCTGGATTTCCGTCCATGTGAGATGCGGGGCAGAACGCGTTTACTTCTCCAATGACAACTTCAAATCCGCCTTTGATTTTCTTGAGGATACGTCCTGTCATTGGGATTTTGTTTTCAATCGCGGTGCGGACAATGTCCATTTTCGCGCGGCCTGAAGGCTGCGTTGTGAACATCATTTCTCCGTTTTCTGTGGAGCGATAGAATGCTGGAATCTTCTCACCGCGCGAAACGCGGATCTTGCCATGATGATCGAGAAGCTCTTCGCGCGGAATGAGCCCGGTCCCTCTGGGTGATTGAACAAACACGAAATCTTTGTTTGTGATGTCAGATACAGTTACCAGGTCGTAACTTCCAGCTTCGACTTTAGTCTGGTTTTTCAGGCTTGCTTCGAGCAGCTGTGCGAATTGACCTTCGCGTCTGTCTTTCCCGATTTGTGTGCTCTTCATAACGATTCTCCCTCCCGACGACGCGGGAATTATTGCTTTTCATTCTTGAATCGGACATTGCCCTGAATGCCGAGGTCCTCTGGCTTAATGCCCAGGTCCTTCATCAAAAGCTCTCTCTGATCATAAATGCGTGTCTCTTCTCCCGCGCATGCTACATCGCCGGGGACCTGAAGAGTTTTGTTTCCGATTTGCACCGGTCCCATTGCTTCTCCACCGCAACCTGCTGTTACGATTCCAGGAGGAGGACGATCTCCATCCGGTCTATCTGAGAACATGGGTGGCTTGAGATGTTTTTCGTCGTAGATACGTTTATAGAATCGACCCATGGTAGGAGCGGCAATGTGACCGCCCGCCTGGCCTGCGCCGAGTGTGACGCTCGATTTATCAAAACCAAACCAGATGGCCGCGGCAACATCCGGATTGAATCCAACGATCCACGCATCTGACCAGCTAGAAGTAGTTCCTGTTTTCGCAGCCAGACTTCCAGTGAATTGTGCCGTTTGTCTTACGCCCAGCGTTGCTGTTCCGTGATCCGCAACAGCAATCATGATCTTGCGTAGCAAGTATGCGAGCGCGGGGTCAATGATCTGAATGCGGTTTTCGTCTGTCTTTGCTTTGATGATTTTGCGGATGTTCTCTTCCTGATTGTAGAGAGTGTTTCCGCTTTGATCCGTTACGTATCGCACCGCAAATGGAATGACATCTTTGCCATCATTTCCTATGACTGCGACTGCCTTTGCCATTTCAAATGGAGTGACTTCGCTTGAACCGAGCGCAAGAGATGGATCTGGATGAAATCGATCTTTGTTTGTGATCTTTGTGAGTCTCTGTGCGAATTCGATGATCGCGTCCGGACCTACTTTGTAATAAACCTGAATCGCACACGTGTTGATGGATAGAGCGAAAGCAGCAAATACTGGCGTTAGACCGCGGAACCCTTCGTCGTAGTTACCAGGAGACCAGTTGTTTCCCACAGCATCAATGCTGTAGAAAGGAGCATCGTTGACTGCGGATTGTGTGCTGATGAGACGCTTCTCAAATGCTGCGCCATAAATGAAGATTTTGAATGCACTCCCAGGTTGCCTGCGCGCCTGCAATGCACGGTTGAATTGATTCTGAGGAGTGAACTCAGTTCCTCCCACCATGGAAGTGATGTAACCGCTGCGAGGTTCAATCGAAATGAATGCGCCCTGCACCTGAAGGTTGGTCGTATAACTGATGGTTGCTTTTCTAAACTCTTCGAAAGCAGCAGCTTCATTGAATGCAGGAGTGCTGTAACCAAGCAGCTGTGTAGGCTCGATCATTTCTTCTTCGTATGCTTTGCGAAATTGCCCGCGAATATCCAGACCTTTCACGTCAGGCGATCCCACAGGCAAAATCATGGACAGCTGACTGAAAATGCCGAATAGACTCATGTCCACTCCGCCTTTTCCGCCCGCTTTCGCGTACGCGCGGCTGGTCTGGTTTACTTCCGCAACTTTTTTTAGTAATTCTTCTTCTGCGATTCTTTGATGATCCAGATCCAGTGTGGTGTAGATTTTCAACCCACCCGTGTAGAGAAGCTCTGGTCCCACTTCTTCGGATGCTTCTAGAATCTGGCGAACATAGTCCGTAAAGAATGGCGCTTTGTCCAGGCGATCCGCCCAGATGTTTTGCGAAGGAGATTGAACCACAACCCTGGGCCAGTATTCATCCCAGAATTTTTTATGCACTGCTTCCACTTGATCTTTTGGAAGATAGCCGTGATCTGCCATCTGCCGCAGTACGATTTTGTTTTGTCGCATGCATTCGTCAGGATTCTTGAACGGAGAATATTCAACAGGAGACTTGGGCATACGCGCAAGGAGCGCTGCCTCTGCGAGAGTGAGGTCCGTTACTTTCTTATTGAAGTAGAGACGCGATGCACAAGCGATCCCTTTGCATCCGTGTCCCAGATAGATTACATTGAAGAATACTTCTAGAATTTCGTACTTTGTATAGTTCTCTTCTATTTCGAAGGCGAGCAGAGTTTCGCGTATCTTCTGGCGAATCGTTCTATTTCTTTTACCTTCCGCGTTCAGATAGATTTGCTTGGCCACCTGCTGTGTAAGAGTGGATCCACCCTGTCTCACTTTTCCAGAGATTGCGTTTTTCACTGCTGCGCGAAGAATGCCGGATACATCCAGACCAATGTGGTTGAAGAAGTTATCATCTTCTACGGATAGAAACGCCTGGATTACATGAGGCGGAATGTCCTGGAGTTGGACCAGTTCCTGTCTCTGGCGAAAGAGTTCTGCAAACACCTTGCCATTCTTGTCGTAGAGTCTTGTGGGTGTGGACGGTCTGTAAGCGGAAACCAGGATCAAATCCCTGGCTCTGGCTACTTCGCGGACCGCCAGGCCAAGAATCAGGCCGCCGAGAATCGCTCCGGCGAAGAGGCTGATGAATAGCGTCTTCTCCGTGCCGAGGATGATCTTCTTTTGTTTGTCTGTCAGGTTTGCGCTCATTTCGGGATTGGCTTGCCGGATTCTGGCGGTCCTGCTTTAAAGCGCTTATGCAACGCTGGGAAATTCAGGAACCGCAAGCCCCTCCATTAACAGAGGGAGTTTTTCGGCTGCTGGTTCTATTTTCTCTCGCTTTTGGTATTGAATGGATCGCGGCAGCCGGCTTTCAAAGGCCGATTGACTCGCTTGCACTCTCTTTTGGACCAGATTTCCAGCCAACGCAGATTCTCACACATATTTTTTTAGTGATTCCGCCCGGGTTCTTTGGCGGTTTGAGCCTCTTTTTCCTTTGTTTGATGCTCTGGGGCTTCGGAGGGGACATTGAGAGGCTCTGGGGGCCGCGCCATTTTCTAAACCTGTTTCTGGCAGGGATGGCCGGTTCGATCCTGCTGGGACTGATCGCTCATTTGAGCGCTTTTCCAGGGCTGAGCCTGCATGGACCGACGGGCGGAATATCTGCTGTATTGCTTGCCTACGCCGTTCTATGGCCGGATCGCAAGGCACTTTTCTTTTTCGTCATCCCCATGCGAATGAGATGGGTCATTCTAGTTTTCGCCGTACTGATTGCAGTTTCTTCTATGGTGGCTCTGCTGCAGGTTCTGGGTGGAGCTCTGGGCGGCGCGCTCTTCATCTACTATTACTTGCGAAAGGGGAATCGTACTTACGGCCAATCTGTAGAAGATAGAACCATGACTCTCTCAGAAAGATGGGAAGAGTTTAAGAAAAAACGACGTCTGAACAAAAAGAAAGCAGAGATTGAACGCAGAATCGAAATGAAAGAAGAAGTGGATCGTCTTCTTGAAAAAATTTCGAAGAGCGGAATGAAGTCACTTTCCAGTAAAGAGAAAGCTCTGCTGGATCGCGCATCCAGGGAGTTATGAAATGAGAATCGTATGGATTGGTTCATGGATCGTGTCCGTCGCACTACTGGCAACAGTTGATTGTAAACCCAGGACTTTGACAGAAGTCCCTATGCCGGATTACAAGTCGTTCAGGCATGTGAAGTCAGGCTTGCTTCTCAAAGGAGATGCAGACGATTTACTTACAGGGATTCACCACGTTTATGCAAACGATGCAGCCGTAGAAGCATTGCGAAATCGATCTGATTTTCCAGAAGATTCGGTTCTCGTGTTTGATTTGTTCGAACCTCTGGACACTCCAGAAGGATACAAAGAGGGCGCGCATAAATTCACGGCCGTGATGCACAAACATTCTTCTTTTAAGTCCACGGGCGGCTGGGGATACGAAGCGTTCCTTCCGGATGGAAAGAGAGTAGTTTCAGACGCAAATAAGATGTGTTTCGAATGCCATAAATCCGTAGAATCGCAGGGTTACGTATTCACGAATGCAGGCATGAGCGAATAACGTTCGCCAAATCCCTGACGAAATATTGCAAAGGCGTGTTTCAGTGCCGACCGCAGATCAGCACTGAAACGGGTTTCCTATTTATTCATCTGGTCTTTGCAGTTCTGTCCCACCGAAGAAGGATTCTTATTCATTTGTTGGCGAATGCACATGTATAGTTTTCCGTCTTCCGTTGCGGTCGAGCAGTAAGATTGAATCTCTGTGCTGCAGCTGGCTTTGATTGCGGGGAAGCCCCCTCTGCGGGGCTTGCATTCCGGGGAAAGCTGCTTTGATTTTTCGGGGTCTTTTAGACAGGCACCCAGCTTGTTCCCGTCACCGCCGTAGCCCGGGCAAATTCTTGCCAGTTCATCCTTGCATTTTGTATTTCTTTCCTGTGATAGAAGCGCGCCTGAAACAAACAGCGCGATCAACACAACGATGAATTTATTCATCCAACTGCTCCTTTTTTGATATGGGCGATTTTTTTCAGCCCCGTGGAATACAAGCAGGTCATCCGGATTTTTTGCGTTCTTTTTGAGAAATTATTCGCCTGGATTGCGTACGCATGGATAGTCTGGATCAGACTGACGTGCGAAATGGTGTCTCTAGAAAATCTGGGGAACCTTTTTTCGCCTGCGGGTTTATAGAGACATGAAACGAAAAATCCCCCTTTTCAGAATTCTAGTCGCAAGTGCCGTGCTGTTTTCAGCAGCAGGCGTCTTTGCTGAACCTCCGGGCCCCCCGCCAGAAGAAGGCGGAATGTTTGGACCAGGCAATCCACGTGAATTCGGTAAACTCATGGATGAGCTGAAGCTTACGGACGCGCAGCGTGCGAAAGTAAAAGCGCAGCATGAAGCTACAAAAACCGATGCGAAGAAGTATCACGAACAGCTCAAGCCTATGCATGAGGAACTCCGTGCGCTTCTCGAAGCAAACACGGTAGATTTGAAGGCGGTTCGAGCTAAATTGCAGTCCATCAGCAATGTTCAGCTGGAACTTAGAATGATTCACATCAAAGGACGTTTGGATTTCGAATCTGTTCTGACTCCGGATCAAAAAGCTCAGTTGAAGAAGATCACGAAGGAAAGAATGGACAAGATGCGCGAACACCACGGGGAGAATCGTCCCCATCGCGGTCCGGGCGCACCGGACGATGAAAGATGACGGAAGCGGAACTTACGGGCGCTATCGAAAAGAGCAAGGTAACTGCTCTTAAGTCGATTCGGCGCCATCTGCCTCATGATCTTGATGGTCTCCTGGACGACATTGTCCAGGAGACTTACCTGCGCTATTATATGACGTTTCGCGACTCGCGTCCGTTAAGCGACGACTATCTGCATCGCTGGATCTATGTCGCTGCGCGAAACGAATGCAAACGAGCAGCGCGAAAATCCAGACGAGAAGGATTTGCGTATGCGAAGCTGAAGCCGGATGCAGAGGCGGCCGCGAACGAAGAAAACACGAGTGTGAATGAAGATATGGTGCCGCAGGATCCGGAGAATGTTCGCTTGCAGATAGAAGCAATGCCGGATCCGTTTCGGGAAACATTTCTGCTTCGCCTGGGTGGATTAAAGATGGTTACGATCGCGGAGAGACTGAATGTTACTGTTGGGACTGTGAAGTCCAGGCTTGCGCGTGGAAAGCGCTTTCTTTCCAGAAAGGGAATCGCGTCTGAAGACGCAGGGAGTCAGTCATGAGCCAGATAGAAAGAAGCCCGGGATACAGGCGGACGGAGAAGAAAATTCTTTCCGATTCTTTTTCAGCAGAACTCGCCGCGCGCATTGTGCGAGATGCAAATGCAAGGAAGCGAGCGCCCACTCAAATCTGGACCATGGGACTCGCTGCCGCAGCAGTGGTTGTCCTTGCTGTTGGTTTGTTTTTTTATACTCAGAGAACTCCGGACTATCCAGGCCTCACTTCTTATTCGGCGCAATCTGTAGCTGCTGCAGATCAAACCAACGCAGACTGGAATGAAACGGATTCGATCATTAGTTCTGCTCTTGAGAATAGGTGATACAACATGAGTGAAAACGTATGAGTGAAGCAATTCCAGATTTCCGGATGAGTGTATGAAGATGAATCTTAGATCATCGTGTTCCATAACCTTTGCCCTGTTAGGTGCTTTTGCGAGTGTGGAAGCGCAGAGTCCGCGCTGCTCGGTATTTCCGGCAGATCACATCTGGAATACGCGAGTAGATTCGCTCCCCGTCCACAAACTGTCTGCCTCCTACGTTAGAAGCATTGGTGAAAAGAAAGCACTGAAGGCCGATTTTGGAAGTGGTCTATGGGAAGGCGGGCCCATCGGGATTCCGTTTACTACCCAGACCGGTTCACCTGTTCAGGTGCAGTTTGAATACGCGGACGAAAGTGACCGCGGTCCATATCCGCTTCCATCTAAACCGCCGATAGAGGGCGGAGATGCATCTAACGGAGACAGACATGTGATCGTTGTAGACGAATCAAAATGCAAGCTATACGAACTGTACAATGCGCGAAAGACGTCGCGCGGATGGAATGCCGGATCCGGGGCCATATTCGATTTAAGAACCTACGTACTTCGGCCGGCCGGATGGACGTCTGCAGATGCTGCGGGCCTTCCCATTTTTCCAGGACTGGTCCGTTACGACGAAGTGGCGTCTGGCGAAATCAAACACGCAATCCGGTTTACCACCAACATTACGCAGAAGGCATACGTCTGGCCGGCGCGACATTTTGCTTCGAGCAGGAAAGACGCGAATCTTCCTCCCATGGGACTCCGGCTGCGGCTCAAATCTTCCTACAATATGAATGGATTTTCTCGCGAGACGCGCGTGATTTTGCAGGCATTGAAAACATACGGAATGATCCTCGCTGACAATGGTTCCCCCTGGTTTCTTTCCGGAGCTCCCGATGAAAGGTGGAACAATAAAACTCTGCGCGAGCTCGGTCGCGTAACCGGGGAAAACTTTGAAGCGGTGGATGCAACTGGACTTATGATGAGTGCTGATTCCGGACAAATTAAGAAGAAGTAACCGCCACAGGTTCGGATGCGCCGAGATGTCGCATAACGTCAGTCTGGAAGCAATACTCCAATCGCACCCGCGGCGAGGATCCGCCCCATTGCAGGCGATGCCATGATATCGGGGAAGCGAGCCTGAATGAGTTTTCCTGACCATGGCACCTCTGCATCTGTTCCGTGATTGATCCATCCAATGGCCGGGCCCAGATTCGTATTCATTGGAAAAGCCTGCACGCCTGGCGGGCATTCGATGCGCGAGAGTGTATGAATGGCCAACCAGGAAAAGAATTCTCTGGATCGCTCGGGCACAGTGCACAAATGAATCCACTTTCCGCGGCCGGCCTTCTGCAGAATGACTGCGGGCGAACCTGAGTAGAGCCCTTTTGTAAATCGAGCGAGAACGGAAAGTTCGGGACCTGGTTCGATTTTTTCCGCCCAGATTCGTCCCTGAAATTCGTCTTTGAATTCTTCTCTCTCTTCCTCGAGGAGCGCTCCATAAGATAGGACTCGCAAGTCTTCCGGATGAAGCAAATGCAGCGGCAAATCGCTCATGCGATTGTCGCGCCGTTTCATGAGGCTTCGAGGAAACGAGCAAACGATTCCGCCTTCCTCCATGTATTGTCTCAGAACGGAGCGTTCCTTTTCGCTGAGTTCAAACGAATGCGCGGGTAGAAAGACCATCCTGGAAGAAGGATCGATGGATTCAATGGAAGGAGAAAATGAAAAACCAAGACCCTGCGAAAGGCAGAATTCCGCGGCCACATCGACCACGGTCCTTGTAGAAAACAGTTCAGACTGCGAGGTGATGTCATGGCTCCAGATGGATTCAAAATCAAGAACCATGCAAACGTCGCCTAACGGATCGATCTTCTGAATGCCGGCCGTTTTGAGGGCGGAAAGAAAGCTTCTTTGGAATTGAAGAAGCTCTTCTTGCTCTGTTGTGTCTACGCGAATGTCGTGCGATACAATTCCGTCGTGGTACTGCTCGGCACCACCGTACATTCTTTGCCAGGAAAAATAGAGCATGGAGTCCGCGCCTGCGAACATGGCCTGCATTCCCCACTGGAAGAGCAGGTTCATAGGAAAGCGACGATTGACTTTCTGCCAGTTTACCTGTACGGGTTGTTGCTCAAGAACCATGAAGGATCTCTTCTTAAGAGAAGCCATCAGACGAAATTGCCATGCGGAGCTGATCGGGTGCGGATCTGATTCCATTTGATAGTGATCAAATCCAGCAAGATCCAGATCTTCCGACATTTTCCACGGATCCAGTTCAAAGAAGAGAGTCATGAAGTTGTGAATGATCGGACGACCTGGCGAAAGCTCGCGAAGAAGGATGGCCTGTTCCGATTGAAAGATCTTCCACGCATGATTCATCGCACGGCGAAAATCAAGTTCGAGGCCGGGATTCGCATCCGCGTAAGATGAGAGAGGAAGCGGGATCTGCGAGAAATCGGTGTAGCGCTGTGACCAGAAAGATGTTTGCCAGGCCTCATTGAGAGAATGGATGTCCAGGTAGTTGTCTTTGAGCCATGCCCGAAACCAGCTGGCTGCCGATTCAGTGTAAACGTAAGTAGAGCCGTGACATCCAAATTCATTGTCCGTCTGCCAGCATTTGACTGCAGGATGATTTCCAAATGTTCGCGCATAGTATTCGGTGATGCGACGACTTTCTAAACGATAGGCGGCATTGGTTGGATCGTAATGCCTTCGTGTGCCCGCGGGCATGAGCCGACCGGACTTATCTCGCGGCAGAATTTCTGGATTTCGTTCTGTGAGCCAGGGAGGTGGAGTTGCGGTGGGAGTGCAGAAAATTACATCGATCTCGTGAGAAAGGGCAAGATCCAGGGCTTCTAGAAAAAGAGCCGGGTTAAATGCTCCTGGTTCGGGTTCCACGAGGCTCCAGCTGAATTCTCCCATGCGAATCCACGTAAAGCCATTGCGCTTCATGCGCGCGAAATCCTGGATCATTCGTTCGCGACGCGAAATCGTTTCCACATTGCCATTGCGCCACGTTCGCACAAATTCTGGAATATAGTCCGGATAGTACGCCGCACCGGTGCGAAGTAGTTCTGTCATAACGCAGTCTGCATGGAACGCACCTTACACGAAGCAGTAGATGATGATCTGGATGAGAGTCAGAAGAGTGGCCCAGATTCGTAAGTCTTTGTAGAATACTCTTTTCGAACCACTCCAGACGAACGCGGAGGGCAGGGACCAGCAAATCACCAGAATCAATCCGAACAAACCCATGGCCAGAGCGTTCGCAGTCCAGAGAGGGAGAGTATGGATCCAGTTAAACATATTTTTTCACCGTGGTAGTGTAACAAAGATTCACAAGTTCTTCATCTGGCTTTCGCGCAGTGAACATACTTACAACAAAAAGCAGGAAGCCAGAGAATACAAAAGTCCAGAAAGCAATGTAGAGCATGTTGAAGGATGCAATCTGTAAGATGGCTGCGAGCAGAAGTCCAAGAACCAGAGACACCACGGCCGCCGCGGGTGTGGCATATTTATAAAGAATTCCAACTACAATGAGAGCGAACATAGGACCCTGGAAAAGAGAGAGTGCTGTCTGCACAAAGATGTAGATGCCCTCAAACTTCGCAGTCAGCGGTGCAGATGCCACACCGAGCGCAAGAACCAGAAACGTGCAAATTCGACCCAGGCGTACCACCTGAGCATCTGTGCGAGGTTTAGGACGAAGCACACCAAGAATGTCGCGAGTGACCATGACTGCAGTAGAGTTGAGCGCGGAACTCACGGAAGCCTGGAGTGCTGCGATGAATGCCACGAAGAATAGACCGGATGGCCCGGGTGGGAGAACGTTTTTTACAACCCATGGCAGAGCGGAATCACTCACAGCGAGTTTCTCCGTGGAGAGAGCCAGAGCGACGAATCCTGGTAGAATGATGAGCACAGGCACAAATGTTTTGGCAAGGGCAGCAAAGATCATAGATGCGCGACCATCCCACTCTGAGCGCGCACCCAGTGTGCGAAGAAGAATCGCCTGATTGGCGCACCAGTATGCCGGAGAGAGTACAAAGCCAAGTCCAAGGATCACTCCAGGCCACGGAAAATCAGGATGATCCGATGGAAGAAATGCATGCATGTGTCCTGGGAATTTTGTAGAGAGAGTATGAAGAAACGCTTCCGGCCCGCCTGCCTTCTGGACGCCGAAGTAAGCAAGAAACAGAGAGCTGACGAACATAAGCGTTACCTGGATTGCATCTGTGAACGTATCTGCGCGAAGACCTCCAGAAATAGTATAGAATCCTACCACAGCCGCCGTGATTGGAATACTCACATACATAGGCCAGCCCATATATGTTTCGAGCATCAATGCGGAAGCCCAGTGATAGACGCCCACAATTAAGATCGCGAATAGAGACAAGATTGTGGCGGAAATCACCCGCACCGGCTGGTTGTAGCGACGACCCAGATACTCCGGGATGGAATAAACACCTGCGCGCCAGTAGAAGGGAATGAATATGAATGCGGAGATGATCATCGCGGGAATCGCGCCGATCCACTCGAAGTTTGCCTGTGCAATTCCGATGCGATACGCTCCGCCACTCGCACCCAGATAGTCGTTTGATCCTATATTTGTCCCTATGATGGAAAGCCCGATGATGTACCAGGGCAAAGACTTACCCGCCAGATAGTAGTCGCTTTCTGATTTGATTTTCGTGGATAGGACCTTGCCCATGTAGACCATGAGTGCGAGGTACGCCCCGATCAGCGTCAGATCCAGCCAGTGAAGTTTAAACATATGCGTTGCCCCTTGATCGCCTAACATTCATTAGGCGCGATTACCGCTACTGAAAATTCAGGACAACACCTTTGACTTCCACCGGTTCCGCTGAGTTCTTTGTCTGGCCGTTGCCGAGCTGGCCAGAATCGTTCAATCCCCAGCAGAAAACGCGGCCATCTTTAACGGCGACGCAGGAATGGCTGTGCCCCATTCCGTGATACACAGCATCCCTGATGCCCTTTACCTGGACCGGCGTTCTGGTGGTTTCGTTGTTTTCATCCCCGAAAATTCCGTTTCCGAGACGTCCTTCATCTCCCGCGACTCCCCAGCATTTCACGATTCCGGTTTTGAATAGGGCACATCCGTTCCAGGACATGTGCCGAATGGATATAGCTCCCGTAAATTGTGGAATCTTGACAGGAGGAATGGGTTTACCGCTGGATTCTGGCACCACGTCCGGCAGTATATCTCTGTCTTCGCGACCGCTACCCCAGTAGTAGACTTCGTCTTTGTTTGTGATTCCAAACGCGCTGCTGTCAGAGTAGAGGGATACTCGCCTAACATCGGTTAGTCCTTCCATGGGCGTTGCATCCAGCTCCACTGTGTAAAAATCATCCCTGCATTTGGATTTTTCTGCTTCCGTGGATTTGAAAATCTCCGCATACCCTGTTACATGTGATTTGATTTCTTTACCGTTTGCCATGATGAGATACCAAAGATGCGTTGCTTTCTGCAGAGGGACCTCGCGGTAAGTGCAGGTTTGTCCCTGGCAATACCATTCGTACGATTTCATCATTTGCGGATCGAGAGATGCAGCGTACTTGCACATGCGCGGTGCGTCTTCGCCTGTGACTGAAATCTTCTCTCCCTGAAAGTCTATCTGGCATACTGGTTTAATCCTGGGTTCTGCCGTGCAGATTGGTTTTCGCGGGCCATACACAGCCGGTGTCGCGCCATGGCAGTAGATCCGGCCTTTCTTTGTTACGGCACACATATGCGAAGGCATATCGCCTGTGCTCACGTAGATCGTGGCTACTTCTTTTGCATCGGGAATCCAGTCAATGACCATGGAACTGCGCCCGCTCAATTGAATATTTTTTCCGTCTTTGAGCAGATTGGCTGTTCCATCGTTGCCGGTCCACACTACGATCTTTCCGTCAGGTAGAATCCCGTACGTCATCGTGGCCATTCCCATAATCGATGTAATTCCTTGAGCTGGAGGAACAGAAACGGGAACAGGCGTACATGGATCTGTATGGCTGCCCCATGCGCATGGCCTTGTCTTTGATTTCTCGGATGCTGGCGCCCAGGGCGCTGCGATGAATCCCCAGCACTTGACGGATGAATCCGCAAGAAGGGCGCACGTCCAGTGTTCGCCTGCTGCGAGACTCTTTGCATTTGTAATTCCACTCACGAATCGAGGAGTCAGTGCGTTGACCAGTTTACCATCTCCGATTTGACCTGTGTCCCCGAGCCCCCAGCAAACCACTTTGCCATTTTCAACGATGGCGCAGTTGTGAAAGCTGCCTACCGCAAGTCTCCCTTCAAAGGCCTGAGCACCAAGCCCCGCCGCAGAAAAAATGGAGAAGATAAATGCAAAGGCTCCCGGGCTCATTTTCATGAGGCCAACTCAGAAGCGAATGGTTCCCCGGATCAAGTTGTTTTCCGGCGATGCGAATTGCGACCAGGCATGCCGCCGACAGGGTCAAACCTGGTCAGGTGAGTTCTTTTTGATTACATGTCAGGTTTGGACGCGTCGAATTTGCCGCCTTTCTTTTCGCACTCCGCTTTTGTGAGTTTGATCCAGCCCTTTCCCTTGCACGTATTCATTCCGGCGCAAGTGTGTTCCTTTGTGGCGCATTGACCTTTGCCTGTGCAGGAGTTGATGCCAAAGCATTTTCCTTTGTCTTTGGAATGATCTTCTCCTTCATGTGCGGCTACCGCGCCGAGTGCGAGTCCTGCAATGGCCGCGGCCATCAATACTTTATGTTTCACAACTGTTCTCCTGAACGATTTGGTTTACTTACTATCCTTGATATAATTGCCTTCTGCACCGATCCCATGGATGTGAACCAGTTTGGCTCCTTCGTGACCGGCCACTACAATGCACGCACCCGCTGCCAGTAGGACTGCGAACGCGATAACCTTCATATGCTTTTCAAAACGTGCGATGAACAGGGCGAGTGCGGCGGGGATGACTGCAATGTAAGAAAGGATTTGAGAGCGATCCGCCCACTGCTCGTGGCTTTCGAGGATCTTATTGGCAACGTCTCCCAGATCTGTTGTGTCGGGGTGGAAGACTTCTCCGCTTAGATAGGCACCCACGGCTCCGAGTAATACGAATGCGAGAGTGGTCCATTGCGGTAATTTCCCTTTCTGAAAAACGGAAAGAATCTGAAGGATGGGTGCAACCAGAAGCATTGTGATGGGCAGATGAACGATCAACGGATGGAGATTGGAGAAACCGCCGAACACTACGCCGTGCGGGTGACCTTCATGCGCGAATACAGCAGATGGAATGGCGCAGAGCGCAAGGATCAAGGTCACAACTGCGACGCAGAGTTTTCTCATGTGATCGCAATATCTATCTACAAAAGGGGATCGTCCAGCGTAAATTAGTCGTTTTGGACCTGCTGGATGCTCGCATTGAGATCTTCCGCTTTCTGTGCAGCGCGCGATCCCAGGTCCAGGATCTTTTTGCTGGATTCGGAAAGGTCCGCTGCCATTTGCGCGATTTCTACCACTGAATTTTGACTGGATTGAGTGGAGTTTTTCTGCTCCTGAGTTGTTTCTACAATTCGCGCTGACATGTTTTCCAGCTGTGCTGTCTGGCGGAGAAGTCCCTGCATGCTGTTTTCCTGAGCGGACATGGATGCGTTGACATCGTCTATGGAAGCGCGAACCTTCTGAAGTCTGGTGAAGACAGCGCCGAGCGCTTCTCTCATGGCGCTTGCAGAATCCATTCCTCCCTCTATGTCTTTTTGTATTCCTTCTATTTGTTTAAAGATTTCTTTTGAACTTTTCTGTGTTGCTTCCGCGAGTTTGGCGATTTCGTCTGCGACGACGGCGAATCCGCGTCCATGTTCTCCGGCGCGCGCCGCTTCAATAGCCGCATTGAGTGCAAGCAGGTTTGTCTTATCTGTTATGTCGCTGATGGTTTTAGCAAAGCGCGAAATGGCACGCCCGCCTTCCTGAATTACTTTCATTTGATCCTGCATTTGATCTAAACGCTTTCCCGACTCATCCGACGACTGCGAAATCTCAAGGACGTTTTCAAGAACGGCTCTTCCGGACGAGAGCACGGTTTCCTGCACGGAAGATAGCGCTGAAATGGTCGTGCGCGTTTCCTGCCAGTTTTCGAGTAATCTGGTTGTGATTCCGTGAATGGACTCTGAAGATGCAGAAAGTTCTTCGAATGCAGACGATAGTTGATGAGTGAGATCCGCCTGGCTATCTGCCATGCTCACAAGACCTTGAACGAGTGCCGTTTCCTCCTGATTGGCGTCTATCAGTGAAGAAGACGCTTCCTTCGCATGCGAAATGATATTCTCTAAATAACGAGTGCGAAGTTCCAGACTTGTTTTGAGCTGACTGAGTTCCAGGTTCAGTACTTTGATTCCGTCTGCCAGACCGAGAGAGAGAAGAACGGATTGAACGCAGAATCCAAGCATGGCGCCGTATCGTGTGATGAACATGTCCGGAAGAATGCCGAAGGCTTTCAGTCCGTATACAAATCCGCCGGCGAGTATGGCAGACCAGGCCAGGACAAAATGACCGGCTGCGCGATTTCCGCGCCTCCAGTCCAGGATCGCCAGAGGAACAACGATTGGGCCAAAAGACATAACTATGATTACAGACGGCATCACCGCGATCATATAGGGAACGAAGAACGTCGCGCACATTCCAACCACGCCGAGGAAACCGAAAACCCGGAGAATGTAGCTGAGAGCCTTGAATCGTTCTGCGCGAAGAAATCTATAGGAGAACGCAGATGCTGCGAATATTACATGGTAGACCAGGAATGCGAGCAGCTGGTTTGCAAACCACGGCACTTCGGGTAGAAGCATCTCCCCGAGGATTCCATTTTCGGAAAGCTGCATCAATAAATAGGATGTTACGTAGTACACATAAAATAAGTAGCTTGATTCTTTTGCGTAAAAGAATATGAGTAGATTATAAAGAATCAAAAGTATTACAATCCCGTAGAAAACGCCCACCGCAATTTGTTCATTGTGTTCCCTGGAGGCCAGGGATTCGAAGGTCATCACCTGGAGAGGAATGACCACAGAATCAGCAGACTGCACTCGAAGGAGGTAGGATTGTCTTGATCCTGGTTCAATTGTAATGCGAAACACAATGTATCTGGATGCGTAGTCTTTCGCAGACATAGAAACCAGCTGACCCGATTCATGGGCTCGCAGTGAACCGTCTTCGCGCGTGTAGAGAGTGACGCGATCCAGAAGTGGGTAGCTGATATAAATGAGCCAGTGAGGTTCACTGGTTTGATTTTCCAGGTCAAACTTGAGCCAGGTGACAGAGTCTGTGTACCCGAATGATAGATGTTCTGGTGCCACGGTGAAGCTAGACGCGGCTGCTTTCTCAGGCGTGAGGTTTGCTCTGTCTTCCAGGATCTGCATTTCTGGAATCACAGGTTCTGCCGTCCGTAGTAGCGGAGTGGCCCAGAGAGTGGCGGGCAAGGACAGAACCATGGCTGCAAACAGGCGGGCCATACTTATGATCATCGGTCCATGGACGCGGTGAAGTCAAACTCGATTGTGCAATTCGGATCAGAGGGCGCGCCCGAGGAAATCTTTGATCAGACCCAGAAACGGAACCAAATGAGAGAAATGCGGCCAATGGCCCGCGCCTTCGATCGTTTCAATGTATGCTTCTGGAAAGCATTGCCGCATGACGGTATGATCCGATTCAGAAGTGTAGTCTGACTGCGATCCAGTGATGAAAAGGGTGGGCCCATTCCACGATCGTCCTGGCTCAAAACCCTGGAGAAAGGAAGCTTTCTTTAGCGTTTCTACGGGGATGCGCCAGCCGAAGCCATGATCTTTGCGAATCAGATTGGTTTGAAGAAATTGGCGAACAGTCAAGTCTGGAACAAACGGTGCCATCACGCGGTCCACATCCGATCTGGTCTGGCAGGAGCTTAGATCTGCTTCCATTGCCTGGAATTCGCCGGAATGTCTGGGCTCGTAGGGTCTTGGCGCCACATCTACTACGATCAGTGCCCGCACCTGGTCTGGATGTCGGAGGGTGTATTCCATCGCGGCGATTCCTCCCATAGAATGCCCCAGTAGAACCGGTACATCTTTCATATGGGACTCGATCCATTCTCCAAGATCATTTGCAAGATCGTCTAACGTGTGCGAAGGAAACTGCGGCGAATCTCCATGGTTTCTCTGGTCTAATGAAAAGACGCGAAACTTCTCTGAAAGGGACCGCGCGACGGAGCCCCAGTTTCTTCCTGAGCCAAAAAGCCCGTGCAGAATGATGAGAGGGTGACCCTGGCCGACTTCCTGAAAACGCAGCAGGGCCCCCGCAGGATCAGTGTTTTTCAACCCAGGCGCGCAAATCCCCGAGTACTTTGTTTCTATCTGCGAGAGTCTCATTCATTGTTTCGTGATAGAGACCTTCGTACATGTTGAGAGTGCGATCTTCCGTAGTGAGAGATTTGTAGAGCTGTCTTGCGCTCTCCGGAGATACGATCTTGTCTTCTGTACCCTGAAACACGTATACGGGGATGGTGAGGTGATTTGCTTTTTCGAAAATGGTTTTGCCCAGGTGGAAGAGGTTGCTTCCCATCTGGAAAGAAATCTTTCCGTGAACGAGCGGATCCGCTTTGTACGCATCCACAACCGCCTGGTCATGCGACAGATACTTTAGATCCAGTCCTGCTTCCAGAGTGGCCGCGGGTGCCACGGATGCGAACAAAGTGGCCATTACCTTCTTCACTTGCTTGGATGCATCCATCTCTATGATGAGGCCCGGGGAACTTACAATGAGTGCGGACAAGTTGGACTGGTTGGTTCCCTGCAGAGCGTACTGCAAAACGATGACACCGCCGAGAGAATGCCCGAGCAGGTAGACTTCATCGTTCATGTTCTCTTTGCGAACGAGTTGAATCAAGTCAGCAAGATCATCTACGTAAAGCTGGAACTGAGGAACGTGTCCTCGCTTTCCACCTGTCTTTCCATGCCCGCGCGAATCGAGTCCGTAGAAAGCAGTGTCCGTCCCTTCGAATGCATCTCGAATGTTTTGATATCTGCCGGAGTGTTCTCCGAAGCCATGTTGAATCACAACGATGCGGCGGGTGCGCGCGGGGGTCCACTTCTGGTAGTAAATAGGGAAATCATCTTTTGAAGACTTGAATGTGGATTCCTGATGAGAATACATGGGGGACGGTCTGACAGCCGGGCCAGGGGATGGCAAGCAAGAAGGAGAATTTTTCTTCGATTGACTGCGTCCTTCCTGTTACGCGGATCTGTTGAATGAAGTGGATCGGGCTTCTCATCATTGGCCTTCACACTTTTTGTGCGCGTCCTCCTGAAGTGGATTCGCATGTTGCTGAAATCGCCAGGGAGGCGCAGCAGCTGAAGGCTGAGATTGCAGAAACGGAAGAGTGCAAGAGCGGATGCATTTTTCTGTCTGCCTGGGATTTCGATGGGACCATCCTGAAAGGGGATATGGCGGAAGGTCTGAAGGAAGGGGAACGCGTTGTCTACCCGGGGCTCCAGCAGCTAGCAGTGGATCAAGGGTGGTCTCGCACTTACAGGCCAGGCAGCTTTCAGAAGTTCCTGGCCGATCGATCCGTGATCGAAGAAAAGGAAGGGCATCTGGCCGCTCTCTCCATGGGCCTCAAGATATTTCGCGGCGTGCCCGTTATGCGCCTTGAGAGCCTCGCATCGTCTCATTTTGAAAAAGTTCTTAGCCGCTATTATTTTCGTTCTTCCATTTCTATTCTTGAAAACACGAAGAAGGCTGGCATTGTGCCGTGCATCCTTTCTGCATCGCCTCACGTTTTTGCGCGTTCCGCCGCAGCAACGGTCGGAGTTCCGCGCGAAAACATCTACGCCATGGAGACGGAGATCGTGCGGGGATTTATGACGGATAAAATTGTCGAACCTGTACCTTACGCGAAAGGAAAGGCTCAGCGGCTGGAGATGATTGTAGAAAATCTACAGAAGACGACGGGGCGTCGGGTCTTTGTGGTGGCCGCATTCGGCAATAGCTTTCGATCTGATTCCTATTTTCTCAAGTGGACCCTGGACCAGAAGCTGCCGCGTGGCCACGCCCTGGCTGTGATGATCAATGGCGGTCCAGATGCGGGAGAGTTTCGGGGGTTGTTTCGCGAAGTTTCGCAGATCGCCACTGTATCAGGTAGATAAAATTTCCCCGCGACAGGTCCTCCGGCGGGCAAACTAGGCTTTACTAAAAACAAAAGGGAGAGTTCGGTTGCCCCTATGCGCGTCGAGCAGATCCAGCCAGGCGATGTCAGCACCCTCACAGGCGCGCATCTGGTTCTGGTATTCGGGAACCTGGATGCGTTGAAACTGCCTGGCTTTCGCGCTTCTTTGCGTAGCAAATACCCGAACGCGCACATCGTAGGCTGTTCCACCGCAGGCGAAATTGCAGGGGATCATGTGCGAGATGAAACAGTGCACCTGACAGCCGTTGAGTTTTCCAATACCCGAGTTCAATCTGCTTTCGTTCATCTTCCGTCTCACGGGTCCAGTTATTCTGCAGCGCGCTCTCTGGCCATGGCAATCCCATCCCGGGATCTACGCCACGCGATTGTCTTTTCGGAAGGGATCCGAATCAACGGTAGCGAGCTTTCGCGGGGGCTCAAGGATGGATTACCACCTAACGTGTCCGTAACCGGTGGGCTGGCTGCAGACGGAGATCGATTCGGACAGACCTGGGTTTTGTCCAATGACGCAGAAGGTCCCGATCACGCTGTAATTGTTGGTCTATATGGCCCTTCTCTTCGCGTTGGTTTTGGTTCACTCGGAGGCTGGGATTCCTTTGGCCCGGAACGCCGCATAACGTCTTCCTCAGGCAATCGACTCACGGGCCTGGACGGGGAGTCTGCCCTTGCACTGTACAAAAAGTATTTAGGGGAGCATGCATCGTCTCTCCCTTCGAGCGCACTTCTTTTTCCTCTTGCGATTCGCGCAGAAGGAGATGATCGTTTCCTGGTTCGCACTATCCTCGGAATTGATGAAAGCGACCAGAGCCTGATTTTTGCTGGAGACATGCCTCAGGGATGGCTGGCGCGATTGATGAAGGCGAATTTCGATCGCTTGATTGATGGTGCGGAGGGCGCCGCTACGACTGCGTCGCGTCGAATAGGAAATACATCCCCCGAGCTTGCACTGTTGATTAGCTGCGTTGGACGCAAGCTTGTCCTCAAACAAAGGGTAGAGGAGGAAATAGAAGCAGTGCGCAGCGTAGTCGGCCCGGGTGCGGCTATCACCGGATTTTATTCCTACGGGGAAATTGCACCCGTGTCTGACGGAAGTCCCTGCGAGCTACACAATCAAACCATGACCATCACGACGCTTGCGGAGGGCGAATGAGCGATTCTTTGCACAATTTGCTCCAGAGGCAGCTTCGCAAGTATCCGTTGCCTCAGATAGATGGTGAATTGATCGCAGCCATAGATGCCGCCTATCGTCAATTTGACCGTGATCGGGAGATGCTGGAGCGCTCCCTGGATCTTACTTCGCATGAACTCCTCGTAAAGAACGAACAGCTTTCTCGCTCTGTGACGTTGCTTCATACTGCACTGGAATCGACAGCGGATGGCATTCTGGTAACTGATTTGAATGGTCGCGTGATCGCTCGAAATGGCCGCCTGCAAGCCATGTGGACTCTTCCTCTGGCCACAATCGAAGCAGGCGAAGATGCAATCATTCAGCATTTTCAGGGCATGGTCATCCATCCAGGCAGTTCGCTCAACGAACCGGTGCAATCCGGATCGGAAGTGCGCGAACTATGGAATCTAAAGGATGGACGCTTCTTTGATTGCTGCATTCGTCCTCATTTGATCGACAATCGTGCTGTGGGACGCGTCTGGAACTTCCGTGATGTAACAGAACAAATGAATGCGCGCGATGATCTAGTGCATGCTGCATTTCATGATCCGCTCACCGGCCTCCCGAATCGATCTCTGTTTATGAATTCGCTTGATCGTCTCATTACTCTCGCATTGCCGGATGCGCGCATGTTTGCAGTTTTCTTTTTGGATCTGGATCGTTTCAAAGTGATCAATGATGGTCTCGGTCATATTGCAGGTGATATTCTGCTCGTTGAGATTGCGCGAAAGCTGAGGGCCATGATTCCACCGCACTGCATGGTGGCGCGTCTGGGTGGAGATGAGTTTACAGTGCTTGCGGAGAATGCGGCGGACGAGAGAGAAATCATCCACATCGCAGAAACCATTCTGCGCGAAATCAAATCGCCCATGATGGTGGATGGACACGAAGTTTACACCACAGTGAGCATTGGAATTGCGCTCAGTACGGGGGACTACAGACGCCCGGAAGAAATGATTCGCGACGCGGACACTGCCATGTACCAGGCAAAGAAACAGGGCAAGTCCAGGTATCAGATCTTTCAGGCCCAGATGCGTGCGCGGGCGCTCGAAGCGGTCAGAGTGGAAGCGGATCTCAGACGTGCATTGCCCGGTCGAGAATTCGAGTTATTTTTTCAACCCATTGTCCGTGCGCAAGAAAGGCAAGTGATTGGCTTTGAAGCTTTGATCAGGTGGAATCATCCAGAGAGAGGATATATTTCTCCATTGGATTTTATTAGCGTTGCGGAGGAGACTGGCCTCATTGTTCAGATGGGCGAATGGGTGGTGCGCGAAGCGTGCAAGGCCGCCAAACGATCGTTAGGCGGAAGATACGTGGCCGTGAATCTTTCCGCAGTTCAACTGCAACAGCCACATTTTGTGGAAACGATTCGTTCTGCTCTGATAGGCGCGGCCCTTCCTCCTGAGTTGCTGCTCCTGGAATTGACAGAATCGGTTCTGATGGAAAGTGATCCGGCTGCACTCCAGGCACTTGGCATTCTTCGGGACATGGGAGTGTCTCTGGCCATAGACGATTTTGGGACTGGCTATTCTTCTCTCAGTTACTTAAAAAAATTCCCTGTAAACGTTTTAAAGATCGATCGCAGTTTTGTCCGTGAAACTCCGGCGGACACCAGCAGCTGTGAGATCACCCGAGTGATTCTGTCCATGTGCCGCATTCTAGGGCTTCGCGTAGTCGCAGAGGGGGTGGAGAACGATGCGCAGCTTCAGTTTCTGTCCGGTGAAGGCTGCGAGAACATTCAAGGATTCTTTTTTTCCAGACCAGTTCCCGAAAAGAACATCGACTCGGTGATTCGATCGATTTCTGGTGTCTGAATGCTCAAGAAGATTCTTCCACTCCTTACACTTCTCTTTGGTGCTCTAGTGGCATCCGGTGCGGGTTTTTACCTTGTGCGCGTGCGCGAAACAGCGCTCGCGGAGTACATCAAGCAGGCCCATCAAATAGAGCGTGAATTCGTGACGCGCACTCCTATCTATGAGGATTTCGCAACTCCAGACATGGAGATGACTCTTCGCAAGTACTTGCTCATGGATCATCTACGCGTCGCTGAGAAGGCAGGCGTTGGCGCAGTTGCCACGGACGAAGAAGTGCAAAAGCTGGTGGAAGAAGGCAAGCTGGTTCCAGCGCGTCCCGATGAAGACGCTGATTTTCATTTTTATAACGTTCCAAAAGAAGGCAGGTTTCTGACTCCGCGCGCCAGGGAAGGTCTCGAATTGATTGCACAAAGGTTTCAGAAAAATATTGAAAAGAGATACCAGAAGCATCCTCCAGTGCGAATCGCTGTTTCTTCTGTCCTGCGCACCACTGGCTATCAGAAAGATTTGCAAAAGAAAAATCCAAACGCTTCGTTTGCATCTTCGCATAGCTACGGCGTCAGCTTTGATCTGTTCTACGACGATTACTACGTGAAGCTTCCTCCTGTCAGTCCCGGAATTCCAGATGAGCTACGCACTCGATTGGGTTATCTCCTGGGGGATGCTCTCATGCGTCAGTTTCGAGCGATTTTAATGGAGACTCTGATTCAACTTCAGGAGGAAGGAGAAATTTATGCCATCCTCGAAAAGAACCAGCGCTGCTATCATGTGACAGTCCTGGAAAAGAAATAGCTTGCCAGGCTGCTGAAATGGAAAGAGAGTCGAACGTGGACCGGCTAACGGAACAGCTCGAAGAGTTGCAGCGCGGCCGCCAGCTCATCGTCTACGCTCTCGTTTTTTTTGCAGTCATGTTTGTAGCAGAAGCCATCGCAGGCTTCGGATTTGGTCGCTGGTTTTCCCACAGACTCGAGTCAGAAAGGAAAAGCGAATTCTCGCGCGCCTTTGACAACTATCTTCACCAGAGGTGGAATTTCCACTCTGGTGCTGTGACAGGTTACGCCTGGTGGGCTGAACCATGGAACCTCGCCAGGACGGGCAGATGGGCAGAAGCGAAAGCTCTCTTTGAAGGGGATCCGACTCTCCAGGGCTCATTTGATTATTTCGCAGTTTATTCTCAGTCTGATACGCCCCGGTTTGAGTTCCCAGGAGCCGGAAATACTCCTCTGGTGATTCCGCCGGACATTGTTCGCTTCCTCGTGGAATCACGCAGCATGCAGCGAGGGGAAACGAATTTGATTCTTCGCATCGGAGACAAGCCGTACCTGGTCACCGCCGCGGCGATGGCAGACGCGCAGGGCCGTCCACAAATACCCGGTATATGCGTGTTTGCATTCAGCCTCGATCGATTTCTCATTTCAGCACGCGAGATTCTTCCTGCAACCCTGGAGCTTTCAGAAGACGGAAGCGGATTCTTGAGTGTTCCACTTGTTGCCAGCATGCGATCAACGGATGCCCCTCTATACGTTCGCATAACGCCTAACACATTGATGGAGGATTTGATTCGCAATATCCTTCTTGCGTTTCTTGCATTTCAGATTGTGCTGAGCATTCTACTTTTTGCCGTGATTTCTCCGCGTTACGTTAGAGAAAGAACCATGCGCCTTGAGAAGATGGTGCGTGCGTCTCGCATCTTGAATCGTGAGCTGGAATTGCGAGTGGACGAATTGACGGCCGCGCGCACGGAGATTCAGAAATCGGAAAAGAAGTATCGGGATCTTGTAGAGAGTTCTCGCGAAATTATCTTCTCTATTGATTCGAAGGGCAACATTACTACTATCAACCAGGCAGTGTCTTCTTTGCTTGGATTTCAGCCAGAAAGTTTGATTGGAAAAAGCATCCTTGACTTGATTTACGTGAGCCCCGATCGTTCCATGAATTTCAGGCGCGAATTTATTTCTGAACAAATTGAATCAGTGATTCAAAATCAGAAGGTCGCGAGCTTCAAGACGGAGTTCGTAACTCGCTACAATGAGCCCAGAGAGCTTGAGACAACTCTGGAGTATGTTCCTCTTGATGGGGGATATGCGATTTTTGGCAAAGCTGCCAGCATGGTAGAAGATATGCTCGCCACTTATTGCGAAAGAGAGTCTATGAAATTCGTAATCGGTAACTATCTGACTCTCTCAGAACAAATCAGTCAACGCGTTACGAATAACCTGGGTCTTCATTGCGACGCGGGCACGACTTTGCAGATTAGAATTTGCGTAAGTGAAATGATCATCAATGGAATTGAGCACGGAAATTTAGGCATTACCTACGAAGAGAAAACAAATGCGACAGAAGATGGTTCCTATTTGGCTCTGTTGCGCCGCAGACAGTTTGAAGCACCTTATTCCAGCAGAAAGCTCAAAGTAGTGTATTCTCTCAATCCCAGGAGATTGTTGATTGTGGTTCAAGACGAGGGAGCAGGATTCAATCACACTCAAATCCTCAAAGACAACTCCATGGAAGCCAATAAGAAAATGCATCTGCATGGCCGTGGAATCACAATGGCAAAGAGCGTGTTTGATTCTATGCGTTACAATGAAAAAGGAAATCGTGTAGCTCTGTTAAAACGGTTTCGCAATCAAACTCCGCCAACGTCTCCCGGATCTACAATCGTGTAAGTTAAGGACGCGGATGCATCCAAAAGCGCCTGCATTTGTGCGCGAATTTCATTGGTTAGCTGTTCTACGTATTCGCCTTTTCCTTTTTGAAATGCGTCGTAGTGTTCTCCCAGCGTGAATGGCTTTGCAAATGTGATGACTGCTCTGCGAGGCAATGGATGTGGTTCGCCGCCCAGTGCACGCGGTGTGCGACCAAGCGCCAGGGATTCGAAGCGCTGCAACCATTCGTAAAATCTTTCCGGAGTGGGTCTTGAAACCAGATAGTCGCGCTTGATTACGATGAAGTCATATGCTTTGATGCATTCGCGATTTGCAGCTGCCAGTTCAGACGGAGTAAGAACAGGAAGCTCAGGAGATTCATAGCCAACTTCTAAAAGTTCAATGATACTTGTAAGATGTCGGAGTTTGTGAATTGCATCCGCACCTGTATTGTAATGTTTCAGTTTCATCATTTCCGCAACGCGGTCGAGAATCGTGTGTCGCAGTTTTCCAATTCTGAAATCAAAGTCCGCGTCAGCGGGGGGCGTGATTCCATATTCTTTCTCTGAGTTTTCAAGTAGCACGCGTCCAACCATCAGGAACTGGCGAAGCAAATTGCGATGCCCCGCTTCTAGACCCAGTTTCTTTTCGATCGTGCCAATGGACTGCGTTAGATGTTCTATGATTTGTTCGCGCGATGATTTGATCACATACTTAATGAATCCCGGTAGCACGGAAATGTTCGCAGTCGGTTCCGTTTTGCGCGCGTCCTGCAAGGCCGCGAAACCCAGTTTCAAGAATCCGGGCTGGAATGGCATGAGGCTGTCATTTTCCCCGCACATGGGTTCCCCTTCTGGAAAGATGGCAAGCTTGCCGCCAGGCGCGGAGAGAATTTGTCGCGTCATTCGCATGGAGTCGCGATCTGCAACCCCTGGAAGGATGGAGTATGCCCCCACGCTCTGGAAAAGTTTTCCAACAGCACCAAACAGGAAATCGAACGCTCTTCTTGTGGCCATGTAGTGAAAACGACTCCCCATCACATTGGCAATGTGATAGGCGATCATGGGCTCCGCCTGGCTTGGATGATTAGTAAAGAAAAGTAAACGATTGTGTCTCAGGCTTCGCAGCATTTCTCTGTCCGCCGGTGTGATTTCCAGTTCGTGGATATTCTGATACGTGCGCAGGCTGGCAGGAAGTGTTGCATCCGCAAACCATGCTGCAGCAAGATTGAAATCTGGCGGGATGAAGAATCGCTTCATGATTGCTTGTGCGATCTGCCCGCCGTGGTGCAAGCAGATTCTATGACTGGCTGACCTGAGTGATTACCTTTTCAGCCATTTCGCGGACCCCGGCAGACGGATCTTTTAGCAGGCTCTGGAGTGGTTCGAGGATTGCGCGGAATTGCAGTCCCTCTGAAGCCAGATCTTTGATTCTATATAGAACGGAAAGGCGGATCGTTGTAGTCCTGTGCGAAAGTAGTTTCATGATGCTCTCATAGTCTGACAATCCGGCGAGAGAGCGAATCAGGACCTGAATTAACGACTCTGTGTATGAGTCCGTACTGACCGCTCTGTCTATAAACGATTGGATGGCTGGCATGGCAGTGGTAAGATCGCATTTTGAATTGGAAAGAAACTCGAACAGATGGGAAGCGGCGGGGAGGAGTCGTGAGTCGTTCAAACACTCTGCAATCGCATCGGTAGCGTTGCGTCCGATCATCGAAGGATTCTGCCGCGCAGCGACAGTCAACAACCGCAGAAGATCCCCTCTGGAATCTTGTAGATCTGAAATAAACTGGCCTGTGTATCTTTCGAGGCTTGCGCCTGCCTCTGCGCACGCTTCGATCAGTTCCACGAGTCCGTAGCGCTCACTGTCTTTTAAGAGGGAGACTGCCTCGCCAAGTATTTGGGCTGCATTTTGTTGTGTGATTTCGCTTCTGAGGAAACGCATGCCGTCCTGTTTCATTCTGGCGTTCTTGCTTCTGAGAGCTTTCATCAAGTTGGGCACAAGAAAAGGAATCTTCTGTCCGTTTTCTTTTGCTCTCTCCACGACGTAGTTTGCGAAGGCGCGAACGCGATCGTCATCGTGAAGAGTGAGCGCGGCGATGCGATCTAGATGAGGACAGGGTAGATCCCTGGATGCATGCGCGAATAATGCCTGGAGACATCCCTGGAGAACGCAAGAGTCAGTGGAGTACAGGATTTCCGGAAGTTCGTTTGATTCCCCTTGAAGAGACATGCATGAAAGAACGAAGGCAGAGTTCATCCTGGTTTCGCAGTGTTCTGCCTGCATCGCTCGCCTAATAGTGGTGAGCGTGTGGCCTGCGTCTACGCCAGATCTCACTGCGGACGCAACGGCCAGTGTGATCTCTTTCAAGCAGGTCTGGTTTTGCAGCGACAGTGTATCGATTTCGGTCCATTGCTCCGTGGATAAAAGATATTCTGCGAGTTTCCAGGCCGCCTCTGATCGAATCCATTCATCTACATGAGATGTTTCAGAGCGCAGGCTTTGCAGGAGCCGCGGAAGTTGCTCTTTGTATTGGATCGCGTCTTCTCCCTGGAGCATTTTCAGTGCTGCAGCAGGATGCAGTCTTTCCAGTTCAAATGATTCGCTCGTATGGTTGTCTTCCACTTCTGAAGAATATGAAAACTGATAGATGTTTTCGCATTCAGTACAAAAACGAAGGTTTCCTGATTCGCGCATTTTTTTGATCTGGGCGGGAGTCCTCAATTCGTGATTCCAGGACTCGACTCGGTTCAGGCTGCTGCAAATCGAGCAGCGCCTCACAGTTGGTTCTCTCAGTGCTTTTAGAATCAAGGCCGCGTTCTCTGATTGCGGAGACGCGAGTGATTTTTCGATCACAGATTTCAGACTCTTGCTTTCACTTGCGAAATGAAGCAGGAACGGAATGAGATCTTCTTGTTTTTTGGCGGCTTGAGCCAGCTTCGCGATTGCATCTAGGCTCGGCTCAAATTTGTTTCCCGATTGAATCATCGAATCGATTTGCCGCAGTGCAACGCTTCGCACATACGAATCCTGGTCGAGCAGATAGAGAGTCAATTTGTCAATCCACTCCGCGCGTCTGGTCCCTCTGGATTTTGGGATAGTATGCGCCAGGAAGATAGCAGTTCCCGCTCGCACAAAGGAAGACTCATTCTCAAGTAAGGAGGAGAATTTTTCCGCATCCGTGGTGGAGTAGTGATCCGCCAAAAAGTATGCGGCGCGCTCCCGTACATCTGACTCTGCATTGGGATCATTTGCAATGCGCCCGAGCTCTTCGACGATCGCAATATTCGCCTTTGATTCCCCTGTGAACCAGGGAAGTTCCTGGATCGCGAGTTTCTGCGAATCCTGATAAGTAAGCAAGCGAGCGTAGCTAGAAACGTGTTCCGTTATGTCGATTCCGGAGGAGGCGGTAGTAGCTAAAACGCGGACCAGGCTCTTGCGCGAAAACTCTTCGGTCATCATCAGGTCACAGACCTGAGCCACGGTTGCCCTCTTCTTCCTTATCTGCATTGCGATGGCTTCGGCTGCTCTGAAAGGAGAAGCTTCAAAGTGAAGAACGATAGACGGCATTGCAGGTCCGATGTCAAAAGACCTGGCCAGATCCGCGAGTGCTTCTATCACCCAGGTTTTGAAATCGTCGTGAAGGAAAGTGTTTTCGATTTCATGGGTTCGGTTTTCTCTGAGAAGTTCAATCATCACCGCTCGAATGGCGGGCTGCATCACCGGGACTTGATGAGTTTCGTAAAAGATTCGTAGCAGAGGGTCGAGTGCTGGAAAAATCGACTCTCCACTTCGAGCCAGGCGTTCAAAATATTGGGCGGACGCAATCCAGTTTGGATATAAAAAGTCCCGATCATCGTTTGCGATGGTTCGCAGGTGATGTTCGAATTCGCCGGAGTTCATTTCCCTGCAAAAATGTTAGTCTTTCATTACTTTATAGAGGAAGATCAATCCAAATATAACGGATGCAGGCAGCACCAGGACAGCCGTTTCTGGATGACCTGTCTGTTGCAACTGAAGGGCGGCAAATCCTGACAGTGCACATAGACTGGCGAGCATTGCTTCTCTCGCGGTGCGATTTTCTTTTTTCTCTGGTTCCCTGGGATGATGAAGCGGTCGAAAGACTTCCAGTCTTTTATCTGTCAGTGCATTCTTGAGAGCGGACTGCCAGTTCTTGCTTCGCATGTACCAGAGAGGACTCCGTTGCCTGGCGCGAAGGTATCTTTCCAGATGTGGCATGGCAGTCATGAATACGTTGACTCTGTCATCCAGGCGAATCGCGATCGAAAGAATGAGCGCCACAGCCCGGCTAAAGTAGATGTAACGTCGCGGAAGACGCACTTCTGAAATGATGTCTCGCAAGCGCATGCCGACCGCGTTGAGGTCGCGCATCTTGATCATTCGACCAAATCGCACCGGATTGATTTTATAGAAGTTCTCTATCTTAAAGGATCCGTATCGAGCATACATCACTTCTGCAAGGTTGGCATACACTTCCGCGTCCGCATCCGGAGACAGCATTCCAGTTTCTAGCGCCAGATCCACAAAGGCGGGAATATCGCGTCTTCTCAGTATTTCGAAGACTCTTTCGAATACGTTGAACATTCTTTCTGGAATCGATTGTGTGGCGCCAAAGTCTACCAGGCCAATTCGCAGAGGACGTACACCGTCAGGCGGAATTACAAAAATATTTCCCGAATGCGGGTCTGCGTGGTAGAAACGATCATCGAAGATCATTCTTACATACGTCTCTACTAAAAGCTCTGCTGCTTCGCGCCTGGCAATGCCGCGCGCATCGAGCTCCTCTATTTCAGAAATGTTTATGCCTTCAATGTATTCTGTGGTCAAGACCGTGCCGCCGGACAATTCATCCACAACCGATGGAACTACTACTCGCGGATCGTTTGCGAAATTGTCTCGAATCCTTCGCATGTTCTCTGCTTCGTTTTCGTAGTCTATTTCTGTCAGAGTCATGGTGCTGAATTCATAGAGATGAGGGCGAAAGTCCAGATAAGGGTAAACCCAGAGGATCAGATTTACGGCGAGTTTGAGAGCGCGAATGTCCTGACGGATTTGAGATTCGATCCCTGGATGTAGAAACTTTACGGCTACCTTTCTTCCGTCTTTTGTCCGGGCCAGATGCACCTGACCCAGAGATGCCGCGGCAATCGCCGTGTGATCGAATTCCTGAAAAAGGGATTCAGGCTCAGATCCGAATTCATTTAGAAAACGATATCGTACCTGCGCGTACGGACGCGGAGTGATCTTGTCTTGAACGCTCGCAAAGACTTCCGTAAATTCAGAATCAAATAGATTACTTACAGTAGAAAGAAACTGTGCGGCCTTGATGTAGATGCCACCCATTTCTATGAAGAAAGTTGCGATCTTCTTTGCAGCCCAGAGAGTGACTTTGTTTCGCGCAGCTGATCTGCGTGGAGCAGAAAGCGGTTTTGTTCCGTGATAGACAAAAACAGAAATGATCAAAAGTCGAACTGTAAAAATGAACAAAGAGAGAGTTCGCATCATTCAGCTCCGACTTTGTATCCGGGGACAGCTTCCGTGTCTAGCTTGCCGGGATTGTATAGATCCATATAGATTCTGAAATAAACCGGCACTTCCGGATCGCTTGCAATATAATCCCACAGTTGTGAGAACATGCTGCGCTTATCTGTCTTTCGCGCCGGGTTTTCTACTTTGAATCGATCCAGAATATGGCCGCCAGGACCCTGGACTGCATCCAGGTATTCAAACTTTACGGGGCTTCCGTCCGGTCCTCTCATCAGGCGCAAATAACGCCTCTGTCCTTCCGGCTGGTCGCAGAGAACCGGGTTTTCCACGCTCCCTTTGGCTGGAGGTTGAATATCCACGTACGTTCTGCAGAACATGAAAAGTGGCAGGATCAATAGCGAATAACGTTTCAATTTGATTCCAGTGAGATCTTGCGAAGATCCTGGGCAAGCTCAATCATTTTGTCCGCTGCTTTCTTTCTTTGTTCTTTTGTCAGAATCCCGTCCATCCTTTCAGTGCCGGTTCTAAAGCTTTTCCATGACTCGTTCGAATACTGTTTTGCGACCGGATCGGGTCTGGCGCCCGGAAGCAACCAGAAGCTGCGGAGAAAATCCCTGGTTTTTTCTTTGCCTGCTTTTTCGCGCACGAGTCTTTCCACCTGTGCCATTCCATGCGCCCTGTATGCAAGCCTCATCGCAGTGAGGTCTGGGAGGTCTCGCGCGATTTCCTGTGCCTTTGCTTTTTGCGCAGAGTCCAGGCTTCCAGTCCAGAATTCCATGAAATCAGTCAGCCTTTTTGCGCGAAGGGCAGCTTTCTTATCCTGATTTGCATGGAACTCTTCTTCAATTTCGGAAGTTTCTTTTGCGAATTGCGCGCGAAAGTTCACCATCTGCTCTTCGTTGAGAGTGGTCAAAAACTCCGAGCAATCCGGCTCGATTCGAGTGAGCGTTCTGTCCCGCATTCCCAGTATTTGAGATTCCATCCAAAGCGCATCGTCGTGACCAAATTTCTCTTTTCCGCGCCGGGCGATTTCAACCAGAAGATCTGCCACCCTCGGAAGCTCTTCAGATCTGTGCCATGATAGATGCTCTTTGAGCTTTCCTTTCACGAAGGACGACTGCGCGCCGTCCAGATCGAAATAGTTGTTCGTGCGGACATAGAGAAGAGTGTCCGCCCTTTTGTAGCCCTGAAGGATTACTGTTTTCGTGCATCCGGCGCATACGAGCAGTAAGGCGAAAACCAGTATACTGCGACGCATCACGACGAATGCCTCAGCCTACGTTTTCGTCCGGGGCGATCATGTCTTCCGGACGAACCCACTTGTCAAAATTCTCCGGAGAAACCAGACCCAGCTCCTGCGCAGACTCTTTCAAAGTGATGTTCTTGTTAAAAGCGTTCTTTGCGATTTTCGCGGCAGCGTCATAGCCAACGTGAGGATTGAGAGCGGTTACAAGCATCAGCGAATTTGTGAGATGCTTTTGAATGTTCTCTTTCACAGGCTCGATTCCTTCTGCACAATGCTCGCGGAAGCTGTTCATTGCATCACCGAGAAGGCGGATGGAGTTGAGTGTATTGAAAATAATCAGAGGTTTGTAAACGTTGAGCTCAAAATTTCCGGAAGCGGCGCCAAAGTTTACAGCAACGTCATTGCCGATCACCTGGGCTGCCACCATGGTCATTGCTTCTGATTGAGTCGGATTTACTTTTCCTGGCATGATAGAAGAGCCTGGTTCATTTGCAGGAATAGAAAGTTCTCCAAGACCGGACCTGGGACCGCTCGCAAGCCAGCGCACATCGTTTGCAATCTTCATCAAATCGCAGGCGAGAGTTTTGAGTACTCCGTGCGTTTCTACGAGTGGACCATGGCCTGCCAGTGCTTCGAATTTGTTTGGAGCGGAAACAAAAGGCAACTTTGTGAGTTCTGCAATTTTCTTTGCTGCCAGGTCTGCGAATTTTGGATGAGTATTGAGTCCCGTGCCCACTGCGGTTCCACCCAGAGCCAGTTCATACAGTCCAGGCAGAACTTTTTCCAGACGCTTGATATCGTTGGAAAGCATAGAAACGTAGCCTGAAAATTCCTGGCCCAGGGTGAGCGGCGTTGCATCCATCAAATGAGTGCGGCCGATCTTGATGATCTTTTCAAATTCCTTTGACTTTTTATCCAGCACGTCGCGAAGACTTTTTGCTGCCGGGATGAGATGCTGTGCGATTCGCTCCGCCGCCGCAATGTGCATTCCTGTTGGGAAAGTATCGTTGGAACTTTGAGCTTTGTTTACATCGTCGTTGGGGTGGATTGGATCTTTGGAACCCATTTTCCCGCCTGCAAGTTCGATCGCGCGATTGGAGATCACTTCATTCGCGTTCATGTTGGTCTGTGTGCCAGAACCAGTTTGCCAGATTACAAGAGGGAAGTGATCATCGAGCTTTCCATCGATGACTTCATCTGCGGCGCGCATGATGAGATTTACTTTCTCCTGCGAGAGCAGTCCGAGTTCGCGATTTGCAATGGCCGCGGCCTTTTTCAGGATACCCATGGCGCGGATGAACTCGCGCGGAAAATGATCGTGTCCAATTTTGAAGTGATGCAGTGATCTTTGAGTCTGGGCTCCCCAGTAGCGGTCCGACGCTACTTCGATTTCGCCCATTGTGTCGCGTTCTTTGCGTGTCATAGGGTTGAAATTCAATGGGCGCGTCGGATCGTCAATAAAGACAGATCGTCATCGAATATGTTTTTCCCGGTCGCATGAACCAGGAGATCAATGATTCTGTGGTTGATTTTTTCAATATCCTGCGATTCCTGCAGCGCTTCTCGGAACATGTTGAGCAAACCTTTGACTTCGATGGCTTCTCCCAGCGCGTCCCTGGCTTCTGTAATTCCGTCTGTATAAAGCAGAACAATGTCGCCTATCCCTAGCTGGAATGTGAATTCATCAAATGAAACGCGTCTATCCGCTGTAAGGACTCCGATCCAGGGTCCCTTTGTTTCCAGAATATCCATTCTATCTTCCGCTGGACGATACACCAGAATCTTCAGATGAGAACCAGCAAATGTTACTTTGCCGTTTGCATCAAATCGCATGAGCACAAACGTCATGAAACTTTTTTCAGTCAGGCTGCTTGCAGTGCGTGAGAATGAATAGTCCAGAAGAGAAAGGACTTTTCCAGGATCCTGCACTTGCTGGTCTCGCAGCACCTGATGAAGAGACGTTCGCGCAAGCATCACCAGAAGCCCTGCCTGAATGCCGTGTCCGGTTACGTCTCCCATCGCAAACCAGGTGTGCCCCCGGATTTCAAGTGCATCTATGTAGTCTCCGCCCGCACCTGCTCCAGACATGGTACGCATAAATCCATGCCACTGGTATGGACCACCTTCGCTCTTGTTAGGCGGAAGAAGATCCTTCTGGATCTTTCCTGCCAGAGTGATGTCTCTTGCAAGTTCCGCTTTGAGGCGATTGAGCCTGATTTCTGCCTGATCACGAACGGATCTGTATGCTTCGCACAAAATCCAAATGATGCCCAGAGAGACCGCCGAGTTTGCGAAGAATCGTGTGTGCCAGAACTGGCGTTCGCCTTCGCTTGCGTAGTGGAAATCCTGCTGGTAGAGAAATGGTAAGAACGCTACAATCTGAACGACCAGTCCCAGAAGGCTCATCCAGCGGTTGAATAGAAAGTGCAAAGCCACGACCACTGCGGCCGCGAATGGAAGCCCCGCCGGAGGAAATACTCTAGAAAGATATGAATTCGCGTAGTTGGCTCCGCCTGCAACGGTCACAAGCGCAAGGGCGATCCATCTGTATCCCTTCGCGCGCAATGCAACGATGAGGCTCATTCCAGCGAAAATCAAAAACGCAAGCGTAAGGACAATGCCGCCTATCTCGGGGGTGTCCCGGATGACGAGGATGCCGCGGATGAGCATAAAGACGCCAAGCAATCCTCCGGTGACCATGATGATCTGCAGGCGTCTTCTTTCCTGATAGTCACGCAGAAAAGGATGATCCGGATGAAGGAACGCGGTCGAATAACGTCTGAGAAAGCGAAGGATGCGAAGAGAAGTTCTCATTTTGTAATTCTAAGTTCTCGCAGTGCATCCCGTGCGCGATCCTTGCCGGAAAACGCAAGAAAGATGCCTTTCAGTCTGCCAGTTTCGTAGTATTCAATGCCCTGTTTGCCTTCAACCATTTCGTAAATCGCACACTGAGCGGTAGTTGGTCCACCTGCCTCGATTCTTCCCGGCCAGCAGATTCCTGCGTTCAGATCGCTCAGCGTGCTTGTGGAAGTGATTCCTCGTCTTTTGTCCCAGATTCGGCGATAGTCTTCTACAGAGACGGACCGCGGCCACAGATCGTATGCGATGAGAATGGATTCTGCATCATGCCCCAGGTAAATGATCTTTTGAGTGAGAGTGGGCGAATCGACAGATTTTGCCTTCATGATTCTAAATTCGCCGAGGAAAGATACTTTGAGTCCGGCGGTATCGCTTTGAACCGTGGTTCTCCCTGTTTGTTTGCGGAAATATACGATTGGATCGCACTGCGCGAGTAGATCTTTGACTGCGCGGGAGCGGTCAATGTTTTCCAGCCGTCGCGTTGCGTCTTTAGAAGGACCTGTGCCCATCACTTCGATCGCACGCAAAAGACAGACTGCCTCTTCTAGATTTCCTTCGCGGCGAAGTGCATCCGCTTCTGCGAGATGAAGGATCGCATCTTCTACCACAGGCAGAACTGGTTTCCAGCCTCCGTGCTTCACATCCATGGTTACTTCTGCGTTGCGACCCAGGACGAACACGCGGCCGTAGTGATCCTTGACCCGAGCGAAGGTAGATACGAAAGCCAGGAGAAGTCCTGGATACATGATTGACATGAATGTCCGGCGTTTCAGAATCAAGGTGTGTTTGAGCAAGAAAAGGAATCCTTTCACAAAATCAAGGCGATTGCAAAGCCATTTCTGGACTGGATGGTAGACATCCAGCATGAAGGGCTCGAGTATGTGCCCCGGGAAGGCGGCTGCATTCTTGTCGGCAACCATCGTTCCGATATGGATCCTTTCATCGTCGCGTCTGTTGTGCCACGATTCATTTCCTGGATCGCAGCTGAGTACACTCAGAGAATTCCAGTGTTCAAGAATCTGGTGAGAGAAACCGGAGTCATTCCCATGCAGATAGACGGCAATGTATCTGTTGCCAGCATCAAGAAGACCATGAGCGTTTTAAAATCGGGAGAGATCCTGGGTATATTTCCGGAAGGCCACGATTACATGGTGAAGAATCAGTTTTCATCTCCCATGGTAGATTTTCATCAAGGCTTTGCTACGTTCGCGGCACGCGGAAAAGCGCCTATCATTCCTTTTGTGATCATTCCTATTGAAGAGGACCTGGAAACAATTCCAGTGCCTGGCTACGTGCGTTCTCTGTTCGGTTTGCCGGAAGAGGTGTGTAAGATTCCTCATCGCGTCGTGTATAAAAAAGTCAAAATCATATTCTGCGAACCTGTGATGTACAACGCATTTCAGGATGTTCCAGGTCAGGACAGCATTCTGGTGCATCATGTTCGTAGTGCCATGGAAGAAAGACTGACCGCTCACGGTCTAACGCAACGATAGGCGGCGTTTAGACTAGGCCATGCAAGAAGGGTACAAATGGCCCGACGAATAATTTCCTGAACTTCTCTCAGGTCGTAATTTCGGCAAAGTAACGGTAACTGCAGCGGCCTGCAGATATCAACCGGAGCCACGCGGTCGCTGGCTACAAAATCCCGCGTGGCCAAGTCCATGATCCAGGAATTGCGCGATGGGAAAAAGAAGAACCCGGGCATCGAAGTATTCACTCGCCTCTTGAAGCCGCTGGGGGCTCGTCTTGTCATTGGTGACGGCAAACGCGAAGTAACGGTCGGCTGAGGTTTCCTGCACATTCCACAATGCCGTGTTTTGGAACCTGGGGAGAGTCCGGGTGTAGCCACAGGCGGACGGAACCCACTCCGATTCTCAAACGGACGCGCCCATTCCGGTGCCGCGCACAATGATCGCACACCCGTGAACTATTCGGCTGCGGGCAAAAAAGTCTTGAAAGCGATTGCGACAGATATCCTGATAATGAGGCCCCGAGGTTACGTTTTGGACATAATATCACCTATCCCGTCGGACTTAGCTGAACAAGAACTGGCAAACCGGATCAAAACTGACCTCAAGGACGAGGCGGGCATCGCCCTGTTCAACTTAGACACGCCAGAAATCCGCGAAGTGGACGGGATAGTGTGGAGCCCAACACTGGGTTTCTTTCTCTTGGAGACGAAGGGATTCCAAATTGAGGACTTTAAAGCAATTTCGCTCGTCGCAATAAACTATGCTAGGGAGAATCACCGGCGCAAGTATGGACACAAACCGCCACCGTGGAAGGGCGCGAAGGCGACGGCGCGCAAACTTGCATCGTATTTCGATTCGCTGTACTTCGGACGGAGGATTTTTCCGGAGGCCCCTGAACCGCGGGCGCAATTCAAAGACCTGCACATTCCTTATATCTCCTTTGCAGTTTTCTTCCCGTTCATTCGGGAGGAAGAATTCCGAGACCGCTTCCCGCAAACATATCCGGTTCTGGAAAAAATACTCATTTTCAAGGACAGTCCGTTACGATCCAAGCTCGAAGCAATCGCCCATGCTCTCGCGCCGGGTGATAAGAAGAAGGGCGGTGGAGACCATGCTGAGGCACTCCGCGTTATTAACGAGTACAAACGCAAAGTCTTCCGGTTCGCCCCCGAGGAAGCTCAGCAGTCCAAGTATGATTGGGAGAGACTCAATAGACTGGAAAACACTGAAATCCAAGCAGACCTGAGACATTTGTCCCTCAAACATCCGGCCCACCGTTATGGCTATGCAGGCACCGGCAAGACAGTCATCGGTCTTGCCTTGCTCCGCAACCTCGCGCTAGGGGGGAAACGGGTGCTATATACATGCTTCAACAAAGTTCTGGCCAGCGACTTTAGACGCTGGAATCGATGCGCGGGGGTCATCGAGTATAAATACCTGTCTCAGATTGACTTTAAGGACATCCACCAGATCATCACTGAACTTGAACCATTCCAGCTGAGGGTCCAACGTCATGAGGAACCGCGCGATCTGTTTAGCAAAGATGATTTTCAGGCGCACTTTGAGCGAGTTGTCGCTACGGTGATTGCCGATGGTGGTTATCGAGGTGTCTACGATTACATCGTGATCGATGAAGGACAGGACCTCAACGACTATGCATGGCGGTTGCTTGAACACCTTTCGGTGGACGGCTGGAATACAATCATGTCCATTTATGGGCGTGAGCAAAATCTCTATCGCGATGCTCCGTCCCCATTCTTGGTTCGGCATGCAAATCTCGCCAAGAAATCCTCCGAGCTACCGGAAGCAAGGGACAACCACAAACGTCGCAACCGGGTTTTCAAGAATAGTTCGGCCACTTTCCTGTTCGCGCAATCCATGCATGATCATTTCCCAAACGATAAAACGGCGGGCCAGTTCATAGCACGGTACCTGGGGAAGGAGGAGAATTCGGATGATGACTTCACGTTTACCAAGAGTGGTAGCTTCCCTTACTTTCGTTTCCATACAGGCGATGCAAGTCAGCATTTTCGCAGGGCGTTGAAGCATTTCCACCGGTTGCTGACCACCGAAAAATTGCCGCATTACGGCCTGCTGATCCTGGTCCCTTTCGGCTTGAGTCGCAACAAAGAGAACAATGCATACAGAAATCTTGCGGTGCATGCGCTGGCAGAGATGCAGATTGATTTCATCGACTATACAAACGACGATTTGCGGCGACTGGAAGGTTCAGATAGCCAAGTGCGGATCTGCACATTTCACAGCGCGCGTGGCCTTGAGGCCCATTTTTCCCTGGTCCTCGGCTTGGAGCACATTGAGGAAGTGGCCTCACACACGAATTGCGACCCCAAGAAGCTGGCATACATCGCTCTGACACGGGCAATTCACGATACAGTGGTGTTCGTGAATCACTCAAAACGACCGACTGGTCCACAAATCCAAACCTATGTCGAAAAAGTGTATTCTGCGCTCGGGACGGACCACAAGTTTTTTCGATCCGCTTAGGCCCGAAAAGCCAATCGATACACTGTGTCCTGCTTGTTGTCGCACATCTAAGTTGAGAAGCATATAGTTGCCCGCGGGCGGTGCGAACCTGTTTTTCTCCTTGCCTTCAGTTACTGACCTGATCAGCATCATTTGCGTCTTGGCATTCGGCGCACCGCGGAGATGAATTCATGGCAACACTACGATCAATGATTCCGGCTTTGCAACGCGTCCTCTTCTGGCTGTCTCTCGCCTCGGCACTCCTCGTAGGCCTCCTCTGGAACGCTCCGCTTCGAAACGCTCTGCTGGTTGTCGTGGCATCGCTACTGCTCGCGCGAAAGATTCTCGCGACCGTTGACAAGAAGAAGTTCGGCCTTGTAATGCGCGGTGTATTTCTGCTCGGTATGTGCTACCTTGGATTCTTCGCCAGGCCGGCGACACCTTTAGCGATGAGTGAGGTTCCGGCCTACCTGCAAAGCCAGCTTGCGTCAGTTCTGCTCGCACGCATGCAGGAGCTTGCGATCAGGGCTCAAGACCTCCGCACGGAAGTCTTTGGACTGTTCAGCGAAGACAATCTCAATTCCGCCTATAAGCAGGGGAATGACGCGTGGCAAAATGGCGAACGAGCGATTAGCCTAAACCAGGTTCTGGAAGGACATCCACGACCTGTCATTCTTCTTCGCACTTCCACCAATTTCGATCAAGCTCTGACTGACGCACTCCATAAGATGTCACTGAGTTCTCTCACAGCTCTGAACGTAGAGGTGGTGACGGCGCAGGCACGCAATTCTTCGATTGCCGAAGCAGGTTTCTCTCAGACTGGCCTCGCGGAGCAACAGAAAGATTTTGGCGATCTGAGGAATGCCGACTATCTCTATTCGGTGGTGGTGGAGCGCGCGAAGCTGTCTCCTGGATTTCGCATCGAGTCGACCCTTCAAGAGGCGTTCTCTGGGACAGTGCGTAAACAGCTGCGCGCCTATGCGGCAACTGACGCCGAGTTGTACGACCTGCTTGCGCGCGGTCCCGGCGCGATGATGCGCGTGAACTAATGGAGACACCTCACTCGGAGATTGCTCTGCATGATTTGGTTTGGGCGGAGCTGGGGCCAGGGAAAGTTGCCGTTTATGAGTCGGGCACAAGCCTGGTAGGATTCTATCGCTTCACATATCGCTCCGGAGTTCCAGACCTAACGGGGATGAAGGAAGTAATCCACCAGTGGAAAGACGACAGGGAAATCAGCGCGGCAGGAATCATCTTGACCGCGCCGACAAATCCGGAACACTCACTGGGAACCGTCCACAGGTTAGCTCAAGACTGGCAAGCGGCACAAAAGCCGCTGTATCTGATTGTGGATAAGCCAATCCTGTGGGTCTTGGAGCTGAACCGAATGGCTGAGGGTTTCGCGCTTCTCCAAATGGAAGGCCCACGGGAAATCATCTCCATGCCCGCACATGAGCCGCCCATCGTGACAGTACCTGCCACGCTTCCGGACGAAACGACGATCCAGCCGGAAACGGTGGAACAAAGAGCCAGGACAGAGGCAACGGAAAGGGGCGATCAGACACACGTCGTCCGTGCCATTACTACAGGAACACGCGGACCAATGGTTGTTGCGAGTACTACCAGACCCGCATCCGCGACGCCGGGCGGCGAGCGGTCTCACAACCAGTCACCGAAGCCCACGATGACAGACGTTGAGTTTAACCAGTTTGTTCAGCAGGCTTTTGCAGACTACAGACCACCCCTTTGGGATCAACTCGATCCGCTTTGGGATGAGATTCTGCCGCACATGAGCGAACGGCAAATCAAGAGTTTTCTTCTCACGTTCGCAACATTCCAGAGAAGCTTTCTGGAAATGACATCCAAGTTGAAGGCGGAGGAGGCGAGTATCTGCCTTCGCGCCGCGGCGACTTTCCCAAATCCAAGCCTTGTTCAAGTTATATGAAGGATATTGAAGAACAGGCGCGCGCGCTTTACGCGGAATTGCAGGAGCTTAACAAGTCCAATCCACTTGAGAATGCTGATCGCAGAGTTCTGGACGCCGTCTTCAAGATGGCGATTGCCGACCTGGTTCAAATCAAGAGAATGCTGTACCCAGTCTCTTACGCGACGCGCCGACGTCTAATACAAGGATAGGAAAGCGAGCATCTGGTTCCGAGACAACGCCTCTTGCCCATTCCACAAGCCCGTGTTTCGGAACTCACGGTCCCGACGGGCTTCACACTTCACAGGTGATGCAGTGCAATATCCCACCATGATGTGAAATCTCGGTCAGGTCTTCCCGCGCAATCTCAACCCTCAAGCCAGCGGACTCAAGGACCTTCCGTGCCTGCGCGTCGCCCGCGGTACCGTAGCCTGGCATAAGGACGACATCAGCAAGCCGAATCCAATTTAGCCTTTTACCGTAAGCACTCGACACCTCGTCGCGCATCTCGCTGACAGGATCATCGCATGGTATGCGAACGACGGCGAACTGGTGCTCCAGCAAATAGCGTAGGAAACCATCCGTGTGTCCGGTCACATCTCCGGGCTTCCCGTGTACGCGTACAGTCTGAATCACAGTGGATTCAATACGCCATTGCCTGTGGCCATTGACGCGCGTTCGCGCTTTGTTTTCGTTTCGGAGAACAATGCATCTATAACGACGGCGAAAGGGCCCCGGGCTTATCCTAACGTTAAGCGTCTTTGATTGCTTTGCGCCCGGCAAGTTGCGCGATGAGTATGATTACCGGGACCACAAGTTCCGGTGTAAGATAGCCCAGCCACAGCCCTTGAGGTTCAGGAATTCCAACAATCGACATGGAAACAAGTCTGCCAACTGCACCCATGAACACTCCGAAGGCGATCAGATAGATCAAAGTTCCCTGCGATCGGATGGTCCAGGCAGCCCAGAAGCTGATGAGCCCCATGGAAAAGTATACGCCCGCCATGAAGCGATGCACGTTGTCCAGGCGAGGAGATATCGTTGGCTCACCAAGAAACATTTGCAAGGTGCCGCCGAACAGCGCGATTGCGGCTACGAGGAAAAGGCAGACTTGAATGATTCGTTTACTGACGGGCAGGGGATTTGCGCTCATGACCAGGAGTGTGAATTCGTTTGATCATTTGTCAATGGTAAATTTCGTATAACGTTCCGTAAGGCGGCTTGCCATCACAGCAGAAAGAACTCGTCTGAGTTCGCCCTGATCGATTGGTTTGGTCATGAAATCATTCATTCCTGCATCGAAACACAGTTTCGCATGCGCGGGAAATGCGTTTGCTGTCAAGGCGATTAGAAATGGCGTATCCCCGTATAGTTTTCGGATCTCGCGCGCAGTATCGGGACCGTCAAGATGCGGCATTTGCATGTCCAGAAATATGGCAGCGTACTTTTGACTCTGCATGCACCTGAGCACGGCTGGCCCGTCTTCTGCAAGATCCACAGTGCAGCCCAGCTTCCGGAGATACTGTCCGCCTACGAGTCTGCCCACTTCGTCGTCGTCAGCGACGAGAACGCGAAGATTACCAACCATAGATTCATCTGGTTTTCTGATTTCTGTTGGCGCAGCCACCGCAGGCGCAGGCAGACGGAATTCAAAAACTGAGCCCACGTTTGGTTCGCTTTCCACTCGGATTGTGCCTCCCATGAGGGTCACAAGATGTTTGGTGATGGCCAGACCCAGGCCGGTGCCCTGAAATTGTCGGGTCAGCCGCGAATCTACCTGGTAGAATGGGTCGAACAAGTGCGGCAAGTATTCCGAATCAATCCCAATCCCCGTGTCACGAACGCTGAAGAAGATATTTCCCTGCTCGTAACCTCCGGTCAGACTGATTTCGCCTTCAGAGGTGAACTTCACTGCGTTCGCCACAAGATTCAATAAAATCTGCCGGAGCCGTCCAGCGTCGACGCTCACAAATGGTGGAATTTCGCGACTGAGGCTCGTGCGTATGTGCAGGCCCTTCTTCTGTGCGAGAGGCTGCATGAGGTTGACGACGGAGGCGACAGGATCCGTGATCCGGGTAGTCTCTGGATGCAGTTCAAGTCTGCCAGCTTCGATCTTCGAAAAATCTAGAACGTCATTGATGATCTCGAGCAATGCTTGAGCGCTTCGCGATGTTTGCGTTGCGAGCATCCGTTGTTCTGCGTCGAGCTGTGTATCGAGCAAGAGGTTCGTCAGTCCAATCACACCGTGCATCGGAGTGCGAATTTCGTGGCTCATAGTTGCCATGAACTTAGTCTTGAGTTCACTGGCTTGCTTTGAGACTTCGGCCTCGAGGTGCAGCACATTGATCCGCTCGGCCAGAGACAATGATAGTAGAATGTTCTGCATGAGAATGCCAATCATGAGTGAATGAGTGATCCATTGGGATGGTGGAATCACGCCGACACTTCGGAGCGCAAAAAGATCAGAGCTGGCGATGACAACGAAATAGGCAGAGGCAAACCAGGCTGCAATCCTGTCGCGCCGGAGCGCGAAGCGCAGCCCCACACTCATGGCCACCATGGCTTGCATCAAGGTCAAGGTAGTCATGGTCGAAGCGGCAATTTTGTATGATACGATCCAGACTGCAGCAAGACAGATTGCGCTCAAAATGATGAGTCCGTTGGCCGCGAAAAAACCCGGAAGCCAGCGTGCACGTAGATTGAGCATTTCTCTAATGAAGAGACTGCTCGTGAGCAGCGTCAGCACTCCGAACGTGAGATTTATCTGAACGCCTCTTTCGCCGATGCCAGGCCAGAGATACTGAAATGCGAGGCCGTTTTGCGCAGCCATGAAAGTGGACCCGAAGAGCAATACTAGAATGAAGTAGGCATAGATCCTATCTCTCACCGACAACCATATGAATGCATGGTAAACGATCATGATGAGAACGGCGCCGTGGAAAAGCCCGAGTATTAAATTCTCCCGGTTGTTCCACGAAGCAGTCACCCTGTCCGTGCGAAGACGGATCGGAAGATTCATTGACGCCCGCATTTTGGCGCGAATGAGAAAATTTGCAGTTTCACCTTTCTTGATTTTGACCGGCAAATGGAAGAGCCGGCCTGCAAGCTCTCGGTCTTTGTAAGGGATTTTGGTTCCGGTTTGGATGTGCGCCGATTCGCCGCCCGTTTTCCAGATCTCAAGCTCGTCTACGAGTGCGTTCTCAATATGAAGTGTCCAATTCTCCTCCGGTCGCATATTCACAGCCGAAAACTTCAGCCAGTAGACTGCTTCTGTGAAGCCGGCTCCAAAGTCTCCGTTGTGGGAGGATTTCCAGAGGCCCTCCGGCAAGTTGGTCAGGTCCAGAGCAGCCAGTTTGTCTTCGATGATCTGAAGACTTGTTCCTGATACCGGCACTTCTTCATCAGTCATGTGCACAGGCGCGGCTGGCAAAGCAGATACGAAATACAACAGCAATGTTAGGCGAATGAAATGTTTCATGGATATGCGATTGGCCCTGGCTTTCGACTCAATTTATAGCGCCTTTCCAGACATGCCCATGTTTGACTCCGATAATTAGTTTCTCGCGGCACCTCGCAATCTTTTTTGAGGCGCGGAAATTCGCCGCGAACAGCGCGAAAGCGGAGCAATTCCCTCGATGGTAGGCGAGTGATACTCTGGTCCGCATTTAATTCGTGCGATATTTAAGTTCATAATGCAGTTGCCCGCGGCCGTCAATCGCGGACCTTGAGTCAGATGAACCCTGAAGAAATCCGCGCCGCGTTCGATAGAATCAAAAGGAGAAATCTCTTCGCGGGGTTTGTTCCGCTGGTCTTTCCATTTTTCGCATTTGCAATTTACCAGAAAGACCTGTTTAAACAACCGGAGATTCTGTTCGTTTCCATTCTTCCCGCACTTGCTGCGGCGGTCTGGGTTCATCTGGTGAACTGGCGCTGTCCCGCTTGCAGGGCGTGGCTGGGTCGCTTCTTTACAGTCAGCGAGTGTCCTTCCTGCAAAGTGAAGCTGACATTGAAATTGAACACTTGAAACCCCTGCGGGCAACCAGGAACAGAAGTCAGGGCGAAATACAGGACCATGCGCGGTATGAAAACGACTGATAGGATGTGGCGAAGCCGCCGGTCGAACTCATTCCGCTTGCCAGAGGTAGGAGCTGCACATGCGTGGCGCGACGTCGATGCGCAGCCTGGATTGCGCTTTCCCGAAATGCATAGTCCTCCACTCCGCTGAGCGGTTTGCAGTTCATTTCCAGGAATTTTACGCCCGTCGCCTGAAGGACTACAATCTTCTTCTCTTCTTCAGTTAGAACGGGCGCCTGCGGGGTTGCGCAGCTCGCGAGCAGCAAAACGAGCATGCACCGTCTGCAATCAAAGGTCAAGCTTTACTGCGTCGCCTTCCAGCGTGACGGAAACACAACCCGGAATAAACGGGAGAATTCCGAGCACTACCAGTACATAATTGGTAGGGCACTGTGTGTTCGTGAGTTTGGCGTTGATCACTGCATTGCCGCCCACTTCTTCTACCGCCGCATTCATATCCTGGCTGAGGTCATATTTGCCGGTCAGCGAAACGGATCCGTACAACATGGCCCAGTAAAACTTGTGTGCCTGTACATGCCCGAGTGGCTTGCCGGCGGAGGCCGCGTTCAAGGTGGTACCGTCCTTTTTCAGTAAGGTTGTAGTGCCAGAAATCGGATAGCGAACCTGATCGAAAGTCGCGGTACCTCGCCCGCCGACCATGCAGGAAGTGCAAACCGACGCGAATATCGCGACGAATACAAAAAATGAAATTCTATTGCGCATGCTCTACCTTTCCTTTCACAGAATTTTCCGCAGTACCAAACATCCACGGTAAGATGATAATTGTGTAACCGGAGACATCCACCTCTTGAATGGTGGCCCAGTCTTTTGTAGATTTCGTATTGTTGATCAGTACTTTTTCAACTTCGCTTTTCTGGTCTGCTCCGGCTGAATTTCGCACGCCTACCAATAGAAAAGAATCTCTGGCGGCGATGTTGTTGAAGTCTTTGGATGCGGGCGCACCGGGGCGTGGTCCGAAATAGACGGGAATGTCGACCTGCTGCGTTGCTGTAGTGGCGCAGCCGAGTAGAAGCAGGCATAGCCCGGAAAGAAGCGTTCGTTTGAAGTTCATTGGCTGGTTCTCCCGCGGCATAAAGGACCGTTAGGCGCCAATGCGGTCAATCATTTTTTGAAGAGACTCGATCCTCCTGCGCGTATACTTGATTTTCTTTAACTGATTCGTTCTGCACACGATCTTTGTGTTGTTCATTACGCTTTACGTAGCTTTCATTCGAATGTTAGTGCATTCATCTCGCGACCTCGGGAGGTGGACTATCTCTTTCAAAGCAACATCCTTGATATCGTCATGGAGCGGATCTTTTTTGATTGCGCGGAGCTTCGCAGTGGCGAGCTTGAATGCAGAGCGATTCCTGGATGACCAGAAGCTGACAGCCCTCGTCTTGTTCTTTGTTTTTGTTCACTGATCGAGCTACCATTTGAAAACTTCTTTACTGCACCTCCTGAGCCGGGTTCGATCCGCAGCTTTCCGCTATCTTGAAAAGCATCTGGAGGAAGCGGGATTGTCCGAGATTTCCGTCGCGCACGGCGATGTATTGTTTGTTGTGGCGCGCGCAAAAGCTCTAGAAGTTCAGGAGATCGCGGCGGCCCTTGGAAAGGATAAGTCCACCGTCAGTTCCATCGTTTCTCAATTGGAAGCGCACGGGTATCTGGCCAGGGCGCGCGATCCAGGGGATGCCCGGCGTGCAATCATTCGCCTTACTCCGCTCGCGCGGCGGATTACGCCACGGATGCTTGCCATTTCAAGGGGTTTCAACGCCCGTCTTCTGACCGGTATTTCCAGGCAGGAACGCAAGTTTCTGGAAGAGCTTCTGCGGCGTATGGATACCAATCTCGCGGAACTGGAATAGAAACGAAGAAAGCTTGTTGACGAGCGTGACTCACGGAAAATGGTTTTGTACAAAACTATTGGAGCCTCCAATGCAATCGGAACATGATGACAAAATTCCTCTGGATCTTGTGGTTCAGGGAGCTGTTTTTGAATACCGGCGAGCTTTCTCACGCGCAGAAATACTGGCGTTTGCAGACCTTTCGGGCGATCACGGGGAACATCATGTTCATGGAGATCGGTTGATGGCGCATGGACTTCTG